>JAHJNL010000031.1 GCA_018820855.1 Pseudomonadota bacterium | reverse complement strand
CCGCGTCCCCGGATTATTGGATATTGGGAATAACCTTTGCGCTTGTACGAAGCGAACAATACTGAGGAGCCCTGTGCGGGAAAACCGCACGCAGGGATCTGTGAGAGGGCGGTCGGGCAACTGGCTGGTCTATCTTAATGCTACTTTTCCCATGCAATCTCCTGTTTAACAAAACTACTCACACGCACCGCAACCCAGCTTCACTGGTAAGCCGGTTCATCTCCTGCACAAATAACTTAGACCGCTCGGCAGAGGTGCCACCATTTTCCCGAGCAAACCGTTCTGCAGCAGGGATAAACGCATTTACTTTCTCGATATGCGCTTCGCTTGTCAGTTTCTTCTGCAGCCTGTCCAGCTTTTTCACATGATCAGCCAACTCTTTTTTATTCATGACGATCAGCCTATCTGATGTTGCGCTTCCCATTCCCATATCAACCATCCTCCATAATATTATCGTCCTCGAAGAGGACCTCGAATTCATCTTTTGTGGCGTAACTGTCCAGGAGATTGTTCCACGCCTGCAACAGCATATCCTCCAGATCACGCTGCCTGTTTATGTCGCCCTTAACCGCAACGATCAACGACGATGACTCCATATGCACCATCTGCCTAAAACCAGTATCCAAGGCAACGGCCCGAGCAGCCAGCTCCAGATAAAGGGCGGGACGTTCTATGAGCAGCCCCTCTTCTTTTTTCCGTTTCAGCTCTTCCCGGCGACCACCTTCATCTAACTTCTTAATTTCTTTTTTAAGCTTCTCCGCAGCCAGATCTTCAACATTTGATCCCTCCCCCGGAGCTGTCCCCGGGCGGTAAAGAGCAACCGACTTCACATACTGCTGCACCAGGCGCACTGTGTAGATGTTGTTTGTGGATTTGTGCAGCTTGCCCTGCTCACAATGACGGTAAAAGGTACGCTGGGTGATGTCGTAGCCCATGGCCTGCAAATGCCTGAGCACTTCTGCTTTGCTGCTGGTGTCGGAAAAGTCTGACCAGTCCGTAATAGTTGAAGTCATAGTTTTATTTTTTGCTCAGAACAGGAAACAACACAGAAGAATGTATTGAAAGAAGTTGCCTTTTTTGCTACTGTAACTAATCGAAAAAACAAGGAGATAGTCGAATGAGCAACACTGAATTCAAACTTTTTTACTGTGGCCCAGCCCTGGAAAACGGCAAGATGAATGTCCGTGATCTTGCCCCTGCCCTTATGGCCGTAGGTAGTTTGCTGGAAGAAAGCAACAGAGTACTTAACGGGGGAAAGGCCAGCGTTTCTGTAAATGTCAAAGCATTTGAAGACGGCTCTTTCGGTATCCTTTTCAACCTTGACCAATCCATAACCACCCAGGTGATGAGTATGTTCACCGGTGACCAGGTGACAGCTGCTATCAACATCCTGACCATGCTGGGATTCGCTGGTGGTGGTACTAAAGGGCTGATTCACCTGCTGAGAAAGAGTCAGGGCCAAAAACCAATCAAAGCCAAGAAGCTGGAGAACGGCGATTTTCAATTGTACTTCAAAGATGGCCAGGTCCTTGAAATAACCAAACCCGTTCTTGACCTTTATACCGACTTGAAAGTCAGAGCAGAGACCGAAAACGTCATCAACCCCCTGAATACACCTGGTATTACAGGGCTTCGAATAGGCTCGGTAGACGAAGAGTGCACAATTATTCAACAGAAAGAAGCTGCATATTTCACTGCCCCGGAAGATGAAACCGAAGAGATAGAAGAACAGGAGACAACTACCACTCTCTCCATCCAAGCGCTGAGCTTCAAAGAAGACAATAAATGGCGTTTTTCTGACGGGTCCGGCACCTTTTACGCTACAATCACAGACAAAGGATTCCTTACCAAAGTGCATCACAACCAGGTCAGCTTCACCATGGGCGATCTGCTGAAAGTACAGCTTATTAAACGTACCAAAATTACAGGAACCAAGCTGAACAACGAATACGAGGTCACCAAGATCATTGAACACAGAAGCGCAGCTCGTCAACTCACCTTGCCTTTCGAGTAGCATTTTTCTTCTCTGGTTATGTCTCATTCGTTTTTCCACTACGTTCACTTATCAGATTTGCGCAACCGCCTGCACCATGCAGACTTGCCCGTCCGGGGTGGGCCATTCCCATACGATTATTCAGGAGGCTCAGAAGGCGGATACTCTTCCAGCTGGTATCCGTAATGGTCAATTTTCTTGCCACCGCGCTTGATGTATGCGCCTGAAAAAACAGCCTTGAGGTCGAGGGTTGCGTTTGCCAAACTCTCGGCACCATCAGCATCACATTCTGCACAGGCAGCCTGCAGCCGGATGAGTTCGTTCTCGGAAAAGACCGTTTTTCCTTCTGCAACCAGCTGTTTCCACAGTTCTTGGTTTTCGGTAACATGGAATTCCCGCCCATCTTTCAAGGTTATTATTCGCGATTCCCCATTCATATTGTTTTCAGGAGATATTTCTTCACACCCCGCCCCCCCCTTTTGATGACAATCAGGAGAAACAGGCAAGTCCTGGGACGATGATGGTGGTGGTGGTGGAGAGGTAAGCTCCGGGATAAGCCCTGCCTCGATCCAGTCAAAAAGAGAGCCGCCGGCTGCGGCATATTCCCCAGGATCCTTCCCTGTAGGGACCGGCCAGTAACGTGCATGCCTGAATTGACCAAGCCATGTGGCGGCAGCTGCAGGACCAGGACCTTGTTTCCCTGCTTTTTTAGGATCAGCATCCAGGGCAACAAGGATGGTGGCCAGGGACGCTATCTCCTCAAGCACTTCTGGTGGCAGTGGTCCCAGCACCGTACCGATACCAATCACCATCACCTGATGGTGCGCTGCAGCAATGGCAAAGGCATCCAACTCAGTCTCGATGACGACCACCCCTCTATACTTTTCGCCAGCTGCAGGCCTGATAATCAGTGGCCTGGTACCGCTGCCCTGGATCCAGAGATATTTCAGATCATGGAGAAACTTCTCCCTGGCCTGTTTAGTGCGTCGGACACGGATTCTGTTCACAGCTCCACCTGGAGATGGAATCTGAATAAGCAAGCCTCCCGGTACCCATAATTTTGTTTTCCCATCTTCCTTGATGGGCAGCTGCAGAGATTCACGGTCGACACGCTGATCATGATCAAGCCAGCCGATGCGGAAGCGGGCAATTGCGATTGCATCAAGGCCACGCTCGGCCAGCCAATTAAGGACAGCCGGTTGCTTTTTTATTTTTTCCATCCCTTTTTCCACCTGGGTGGATGCCCAGGTGGCCCAGGCTGGATGTGGATCAGATGGATCTGCAACCGGAAGACTGTTTTTCTCAGAGGGGGGAAGCGGGCTCAAGGCTTTCCTTCTTCTCGGTGCAGTGCTGCCGCTGCCGTCTCCCATCCTGCATTTTCCATAAACCGGACAGCTGGTGCGGGTACAGTCCAGCTCTGCCTCCTGAAATGCCTCCGGACAACTCATCCCCTCCATTTCTCGCAGCCAGGTGATGATATCGCCCTTGAAATCGCAGCTATAACACTTGTAGCCGCCGTCATCCTTGATGGTGAATTTGTCGGACTTGGATGAACCGTTGCACTTCGGACATGGTCCAGCCCAGCGACCGGACTTGCGCTTGAGATTGTATTTGGAGGCTATCTCTTTCAGGATGTGATTCATGGTTCGTTTTTCTCTTTTTATGGCCATTCAGTCCTGATTTTTTATCAAGTCCTGAAGTCTTGGTTAAGTCCTAGCCAAGTCCTGGTTTTAACTATTTGTTTTTAAACATATTATTTTATTATCATGATTAAATGATTAAAAATGTATGTGTAATGCATAAGAAGAAAACGTAGTTTGGTGTTTATTTAGTCTCATGCGTGACGCGCGTCTTTTAGTCCTTTACTCCTGATTTCGATTTTTTGTTAATTATCCCGAAACGTTATCCGCATGACTTATGCAGGAGTAGATCAGGACTTCAGGACTTAACGCTCATTTGGGTCGTATTTTTGCACAGCAATCATCACATCCGGGTTGATTGAATGGCCGAAAATGTAGGTGACACCACCTATTTTTTCGACCAGGTGGCCACGCTCACGGATCTCCTTATTGATCGTCTTCATTGCCGGTATTTTCTTTTCGTTAATATCGATATTTTGACTGCGCCACCACTGGAACACTTTGTACATATCCTTGCATGAGAGGCGCAGGTCCGGCTGATCGTCATGGTTGGTCAGGCAGTCTTTGAGGAATGCACCAACGTAATCTTCCTCATCTGCCAATTTTGCGACAGCATCCTTGATTGATTGCGGGGGATCCAGGCCACGTTCCTGCCATTCGGCACACCCCTCAACCAGCCAACGCAGTACCCCAGGCAGCTGTCCCTGTAGTTTTTTCTTCAGGTCACCATCTTTCTGTTTAAACATCTCTGCTTTAGCGGGATATTTCTTTTTTTCTGCCTCAACATCGTCGACGTACATGTTGGGGAATTCTATTTTCCACAGCCGTTTGATCAGGGAGAAATCTTTGGTCAGACCGTATGGGGTATGATTTGTGTGGAGGAAGAGGGTATGGCTTGGTAAAAAATTTATTTCCCCCATGAAATTACGCCTGCAGTTGATAATATCCTCACCTGTCAGGCCCTTAACCGCACCGGCATCAATCATTTGCCCCTTATTTGTCTCGGCACCGACAATGATACGTTTGCGGAATAGGCTGTATTTATGCTCTGAAGCAGCGTTTGGTGGAGGCTCGTTTCGTTGTTCCAGGATCATTCCACGGTTTATCTCATGGTAATAAGGTCCCATCACCTGGCTGATCGTATTAAAGAGAACACCCTTGCCGTTTCGACCTGGGCCAGTGAATACCCAAATATACTGCTCATGGCTGAATCCGGTAATTGCATACCCAAAGGAGCGCTTCAGGAAAGCGGCCACCTCTTTATCTCCGCCACAAACTTCCTCCACTGTTTTTACCCAGAGGTCATACTCAGCGCGTGGGTCATATTCCACTTTGATTGATCTGGTGAGCCTGTCACTTGGATTTCCCCTGATGAGAGCTCTGGTGCGAAGATCAATCACTCCGTTAGGCGCAGGAAGCAGCCACGGGTGATTATCAAAATCTTCCTCAAGGCAGGCCATAGATGGGTCAACCACAGTCGCCCAGTTCATGGCCTGCTCTGCTCCAGGGCCTCGCAACCTGTCTACCCTGGAGTCTACCTTTTTTTTATAGGTCACTTTCCAATAGTCAGCGTGCGTCTTGTCCTCAATACCCTCTTCCTCTATTTCCTTGGCGAGGGAATCAGAAATTTTTTTGTACTCCAGGGCACAGAGCTCAACAGCGTTTTTCGTTTTTTCAAAATTATCTTTTTCCCAGACATGCCCGTTCCACCAGTACCACTCCTTATCCTTTGGAGGAGTATTATTCCGCAGGCACCTATCACGATTGATCGTGGCATACAAACAACCGTCGCCACGAACATTGCTTGCTATACATTCACGGACAAAATCAGGATCCAGCTCTTCCGGAACATCTTCCCCGAGCAATTCATCAGCCCGATCCTGCACTTGTTTCGCTATATCGTCGTCACTCATATCAATTTTTCTTATTAAATTTCAGATCGTTCCAACTTTGCCAATTTGCCATCCAAATAAAAAAATCACAGCCGACCAAATGGCGCGGTAGACCGAACCGTATTGTATTTGACCACCCAGGAGGACCCGTGGCCTTATTGGTCTTGATGGCACAAGATGCTGTTTTTATGAGGTAATTATCCTGCTCGGACACGTCACGCAGGGGGGCAAGGGGGAGCAGGAGGGCAAGGGGAAAAAAGCGAATCAACATGATGCACCGGCATTACCAACAAGTGCTTGCAAGTCGACATCATCATCACCATCATCTAAATGCAATTTGATGCATCCAGAACAATAGAACACCAGGCCAACACGCTCGGCATCATCCCTGTCTATTTCGTTTCTACATTTGCTACAGATGTATTTAACGTTATCTTTCATATCGCATCACCACGGCAGCCAGTTAGCAACTCTCGCAGGTCCTCAATAGAATCTCCAGGAACTATGTAATCACCATCACCATGCGGTTCTGCTGCATCTATTAGATATCCGACAGCCTGGCGCAGCAACACAGTACGTCTCTGCACAGACATGGCAGTACCAGAAAGACTGCTGTTAATTTCAGCAAGTTTGCCTATTGTTTCAGAATCTGCACTCATCGTACCGGCTCCTCCTGCATGTAATCTGGTTGCCCATAGCTCATGCTGACAATGGATGTGCTCCTGCTATCAGAGATATGGGAAGGATAGGTGTAAGGTGTGGCATGACGTATTGCGTATGGAACTGGACTGGATGCTTGTTCTGTTGCTACATCAGCCAAGACAATGAAGATGCATAAAATCATGCAGACAATACATGATCCGAATATCATTCCAGATATGAAGTCAGTTGATTTTAGTTTCTTTCTCATCTCAACTTACCGCGCATATCGGCGTGAATATCTTCCAACTTCTCACCATCGGCCAAGCGTTGTTTGATGATATCAATATGTTTTCTTAGCCTAATAAGGAAAGGGAACATAACCTTGCTGCAATACTCATAGCCTGGGCGTGGATCGTCTGTTTTATCTTTAGCCATTGCTGCACCCATCAAGATTTGTTTTCCTTTTCATCCAGCCAATTCCGTAGCTGGACCATTGCTCCTATGGCCTCATCGATCTCATTGCGACAGACAAGACCCTCGTTCTGGTCGATTTTCCCAGGGGACTTCTCACACCAGGCAGCACGAACCTCTTCAATTGCCTGGGCTGTTTCCTTCAGAACATCTGATACCCTGTTCATCAGCTCAGAGTCTCCGCCGTTGCACATGAGTGGCAACGGAACAAAGACTCCACCAAGTTGACGGGCTATATATTGACCAATTGGAAATGCACGATCAGGGATACCATCATCATCCTTGACCATGGCAATAAGCGTACGAAGCCTGGCAAGAGGACCGAACTTGCCAGTGGAGAAATCATCGGCTGTTTCAGGAGCACGACACCAGGAACGGATTAATTGAGGTGAGCATGATAACTGCCTGGCCAGCTCTTTAGCATCACCACGTTTGAGCACATCATCCATAACCTCATAGTCTCTACCCGGTTTTAATTCGCGGCGTATCACAACTTCCCTCTCTTTGATTGTTATGGTTAACTTGAGTCAGTATCAAAAAACTTGCCTTGTTACAGGTGATTACTTGCAAAAAGATCCCGCCCCCTGTAGCATTATTGGTGACAGCCAAACAATGCCTTTTTTGCGTCCAGAGGGCGGGAAACCTCAACAGCGTGTAATCACATGACTAACAGAGATGTAATCGTTACAATTCTCAGTGAAGCCAGCGGCAAACCAGTTGATGAAGTAAGAAGCATTTCCGATGCTATCTTCAGCCAAATCCCCAGCAAAACAAAAATAGACGACGAATTATCAGATGACGCCGCCACTGCACTTCTGTCCTCACTTAGAAGTGAACTCCCCGGTGTTCGCCGCTGGCTTGTCGAGGGCGGCCTGATGGCAGAAGCTGACATTGCAGCTGCCTGCGGAAAGATGAATTGATCTGCTAAACTCTTCCAACGTCATTGGATTGAGGACATCTTCTATGAAGTTACGCCATGCTGTAATTTCCATTTTTGCTCCTCTTTTACTTGGCATCTGGAAACACATTAGAGACAGGCATTTTTATTGCGTCGGCAATGGCCTGCTGAATGTATTTTGTTGACCGCTTTCCGTGGATAACCGCCGATATACTTGGGAGTTTCAACCCAAACATATCGGCCAAATCTTTAACCTTGACGTTGTTTTGTGACATGTAGTGTCTGATTTCGTATCCGTTCATGCCTAAATGTTAGCGTCTTTAGTGACGCTTTGCAATAGAAAAACATCACAAAAGACGTTATCAAAATAAGATATTTACAATGCCTAGAAAAATCAAAGGGTTATCGGACATAGGGAAACGAGTAGAAAGATTACTTGGAGATAAATCTTTTGCGTGGCTATCAGAAGAGATAGGAACTGACCCAAACACTCTCCGGAGAAACCTCAAAATAGACGCAAACCCAAAAACACACCTCCTTAAACAAATAGCAGACTGTTTTGGGAAAACATTGGACGAGCTTATCCATGGCGATAACGTATTCGACATCTCAAATACCTCAGAAGACAACTCTGGAGGCTATCAGACAAAATACGACAAACTCGAAGAAGGGATTTTAGAGGAGGCCCAGGTGTGGCTTGATCAAATGGAAAAAGTGAGACCTGGGCAGAAAATATGGTTCAGAATTGAATTTGAAAACAGATTTCCTGAATTTACCGAATGGAAGCAAAAAAAACGGGCCAGCGGAGATAGTTGATATAAATTCGGTAAGACTGTATAAGTAATTTCCTAACACTTCACAACAGCAACGCATACCAAAAAAGAAAGAGAGGGGTCAAGTCTGCTTTTGACTCTTATTGTTAATTTAAGATGAATTACTACTTCTTATAACAAAACAATACACCAGGTAACCTGGTGATTTTAGAGTTAGCCCAAGGGTTAAAATATTGATTACAAATGTCCATGTATATGGTGCAATTGCTGAAGAATCTTTCAAAAAAATGAAAGAATTGAGTAGCGCCGATACAACTACAAATGAGAATGGTCAAGTTGTAAAGAAAATTGATTGGGAACAAAAGTGCTTTAAACAAGCTATGATCTCAATAGTCTTCACTGGAATCTGGCTTGAGGCATTATTGCATATAAAAATTGTTAAAGAATTTGATGAAACAACATTTAAGAAAAATGATTTCAAGCCATATAGAACCAAGTTAGAATTATTAGGAGTTGATGACGACGAATTATTTGATATGGTTGACAACTTTCAAAGATGTAGAAAGGAATTGGTACATGAAAAAGCCTATTTGGATAATGGTGAAATTCGAATAGCCCAAGCCGAAGCAGAAAGTGCAAATAAAATCATTAAATCAGTAGCGAAATACTTATTAAAATAATTGGCTAACGAATCGTTTAAGTTCGTTAGCTTTGCTCACTCGGACGCACTGACGTGCGCCGCTTAGCTTAACTTTAGCTTCTTGGGAAGGAGGATATAAGTTTGGAAAAATTAATTCAACAAATTCTCGAATGGCCAATTATTGTCCAAGGAGCTTTAGGCTCAGGCCTTTTTTGGCTGCTATTGAGACTTGGACAAAAAGTTTTTTCTATAGCAACTGAATTCGCATCTAAATTTTCTAAGGCCATAAAGAAAGGCAAGTTAAAAACCTTATTATTAAAATATCGCGGAATCTTAGCTGCAAGCAATGGTCAAACGGAATTGTCTACTACTCATCAGGTTGCCCTTATATATATTTCACTCAGATATTTTATCAAAGGATTGATTTGGATATGCTTTGGTATTGTTTTCCAAGGTCTAATTGGAACCCTTGGGGTTGTGGGATTTATTGGAGGTTTATATTACCTCTTTCAAGCATTAAGCAGAGTTCAATATATTGATCCAGAAAAAGCCACTGAAGAAAAAGTAAATGATTTTCAACGTCAGTTAGACTCATTGGAAAATTGATGAAGCCAACCCTTAGATGGCCTGCACTTATCAAGAGGTAAAAAGTCCTTTGTGGAAGCATCAGATGTTTAACCAGCTAACAATGCAAATTAACTCGGATCTCAAATTCCGCTGCGCTCCACTTGCGCCCGGTTATTTGCGTCGTTATACAAAAACAAATTCCTAACATCTCATACGAATAAGGAACAAATGAATATCTGGGACGAAAGCAAGTTGATTATTTTCATTGCATTTGTTGTTCCTGGCTTTATTGCTATCAAGGCTTATGAGCTATTATCTCCTTCACGATATACGGATTCGTCAAAACAAATTATTGATGCTATTTCATACAGTTGTCTAAATTATGCAATTTTGCTTTGGCCAATCTATTTGGTGGAAACATCAAAGCTACACACATCAAATCCGCACTTGTATATCCTCTTTTATATTTTTGTAATGTTCGTCTTTCCTTTATTTCTAGTATTTGGTTGGAAGCATCTTCGACAATTTGAGTTTATTCAAAACCATGTACCACACCCAACTCAAAAGCCTTGGGACTTTGTTTTTGGTCAGAGACTTACCTATTGGGTTACCGTTACATTAAAAAATGGTGAAAAAATAGCAGGCATGTATGGTCCAAACTCTTTTGCTTCTAGCGCACCAGCAGATGAACAAATTTATTTAGAAGAATATTGGTTATTAAACAAAGATGGTGGATTTGAACGGCCGGTTGATCAAACAGCAGGTATACTAATTTTATCATCAGAAATTGTTTCTGTTGAATTAATGAATAGTGGGGAATACGGAAATGAGCAAAAAGAACAATAATAGTGATAATAGAAAGGAAAAAGAAGGCTTTAGCCATGGTCAAGGATGTTATAAGCCTAGTGGTCGTGAGGTAACCGGAGGTCATAAACCAGAAAAATCAGAAGCAAAACCAGTTAACCCACCGAAAAAGAAATGAAAAAATATATAACAATGGTAGCCAGCTGACCCCAAGCAGCGACGTTTTTCAAATGACGTTGGTAGGTTACTCAGTATTTTTACTGCGAGGAATGGGTCAAGTCTGCACTTGACTTTTGTTCGTCCAAATGAGCCAAAGGCAGACTTGACCCCTCATTTCTCAGTTATGAATTAAAAGAAGAATAGGAGAAATAATGTTCTTCGGTGAAGAAAACAACTCCAAAGTCCTAGCTGATTTTATAAAAAAAGCCGACATAGTAACTGTTGAGGATGAAACAAAAAATAAACGATTAAAAGTAGCCAGACAACTAGTTGGTTACATGTATAAATCACCGGAAGGTTGGGACAAGCGCTGTAGCTTTAATATTAAACATGTTGGAGACCAATTTCTTCAGTGGTTAAAAGATTTTGACCACAAAAAACCTTCAGATATCGATCATATTTACTGCCTCGCTTATAGATTCCTATGCGAGTTTGATTTTTTAATTGGAGCAGGTAAAGAATTATCAATTGAGTTACGAACTATAAAAAATAAAATTCAGTCAGACAATGGGGACATGGACGGTGATATTCGTTCACAGATAATCTATGCATCCTACGTAATGCCTGCAAACATAGCAAAAGAATTCATTAACGATGCTAATATAGGCGTATTTAAAAATTTTGAAGATAAAATAAAAGAAGCTAATCGACTAAAGGAACAATGGGACAAAGAACTTGAATCAAAAAGAACAATAGTCGACAAGCTCAAAGAAAAATTAACTGAGTATGAAATAGGATTTAATTTTGTAGGTTTGTATCAAGGCTTTTCAGATTTAACTACAAAAAAGAAAAGAGAAGCATTCTTGCTGTTATGTTCTCTTCTGGCAATGGGAGCTTTGATAATTGCGCCATTAATCGTTGAAATATTGCTAATAACCTTTGGCATGTACAAAGGAAACACTGTTGGGATAGAGCGTTTTTTTGTATTTTTCCCTATAGTTGCATTGGAAATTGTTCTAATTTATTTCTTTAGAGTGATTCTGATTAACCATCGCTCAGTTAAAGCACAAATTATTCAAATTGAATTACGGCAAACCTTGTGTCAATTCATCCAGAGCTATGCTGATTATTCATCTGAAATTAAAAAGAAAGATGGTGTGGCACTAGAGAAATTCGAAAGTCTAATTTTCAGTGGAATAATTTCAGATCCAGAAAAGTTGCCGAGTACTTTTGATGGAATTGAGCAGATTGGCAAAGTAATTAATAATATAAAGAAATCATAATCGGATAGCCAGGGGTTTTTCTCCCCCAGCCCCCACACCACCCCACAAGCGGGTCCGCATAGGGCGGTTCATCAAGGTCGCCGGACCGTAGCCTGAAAAAAACATGGGGTCAAGTCTGCCTTTTACTCATTTGAGGCAAAGAGAAGAGTCAAGAGCAGACCTGACTCCTTTAGACCTTTAGCGCTTTTCTTTAAAAATGGCCTACCAGACAAACAATATTAAGGAGAACAAATGAGATCCTTCTCAGTGCTCATTATTCTATTTCTACTTATTTCATCATCTGGTTGTGCCAGAAAGATAAACGTAACATATCATTCTGATCCTACAGGAGCGTCACTGTATGAAGGTAGTAAGCTGATGGGTTACTGCCCCATAACTTTAATTTATAATTTTTCTTACCCAGAGGTAAAGCATGGTTCTAAAATGCTGCGAGGGGTCAGGGTAGAATGGATTAGTGGAGCTACAGCAAAAGTTGATGACTTCAGGGCATATATAGCAACAGGGAAATACCAGGAATTAACCTTTAAGCGCCCCTCAGGCATTCCTGGCATGGAGCAAGATGCTATGTTTGGATTAGAAGTCCAGAAAGTCAGGTTAATGCAACAACAAGTGCAAGCTCAACAAAGCGCAAATAGAATACAGGCGTATCAATCAATAAATACTATGATACAAAATGCCACTCCTAACAACGTGAACATTAAGACAAATTGTACTTCTCGGGTAGTCGGAAGCACTATTTACACCGACTGTAAGTGAATTTCGTATAATCCACTAAAAAAATACTACCAATATAAACTTGACCAGTCACTAAACGCTGACCCGCGAGCACGAACAATCTTTAAAATTACGCCAAGAATTTGCCCCCTTCCAAGTTGGTTGCTAGTTCTAAGGCGGGCAGGTTAGTTCACCGTTATGTTTCAAATATAAAGCTAGATATAAGTGAGTATTTTAAAATGTCATCGTACAAAATTACAGACAAAACCTTATTAAAAATACGACCACTATTACGAGACAAAATATTTTTACAGATATGCCTTCTAGTAGAAAACTGTTACAGCTCAAAAGAAGAGCTGTTGAGCGAACTAAGAACTATTTTAGATGAAGCAGAGTATGGTCTAAGAGCTGGGGATATTGTAAAAATATGCAAAGAAAAACCGTCTAGAAAAAGTATACTCACAGTTTTTTCACCATTTGCAATGGTAGTAATTTTATTCACATTTTTTCTTTATTACTTTTCTGCATTTGGTGAAAAAGACAAATTAGGAGACAGTTTTGGCACTTTAAACACATTATTTTCCGGGCTGGCGTTCGCTGGTCTAATCGTAACATTATTTTTTCAGAGGAAAGAAATAATTCAAAACAAGGAAGAGTTAAACCTAACAAGAATTGAGTTCAAAAAACAAAATAATCTAATAAAAGATCAAAATTTTGAAGGTACGTTTTTTCAATTACTACGATTACACCAAGAGATTGTAAATTCAATAAACTTGTATAATAAAAAAAATTCGCACGAAACAGTTGGAAGGGACTGCTTTAAACCATTCTACAATCGCTTTGTAGATGAATTTAAAAAAACATCTGGAAGTGTAATCCGTGAAGATTTAAGCAATGTTGGCATGTCAAAAGAGGATGCAAATAGATCTAATGATTTAAAAACTATAAAAACAGCATACAAAGACTTTCATGAAATAAATCAAGCTGAAGTAGGTCACTATTTTAGAAATATGTACAATATTCTCAAATTTATCCATCAAAGTGATGTGAAAAGCAAAACCCTATATAGTAATCTACTTCGAGCGCAATTATCTGCATATGAATTGCTTTTATTATTCTATAATTGTTTAAGCGATATGGGTAATGAAAAATTCAAACCATTGCTTGAAGAATATGCACTCTTAAAGAGTGTGTCCAGACAACTTCTGATTGAACCAGAAAGCCACATTTTGTTTTATGATCAATCAGCCTTTAACAAGAGTGTAAGCAAAAGACTATTTTCCTGTGGTTAACCAAACATTGTGCTACGCATAAAGTAGGTTGCTAAATTTAAGGCGTGCAAGTGATTTCGAACCTTATGAACGCAGCTATCTATATCAGAAAATCTCGGGAGGACGAGGGTAAACAAGGCCACAGGTTAACTGTGCAGCGTGAACGGTTGCCTGAGTATGCCATGGAACAAGGGTGGTCTCCTCACATCTACGATGATGGACATTCGTCTGCGGCCAGGGGCAAGGTGGCGCAGCTGCCAGAACGTTCCAAGCTGGAATTAGATATCAAGGCCGGTAAAATTGATATTATCCTTGTCATTGAGCTATCAAGGCTATCACGAGATGATACCATGCAAGACTATATTGCTTGGTTGACACTCTGTTCTGATCACAATGTCAAACTGGCCACCCTCTCCCGGATCCTCGACCCGGCCCAGCACTCTGATTGGATGCTACTTCTCATAAAAGAAAAGGGGTCAAGTCTGCCTTTGACCTTTGAGGCCAAGCAATAGCCAAAAGCAGATTTGATCCCTTTCTTTCTCTTAAAACGGTTTAAGCAACAACCCGTAAAGATATGAGCCTATAGCCACCGCAACTTTTAAAGTTAATTATTGAACAAAGATAGGATACATATGTCTATACCAGCACTCCTGCTAGGAAGTATACTCGTGGTAATCAGTATTTTTATGGTTATCAAGGCTCGTAAAAAAACGATTGCTCTTAAAGAGTATGAATTTGAGAATCGCTCACCAGACGGAGTTGTTGAATTTGCAAGTATAGACTTATCGAGAACTCATGCAGCAGATAAAGGGCTGTATACAGTATTGGGTATTGTTGGATTTTTTGTGGGGATTTTTGGGGTGGTACTCTTGGTGGCGGGGTTTAATTTGGGATTTTTAGGTTTTAGCACCCTCCAGAGTCAACCTGTTCCATTATTATCAGAAACATAACTGATGACACAATTATAGAAAAAAACTGTATGCTAAGCGAAATCAAGAAAGTAAATATAAAAAATATATTGTTACTATCTGCTGCTAACGTTCTGTTTTTTTCTATAATATTATTTATATATACAGATCAGAACAACATTGATCGTGATTATAAGAACCTAAGACAATTGATTCTTGAGACAAATAATCAGGCAATTACAAAAAAAATAGTCCTTGAATTAAAGTTTAATAATAACAAAGCAATAGTTGTTAATAGAAACACAAACAATATTTTCAGACAAATTCGCATCCCAACTTTTTGTAAAATTAATTACAAAACAACAGAAGGACCAGGAAAAATTATTTTCACCGAACACGGAACCGATCCATACAATATATTTTTACACGGAGGCGATATATTATTAAAAACATGGTTCGGTGAAGAACGATCTTTATGGATACACTGTACCGGTTTCCCAAATGAAGGTAAAATGACTGATTTTACCAAGAGGAAAGGTGCAGATCTTGAGATATAGCAGAATAGAATAAACAGTAGTGAACAGGGTCTAGGGTCTAGAGAGGGTCAAGTCTGCTTTTGACTCTTATTGTTAATTTAAGATGAATTACTACTTCTTATAACAAAACAATACACCAGGTAACCTGGTGATTTTAGAGTTATGAACGCAGCTATCTATATCAGAAAATCTCGGGAGGACGAGGGTAAACATGGCCACAGGTTAACTGTGCAGCGTGAACGGTTGCCTGAGTATGCCAGGGAACAAGGGTGGTCTCCTCACATCTACGATGATGGACATTCGTCTGCGGCCAGGGGCAAGGTGGCGCAACTACCAGAACGTTCCAGGCTCGAATTAGATATCAAGGCTGGAAAAATTGATATTATCCTTGTCATTGAGCTATCAAGACTATCACGAGATGATACCATGCAAGACTATATTGCTTGGTTGACACTCTGTTCTGATCACAATGTCAAACTGGCCACCCTCTCGCGGATCCTCGACCCGGCCCAGCACTCTGATTGGATGCTACTTCTCATGGAAGGCGGGTTTTCTTCTGTTGAAATGAAGATCCTGCAAAAACGAATGAGCGAAGGCAGAAATCAAGCATTCGCCGCTGGAAAATTCATGGGTGGGACACCACCGAAGCCATATCTCTACGACAAAGGAGAACGGAAACTATTTGCCGATCCTATCCTCCTCGAGGAAATAGAAGCACTATGGACAATGGCAGAAACAATAAGTGCCAAGGCCATTGCAGAAGAAATCGGCTGGCCAGAAATAGCAGTCAGAAGGGCAATATCTGATGACCGCCTGCTATTTTATCAAGCCAAACGTCTGGACAAAGAAACAGGAACCATCATCTCATGTGACTGGGATCCGGTCATGTCAGCAACCAGGGCAGAGCGGATCAGGAGGAGCAGGCGAACAAGAAAGACAAACGGAAAGCGACGCGATGCGGCAGGATTGTTGACTGCAATGGGTATATTTTTCTGTGGATATTGTGGGAAAACAGTCAAGAGCTGGAACAACAGTAAGGTTCGACTTGATGGAACAAGGCTCGACTACTATGCATGCACCACAAAAAACAGAAAACACGTATGCCCAAAAAGCCGAATGATTGCCCATACGACAGTTGATGATAAGGTATTACGAAATATCTTTTCAACATTCGATCAGGGTGAAGAATTAAAAAAGTACTGGCAGCAATTTGGAGCAGGAACCAAGCACGATGACACCAGCCAGGAAATACTCACACAAATAAAAACTGCGGAAAAAAAGAAAGAAAATATAGTATCTGCCATTGCTGCAGGGGTTATCGATTTCAGCGATGCAAAAGGTCAAATCGATACGATCAAACATGAACTAATAGACCTTAACAATCAACTCGATTCTCAGGCAAATGCACCAAAAGAACCAGACTGGGAGAGCATTACTTTTACCCCTGAAGAGTTCAAACTCATAGACTTCCACGACAAACGCAAAGCCATCCAGGGCGTAATCACATCAATCACCCTCTACAACACTTACGCAATCATTAACTATCCGTTTCCACGAACAAAAACAGGTAGTCATGAGGCAAGAATCAACCTGGCTAGAGGGAAGATGTACAAGCTGAAAAACCAAAATCGTACAAGAGCGTAACGTACTGACATAAAACACAAAACAAGGCAAAACAGCAATTAGCAAAAAAGCACCTTGTACGCAAAAACAATAAAAAAAGGCGGTAAGCTCAGTAGCTTACCGCCTTTTATCGTTTTTTTGCGCTCTGTCGCTCTACCAACTGAGCTATCGAGGATTAACGTTGCTTTCCAAAAGCAACAACAGGTATCATCCAACCCACATCATTCCAGATGCTCGCAACCTGTAGGCGGCAAATATAAACGACTGGGGATAGGCTGTCAATATCTTTTTCCTTGCCCCCACTTAGCAAAAGCTTTTGCTATCCTCTAGCCTCAGAAGACTGTAACAGCTGCCGCCTTTTTACAATAAAACGTAGCAAGACAGTATAGCCTCGGCAGAGGAGATAAAAACAAAATGCCGTGCTTGCCAGAATAATCAGCTGCCTGTTGTTCAAGGCCACAATCTTGAAAATATCTCGGAGTGGTGTATACATGAGAACAAACTGGAGGAAGATGGATAAGCCAGCCGCAGCCCATACCCATCTGTTGGAAAAGAGGGGTACCTGGTAATCTCTACGGATCACAAAGACCAGCACAACTTCATAGAGAACGACAAAATTAAAAACCATGGTCTGTCCCAGCCGCAGCTTTTCGCTATCGCTGTCCATTCCTCCATGGGTTAAAAAAAGGAGCAAAGCAAGTCCTGTCCCAATACTCCCCAGCACGCCAATCAGTAAGAGTTTATCCAGAGGCAGAATACTTTCCTTCCCCACTTTCGGCTTTCTCGACATGATATCGGTACCGTAAGGGTCAACACTGAAGGCCAAGGCTGGTGCCCCGTCCGTGATCATATTGATCCAGAGGAGAAGAATGGCAGTAAGAGGAAGATTCATCCCTGTCATAACTGCCAGAAAAATGATCAGCACCTCACCGAAATTGCCGGAAAGGAGCAGCATGATAGACTTCTGGATATTATCATAAATGCCACGGCCTTCCCGTATGGCATTGACAATATGACTGAAACTGTCATCAAGGAGGACAAAATCCGAAGCCTCCTTTGCCACCTCTGTACCGCTGCCCACGGCTATTCCGATGTCGGCCTTTTTCAGGGCCGGGGCATCATTGACCCCATCTCCGGTCATGGCCACGGTATGCCCCATTTTCTGCAGGGCCGTAACGATGCGCTGTTTATGCTCGGGAATTACCCTGGCAAAGATGTTGGTACCATCTGTCAAAGCTGCGATAAGGGCTGCCTCATCCATGACGTCAAGTTCCTGGCCCGAACAGACCTCACCTTCTATACCGATCTCTTTACCGATGGCCTTAGCAGTGGCCTGATAATCGCCAGTCACCATGATAACCCGTATACCTGCCTCAGACGTCGTTTTGATAGCCTGTAACACATCCTTTCTGGGAGGATCTATCATAGCCTGAAAGCCAAGGAAAACCAGACCATCTTCATCAAACTGCTCTTTTCCCTCCACCACCTTCCAGGCAAAGGCCAGAACCCGCATGGCCTGTCTTGCATAGAGGTCATTACGAGCCTCAATCTCGGCCCGTACATCCTGATCCAGGGGGAGAATTTCTCCCTCTCTATAATAACGATCACACCGTTCCAGGATATTACCAGGTGCCCCTTTACTGAAAACTACCAACCCCTCTTCCGCATCACGGATGAGCACACTCATCATCTTCCGTTCGGAATCAAAAGGGATTTCATCAATGCGCTCGCCATCTCCGGCAAGGCCGAGCTTGCCTGCACTTGTCAATAAAGCACCTTCCGTCGGATCACCGATCAACTCCCAGTTGCCACCATTCTCACGCAGGCTTGCATTGTTGCACAAGATCCCGGCTCGAAATAACAGATCCACTGGTTCTCCCGTCACCTCGCCTGCCGGTTCATAGCCGGTCCCGTGCAACTCCACTTCGCCTGCCAGGGTCCAGCCATAACGGACAGTCATCTGATTCTCAGTGAGTGTCCCGGTCTTATCCGTGCAGATCACATCACAGCTGCCAAGAGTCTCCACAGAAGAGAGCCTGCGGACCAGAGCCTTCTTTTTCAACAGACGTTTGACTCCGACACTGAGGGCAATGGTAACCACCGCTGGCAAAGCCGTGGGCACCGCTGCCACAGCCATAGCGATGGCAATGAAGAGAAAAGAGATAAAGGTATTTGCACTGAGAGTCCCTCTGAAATGGGACTGCAGGCTCAGGAGACAGAACATGGCAAAACAGATGCCCAGAATAACTATCCCCAGTCTTTTGCCAAATCTATGCAATCGCCGCTGCAGGGGAGTCATCTCCTCACCGACATTTGTGATAAGAGTGGTTATTCGACCAATCTCCGTCTCCATTCCTGTGGCGACCACCACTGCCCGCCCGTTGCCGGCCACCACCGAGGTAGAAGAAAACAGCATATTCTGTTGATCCCCGATCTGTACCCTGTCAGGAATCGCTCGATTATTTTTTTCTACAGGGACACTCTCTCCTGTCAGGGCAGATTCTTCCACCTTCAATCGTACCGATTCCAGCAGACGTGCATCTGCCGGAACCTTGTCTCCGGCCTCCAGCACCAGGATATCACCAGGAACCAGATCTGCCGCATGGACAACCACCCTCTCCCCGGCACGGAGAACAGTGGCATGGAGAGCTGTTATCTTTTTCAGGGCCTCCAGGGAACGATAGGCGTTGAGTTCCTGAAAAAAACCGATCAAGGCGTTGGCCAGGAGAATGGCCAGGATAAGAATGGAATCTACGTATTCTCCAATTATAAGAGAAAAAACAACCGCAAAGAGCAGGATATAGATGATGAAACTTTTGAACTGATTCAGAAAGAGCAAGACTGGATTGACAGCCTTACCTGTCTCCAGAACATTGTGGCCATTTTCCAGGAGACGTTGACGAACCTCTTCACTGGTTAAACCTACACCACGAGAATTCAGGCTTGCAAGGACCTCTTCTCCTGTCTGCTGTGAAAACTGCATGGAGTAGACACCAACCCGGAAAGATATTTATATAACCAGAACTCCAGTCTGCCTCTTTACAAATTCCCGAATTATTGCGCAGGAGGGAAATCTTTCATAATCGCCGCCACTGCCTTATTAATCCTTTTGGTAACCTCGTGCGGATTTTTATTTCCCTTGAGACGATCTGCACCGGTTCCCCGCCAGATCAATTTATGCTGCACCGGATCCAGGATATCGACAATCAGGGTTCCGACCTCATACTCGTGAATTCTGGTTGTAGGCATAGAACCAGCCAAGAACGGATCACGATAGAGAGAACCATACCCGTAAGGACTGTAAAAATGGTCAATGGTATCCACCTGCAATTTCTTATCAATGGCGCCAAGCCAGCTCACCATGAAGTCAGCAGAAGCGCTATCCGTTTTCACATATCCCTTGGCAGCAAGGGTCTGGTCCACTGCACTACGCACTCGTTCTATAATCAATGCATTGTTCACCCTGGCATCACTACTGGGCACCTGACCGTTATCAAGCCAGGCATAGCTCTTCAATATTGAAAAATCATATGCCGAATTATAGTCTGTGTTCACGCTGAGAGTCGAACAACCGAAGCTGAAGAACAAGAAAGCAGCAACAAGTGCAAAGAGAACAGAACGGTTCATAGAAGCCTCCTCTGACTGAAATTGATGGCAGTTACCTGGCTACTCATGACAGCATAAGAGACGTTTGCCCATCAAGAGATTACACAACAAAAACCTTTTAAGATTAGCAGACTAACAAAATTGACTTTGAGACAAAAAATGATAACTGTTAGAAAGTGGTGTGTCAAGAAGGCCCTTCATTTTCTATTATTTCTTCTCCTTATGGTGAACCTATGAAAACACTTCTTCTCCTTGCTTCCATCCTCCTTCTTTCCTCCTGCCAGATCGGAAAAACAGGAAACCTGAGACTGAATAAAGAAATCACCTCAAGCTTTGAATCCTGTACCGTTCTTCCGGAATACGACTATTATTATAACGGTCCCGAAGCACAGCCCGATGTCATTCTCGCAGTTAAAAAAGAATACACCTTTGAAAAGGGACTGTGGAAAGCAATTGCCCTCGACCAGAAACAACTCTGCGACTGGATGCGGATAATCGATCCTGATATTCGAGGGGTACGTAACCAGTACGACGGCTACGTTATCTATTCTGGCGAAGGAAAAGAGCTTGGTCTCTGGTATGCAAGAAAATGGGCAGACTGGACCACGATCAAAGAAGAAAACGGCAAAGTCATTATCTACACACCGATGTCCCCCCAGAGCTATCGACGGCCATTTGCAGGGAGCGGCAACTCTTTTTAAATCACAAGCAACACAGATTCTCTCATCTATTTTACACAAAAAAAGGCCTGGCACGGGAAACTCCCAAGACCAGGCCTTTTTTAAGAATTAAAAGAGTTACTGTTGATTTGGATTACCGAACATTCCCTTCAGCATCTCCATGGCCTGTTCCATCTGCTCCTGTTCTTCCGGGCTCAACTGCTGCTGTCCAGGCCTCTGCATCATTGGCACTCCGCCCTTATTCTTGGCGCTTTCCGGATCTTTCAGCATGGTAATGGTCTGCCGGGCTATTTGGCGGGCCATGGCATCGGACTGTGGATCAAATTGCGGCGCAATCCCCTGAGGAAGAAGGAAAAACTTGCCGTCCACCTTTCCTTCATCCACCGAGGTCGCCTCAATCTTCATGCTCATACCCATCATGTTACTCTCAAGGCGAAGAGGAATATCGGTGGCGTGAATATTATAAACCACAGTACCCATCATCTCGGCACGGTCACAGCTGTAGCCCAGGATCTTTTCCGCATTTTGCTGGATGGTACCGCCAAACCCATCAGTAACGGATTTTCCCATCTTTTCTGCATTTTCCTCAAGCTGCTTCCGTTCAGCCTTTGAAAGCTTATTGTACTCCTCAATCATGTATTTCTGAGGATTGACACTCTTGGTGCCTGTCCTCTGACTCAGATCAAAGTGGTACTGCCAGTCCGGAGTATCAATATCCACAGTTTCAGTTACCATGGTCATTCCCATCATAGATGTTTTGGTGGTATGATAGGTGGCAACCTCACGGCCATAGTCACGGATATACTTGACCTCACTCCCGTTTTCTATGCCCCTGATTGTATAATGAATGGTTGCACTTTTAAACGGCAGCTCCATCTCCCAGGGACTCTTATTCCCGGCAAACGCTCCCAGCGGCATCAGGAATACCAGCATGACAGCTATCAGACACTTCCTACCCATTTTCCACCTCCTTCATATTACATTGTAATCTATTGCAAAACAGTCAGTGATCAACCAAGTTCAGTCTAGCAATTAGCAAAGTTTTCTGCAATTCTTTCCTGACTGTCCTTTCTCATACCGACTCTGCGTTAACACTGTCTTCATTCTTTCCGGTGAATGGCAAAGGGGCTCCAGGTCTGGCAGACAGGCATGACCTCCACTCGGTTGATATTGACATGGGACGGACGATCAGCGATCCAATAGACAATCTCGGCAATATCCTTGGGAGTAAGCGGTTCAGTACCCTCATACACGGCGTCGGCCTTTTTCCTGTCTCCCTGAAAACGGACCACTGAAAACTCGGACTCAGCCAGTCCCGGTTCAATGTTAGAGACCCGCACTCCGGTACCATGCAGATCTGCACGCAGATTATTGGAAAACTGCTCAACAAAGGCCTTGGTGCCCCCGTAGGCATTACCGCCCGGATAGGGCCAGGAACCGGCAACCGAACCCATATTAATGACGTGCCCCTGACCGCGGGCAACCATGGCAGGCAACAAAGCCCGAGTCATGTACATCAATCCCTTGATATTGGTATCTACCATGATCTCCCAATCTTCCAGGTCAGCCTCCTGAGCCGGCTTCATGCCCAGGGCCAGTCCCGCGTTGTTGACCAGCAGATCAATGACAGCATGAGACCCAGGCAGCTCGTCTACCATTGCCTGCACCTGGACCCTGTCCCGGACATCGCAGACAACGGTGTGAACCTCGACATCCGTAAGAGTCTCCTGTAACTCCCGCAATCGCTCTGCACGCCGCCCGCAGAGCACCAGATTCCAACCCTTTCCTGCAAAGAGTTCTGCACATGCCCTGCCGAACCCCGAGGTTGCTCCGGTAATAAATGCAGTTTTTCTCATCAGCCTCCTGCCTCCCTGTTTAAAAGTTCTGCCGCCCCTTTCATTTCATCATCACTGAGATAAAAATGCGGGGCAATTCGTATATATTCTGATCGGGCGGTCAACACCAACCCCAGTTTCCCGACTCTTTCCACCAACTCATCGTTATTGCCCCGCGACAGCAGGGTGAGAATTCCGGACCGGTGTTCGTCCGGATAGAGCAGGACCCGAAAAAGATCCTGATCCAGATGGGTCAGAAACAGATCCTGAAGGCGAAAAACCTCAGCTCGAATATTCTCCATGGAATAGCGAAGAAATACGGATTCCAGAACGCCATTCAGTGCTGCCACATGCTCCCAGGCCAGGGTGGAGTACTCAAATTTCCGGCCATCAGCATGCGGGTTCCACAGATGATCAAGATAGTCCAGCCCCTGCTGCATACAGTAGGGGCCGACCATGGTCAGTTCAACTTTTCCCCTGAGAGCCGGGCTGGTGTAGAGGACACCCGAGCCAAATGGCCCCATCAGCCATTTCCATCCCGATGCCGCCACAGCAGCTACATGATATTCCTCTGGATACAGAGGCAGACAGCCCAGACTCTGCGCCCCGTCGATAATCAGGTCGATATCGCGCTCCCTGCAGAACGCCCCCAGCTCCCTGAGATCTGCCGCATAACCGCTGGTAAACTGGACATGGCTGAGGGCAATTACCCGCGTCCGGGGGGTGACCCTGCTCTCCAGTTCTTCCATGGACCAGCCGCGCGGTGCAGCAACATCGCCTAAAGTACCCAGGGGATCGCTATCTCCCAGCAATACCAGTTTCACACCTCTTTTTTCCTGCAAACGCCAGGGATAGTGGTTGCTTGGAAACTCATGAATATAGCTGACAATCTCATCTCCCGGCTGAAAGGGATAGCCGTTGGCCAGAAGGCACATGGCCTCAGCCGTATTATGGACAAAAGAGATATTTTCCGCGTCCGTATGCAGCAGTTCCCCACATTTGTGATGAAACTGCGGCAACAGGTCAAAATAGGGTGGCAAGCCGCTGAGCCCCCCTGCGGCCATAGCCTCAAGAAATCCTTGCGCCGCCTCTTTTGCTCGCCGTTGCAGGGGAGAAATGGCGCAATGGGCAAGAAACAGGCTGTTCTTTTTCGCCGGAAAGCTGCTCTCACTCTTATCAAACATGCACTGTCTCCCCATTTTTATGTACAGGACTAATGGAAGAAAAGGTATGGTGTTGCAGGGTCAGATCAGCACACTGACTATTGAGGTGGGCAAAGTCAAAAACCAACTCCGCTCTCCGCTGTCCGCGCTCGTCCACCAGGTACTGGTAGATATCGATAAAAGGAATCTGCAGCTCACGGCAGTAGCTGCGGTAGCACTGATTCAGCTTCAGGGTATAGTCGGTGCGTTCCTCATAGCTGGCAGTAAAGGGATAGGAAAGTCCCTTTTCCCATTTCCTGGCCTCCGGTCCCTGGTAGTCTCCCGTGGGAACCACGTTAAAAACGTGTATCCTGTACCCATGCTGTCGCAACCTGCTCACGTAAGAGGTATAGCGAGCAGCAGTCTTATCGATGAGTTGCTCCACTGGTATACCTGACTGCTGATGCTTATACTTGATGTGAATACGGATATCGACTTCACCAAAGCAGAAGATCAGTTCCTTTTCCCGTAGCGGCTCCAGAATCTGCAACAGCTTTTTCTCATGCCGCTCCAGGTTATACGCAGTCTTTCCGTCCAGTTTATTATAGCCAACCAGGACCCGGGAGTCTGCAATCCAGTCATTATTTTCGAAACAGCGTCTGGAATGACTGTCGCCTATGGCAAATATTTTCCTATGCATACCACCTGTTAGTCAAAAAAATGCTGGTTGCTATCAATCCATATGCTATGGCTACCATAAAACTTGCTCTTCCTTCCAAGGGAACGGCTCGAAGTCCACGTTTACCTGACCATTCAGAGAACGCCACATTATTCCAAATGAGTTATAATCACAATATCAACTTGATACGCGAACAATGCTCTCTTGCGCTCCTGGGTTATGATTGAAAAAACTGATTTTTCCAACTACCCTTTATCTATCTATTACACAATAAAAACCCTTCACTCAATAAGGAAGTAGGGGCATGCTTCTTCTTCATTATGAACACATAGTCAAGTCACGACCCTGCCAAGCACCAAAGGGATAACTGAATATTCGACAACAAAAGAAAAATACAATTGACATCCGTCACAAAACTTCATAGTGTATTAACGATAATCATTATCACCAACTAAAAGACTATGAAAAATTCAGCTCAACATGAACTGTCACAGATGATGACAGAATTTGAAAAAGCCTGCCGCACTGCTGATCTCAAAGTGACCCACCAACGCCTTGAGGTCTACCGGGAGCTGCTCCAGGCAGAGGATCATCCTTCTGCCGAGATGCTTTACAAGCGAATTATAGAAAGGCTGCCCACCATTTCCCTTGATACGGTGTATAGGACACTCTCCACCCTGGAAAAACATGGCCTGATCACTCGGGTACAGACTGTTGAAAGTCAGGCCCGCTTTGAGGCAACAATGGCCAGACATCACCATGCTGTCTGTAGCAAATGCGGGGCTATTACAGATTTCACATGGAACTCCTTCGATGAGGTTCCGGTACCTGCAGCGCTTAATGCATGGGGAAAAGTAGCAAAAAGAAATGCAATCCTTGAAGGGATTTGTAATGATTGTTCTCCTAAGAACTAGAAAATAGAAGTCATTTTTTTTGACTTTTTTGTAAGAATGTTTCTTAATACATATACATTACCAAACAATAGAGTTTCCAACAAACACTGGCCTGTATTCATAGCAGGCCCAGTCAAGATCAGTAAAAGATGAACAAATCGCTACTCACCTAAACAAAGGAGGTTGTAATGAGTTCCAAGACAATGACCACAACAGGCGGCAACCCAATCGCTGACAACCAGAATTCTCTTACCGCCGGTGCCCGCGGTCCTGTCCTTATGCAGGACTATCAGCTTCTCGAAAAACTGGCCCACCAGAATCGAGAGCGCGTCCCGGAACGAGTCGTCCATGCCAAGGGTTCCGGCGCCCACGGCACCCTCCGCATCACCCATGACCTTCGCAAGTATACCAAGGCCAAACTCTTTTCCGAAGTAGGCAAGGAGACTCCCGTCTTTCTGCGCTTTTCCACAGTAGCAGGAGAACGCGGCGCTGCCGATGCCGAACGTGACGTGCGCGGTTTTGCCCTGAAGTTCTACACCGAACAGGGTAACTTTGACCTGGTGGGCAACAACACCCCCGTCTTTTTCATTCGGGACCCTCTCAAATTTCCCGACTTTATCCACACCCAGAAACGCCATCCAAAATCAAACCTGCGCAGCAACACTGCTATGTGGGATTTCTGGTCACTGTCGCCAGAAAGTCTGCATCAGGTCACCACCCTCTTTTCCGACCGCGGCCTGCCCAAGAGCTTTCGCCATATCAACGGCTACGGTTCCCACACCTACAGCTTCATCAATGATGCAGGTGAGCGCTTCTGGGTCAAATTCCACTTTAAGACCCAGCAGGGTATCAAGTGCCTGACCAATAGTGAAGGAGAGGCTATCATCGCCAAGGACCGCGAGAGCAACCAACGTGATCTCTTCGAGTCCATTGAGCGTGGCGACTTCCCCAAATGGACTGTCCAGGTCCAGATCATGCCGGAAATGGAAGCGGAAAATTACCACCTCAACCCCTTTGATCTCACCAAGGTCTGGCCCCACAAGGATTATCCCTGTATGGATGTCGGCGTGCTTGAGCTCAACCGCAATCCTGAAAATTATTTTGCCGAAGTGGAGCAGGCTTCATTCAGCCCCTCCAATATCGTACCGGGAATCAGTTGGTCGCCGGACAAAATGCTCCAGGCCCGGATATTTTCCTATGCCGACGCCCATCGCTACCGGGTGGGGACCCATTATGAGATGCTTCCCATCAATAAGCCCTTAGCTCCCGTCAACACCTACCATATGGACGGCTCCATGCGTCTCGACGCCCCTGGAGGTCCAGATGCCTATTACGAGCCCAACAGCTTTAACGGTCCGGCTCAAGATGAGAGCTTCCGTGAACCACCCTTGAAGATCTCCGGCGATGCCGACCGATACAACCATCGCGAAGGCAACGATGACTACACCCAGCCCGGCAATCTCTTTCGTCTGATGAGTGATGACCAGAAGAATCAGCTCTTCAATAACCTGGCCGCGGCCATGGAGGGTGTGCCCGTTGATATCGTCCAGCGCCAGCTCGGACACTTCCATAAAGCCGACCCTGCCTATGCTGCCGGTGTTGCCGCTGCCCTTGGCGTTGACTGGAAGGGATAATGCTTAAGAGGTTCCGTTAAAAATTCACCGTGGCAAGTCCGTATTAGCGGACTTGCCACAATCTTCTAATATAATTCCGGTCTATTACAGCAACCGCCATGGACACTCAGGCCCTCACCAAAGAGGAAGAAAAACGCTATACCGAGCTTCAACTCATGGCTGTGGATATGGCCAGGTGTGGCGATACGGCTGAACTTGAAAAAATGCTTATCGCTGGCCTGCCCATAAATCTCTGCGACACCAAGGGCAACTCCCTGCTCATGCTGGCAGCCTATAACGACCAGGCAGAAACAGCCTCCATGCTCCTCAAACACGGCGCGGAAGTTGATCGCCGTAATGATCACGGCCAGACCCCTTTAGGGGGTGTCGCCTTCAAGGGCAATATGGCATTGGTTTCCCTCCTACTTGAGGCCGGAGCAGACATCAATGCCGACAACGGTGGCGGCAAGACACCACTCATGTTTGCCGCTATGTTCGGTCACCGCGAGGTGGTGGAACATCTTCTTGAGCAAGGCGCAGATCCTGATTCCCAAACATTATTAGGTATCTCGGCCCAGAGCCTTGCCAAATTTACCGGGGCATTCCGATCACTGGGATCTTTATTCTCAAAATAAAACATGAAATAGAATTGAAAATATGATCCCCAAACAATGATACGTCAGACAGTTAACTTCAACAGCTAAAAGGATAACACTATGCCATCACTCAAAGGTACCCAGACCGAAAAAAACATCCTCACCGCCTTTTGCGGCGAGTCCCAGGCCCGTAATCGTTACACCTATTTTGCCTCCATGGCCAAAAAGGAAGGCTACGTACAAATATCCGATATTTTTACAGAAACAGCAGAGCAGGAAAAAGAGCACGCCAAGCGCCTCTTCAAACTGCTGGAAGGGGGCGAAGTGGAGATTACCGCTACCTTTCCGGCAGGCGTCATCGGCACCACAGTTGAGAACCTGACTGAGGCTGCCGGCGGTGAGAATTATGAGCATACAGTAATGTATCCTGGTTTTGCCAAAACGGCACGCGAGGAAGGATTTACGAATATAGCCGTTATTTTCATGGCCATTGCCGTGGCCGAAAAACAGCATGAAAAACGCTATGTAGAGCTTAAAGCCAATATTGAGGCAGGGCGTGTCTTCAAGCGTGATGAGAAGACAACCTGGCGCTGCCGCAACTGCGGTTACCTCCATACAGGTAAGGATGCTCCCGAGGCCTGTCCGGCCTGTGACCATGCTCAGGCCCATTTTGAAATGCTTGCTGAGAATTGGTAAAACAGCAGTCGTATACCATTCAAAAAGCCCGTCAGCGCCTCCGCTGACGGGCTTTTTCTGCTTTAGCCCCTTTCCTCAACACCCCTTGTAAACTCCTCCTTTCCACACCACTGCACTTTACATCGCTCTCCTTTTCCCTTAAAATAATTCAGGAAACAGCAAACACTCGACTCAAACGATGCAAACCCCAGAATAATGAGTCAACAAAGACTTCGAACCTTCTGTTTATTGCACACCCATCTCTCAAGGCATCTCGTTATGAAAATTCTTTTCTTGCCCCTTTTTCTTCTCCTCCTCTTTCTAACGGGATGCAGCAATTCTGACAGCAAGAGAACGCAAACAGTGATAGACAGAGCTGGAATCCTCAGTCAGCAAGAACAAAACTCTCTTCAACACTACCATACGGCTCTCCTTCAGGACCATGACATTGATTTTCGTCTCATTCTGGAAGATAGCAACGCAGATCGTGAAGCATTCAACCTTCGCGCCAACAGCCTCATGGAGGAACTTGCCACCACAACATTAAGCAGACAGGGGAGAATAATCCTCCTCCTCATTGACAGCGGCAGCGACCTGACTCGCCTGGAGATATCCGGCGACCTCGAAGGAATCTACACGGATGCCTTCAGCGGATATATCCAGCAACAACACATGGTTTACTTTTTTCAGGAACAGCGTATTCAAGACGGGGTGTTAGCTGCCAGCGAAATGATCTATGAACGCGCCCGTGATGCATCTCTGGGCAAAGGCTTTCAAACTCCCCCACTCATTGCCCTGTCCACAGGAGGCGGAGCCACTGCAGAGGCCGGGATCGGCAAGCCAACAACCACCCCACCCTCCTCACCAATCTTGCCATCAGAAAAAATCCACCCGGGCGAGGATCCCAGGGAAACCCTTCTGGCTTATCAGGCAGCCATGGCCGCCGGCAACAAAGACCCGGAACTGGAAATTTTTTCAGATGCAACCAGAACCATGCTCAGAGAATGGACCGTAACCCCTGTACAAATGCGCAACGCAGCAAAAGGTATCCAACGCTGCAGTGCCTATCCGTCTCAAATCTTCTATAACCACGAAGAGCGGCTGGCTGTGATCCGTTATCCGGTACAAGAACGACAATGCCATCCCTGGTTTTTTACAGAAGAAGGAGGAAAATGGCGCTTAGATCTGAAAACGATGCAGCAGGCAATCGGCTTTAACCAGAAAAACCAGTACCACTTCAGGGAAGACCATTCCTATTCCTTCGCCTTTACAGACCTCAGGTTTGACAGGAACGGCTACCCCCACAAGTAAAAGGAGATTGTACAATCTATAATTATTCTGGTTAGATCCAGAATGTTGTGTAATTATAACCTGGTCACTGTTATATTCTGTTTGCCGTTTTTTCAGCCTTTAGCAGCAAATAAGCGCACTATGTAAGATCAAAACTTGTTCCGTACACCATACGTGAGTTCCCATTGAGCAAAAATCTTCTCTTTCACTTTCGCCCCCGGCGTGTACCTGAAAGCGCTTTGCGCCTTACCCTCACCTGGGGCCTTGGCGGTATGGCCGCCCTTATGGTTACACAGCAACTGATAAGCGGGTTGCTGCTGGGCTTTTTCTATACCCCCCTACCAGTGAAAGCCTACGAATCGATTCAACATATTCAACATTCTGTTTTCCTAGGTCAGCTTGTACGCAACATGCATCACTGGACCGGTCACGCTCTGGTTGTAGTGGTGTTTCTCCATCTGCTGCGTGTATTTTTGCATGGGGCCTTCTATCCTCCCAGACATCGCAACTGGCTGGTCGGCCTGAGCCTTGGTGTGCTCATCTTGATGGCCAATTTCAGCGGTTACCTGTTGCCTTGGGATCAACTTTCCTACTGGGCTGTCACCATTGCGACTTCCATGCTTGGCTATATTCCCTTCATCGGTATCTCTTTGCAGGAAATGATGCAAGGCGGCCAGGAAATTGGAACGGCAACACTCCAGTTATTTTATTTCATCCATACCAGCCTGGTTCCGGTTTCTCTTTTTCTGCTTATGGCCTATCATTTCTGGTTTGTACGCAGAGCAGGGGGGATCCTCCTTCCCGCTAACGAACAGGCAGCCAATGCGGCTAAGCAAAAATCTGTCACGGTTGTCCCTGATCTGTTGGTTCGAGAGATGGCTTTTGCGGCAGTGGTGACCTGTGTTCTTCTTCTTTTTTCCATGGTTGTTAATGCCCCGTTGGGCGACATGGCCAATCCTGAACTGACTCCGGCAAATGTCAAAGCCCCCTGGTATTTTGTAGGAGCACAGGAACTCCTGCTCCATGTGCATCCACTCTTTGCAGTCTGTGTACTTCCTCTATCCATGGCAATTTTTCTTATTTTCCTCCCTTTTAGCAAGAGCAAGGCAGGCAAACCCGGCGCCTTACTCAAGACACTGTTTATTGCAGGAACCGGCTCCCTGTTGCTCCTGACAATCACGGGCATCTGGTTCCGGGGAGCGGGTATGAAATTGGTGTGGCCATGGTAAAAAAAGCCTTCTCTCCTGCCCGCCGCAACGTTCTCTCCAGAATATGGATCGGCTTAGGAATTGCCGCACTACTGCAAATGTTAGCAGGGGCGGCTTTCTTTTTTATCTCTGGCAGAAAACAAGTGGAGCAACACACCCCACAACTCCTTCAGGCCGGAGTGGCGACTGACTTTCCACCAGGATCTGTCACGCTCATCGGCAAAGGGCACCTCTACCTTGCTCGCCTCGACAATGGCGGCTTTCTGGCCATTTCCAGAAAGTGCACTCACCTTGGCTGTGCAGTTCCGTGGATCGCCGAGCGCAAGCAATTTGAATGTCCCTGCCATGCTTCTATCTTTGACATCACCGGCAATGTCCTCAAGGCCCAAGCGCCAAGGGCCCTGGATCTCTTTCCCATCAGTTTTCAGCAGGACATGGTCATGATCGATATCAGCAGCCCCATAAAACGATCCACCTATACTGCTGAGCAACTGGTCTTTCTGCAGGAGCGCAGGTAAGCCAATGCAATACTGGAAGACTACCGGCGTGATTGCCACACTGATCATTGTCCTTTCTCTCCCCCTATACGTGCTTAAGCAAAAGAACAGACAGGCCACACAGGAAGAAGTTCAAGCAGCAGGATTTATCGGCAGTGAGGCCTGTGCCAAATGTCATAAAAAGGCATATGAAGAGTGGCAGGGATCACATCATGCCAAGTCCATGACTGTTGCCAGTGAAGAAACGGTACTCGGCAACTTCAACGACGTGATTTTTGAAAAACACGGAATTGAATCCCGTTTTTATCGTAAGGATAACCGTTTTTTTGTGTACACACGCGGACCCAAAGGCGAGATGGCAGAATTTGAAATCACCCACACCTTTGGCTGGTATCCCTTACAGCAGTACCTGATCCCTTTCCCGGGAGGCCGATTACAGTGCCTGCCCATTGCCTGGGACGCAGTGAAGAAAAAATGGTTCCACCTCTATCCGGATCTTGATCTCGACCCTGCAGAATGGATCTACTGGACCAACCAGGGCCAGAATTGGAACTCCATGTGTGCGGACTGTCATTCCACCGAACTGCAAAAAAGCTATAAACCCGACACGGACACCTATGAAACAAAATGGGCAGAAATCAGTGTGGGCTGCGAGGCCTGTCACGGACCCGGCTCCAAACATCTGGCCTGGGCCGAATTACCGGAAATGGCACGTCCAGCAGATAACGACGCTCTGCTGGTACAGACGTCTGCAATAAATAACCAACAGCAGGTAGATCTCTGTGCGCCATGCCATTCCAGACGCTCAATGCTGGGAGACTATGCTCATCTGCCGCAGGACCTCCTTGACACCGAGATGCCAAGATTGCTGGAGGAGGGATTGTATCACGCTGACGGCCAGATTCTTGACGAAGTGTATGTATACGGTTCCTTTCTACAAGCCAAAATGTACGCAAACGACGTACGCTGTTCTGACTGCCATAATGTCCATACAATCAAGCTGCACCAGGAAGGAAATGCTCTCTGCCTGCAATGCCACCAGGCCTCTCTTTATGACACTAAAGATCACCATTTTCATAAAAATGAGGGCATGGAAGGAGAACCTGTCCGAACCGTTGAGGGAGAAGTCCTTTTTGCAGTAGGCACCGGTGCACAGTGTATCCAGTGTCACATGCCTGGCCGGATATATATGGGTAACGATTACCGCCCAGACCACTCCATTCGTATTCCACGCCCGGATCTTAGTATTGAACTGGGCACGCCTAATGCCTGCAACCGGTGTCATGGTGACAAGACGAATGAATGGTCTGCCGAATACACCAGGAAATGGTACGGCAGCAAGAAAAAGTACCACTACGGAAGTCCCTTCAGCGCTGCCCGCGCAGGCAAGCCACAAGCCAGGGAGGAGTTGCTCCGTATTATCTCCGACAACCTGGCGTCCACCCTTGTCCGGGCAACAGCCATCTCCCTGCTGGGCAGGTACCAGGGCGATGAAGTCATTGCTGCATTCCGACAGGCCCTGGAGAGCGATGAGGCCATTATCAGGAGGACTGCACTCATAAACTTGCCTCACCTTTCTCCCGAAAAGACAATACAGATGGTTGGACCACTCCTTGACGATCCAATAAAAGGGGTGCGGATAGAGGCAGCCAGAGCACTGACACGTATCCCTGCTGAGCAGCTTGATAAACGATGGCAAGCTCCATTTACCAGGACCTTGGAGGAATTCAGGGAGACTTCACTTTATTCTGCCGATTTTGCTGCATCCAGACTCAATCTTGGCACACTTGCCAGCTACCAGGGACAACTGGATAACGCAGAGGAGCATTTCACAAAAGCGGTTGCCATTGATCCTGATTTTCACACAGCCCGGACCAATCTCGCTATCCTCTATAACAGACAGGGAAAAAACAACCTTGCTGAAGAACAGTTACGCAAAGCACTGGCCGTAAACCCTGACCTGGCCGATGTCCACTATTCCCTCGGTCTTCTCCTCTCTGAACAGAGACAATATGAAGAAGCGGCAAAACATCTGGCCAAGGCGGCGGCCGACATGCCGGAAAATGCCAGAGCACATTATAATCTCGGCCAGCTCCTTGCCTTTCTTCATCAGGACAACGAGGCGGAAAGAGCCCTGAAACGAACCATTGCACTTGATCCCGGCAACATGAACTACTTACAGGCAATCGCTCAGTTCTATCTTGCAAAGGGTAAATTATCTCAAGCCAGAGACATTGCAAAACAGATGATAACCGTAACTCCGGACAACCCAATTGGTCAACAGCTGCTTCAATTCATAGATAACAAAAAATAATATACAAAAACAGAAAGTTATATACTCAGCAAGAAAGTCAACTTCTTCAGGGACATAGCCTGCGTTACGCAGGATTCTGTAGGCCATCCGCAAGTGGGGCGGCACATTGGCCATTTTCGTCATGCAGGGGCAGGGGCTTATTCTTCCAGTGACTGAGCTCCTGCCCACGTCCGGATTTCAGGGCCTCTTCAATCCTTGGTTCTGCGATTTGCTGAATGGCTGTAAACATCGGCTTGTGTGGTGTCTGTCAAGACTGTGGAAATGGAGAGTCAGATTCAGAATTGTCGCATTTTCATAGTGCGAGTCCTGACTCCAAGTTAATACTTACCTAATTGCAACGATAGCCCTCTGCCTTTATCTCTTCTATGAAAAACAGTACTATTTCCCCAGAAAAAAATTGAGAAAATATTATTACCGGCGCAATACCCTGCATTACTTAGCAGACCACACCTGTGCCACATCGTAGCCCTTGATTGTTTTCATTTCTCCTTTTACCATATGAATAAGCTTTACAGATCAAAGATAAAGCCAAACCTGTTGTGAAACAGGGACGGAAAACCACGGGTCTTTCATGAGATAGCCGGGCTGCCTTGAAAAAAGGGAGTCCGGCTTTTTTTATCTCCACCGATAGCCATCAGTTCCGGATATAAAACTTAACGTAGCTCCCGCATATGGGAAGTTCTTTTGTGAATACTCTCTATTGTCTGTCGCTGAACAGAGAACGTCAGGGAGCAAGGGACTCAACCAGCAATTGCTATTGCCCGTGGCAAGTTCTTAAAAATTGCACCGCAAAGGTTGACCTTGCTAAGAATAATGACAGTTTTGCTCCACCAAAACTGCTCTAAATTTCAGGAGGTGAATTAATGCAAACGTATCCCAAGCCAGTCAACTCCATTCGAGGCATTCAACATACTGCTATTATTTCTTCTTGCTCTCTCCACCCTACCCTCTGTCACACCTGTTCATGCCGGCGATGGTGATTTTATCTGGTCGAATGCCATCGGTGGGAAGGAAAGCGATCGTGGACAGAGTGTATCCATAGACGCTTCTGGAAATGTCTACACCACAGGCTTCTTTAACGGCACTGTCGACTTTGACCCGGGAACAGGAGTTGTCAACCTGGCCGGTTCGGGAACGACAAACGATATTTTTATCAGCAAACTTTCCAGCAACGGCAACTTTGTCTGGGCCAAGTCCCTTCATGGCCCGTCAAATGAAAACGGATATGCCATATCCGTAGACAGTTTCGGCAACGTCTACACCAGCGGCTTCTTCCAAGGAACTGTCGATTTCGACCCGGGAACAGGAACCTCAGACCTGACCAGCGCAGGCGTAAACGATATATTTATCAGCAAACTTTCCAGCAACGGTAACTTTATCTGGGCCAGGTCCATGGGGAGAACGTCAGACGAATATGGAAAGGGTATCACCGTAGATAATTCAGGGAACGTGTATACCACCGGCTATTTTCTTGGCACAGTCGATTTCGACCCGGGAACAGAATCGTTCAATCTGACCAGTGCAGGAAATGATGATATCTTCATCCATAAATTAAGCGGCTCATCCTTCCCATGGCCGATGTTCATACCGGCCACGATCGGCAAGTCTGTACCGTGAGCACAGAGGGCAATACAAGGCAACCTGTTCTTGGAGTACAGGAACAGGTTGCCTGCATTATTACCCGTTCCAAAACGGTACAGTACACTCTTTCCAGCTCCATTTTTTCACAACGAGCAAGTGAGAGTTTACACGATAACGATGCTAAATTGTCCAGTATCGGTGGAGTGGGTGGCTGTGCAGAATCTTATCCGCCCGTGGGGTGGGAAATATTCCGGGACAGATAAATTCTTTCTGAGTCAGGGCATCAATGGTTGAGAGTACCGAAGCCTCGAGGGAAATGGGGTTGTAGCCTCCTTCCATGATGTAAAGCAGGTGGTTTTCGCTACTCTCAGAGGCATGACGCCGCAGAATATGGGTGATCAGGCCAAACCATTCGGTACTGAGGAGCGTACCACTGATTGTATCATCGATATGACCATCAAAACCCGCCGAGACCAGGATAAACTGGGGCAGATATTGTTCCACCAGGCCCTGCAGCAAGCGACCGAGAAGATAGGTGTATTCAGAATCACCAAACTGTGCATGAACTGGAATATTGACCGTATAGCCCAGCCCTTCCTCGCTCCCCAATTCTTCTGGGAAGCCGCTGAAGGGAAAGATACCACTCTGGTGGATGGAGCAGACCAGGACTTCATTGGTATCGTAAAATATTTCCTGGGTACCATTGGCATGGTGAACATCAAAATCGAGGATCAGGATACGTCGAAGGCCGTGCTGTCGACGCAGGTATTCAGCCGTCAGAGCAATATTGTTAAAGATACAGAACCCCATACCTCGCCCCCCTGTGGCATGATGACCTGGTGGACGAACCAGGGCAAACCCATAATCAAGCTCTCCTGCCATAATCGTATCTGCGAGATTGAAACAACCGCCTGCAGCCAGTCGGGCTGTGGGAAGGCTGTCTTCCATCAGATAGGTGTCGCGATCATATGAGTAAGGGTCAGCCTTTACAACGTGCTCTCTCAACTGTTTCACATAGAACGGCGAATGAGCCATGCATATTTCACTATTGAGCGCTTCTCGAGGGGCAATATGCCTGAGAGAGGTCTTGTTCTGTTGTTGCAGGTGGTTATACAGACTGCGTACTCGTTCTGGATTTTCTGACGACGGAGTGGGGATAGAATGGTGAAGATACCTGTTATCAAAAACCAGGCCCAGCTGACTACTCATAATGAAATTGATAAATGGGGTGAGAGGAATACCGTTCGGTAGTCAGCCGAAAAAGATGGCCTATTCTTTCTTTCTGCTGGTCAGCATAGATCAGGGACTCGATGAGTTCAAAGCCCAGTTTTTGCAGGCAACGCTGTTGGCTTCTGTTGTTGATATCAGTATACATCTCGATGGCTTCCACCGGATGTCGCTCAAGAATATGCATGATGAGAAATTTTTGAATTTCAGTTCCATATCCTTTTCCTCTTTCTTCCGGGAGAGCTACTTTCAAAGCCATGGTTACTCTATTCTGCCCTCCTGTGGGTTGCCAGTAGTGTATGGTACCGATCGGTCGACCATCCTGTTTCAGGGTAACGAGAAACATTTTTTCCAGGTCCTTCCAAAAAACACCGGACCGGATCTGCCCCCTCATCTTTTCCATATCATACTTCTCAGGGCTCAGATATGCACCACAAGCTGTTTCCGATTGACTCCAGTCCACAATGACCGGAAGGTCACTTTCCTTAATTTTAATCAGGGCCAATCTACGGGTAAAGAGTTTGTCGCTGAAGAAGCTCATAATCTGCCACTCGTCATTGCTGCGGCCGAATTGAGAACAATTCGGCCGCAGAACTATTATCCCTTACATCTCACTGACAGCCTTGTTCAGTTCTTTACTGGAAGACTCAAGTTTTTTCAGTGCTTCGATGGTACTGTCGATGGAGAAGATAATTGCCTTGGTGGATTTCTGGTTTTCCTGAGAAGAGCTGACCACACTGCCGAGCTGCTCTTTCACATCCTGCCCGTGGTCACTGAGTACATCCGCCTTCTTATCCAGTTCATCGACAGCGTGGGAGATGGTCACAATGCCGGTAGAGATTTTCTCCATGGCCTCCAGGGCAGTTTCGATGACCTCACTACCGTCTCCCAGCATCTTCATGCCGTCTTTCATGGCAACGATGGTCTCTTTTGATTCGTGTTCAACCTTTTTCACGATGTTGGCAATGTCCACTGCAGACCTGGAAGAATTTTCTGCCAGTTTACGGATCTCATCAGCAACCACGGCAAAGCCTCGACCTGCGTCACCGGCACGCGCTGCTTCAATTGCCGCATTAAAGGCAAGCAGGTTGGTCTGAGAGGCGATCTCTTTAATGATATCGACGAATCCACCTATTTTTTCCAGTTGACTCACCAGATTGGCCACCATTTGATTGGATCCTTCCATGGATTCGTTTATGGCTACCATCTTTTTCTCTGCATCAGATCCGGCCTTTTTCCCTTGCTCGGCATCTTTGGCAACACCCATGGCCATTTCACTTGACTTGGTTGTGAGGTTGACCATTTCTCTGGCAAAGTCGAGCATTTTATCCACTGTGGTGGAGGAGTTATCCAGGAGTGTGACCTCCTTTTCAATGAGCAGGCTCATGGCATCCATATTACCGGTTGCTTCATCCATTTTTACCAGAGAATCGAAAACAAGAGACTCAACCTCTGCTGAAGCAGTGTTGATCAGGTTTTCCACCTTTGCCTCAGCGGTCACATCGACCATATATTCCAGTCCACCTTTGACATTGCCCTTGGCATCTTTGATGGAAACGCTGGTGATTTTGACAGGGATATCTTTGCCATTGATATGGGCAATGGTCTGTTCGGTGATAGTCGTATTACCGCCAATGGCCCGCTGAATTCCACACTGAGAGGTATTACAGCGATCTGTACCAAAAAGTGTTGAACACCTTTTCCCCATGGCCTCTTCCACAGTCATTCCCGCCATGGCTGCTCCGGCCGGGTTGATATAGGTGATGGTATGGTTCAAGTCCACGGCATAAATGGGGTTGGGGATAGCATTGAGATTTTCGATTTTCTCATTGGCCTCTTGCCGTTGTTTGGTCTCTGCTGTGATATCAAGGATAAATTCCAAAGCACCCTTGATATTGCCCTTGGCATCCTTGATGGGCGCTCCCGTATATTTGATGGGGACGATCATACCGTCCTGGGGGCGGGCTATGGTCTCTTCGCTGATGACTCTGTCTTCGCGCATGGCACGTCCCACCGCACATTTCTCAGTCATGCAGTGCGAAGTTTTGAAGAGATCATAGCATTTTTTACCTATGGCTTCATCCGGAGTAAGGTTCACAACCTTCGCACCAGCAGGGTTCATAAAGGTAACATTAAACTCTGTATCAACGGACATGATGGGAGTGGGGATGGAATTAAGGTTGTTAATTTTCTCATCTGCGTCCTGTTTTTGTTTCGCTTCCTCAGTGATATCGAGAATGTATTCCAGGGCACCTTTAATATTGCCCTTTGCATCTTTGATGGGAGAGCCGGTATACTTGATGGGGATAACAACTCCCTCCGCCGGCCTGGCAATGGTCTGTTCTGTGACCACCGAATCGGTTTTCATCGCTCGGGCACAGGCACATTTTTCCGTCTTGCAGTGCGGTGTCTTGAAGAGATCATAACACTTCCTGCCGAGTACTTCATCAGGGGTCATCCCTACCACAGCAGCTCCAGCCGGATTCATGAAGGTGATACTGAAATTGGTGTCTATGGACATGATGGGAGTGGGGATGGTGTTGAGGTTGTTAATCTTTTCATCCGCCACTTGCTTCTGTTGCGCCTCTTCTGTGACATCAAGGATGTATTCCAGAGCACCCTTGATATTGCCCTTGGCATCTTTAATGGGAGAACCGGTGTATTTAATGGGAACGACTACACCTTCCGCCGGCCTGGCAATGGTCTGTTCTGTGACCACCGAATCGGTTTTCATCGCTCGGGCACAGGCACATTTTTCCGTCTTGCAGTGTGGTGTCTTGAAGAGATCGTAACACTTCTTGCCAAGAACCTCGTCCGGGGTTTTTCCTACCACGGCAGCACCGGCAGGATTCATAAAGGTGACATTGAAGTCCGTGTCTATGGACATGATGGGAGTAGGGATGGTATTGAGGTTGTTAATCTTCTCATCGGCAGCCTGCTTTTGCTGTACCTCTTCTGTCACATCAAGGATGTACTCCAAGGCCCCCGTAATGTTCCCCTTGGCATCTTTAATGGGCGCACCGGTGTATTTGATGGGGATAATGACCCCGTCTGCCGGTCGGGCAATGGTCTGTTCTGTGACAACCGAATCGGTTTTCATCGCTCGGGCACAGGCACATTTTTCCGTCTTGCAGTGTGGTGTCTTGAAGAGATCGTAACACTTCTTGCCAAGAACCTCGTCCGGGGTTTTTCCTACCACGGCAGCACCGGCCGGATTCATAAAGGTGATGGTAAATTTATCATCAATTTCCATGATAGGAGTGGGGATCACGTTCAGATCTGTTTCCATCTGATGGAGTTTGGCTTGAAGTTCTTTGAACTTGGTGATGTCGTTTATGGTCACCAGGGTACTGCCATTTTCAGGCATAGGTGTCGCCTGGGACTTGAACCAGCTTGCCCCCTTACCATTATTCATATGCAGCACTTCTGCTTCTGCTCCCTTTTTCAGGCGCTTGGCCTTGGCCACCGGACAGTTCTTAGTGCCACACAGCTGTGAAGGGCAGGTTTCCTCGCAGGTGAGTTTTCCGATAACCTGATTTGCATTGAGATTGAATCCCTTTATAAAGGCCTCGTTAGCCCAGGTGATAACCATGTCGTCATTAACAAGGTAGCTTGGATCTGACAACATGGACAAATAAGAATGTTCGACTTTTTTTTGATTATCTTGCATTGCAGTCATAGTACTGCCTCCTTTTTCAATTTTCTATTGTCAGGTCGTTTTTTAGTTCTGAACTTTCCTGATGAGTAACTGTTTGATCAGCGGCCGATAGCTCCTGCCGCAGATGATTATTGATCAGGTTATGGGTATTTATAACCAGGACATGCGTTTTGACGGTATCTTCTTTGATGAATTCAATGAGACGATCCAGGGTATCTCTTTTTTGCTGCAATTGAGGATTCAAGGAAGGCGACGCATAAAACTGCTCCTGTTTGTATATGGTGACTATACTATCCACCTGCAGAGCAATAACCTGGCTCCCGGCACGACAGATAATCAGTCTGGATTCGTTTTCCTCATCTCCCTGTTTCGGATAACCGTAGAATTGGCGCAGATTGATGACCTGGATGACCTTTCCACGCAAATTGAGCACGGTGGAATCAAAACCATTTACTGCCGGAACGGGCATAAGTTTGTCCTGTTCAATGATCTCCTGAACATCTTTGAGCTCAATGGCAAAATTTGAGCCTATGGAAAAGATCAGGTAACAGTTTTCCGTGATCAGGTGTCTGGACTCAACCACCACAGTTTCTTTTTCCTTGGTACCTTCAGTTGTAATCCGGGACACGGATTGAAGCAGTTTCATCTGCGAAGCCACCAGGTTTTCCACATTCAGGAGCATAATGTTACGACCGGAGCTCGGCTCATAAATACCGACCACAGATTGCTCTTTCCTCTTGGGCATGGTGAGGATCTCTTCATTGACTACGGTGAGGATCTCCAAAATCTTATCAATGATCATGCCAAAATTAAGGGCATCTGTAGACATAATCAGGATACGGTGTAATTCTCCGTATTCTCCATCAGAACCACCACCATTGAGGAGTGCACTTGCACGCATGACCGGAATGGTGTGCCCCCTCAGCTGCAGAGCTCCTTCCAGAGAACCGGTCTTGAACATCCTATCAATGTCAGTGAGAAAAGTGAGCTCCCGTGCATTTTCAACCGGAATTCCATACTCCCGACCGCTGGAAGAAAAGATTACATATCTGGAATAGGTCCGGCTTTTTGCAGGTTCACTTCTGGATTCGATGGTGACCGTCTGGTCGGTGAGCAGGTTGCCGTTTGGGAAGAGGCGGTTCAGGTCAAGAACCTCCAAGGTGCGATGCTCTTTTTGCAGAGTGATCAAGTCAGAAATAATATAGTCTTCCGACTGCAGAGCGGGTTGTATCGGAAGAAGCTGGGAATCATCAATTCGCAGGACCTCTCTGATATCGTCAAACAAGAGACCGAATCGCTGGTTTGCCAGCATGACCACTGCGATCTTGGCATCCTTGTCATATTCACAGGTCTTGAGACACAATCGCTTTTTTAGATTAATGACTGGAATAACAGCATCACGAAGATGCATGAGGCCTTCGAGAAAAGGAACACTGGCTGGAAGGGGTTGGATATGTTGAGTAACAGGTGTTGCTTCAGTCACACTGTCTGCCGCAATGGCTATCTCCAGTCCTTGATTGCGATCCAGGACAAATGAAGCAAAAAGCTGTTCTGCCATGACCACATGCCTCTTTGTTAAAGTTCTGCCGGAAAAATCACGCTCCGGTTATACGAATAGCCGGAAGTTTTGAAAAAAGCATACCGTCTTCCTTAAGCAATTAGTATGCCACGCACCGGGGAGAATGAATGCCATTACTAACTCTTCGAAATGGTAGTACGTTATACGGAAATAGCGGCAGAGGGTGAATCATAGCTTGTTTACAATCCGTCCAACAAAGTAGATGCTATCTACTTTGTTGGACAGATTGTATTGATTAGATCTTCTGACTCATCTCGTTGATAATGTATCATCAGAGGACAGAGTAAAATTTTCAGGAGAGCGGGAGGATGCGATGAATTTTAAATATTATAAGATGGTTAGGTACAGAAAAATTATTTTCACTGGAAAGAGGGCGAAAAGAAGAAAGGTTTTTTTGGCGTGTTAAGTAACTGCGGAACAATGACTACGTCGTGGTACTCCACGGAAAAATGACAACGGCACACATGATACTGGATTGTTTTTTATTCCAGCCAAATATCGAATTTTTCCGGAGCTAACCATTCCATGTGATTGGCGGTTGCAGAGAGTTTTATGGCCAGACAGCCAACAGAGAGGGAGAAAAGCAACCCGTCCTGCTCCACCATGACGTCAAACGCTGATGATACCGAGCTCTTCATATCCTGAGCAGCCATGATAACGAGGATGCAGCAGGAAAACTTCATAAAAAGGCGAAGTCAAAAGCGGTATTCTCAAACTCCACCTCATCTGTCCGTTTGCGTTCGACAGAACCGACCAAACAAACTGTCGTACCTTTAAGTAGTTAGGTGGCATGATGGCGCATTCAATGGTTGACAAACCAGTCCGTCAAAAGATATCGTTCCAACTAAGTAAACTTTCCTGGAGTGGGTGAAGATACTGCTCTTTTGTCCTTGGTCCATAAGTGAAAAACATTGAAAGATCTTTGCTTGTTGCGTTACCGCCATCCATACGGCTGAATCATTCTTAGCAGCAACACTGTTTGATTTTTCCCTTTGTTGTATGACGGCTGGAGTTATTTTCTACTATGCAAAAGAAACAACTGCTATCAGGTTCCGAGGGGGCTGCTCAAGAAAAAGCGACGCATCTGGCAAAAGAAAGACTGATGCTAAATGGGGCAAAAATATTGATCGCTGGCAATGAGCGCCGCTTTAATAACAGCCTGCAGAAACTTCTTGTTGTCCATGGCTACGAGTCACACATTGCCCTGACGGTGCAGCAGGCCCTTGCCTTGCTGAATCAGCATCATTTCGAAGTGATAATACTTAATCTCAAAATGATAGAGATCGGCGGCCTCCAGGCAATGAAACAGATAAAAAGCAGGCAGAGGCTGAGCAAGCTTATCATGCTCAGCAATGATTCCGTCTTTGATAAGGCTGTGTGGGCACTGCGTCAGGGGGCCAATGATTTTTTCAAAACTCCCTTTTCCCCGGATGAGTTACTCTGCTCCATTAACAAGATGCTGACTCGAAAGGCAGTGGCCAAGAATAATCATCATAAACATGACCAGCTGCTGAATTCAGAGTTGTTGCATCGCTATATGGTCAACAACTCTCCTGATATCATTTACCTACTCAACCAAGATGGCCATTTTTCATTTTTAAACAAACAGCTGGAAAAGCTCCTTGGCTTTTCCAGAGAAGAACTGTTGGGCAAACACTACAGCACGCTGATTCTCCCTGAAGATCTGGAGAAGTCCCGTTATGTTTTCAGTGAAAGGCGAACCGGGCAACGTGCTGCAAAAAATGTAGAACTCCGTTTACAGCAGAAAAAGAATGAATCATCCCATGTCTCCGACAAGCAGTTATATGTGGATGTTGAACTCAATGCCATCGGAGTATATAGGGACAGCAAAGAAAGTCGGGAGAGGATCTTTCTCGGTACTTATGGAGTTGTAAGGGATATTTCAGAACGTAAAGCAACGGAAAAGCAATTCCATCACCAGCTCTATCATGATGCACTGACCAATCTCCCCAATCGTAGCTTGTTTCAGGAACGTCTTCGCTTGGCCCTTTGCCAGGTCAGGCGGTACAATCACTCCCTGGCTGTCATGTTTTTGGATATAGATGGATTTAAGGAAATCAATGACTCCTTTGGCCATGCTTTTGGTGATACGCTCCTGCAGACATTCAGTGCCCGCTTAAAATCCTGCCTGCGGGAAGGTGATACACTGGCCAGAATCAGTGGAGACGAATTTACTATTCTGATTCCCCTGATCACCAGCCGCATGGATACGAAGAAAATTGCTCAAAAAATTATAAAAGAATTTGAGATTCCATTTCAGACAGAACACCATGAAATTACAATCGGAGTCAGTATTGGTATTGCTCTTTCGCCGGGAGACAGTGATTCTGATGAGGAGTTGATCCAAAAGGCGGATTTGGCCATGTACTACGTCAAGCATCATGGAAAAAATGGTTTTGCGTACTGCGAAGAAAGTGAACGCCAGTCAGGTTATAATCTTCCTCTCGACATAAAAGGTGGATTTAAAGCTGCTTTGAAGAATTAACCCATATGGATAATAAAAACAAAATATACGCTCGCCTGCAAAGATCAAAGAATCTGCCGTCGCTGCCACAGGTACTGCTGAAGCTTATTAAAACCTGTGACAAAGAGGACATGCATCTCTCTGAGCTTTCTCAGATCATCATTAAAGATCCATCAATAAGTTCGAGGGTTCTGACGTTAGTCAACTCAGCCAGCTTTGGTATAAACAGTACATTTTCAAACCTTAATCAGGCTGTTGTCTATCTTGGCGCTGATACGATTAAAAATCTCTCAATCACGGCCTCGGTAGAACAGGTCTTCAGCAAACTTAAGAAAAACGATCAGTTTCCAATGAGCCGTTTCTGGTGGGATTCGCTAACCACGGCCATCTATGCCAAAAGAATCGCCCGACAAATAGCTTATGCGAACATCGAAGAGGCGTACCTCGCCGGCCTGCTGCACGACCTTGGCAAGCTGTTACTGTGGATGAATTTTGCCGAAGAATGCACGACGGTTCAGAGTCTGGTCACAGACGGAATAGTTTGCTGCAGTGCTGAAGAAGAGCAGATTGGAATTACTCACTGCGAGGCTGGAGCTTGGCTGGTGAGACAGTGGCAGTTGAACTCTTTTATCGCAGATGCGATTCTCTACCATCATGGCTCCCTGCAGCAGATCAAAGGTGCTTTCCCGCTGGTCAAAATTATTTATCTTGCTGAAAAATGTTGTCAGGTGAGGGGCGAAGATTACGAGACCGTTTATGACGCAGGCGCCGAGCTTCTTGACCTGGGAACAGACCAGATTGATGAAGTGAGAAATGGTGTCGAGGAGGAGATAAAAGAAGTCGCCAAGGGTCTTGGCATTCAAGTGAAACCACCATCAGAACAAGCTGATGAAAAAATACCCGAGTCAACTGAACATGATCTTGACCTGCTGCGTCAGGTCAAAAATTACTCTTTGCTCACTGGATTTTTAGGAAATCTGATTCAGGCAGAAAGCAGAGATGCAATTTTTAAGGCCATAGAGCAGGCTCTCAATATCCTCTTTGACGTCAAAACGATTTTCTTTTTTCTGCACGATTTCGAACAGCAAAAATTGTATGGCTGTGGGTCAACTGTTAACCGGTATAGTGAGCAGCTGCAGAATCTTTCCCTTTCTGCAGCAGAGGGTACGAGTCTTCTCGTCAAATCAATGTTGGAAAAAGAATCGATCACTAGCCGACAGTCTGCAGATTGTCATCTGCACAACTTGGCAGATTCTCAATTACTTGAGGCCGTTGGCGGTAAAGGAATGCTCTATGTGCCAATGAATGCCAAAAACAGAGCGGTTGGCGTGATAGTTATCGGACTGCCCGATATCCCCGGCAATGATTTGACCAGTCCCACAGAGTCCGGACTTTTGCAACTGCTAGCCAACCAGGCTGCAATTTCTCTTTATTTGGATGAGGTGAAGAAAAAGCAGGCGCAGAAAATACAAGCTGCCCGTCTGGCAGCAGCTTCCATGGCAGCTGCTAAAATTGTACATGAGGTCAATAATCCCCTTGGTATTATCAGAAATTACTTAAAAATCCTTGAAATGAAACTGCCGGAAAAGGATTCACTCATAAAAGAGTTAACTATTCTGGATGAGGAGATTAAGCGTATTGCGACGATTATTCAGCAGCTGGATGATTTTTCCACTCCGGTCAAACACAGCTTTGAGTTGACGGATATAAATGGTCTGCTTGCCAATTTACTGAACATCCTTGCCAAATCCGTTTTTTACTCTTCCCAGCTTCAGGTTCATTTCAAACCCGATCCAGAGTTACCAACCATTATGACGGATGCGGGAGCCATAAAACAAATCGTCATCAATCTGGTGAAGAATGCCGCAGAAGCAATGACAGAGGGTGGAAATATATATATCGAAACCAGCGTAAGAGCAGGAGAAGCGTCTTCTGGGGTTTCCGGGTCAGGTGAGATTTCGGATAGTGTTGAGCTCACTGTCCACGATGACGGACCGGGCTTGCCGGAAAACGTTCTATCTCAACTGTTTGAACCTTTTACCAGCACAAAAGGAAAAGGGCATTCAGGACTTGGCCTTTCCATTGTTCGTACCCTTGTCATAGAATTGAAAGGGTCCGTGACATGCAAAAGTGATAAGAAAGATGGTACCCGATTCATCATCGTCTTACCGATCAGCCAGAGGCCTGTCAGCTGATATGTCAGCCTAAAGCTCCGGCCACTGAAAATTTCGACAAGAATCAGTTTGGATTTATTTTCTACGCAGTCCCAACAGGTATCAAAATGAACGTTTCAACACGAATCCTTCTCGTTGATGATGAACCCCGTTTTTGTGACAGTTTAGCAGAAATTCTCAGTCTGTCCGGCTATCTGGTGACAAGTGCCCAAAGTGGAGAAGAAGCGGTTGAGCTTTTGACAAAGGATGTCTTTGATCTTCTGCTTCTGGATGTTGAGTTACCTGACATGCTTGGCTATCAGATTATGGACCATCTGAAGGGTGAAAATTCGGGGGCAGCAACAATTATGTTGACCGGAAATGCTACGGTGACAACAGCCATAGAGGCTTTGAAAAAAGGAGCTTATGACTACCTGAAAAAACCGGTAGATCATGATCTGCTTTTCAAGACCATTGGCAAAGCACTGACGCACAGTCGTCTGGAACAGGCCCTGAGAGTCAGTGAGGAACGGTCCAAGACCATGGCAGAGGCATCCTGGGAAGGAATTGTAATTCATGACAATGGCCAGTTACTCGATGCCAACAAACAGTTTTTTGATATGTTTGGCTATCAGGAGAATGAACTTCTCGGTGAGCAGATACTGGATAACATTCTTCCCGCAGTCTCTCTACCTGAGGTGAGGTTACGAATAAAAAACAAGACCTTTGGTTCCCACGAGACCATAGGTCTCAAAAAGAATGGAGAACAATTTCCCATCTTGACCAGCAGCAGGCATATGGAATACCGAGGAAAGAAGGTACGTGTCTGTGCTATTCGGGATATCACCGAAAGGGTCAAGGCTGAGCAGGAAAAGATTGAACTGCAGAAGCAGGTAGCCATTACCAATAAAATGGAAACTCTTGGATTAATGGCCGGTTCTGTTGCCCACGATTTGAATAATATTCTCTCCGGTATAGTGACGCTGCCGGAGTTATTGTTAATGCAAATGGGTGAGAATCATGAGCACAGAAAAATTATTACGCTCATACAGGAGGCAGGCCAAGAGGCAGCATCGGTTGTTTCGGATCTGATAACTGTAACAAGGGGTGCTACTGCTCAAAAGCGTGTATGGGATGCGAACATTCTTGTACGAAATTATGTGGCCACCACCAAGGAAAAAGGACTTGACTCCCAGCTGAAAGATATTGATATCATGCTTGATTGTGAGTGCAGGGTTTCAAATATCTATTGCTCTGCAGTTCACATTAATAAAATCCTGATGAATCTGATCGGTAATGCAGCAGAAGCGATTAACGGAAAGGGCATGGTTGCAGTCAGCACAAAAAATATCTCCCTTGATCATCCTTTTCTTGGGTATGAGCTTATAGCTGCAGGCGACTATGTTGTCATCAGTATCAGGGATGACGGTCCTGGTATTGAAGAGAAAAGCCTGAAGAAAATATTTGAGCCGTTTTATTCAAAAAAAGTAATGGGAAGAAGTGGAACAGGCCTGGGATTGGCCATAGTCTGGAACACGGTTCATGACCATGATGGCTTTATTGATGTGCAAAGTGATGGTGGCGGTACAACCTTCAACCTTTATTTTCCTATAACCGACAAGGCTGTCGAGGAAGAGGCAGATTCACCCTTCATTGAACAATACAGGGGATGCGGAGAAAATATACTGGTTGTGGATGACCAGGAAAAGCAACAGAAGATTGCCCGCACTCTTCTGGATAGTCTTGGTTATAAGACTGATACAGTAAGCAGTGGAGAAGAGGCCGTCAACTATATCAAGATGAAAGAAGTGGATCTGATTGTCCTTGATATGATCATGGATGCCGGTATCAACGGGCGCCAAACATATGAAGAGATCCTGAAGATAAATCCCAAGCAGCGAGCCCTTATTGCCAGTGGTTTTGCGGAGAATGATGAAGTCCAAAAGACCATTCTTCTGGGAGCAAGTCAGTTTGTCAAGAAACCTTACAGCCTGGCTCAGATGGGACAGGCTGTAAAGCAGGCATTATCTCAAACATGACCAACCTGCTTCGGGTTGAAAAAGCCAAAAGACTGTGCCATTGCTGCAACTGTAACCTTTAGGTCTATGAGTGGACTGCTGGCACAGAGGGTTAGGTGGTTTATTGCGACAGGTTCTGTGCTGTCTGGTCACCCATATAGGGAAGCAGGGACTCTCCGGTGGCGGTTGTCAGACCCTGTCGATTGGTGTAAAGGGCTACCAGGGCCAAGGCCAGACGGGACTGGGTCCGCACCAGATCCCGTTGCACCTCGTTCAAACGGGCCAAGGATTCCTGCCCCACCCGGTAGCCTTCCTGGACCAGGTCCCGGGTCTGCTCCACGAGTTGCACTGAGGCGCGCTGCAGCAGGAGCTGCTGGCGGGCCTGTTCCAGTCTGGTAATGGCCTGTCGTACTTCACTCAACACTTTGTTTCTCTGCTGTTCCAGAAGCCTGGCCGCTTCACGTTTGGAGGCCCTGGCCTCCGCAATCCGGGCCTGATCGCCCCCACCTCGGAAGAGATTGTAAGAAAGATTGACAGACAGGACAGAGCCGAAATCAGCGCCCTCAAAATCCACATCATCTGTGCGTTTACCATCAACAGAACCGTTCAAGGAGACCTTAGGGTAAAAGACGGCCTGATTGGCCCCAACAGTAGACTCTGCCTGCTGCAGCTTGATTCCCTGGCCTAACAGATCAGGGCGATTGCTTAGTGCAGCAGTAAGTAACTGTTCTGTGGACAGGTCGTAAAACTGCTCTTTCTCCACCATATCCACCTTGGCCAGTTCCAGTCCCTCGGGCATCTGTCCACTCTTTCTCCCCAACAAGACCGCCAGGCCGTAGAGGGCCAGTTCATAGTCCCGTTCGGCCAGCAGGATCTCGGTACGGGCGTTGTTCATCTGCACCTGGAAGTTAAGCACCGCAGAAAGCGATCCTGCCCCAGCCTCCATACTGGTTCGGGCCTCATCGAGCTGTTTGGAATTAAATTCAAAATCTGCCTCGGCAATGGCCTTGTTATACAGAGCAAGCTGGGCTCCGTAGTAACTCTCAGCCACAGATTGAAGGAGAAGCCGCATGCCGTCTTTTCTCGCCTGCTCGCTCCCCTGCTGCCCATAGTCGGCTATCAGGTTGGAAAATTTTCGGGAAAAACCATCAAAGAGGAGCCAGGAGGCGCCAAGAGAAACCTGATAGTTTTCGTTGTCCCGGGCCACATCAGCTCCCCCCATAAGCAAAGATTGAGCCGCAGCAGCATGTTCAGACAACCTGTTTGCAGCAGCAGAGCCGCCGGCATCAACGCTCGGCCAATACAGGGCACGGGCCTGATCAATCCGCTGCCGGGCCTGTTCCACCCGCTCTGCTGCTGCTGCAAGTGTCGGATTGTCAGCAAGGGCAATGCGCTGGGCAGTTTCCAGATCAAGAACCGCCAGTTCATCCAAAGTTTCGGATGCAGCCACAAAGGGTCGGCACATCACACCTATCAATACTACTAGAAGAAAAATTTCTTTCCCGCTCACGTCTACTTTCCTCTTCTTATTGTTTCTCTGCATCAGCCATCTTCGTCCGAGGCTCAACCGCTTCTCGCGACACCCATTCTCCACGTACTCCCTTGACCACCACCCTGCGCAGGTCATTCAGGATCACCAACAAACTGGGAATCAGCACCAGGGTCAGACCGGTGGCAAAGATCACGCCACCGGCCACTGACAGGGCCATGGGAATCAGAAACTTGGCCTGCATATCAGTCTCCATGATCAAGGGGGCCAATCCCCCGACTGTACTGATGGAGGTGAGAAAAATGGCGCGGAAACGCCGCGCGCCACCCTGGATGATGGCATCAAAAAGTGTCATCCCTCCTTCCAGGTTCTTATTCACCCGTTCAATGAGGACAATGGCATCATTGATCACCACTCCTGAGAGAGCCACCATACCGAAGATCGACATCATGGACAGGTTGTACCCCATAAGCAGATGGCCGACGATGGCCCCGATAATACCGAAGGGGATGGTAAAGAGAATGATAACTGGCTGGATATAGGAACGAAACATGGTGGCGATGATGACAAAAATCCCGACCATGGCAATGGGAAAACCAATCTTCAGAGAAGCAAAGGATTCCCGGGTATTTTTCTTGGAGCCCTGCATGGAGAGATAAAGATCCTTATGCTCCTGTTTCAGTTCACGGAAGGTGGTCCGAGCCAATTCTTCAAAGATTTCGCCGGCATTGGCCTGATGACTGTCCACCTCAGCAGTGACCACGATACGGCGCATACCATCCGTACGCGAAATGGTGGAATAACCGGGAGCAAAGCTGATATTGGCAACCGAGAGAAGCGGCACCTCCTGCCCATCTGCAGTGCGAATATGCATCTTTTCAAAATCGGAAATGCGGCTGCGCTCATCGGCCGTATAACGGACCTTGACCCGGATGTCGTCACGGCCCCGTTGCAAACGGAAGGCCTCACGACCAAAAAAACCGGCATTGACCTGCCTGGCCAGATCATCCACCGAAAGACCGAGGGTGGTGGCCTCGGGTTTGAGACTGAGCTGCAGTTCATTCTTGCCCTGGCTATAATCTGAACGAATCTGATACACGCCCTGAAACTCCGCCAGACTCTTCTGCAGACTCTCAGAGGCAGTAACCAGCTCATTCATATCCCGACCCTGCATCCAGACCTCTATTTCAGCACCCGATGGCCCGGCCTGCATTCCCTCAAAGGTCAAACTTTTCACCCCGGGGATGGTACCCAGCTCCTTTTCCCAGGCGATGAGCAGATCATTGGAATGAACGCCTCGGTCCTCCGAGGGCAGGAGGATTATCTGGATAGAACCCAGGTGCGGACCACTGGCACCCATAGTCCCGGAAAGGGCCTGCCCCACCAGCATCAGACGCTGGCGAATCAATGGCTCTCCACTTATGGTCTCTGTCCGCTCAGCCACTCGGATAAAGGCGGCCTCGATCTGTTTCAGGGCTTCGCCGGTGAGTTCAGGGGGTGTCCCCTCGGGAAACTCCACCGTGGAGGTAATAACAAAGCCGTCGAGTTTGGGAAAGACCTGGAACTTGACCAGCCCGCCCTTGACCAGGCCCACACTGAGTATAAGTACGGCAATGGCAAGCGAAAGCGAGATGTAGCGCCAGTTCAAGACCACGGTAATAAAAGGGACGTAGCGTCTTTCGATAAAATCCTCCAGGCCTGTGCTCACGCCCCTCTGAAATCTCCCCAGGAGCTCAAAAGGCAGCCACTGCTTGCGATGACTGTTCAGATCCGGCAGATGACTGAGATGTGCCGGCAGCAGAAAAAGCGACTCCACCAGGGAAATCAGGAGGCAGGAGACCACCACCATGGGCAGGATGGAAATAAACTTGCCCATGACCCCTCCCACATAGGAGAGAGGAATGAAGGCGACGATGGTGGTGGTGACAGCCGCAAGCACCGGCATGGCCACCTCTGAAACCCCGTTTATAGCTGCCTGCAGAGGAGGCTCACCCCGCTTTCGGTGAACATAAATGGCCTCACCCACCACAATGGCATCATCAACCACAATACCAAGAACCATGATCAGGCCGAAGAGCGAGATCATGTTAATGGTGGCCCCTACGGACCAGAGGATAAACATGGCACCGGCAATGGAGATGGGAATGCCCATGCCTGCCCAGAACGAAAGACGCAGATCGAGAAAAAGCCAGAGCAGGAAGAAGACCAGACAGAGTCCGATGACACCGTTGCGGGTCAGGAGGTTAATTCTGGCCCGCAAGGAATCCGTAGTATCATAAAAGACAGAGATATGGACTCCTGGAGGAAGGACCTCCTGTTTATTCTCGACAAAACGGGTAATGGCATCGGAAATCAGGATGGCATCCTCGTCCTCGGTCTTGGAAACCTGCACAAACATGGCGGGCTTATCATCGATGGAGGCAAAAATGGGGTCCTCAGTAAAACCGTCCCTGATCTCGGCAATCCGGTCGAGTGTAATTATCTCGCCGCCGGGACGGGCCAGAACAACAATCTGCGCCAACTCTTCGCCGGTGTACTTGCGGCCCACCGTCCGTATTCGAATTTCCTCACCAGTGGTCCGCAAGGTGCCGCCGGCCAGGTTAAGGCTGGATTTACGCACGGCAGAGGCCACCTGCTCAAAGGTCAGTCCGTATCTGCGCAAACGCTCCTCCGAGATCTCGATACCGATCTCATACTCTCTGATACCGTAGGCCTCCACCTGGGAAATTTCCGGAAGCTGCTTCACCTCATCCTTGATCTGCTCCCCCCACTGTTTCAGCTGTTTCTCAGTCAAATCCCCGGAAAGGGAGAGGAGCATGACCACCTGTTTCCGCACAATCTCACGGATAATAGGCTTTTCCGCATCAATGGGCAGGGTGGATATGGCATTGACATGGGAGCGGACCTTATCCAGGACCTCGGAGACGTCATAGCCTTCCTTTACCTCGATGGTGACCGAGGCCGAATTCTCGGCCGATTTTGTGGTGTACTGCTTGATCCCCTCTACAGATTCCAGGGCCTCTTCAATCTTCTGATTGACGCCCTCCTCCACCTCTTCCGGGTCGGCCCCGGGGTAGGAAACCGTGATGGAGATCATATCGATGGAAAACTCAGGAAAACTCTCACGAACCATAGACTTGGTCGCCAGCAATCCGACAAAAAAGATAAGAAAAAGAAGAATATTGGCAAAAACCGTATTCCGGGCAAAAGATGCAAGCAGCTTGTTCATCATTACTCCACGTGGGATTGGTTACTGATCTGAACCAGACTGCGCTCCAGGGGGTTGGCCAGACGGGTGGTGATCACCATGTCTCCTTCCGCCAGTCCCTCACTGATATAGGCCTTATTTGCCTGGACCCTGGCCACCTTCACAGGAACTGTCTGCAACCGCCCTTCCCGTATCACATAGACGGTATTCTTAAAACTTACAGCCCAACGCGGCAATTCCACTACCTGCTGTAATGAACGTCCGGGAATCTCGGCCCGGCAGAACATCCCGGCAACCAGGGGAAGCACTTCAAGCCGATCTTCAAACTGTTTTCCCTCTATGCGCAGAACTACCTTTACTGTCCTGGTCTTTTCATCAAAGAGACTGACCCGATCCAGGATAGCCACGGCCTGGTTCTTTGGATCCTCTGTCCAGTTCACCTTACATTGCACCGGCTGCAGCTTGGAGAACCAGGCTTCAGTTGCCTTGCCACCATTCTCAGCAACTGCAAACTGCAGCCATTCCAAGGCATCACGGCTATCCACCGGCACCTCCAGCTCCAGGACGGAATCATCGGCAAGACCGAGAACGATCTTGCCAGGAGACACGTACTGCCCCTTTTCTATATTTTTACTGGTTATCCTGCAGGAAAAAGGGGCGGTCACCCGACAACGTTCCAGGTTAATGGCAGCACGGGTCATTGCCTGCCTGACCTGAGCCAGGCGATCGGCGGCATTGTTGGCTGCCTGCTCTGCCTTTTCCACCCCGGCCCTGGTCCCCACCTTATTCTTCTCAAAAAGAGTCTGTATCCGTTGCAGATCTTTTTGGGTCAGTTCCCTGTCCCGGCTAAGGATGCCAAGGCGTACCTTATTGCTCTCATATTCGCTCCGGTAATCCCGATCATCGATGGCAAAGAGCAGCTCCCCTTCCGGAATCACCTCTCCGGTCTGAAGGCGGGGGTGAACCTCGACCACACTCCCGGCCACCTCGGCGGCGATATCCACCCTGCGTATGGAACGCAGTTCACCATGAGCCTCGATTACCACCGGAACCTCGACAAATACTGCAGAAACAGCCTCCACCTTGAGAGGACGTTCCACCTGTTCTGCCTGAGCAGGTACCTTTTTTCTATTTTTCAAAAAACGAAACCCGCCAAAGCTGACCGCCAGAATCAACAGGCAGGCAACAACCCTGATAATTACAGTTCCACGTACAGACTTTTCCTGTTGCTCACTCATCATCTCTCACCTTACCTTGCTCTCCAGCTGCCATGACCTGTTCCACCCGGGCGAACACCTCGCACCATTTCTCTGCAGTCTCAGGGCCCACCTTTTCCACCAAATCAACAAAGGTGGCCAACACTTCCTCTTCCATCTTCTGCATATGCCTGGCAGCCTGTTCAGAGAGGCGAACAACCACCTTTCTTCGGTCCTTTCGGCTCCGTTCCCGATGCAGGAGCCCCTTGTCCACCAAGCGCTCCACCATACATGAAGCCGAAGGAGCAGAGACCCCGAGGAGATTCGCCAGATTGGAGATAGTACACTCTCCGCAACCTTGAATCGTCATCAGGGTATGCACCTGAGCCATGGAGAGCTCTACCCCTTTGCACGTGGCACATCCCTCACGCACTCCGGACTGGATGGCAAACATCCTGCTTTTCAGTTTTCGTCCTGCCGCAGCAATGAAGCGAGCCTGCTCTATTGTTTTTTCACTGACCATTCTTCCTTAACCACTCTCTCCAGATAATTTATATTATACTTAGCATGGCTAAACAAAAGCATCGCTAAGCATCTGTCAAGAACAATTTTAGAAGCAGAGTGCACTTTACACATCATATATTCTCTGGCACAGGGATCTCTGTTTTGAGCAACTATAAAAATATATTAGGAAAAATGATTTTTTTCAGGTAAACTAAAATCAAAAACAGGTCGATAAGAAGAGTATAGAAAAACAAACCCTCAAGCACTTATAAGGAGATCACTTCTCAGGCACTAAATTAGCCAGCCTTGGAAGGAGGTAGAGACAATGACCCAGCAGGAAGCCATACGGGTACTCATGTTAAGCCCGATCTACTTCAAATTAACACCATCAGATCGCAGACAATTGATTCGAGAATATTGTGCCCTGTTTGCCGAAGTCAGCAAACAGTATGAAAACGGATACAATAAAAAGAAATAATTCTTCCGGCCAATCTCACCAGAAGGCCGAACACTGTGTGTCTCAACTTTTCTTCTTTCCCCACAGGGGATCCTGGCCAAACCGGTCCATCCACCAGTCCTCCGGCTCCAACACGTCACCGTCTGCGGGAACCAGCGGTATCCTGAACTGATCATGATGGCGAAGAAGTACGTCGTAGGCCCTGGTCAGTTTGCGCATCATATCTCCTTTTTTCCTGTCATTTCCCACAAGATCCGGATGATACTGTTTGCATTTGTTCCGGTAACTGCGCTTGATCTCCCCCAGAGTGGCCCTCTCTCCCAAATCGAGCAGCTCTTTGGCCTCAAAGATGGCCTGCCAATCTGACCTAGTCATTGTGAACTCTTGGTTTTCCAGCTCTTCTCCTCTCCCCTGCAAATCCTGGCGATATTAGAACTGTGCTTGATCCAGATCAGAACAACAATCACAAAAGCGGGCAAGAGCACAGAGGTATTGCCATCCAGGAGCCAGATACAGAGAGGAATCAGGCCTGCAGCAGCAAGCGATCCAGCCGAAACAAACCCAGTGACGGCAACCACTGCCACGAAGACGAACAAGACTGTGAAGATAGCCCAGGGCGAAAAATAGAGAAAGACCCCCAGGGCCGTGGCCACCCCCTTACCTCCTCTGAAACTGAGATAAATGGGAAACATATGGCCCAGCACCGTGGCCAGCCCGCACAAACCGACAAAGAGTTCCCGGTTATCTCCATGGGGGAGAATGATGGAAGCAAGAAAAACAGGAATAAAACCCTTGGCCACATCGCAGAGCAGGGTCAGGATGCCAAGTTTTTTTCCCAATACCCTGGTAACATTGGTAGCCCCGATATTACCGCTCCCTTCCCGGCGCACATCCATTCCTGCTCTCCGGCTAAAAAGCAGGCCAAAGGGAATCGCCCCGACCAGATAACTCACCAAAAGTGCTGCAAAAAAGGTTATTGTCATGCCTGCCTGCTCCTAAAGGACTTTTTTTTCAGTACCCCCTCTTGAGGAAGTATAACTGTCTTACCGGTAAATGTTATCTCTCTGGATTATTTCGCTATTTTTAGTTTTTTGCCTTAACAGAGAAAAAATACTGCTAAGGCAGCAAACTCACTGCAGGGTGTTGATGTAGGGTAACTATTGACTGAGTCAACATTACTGCATATTATTTGGAAAAACAACGAAGCAAAAGAAGACGTTCACTAAGCTCTTTCGCGATTCAACTTTAATAGCGGAAAGAATGTGCCTGTGGTACATTTCTTCAAATTAGTGAGCGACCATTTCCTATTACCCATAGCCCCAGTTATTGCCCATGAGCCTGCGTACCATTTACAAATTTCCTGAGCCGGTCCTTCGTCAGAAGGCAAAAAAAATAACAGAATTTGATGATTCTCTGCAACCGCTGATCTCCGACATGGCTGAAACCATGTACGAAGCGCCGGGAATTGGTCTGGCAGCCCCTCAGATCGGCGAATCTGTGCAACTGATAGTCTTAGATATCTCCAAGGAAGAAGACGAACATAAATTCATGGTGATGATCAACCCGGAAATCACTGAACATGAAGGCACTCAGATCGACGAAGAAGGCTGTCTCTCTGTACTCGACCTCACTGCTTCGGTGAAGAGGAGCCTGAAAATCACGGTCACCTACCAGGACCTCTCCGGCGAAAAGCAGGAACTGACCACCGAAAACCGATTTGCCGTGGTACTCCAGCATGAGATAGACCACCTCAACGGCATCCTCTTTATCGACCACCTCAGCCCCCTGAAGAGGGCGCTGTATAAGAAAAAAATCAAAAAGATGTTGGCCTCAAAAAAGAGCTGATTCCATGGCAGACAAATTATTCCGCATCATCTTCATGGGTACCCCGGACTTTTCCGTCCCTGCCCTCCAGGCCCTGCTCGACGGAGTGGATCAGGTGGTGGCCGTGGTCACCCAGCCGGACCGCCCCAAAGGCAGGGGGAAAAAACTATGCCAGCCCCCGGTAAAGGTCCTGGCCGAATCTGCCGGGATTCCCGTGCTTCAGCCCACCAAGGTTCGAACTGCGGAATTTGCAGATGAGCTGCGCTCTTACCGGCCTGATCTTATCGTGGTCGCAGCTTATGGCCGAATTTTACCACCGAGCATTCTAGACCTGCCCCCTTTGGGCTGCATCAACATCCACGGCTCACTCCTGCCCCGTCACCGTGGCGCCGCACCCATTCAATGGGCTGTTATCAAAGGTGACCGGGAGGCGGGTGTCACCATCATGCAGATGGACGAAGGCATGGACACCGGGGCCATGCTCCTGCCGGCCGCCATCCCTGTAGCACGTGACGAGACCGCAGGCAGCCTCTTTGCCAAACTCTCCCAACTCGGCGGGAAAGCCCTTCTGCAGGCCCTTGATCTTCTGCGACAGGACAAACTGCCCCCCATTGAACAGAACCACAACCTGGCCACCGAGGCCCCACCCCTGAAAAAAGAGGACGGCTGCATCGACTGGACCAAGCCTGCTGAAGAACTCCACTGCCTGATCCGCGGTCTCGACCCCTGGCCCACCGCCTACAGTTTCCTTGACGGAGTGCGATTTCGTTTCTTTTCCCCTGAATTACAAGAGATCGAATCAACCCAGAAATCCGGGACCATTATCAGTGCTGACCGCAACGGACTCTTACTGGCGACAGGCACGGGAGGACTCCTGATCCGGGAAATTCAGCCGGAAGGGAAAAAACGAATGAGTGTGGAGGCCTATCTCTGCGGCCAGCCCCTCAAATCTGGACAAGTCTTTGGCAATTGAGAGTTATAGAGAGCCCATGGGGCCTTTTCAGAAGATTGCTTACCTGGACTGCTTTTCAGGCATCAGCGGCGACATGTTCCTGGGTGCCCTTCTCCATGCAGGCCTTGACCAGAAACTTCTTCTGCAGGAACTTGGGCAGCTTGATGGCGTAGATTTCCAGCTCTCCGTCAGCGATGGACTCCGCAGCGGCATCGGCTGCAAACAGGTTACTGTCAGTTCACCTTCCAACCAGCAGTTTCGCCATCTGGGAAACATCCTGACACTTCTTGACAAAAGCAGGCTCGACCCGAAAATCATCCACAGAGCGAAAAAGATATTCACCCGTTTGGCCGAGGCAGAGGCCAACGTTCACAACACGGCTGTGGAAAAGATCCACTTCCATGAGGTAGGAGCCGTGGACACCATTGTCGACATCGTGGGTGCACTCATCGGTCTTCACCACCTGAATATCAGCAGACTTGTCTGCTCCCCCCTGCCCATGGGCCACGGCCTTGTCCGCTGTGCACATGGCAATCTGCCTCTGCCTGCGCCTGCAGTATGCGAATTACTCAAAGGGATACCGGTATACGGCGTAGAACAGGAGCGTGAGCTGGTCACGCCCACCGGAGCTGCCCTGGTCACAGGCCTGGCTGACGAATTCGGCCCCATGCCCTGCATGACCGTGCATAATTGTGGTTACGGTGCCGGCAACCATAGCCTGAACGGAGACCAGCCCAACCTCCTTCGTCTGATTATCGGCCAGGAGAATGCAGGAAAAGAGAGCCAACAGGTTGAAATTATTGAAACCCACCTTGACGACTGGAACAGCGAAGGTTTCCCTTACCTCAGCGATCTCCTCTTCAGCCAGGGAGCCCTGGATGTCTCCCTCTCCCCCCTGATCATGAAAAAAGGGCGCCCGGGTCAGCTGTTACGGGTCATTGCCGATCCTGCCCACACCCTGGAACTGAAGCAGACCATCCTCTCCGAAACCACGGCCATCGGCCTTCGTTTCCGGCGTGAAGAACGGATGACCCTGGCGCGGGAAGCCGTCATGATCTCCACCCCCTGGGGAGAGATTTCGGCAAAAAAGGTGGAGACACCGAAAGGCACCGTCATCTATCCGGAATACGAAGCCTGCAGAAAGGTCGCTGAAAAAAACAAAATTCCTCTCTCCCGGGTGTATCAGGCTGTCTCATGTTCGCAAAAGAACAAGGAAACATAATGGACCGTCTGATCATCTTTCTGGCCACAGGTTTCTACAGCGGCAAAATCCCGAAATGCCCCGGCACCTGGGGCTCGCTGGCTGCCCTTGTCCCCTGGTACTTCTTCCGCAACCTCCCCCTTCCTTCCTATCTTGGCATGATGGGTCTGGTCTTTGTGGCAGGCTTTTTCCTGGCCGGATCTGCGGAAAAAATACTTGATCGGGCCGATGCCGGGCCCATTGTCATCGACGAATTCCTTGGCATGTTCATTACCCTCACCGCCGCCCCCAATCATCCGGCAGCCTGGCTGCTCGGGTTTCTCCTCTTCCGGTTTTTTGATATCCTCAAGCCCTTTCCCGTCTCCTGGTTTGACCAGCGTATTCACGGCGGCATCGGCATCATGATGGATGACGTCGTGGCCGGTCTTTATGCACTCATCAGCCTCCAGATTCTCTGGGCGCTCGGTTCACGTTTCACGGGATAAAAATATAGACTTACCCTTGGTGAGGATCACCGATCATCGCCAAGGGGTAAGATTGCCTGATACCATCAATACTGTTCGGCCTGCAGAAGCAAGGCCGCGTTTATTCACTCTCTCTCCCCTTCCTTTATTCTCCTATCTGCTGGTCGATTATCTGAATATCCACATACATCTCGCTGGCAGACACATAGACCGGTTTGTACTCACCTGCCTCATCTGACGGATGGAGCGTCGCCAGCAGGAAGGTATTGCAATCGACTGTGCGTAAAATTTGTTTCCATTTACCTTCGAAGGTGGTGTATGTCGCCACTGGATCGAGGCTGAAAGTCAACCGGTACCATCCTGTCCGGTCCTCATCTCCACCCTTTTGCTGCCAGGCCAAATTCCAGTTGTGCAAATAAAGAATCTTGCCCGAGCCATCAATCATTGCAGAATACCAGGTGGGTCTGGCATGCACACCGAAGCCCTCGTAGACCGCACTGCTGAATAGGGGTTCTGCAACCGGCTCACCGCCCTGCCCATCTATTTTCTGAATGGTCAGTCGGGCACAGACGCTATAGACACTGGCCATGTCAGATGCATAGACAGAACCATCTGTTCCCCATATCTCGTCAACCTCGTCACTCTCTTCCTCCGAACTGATTAACATCGAAGTCTCCGTATCTTCAGGCAATGGATAACAGAGCGGAGGAGTACCGGCAAAGGACGTCATCTCATACCCCTGCATGCTCCCCGGCAACAGGTCCGTAACGAGAGCAACACCTATGGGGATGACAGACTTGTTATTCCACACCTTGTCAATAATATCATCGGACCAATCCACTGTCACGTACACCGGTTGAGCATTCGAATTATCCAAGGCATCGGCACTCCACTCCGCTTGCCAACTGCTGGTTTCATCCAGCTGCAGAAAGTACTCCCTGGAGTCACCGGAAGCACAATATGCTGTTCCCCAAACGGGAATACTGCTGCCCGGTAAACCAGAGCCTTTATCGCTGTCGGCCGGAAAACCTCCCAGGCCATAGCCTTCGGCAAAAATGGCCGGAACTGAAAGATTATTTGACACTTCCTCTTCTTCCCCCGGTTCAGCTGCTGTATTGAATGACGTGGCCGACAGGAGTAGAAAACCGGTGAAGCCAATTGCACAGGCGGAAGTTATCAATGTATTTTTTCGCATCTTTCACTCTCCTTTTTTATTGCAGCATATTCATCAACAAAGCCCAAAGTGTTTGTCAGGCGCCTCCTCCATTCCACCTTCTCGACTTCATCTATCACCCCCTCTCCTTCCAAAACTTAATTCTAAATAAAACGCAGGCAGAATCGAGAATACTGCTATTTCTGTCAGAAGCAGACACCATGCCCTCGAACAGTTGCTCCCCTTGTGCTTACGAACAATTCGTTTGCCAGGTATGTTACATTATTGGAAACAGCCGTCACAAGATTTCTTTCAACTTACCAGAATAACTCACACAATGTGTCACAGGCTGTGACACTATCTTATTATATAGAATACACCTTGAGCGGTAACAATTGGGTAACGTCTGAAATGTTTTCACAAACGGCAATAAAGAAGAATATCAATCATGAGACTGCAGCTGACTGCTCTAACGATTGATTTCCAGGCACAACTATTTTCCGGTCCTGACAGGATAAGTCCGTTAGGCCAGGCACACAGGACAACAGACCTCTCGAGGATCAAACAATTAGGCCAAAGCGCCGCAAAGCGACTGGAGGAGAACAGAATACAATCAGGATATGACATTATGATGCATAGAAGCAATGCCATGAAACGAACAACGAAAACCGATATCCACTGCCTTTGTTAACGGTTTCGGTACAGTGAGGATTGAACATTTGTCAGCTCACCGACAGGAATCAATCCTGTCGGTGAGCTGAAACGCCAACGGCAACGCTCTACCAGCACCACTGCCGTTTTTGTTACTTCTTCCGGTCCGCCAGGGCCTCGGCTATGTGCCGCACCCGTAAGCCATCCTTGCGCACATCAGTGCCGCCCCGCAACTGCATGACGCAGCCCGGGCAGTCGGTGACCAACTCAACGGCTCCGCTGGCCTTGACGTTATCGAGCTTCTTGTGCAGCAGCTCCCGCGACTCCTGCGGAAATTTCATGGAAAAGGTGCCGCCGAAGCCGCAGCACACATCTTCTTCGGCCGACGGAGCATAATTCAGACCTGACTGTCTGAGCAGCTGGCGCGGGGCCTCTGTCACTCCCAGGCCCCGGCAGAGATGACAGGGGGAGTGATAGGCGGTTTTGCCCTGCCCGCCCTCTTCCCTGAAATCATTCTTGTCCACTCCGAGAACATCGTAGACAAAGGAACTGAAGTCGATGACTTTCTCAGCAAAAACACTTGCCATCCCGGCCAGCTGCGGATCATCCGCCAGCATCCTGGGATAGGTGTGTTTGAGGTGTGAGGCACAGGAGGCACACAGGGTAATAATATAGTCAAATTTTGCCGGGTCGATGGCCTTGACGTTCTGCTCGGCCACGTCACGGGCCGGCCCGCTTTCACCCATCATCACCAGAGGCAGACCGCAACAGGACTGGCCCATGGGGTACTCCATCTCCACTCCATGACCATCCATCACCCGTACTCCCGCCTTCATCTGCTCCGGATAAACAAAATCCTGCACACACCCTGAAAACAAGGCAACCCGATAGCTGGGATTGTCGACATTCGGCCTGATCTCCGGCCACTCGTCGCGAAAGGCCTTGTCAGCCACAACAGGCAGGGCACGGAAATCCTGCTCTTTGCCAAAAATCATGGGCAGATGCCGAATGTAACCCGTACTGCCATCCTTGATGGGTTTCTGTCCCCACTTCGCGGTCTTCAGAAGGGTATGGAAGAGCTTACGATTACTCATCACCTTGCCGAGCAACACACTGGGCAGAGCGTGCCCGTCCTCATCCTGAATTCGGGCATGAACCTTCTTGATCAGTCTGGGCAGATCGATGCCCGCAACGCAGGCCTCCTTGCAGGCCCCGCAGTTAATGCAGTTTTGCACCAGGTTTTTGGCCTTGTCGCGACCGTGGAAAAAATAGGTCAGAAGCAGACCGATGGCACCGATATAGATGTGTCCCATACGGTGACCGCCTACCAGCCGGTACACCGGACAGACGTTGGCGCAGGCTCCGCAGCGCACACAGCGCAGTATCTGCCTGAAATCCGGATCCTGGGCCATGGCCAGACGGCCATTGTCCAGAAAGACGATATGATACTCCTTTTTTCCTTCCGGTCCGGTGGCACAGGCGTTGGCACCGGTAATCCAGGTCACGTAGGAGGTGATAGCCTGGCCCGTGGCATTTCGCGGCAGGGCCTTGATGATACGCAGGGCGTCATGCAGAGTCGGGGTAAGCTTATCCACACCGCACAAGGCGACATGCACCCGCGGCAGGGTTGTCACCAGACGGGCATTGCCCTCGTTGGTGACAAGGCCGATAGCACCGGTCTCCACCACGGCAAAGTTGGCACCGGAAATCCCCATATCCGCCTCAATGTACTTGGCGCGTAACTCACGACGGGCCACTTTGACCAGCTTTTCGATATCCGAATCCTGCTGCTTTTTGGTCACATCGGTGAACAGGTCCGCCACCTGATAACGCGAGAGATGGATAGCAGGCATGACCATATGGGACGGTCCTTCATGGCGCAACTGGATAATCCATTCGCCCAGATCGGTCTCTGTGACCTCCAGACCATCGGCCTCCAGCCGGTGATTGAGCAAAGTCTCCTCAGCCGTCATGGATTTGGACTTGACTATCTTTCTGCAGCCATTGTCCTTGGCAATCTGGCAGATAATCTCGTTGGCCTCAGCCGCAGTCTTGGCCAGGTGCACATGCACCCCGGCCAGTTCGGCCTTGACCCGGAACTCTTCATACAGCTCAGGCAGGTGGCTGATGGCCCCATCCTTTGCCGCAGCAATCTCGGCGATCAGAGCCTTTTCATTTATTCCGGCAAAGGCGTTGACCCGGTTGGTACGATAGGCCTTGGCAAAGGCATCCATGGCCTTGCGCAGAAATTCATCGTCAAGGGCCTCCTGACACTGGTTTTTATATTCTGTTAGAGTAGTGGCGTCTTGCATGATTATTTGTCCTCCCATAGCAAAATGTGGAGCTCCAGGGGTCCGTGTACCCCCAGGGCCAAAACCCGCTCAATATCCGCAGTACGGGATGCACCGGTAATAAAAGAGAGATAATTGGGGATGCTGCTCATGAATTCCAGGATCTCCGGCTCGGCGTCATATGATGTGGCACGCAGTTTAGATTCAGGCAATACCGCCACATGGGTTTCACAGACCATGGTGGCCAGACGCACCTCTTCACTGGAGGAGTTCAAAACAAGGGTCCCGGTTTCGGCAATACCCAGATCACAGACCGTAAATCCGATGTCAAGCCCCCCAAGATGGCGGCGCAGACCGTCTTCGATCAGTTCCATCCCCTTGTCTTCACACAGGGCTCTGAGCGATGCGAACTGTTCCTTATCCAGTCCCGGTGCGGCAATAATCTTACCGGTTTTTTCCCTGCACAGCTGCATGGAAGGCTCGGAGAGATTCAGCTCGCAGCCGGAAACCAGCAGCGGACACATCTCCTTGGTATCACATAATGCAGCGGTATAGACAAAGGCCTCTTCCAGGGTCTTGACCCGGGATACCTTTGCGGACACCAGTCCCGCCTTGTCGATGAACGTACCCAACATCTCCTGGTTTGTCTGCATGCCATCCTCCCTGTATTTTATAAAGCCACACAGGACCGCTGCATTGCAGCCCCAAGTGATTTTTCCGTAACAACTGATACCTGGCTGAGCACGTGAATGGTCTGCCGGGCAATTTCAAGTTCCTCATTTGTGCGCACCACCAGTACCTCGACCCTGCTCTCCGGATTACTGATACGCATCCAGTCATCCGGATGCCTGCTGTTCGCCGCCTTGTCAAGGACAATACCAAAACCTTCCAGTCCGGAAAGAACAGACTCGCGCACCTCGTTATCATTCTCGCCGATACCGGCGGTAAAGACAATGGCATCCACCCGGCCCAGCACAGCAAAATAGGAGCCGATATACTTTTTGATACGATAGACAAACATGTCAAAAGCAAGCTGAGCCTTCCTGTCGCCCTTCTCACGGGCAAGGTGAATGTCGCGCATATCATTCATGCCGCAGACTCCCTTGAGCCCTGATTGTCTGTTGAGCATGAAATCAATGTCTTCGATAGCCATATTCTTATTACGATGAAGGATGGCATGGAGGGCAGGATCAACATCACCGCAACGTGTGCCCATGACCAGTCCTTCAAGCGGCGTCATGCCCAAGGAGGTTTCTACGCTGCAGCCATTTTTTACCGCCGTCATGGAGCAGCCGTTACCGAGATGGATGGTGATCAAATTACATTCTTCCAGCGGTTTTGCCAGCAGCCTGGCACACTCTCCGGCCACGAACTTGTGGGAGGTACCATGGAAACCGTAGCGGCGAATACGATCCTTTTCATAGAGTTCGTAAGGTAAGGCATACAAAAATGCGTGCTGTGGAATAGTCTGGTGAAAGGCGGTGTCAAAAACGGCCACCTGCAACACACCTGGAAAAAGTTCCGTGGCCACCCGGATGCCGTCCAGGTTTGCCGGATTGTGCAATGGGGCCAGGGGGACATTCGCCGCAATTGCCTTGCTGACCTCGTCGGTAATCAGGGCTGGCTGCTGAAAACGCTCCCCTCCGTGCACCACCCGGTGACCCACTGCATCGATCTCCGAGGTGTCTTTGAGCACGCCGTTTTCTTGATCAATGAGCAGCTTGATGACCATTTTCATGCCGCTGCTGTGATTGCGGATATTACTTTCCAGCCTGGTGAGCCTCTCCTCCTCAGTGCCCGGATAGGCCTTGCTGATCAAAACGCCGCAGTCTTCACCGATGCGTTCCACCAGTCCCGTAGAAAGTACACGTTCCGTATCCATATCCAGCAGTTGATATTTGATGGAGGAACTCCCCGAATTGATGACCAGTATCTTCATATTATACTCCTCTTTGCGCCTGGGCCTGAATGGCGGTAATGGCCACGGTATTGACGATATCAGGCACGGTACAGCCACGGGACAGGTCATTGACCGGCTTTCTCAACCCTTGCAGAATCGGGCCTATGGCCACGGCATTGGCGGCCCGCTGCACGGCCTTATACGTATTATTACCGGTATTGAGGTCAGGAAAGATAAACACGGTGGCATGGCCCGCCACATCGGAACCGGGCATCTTGGTAGCGGCCACCTCCGGATCAATGGCGGCATCGTACTGCAGCGGTCCGGCAATGGGTAAGTCCAGGCCACGTTCCGCAATGAGCTGCCTGGCAATGGTCGTGGCCTCGACTACCTTGTCCACGTCTTCTCCCTTACCGGAAGTACCGGTGGAATAACTGAGCATGGCCACCCGCGGTTCGATACCGAAGATACGGGCCGTCTCCGCCGAACTGATGGCAATTTCGGCCAGGCCTCGGGCATCTGGATTGGTATTTACGGCGCAGTCACCAAAGACCAGGATGCTGTCCTTGAGGCACATGAGAAAGACCGAGGAAACAAGTGATGACCCGGCTTTGGTCTTGATAAACTCAAAGGCCGGACGAATGGTCTGGGCCGTGGTGGTCGCCGAACCGGAAACCATACCGTCTGCCAGTCCCTTGTAGACCATCATGGTGGCAAAATAGGTGGGGTCCGACATACGGTCGCGGGCAGTATCCTCAAGCATGCCCTTGTGCCTGCGCAGTTCGGTATAGGTTGCAACAAAATCATCCAGGTGTATGGATTCGCCTGGATTGATAATCTCCGCCCCCTTGATATTGAGGCCGAAGGTGGATGCCCTGGTACGGATATCCTCTTCACGACCGAGCAGAATGATCTCCGCCACACCCCGGCGCAGCAGGATATCTGCGGCACGGAGAATGCGCTGGCCTGCCCCTTCGGGGAGGACGATGCGCTGCCGGTTGCGGACCGCTTTCTCTACCAGGGAATACTCAAACATCTTGGGTGTGACCTTGGATGAACGCCGGGTAACGACGCGCTGCCGCAGCTCAGGCACATTGACAAACCTGGCAAATCCGCCCAGGGCAGTGGCTATACGCTGACTGTCTTCCACTTCGATGCGGCCATACAGTTTGTTCAACAGCTGAATGGTCTGATAGGTATTGCCCTCAACAGAGATCACCGGCACAGGTACCCCGGTCCATCCCTCGATGAGCCGGTGCTCGCTCTCGCCCAGCTGCAGACCACCGGTGAGGACAATACCCGATATATCCGGATACAGACTGGACAGACGGGACGAGAGACTGGCCAGTATGATATCCGAACGATCACCGGGAGTGATGATCAGGCTGCCGGCCTTGATATACTGCAGAAAGTTGCAGATCTGCATGGCTGCAATAACATAGTTGTCCACCACTGTACTCAATCCACTGTGTCCGTAAAGGACCTGACCGTTGAGCCAGCGTTTGACATCGTTAACCGTCGGCTTGCCCAGAGTTTCGTTCTCAGGAATACTGTAGAAATGTATGGACTGTCTGCAGTGCACCTTGCTCTGCAGTTGACTGATCATCTCTTCGGTGAAGCCAACCGGCGCCCGGTTGATCACACAGGCCACCAGGTCCACCCCCTTTTCCTCCAGGGTATCGATATTCAGCTGGGTGGAGCTGGCCACCTCTTCCGGCGTCTTTTCCCGGCCGGATGAGACCACCAGCACTGGCGCACCGAGATTTGCCGCGATATCGGCGTTGATATTATACTCGAAGGCTCCATCCTTGCCTTTGAAGTCTGTGCCTTCACAGAGGACAAAATCATACTTGGCTTCCAGCTGCTTATATTTGTTCAGGATGTTTTCATGGAGAAAGGCCTGCTGACCTGAATTGATCAGTTCCCGGGCCTCGGTCAAGGTATAGGCATAGGTCTCCTCATAGGGGACATCAAGCCGAAAATGAGTGAGAACCAGATCGATGTCATGATCCCTGTCACCACTTAACGGGTCATTAATGATCGGCCTGAAAATCGCTACCTTATTGAGTTCGCGCAGGATCATCTGCATGACCCCGAGCACCACCGCGGACTTGCCGCTCAGTTCCTCTGTTGCCGTTACATAAAGATTCCTGGCCATACCCTTCCCCTCGCGGTGCAGTTACCCCTGGTTTTTCATAGAGTCGGCATACAGCTCGATGACGTGTTTGACTTCGATACCTGCTTTTTTTCGGGAGAGCATGTCCGTGATATGAAGCATGCAGGCCGGGCAGCTTGTGGCCAGGGTATCCGTGCCGGAATCGATGATATTTTCAGCTTTACGGCTGCCGATTTTTTTTGACAGATCGTAATGGGCAACATTAAAGCTGCCGCCGCATCCGCAGCAGCTGCCGGCTTCCTGCATTTCCTTGAAGGTGCAGCCCGCAGCCTTGATCATGGTGCGTGGCTGGGCAGTGATACCTAGCGAATTCTTCAGATGGCAGGGATCGTGATAGGTGACCTTTCTGCCATTTGCAACCGGTACTTCTTTTACCCCCAGGATATCTACGAGAAACTGGCTGATATCCATTGTTTTGTCGGCCAGCACTTTGATAGCGATACTGTGAGCAGGATCGCCCTTGAACATGCGTGGCCACAGTTCCTTGATGGTCGATGTGCAGGTGGCGCAGGTAGTGAGCAGGTAATCGAATTCGCCCGTGGTAAACCGTTGCAGATTCATGGCCACCAGTTTATCAAATGTTTCCCCATCCCCGCTGGACAGAGCCGGAATACCGCAGCAAGCTTGATTTGAGGGAAGAAAGACCCCAACTCCCTTCTGCTCCAGGACCTGCAGCGCAGCCTCGCCCACATGGGGAAAGATTTTATCAATGACACAGCCGGTAAAGAAGGCAACTCGGATGCCGCTGGCCCCGGCCGGGGTATCGAGCTCCGGCACAATCTTGCGCAGAGGGGTGGCAGCCAGGGTATTGAAATGGCGATCACCCACCAGCGGTGCATTGAAACGGGCGCAGGAGGAACCGAGCATATCGTCCACTTTTTTTGTAAACAGACCCTGGAAAATTGCGCCCATGCCGGTCAGGGCATTAAAAAGTCTAGGATTGGCCAGCATGCCGCGGAAAATGGCCTGTTTGGTCTTTGACAGGCCAAAATAACCGGTCATGATGGCCCGGGCCTTGAGAAAGATATCCATGATCTTGACGCCGCTGGGACAGTTGGCCTGGCAGGTGCCGCACATCAGGCACCTGTTCAGTTTTTCGTTGACGCCGGCCGCATCGGCCAGCATCTCACGGGCCAGTCCGTCCAGCAGGGCAAGCTTGCCGCGGGTAACGTCTGCCTCGCGCCCGGTCTGGGCAAACACCGGACATACCGCCTGGCACATACCGCAGCGCATGCAACTCACCAGCTGATCGTCCAGCTCTTTGAACAGCTGAGCGAGTTTTTGTAAATTAGCCATGATGCCCTCCTATCCGATGATTTTGCCGGGATTGAGAATATTTTTGGGATCCAGGACGGATTTCATGCGGCGACAATAATCCAGTGTGCCGCGGTTGGTCTCAAGTACCAGATATTTGGCTTTGGCCAGACCGATACCATGCTCGCCGGACAGTGTGCCGCCAAGCTCGAGGGCACGTTTAAATATTTCGTCAATGGCTTTTTCCACACGCTGCCACTCCTGTTCGTCACGTCTGTCTGTGAGGATAGTCGGGTGGAGGTTGCCGTCACCGGCATGGCCGAAGGTGCCGATGGTCAGTTTAAATTCCCGACTGATGTCCTCCAGAGCCTGGATCATTGCCGGAATCTTAGAGCGCGGAACAGTGGCGTCCTCAAGCACACAGGTGGGTTTGAGTTTTGCCAGGGCCGGCAGGGCATCGCGTCTGGCCTGCCAGATAACGTCACGTTCGGCTGCGTCACGGGCGACTTTCAGCTCGCTTGCCCCATGCTCTCTACATATTTGTTCAACAAGAGCAGCCTCTTCAGCCACCTGGCCCGGATGACCATCCACTTCAATGAGGAGCAGGGCCGCCGCTTCGGTGGGCAGTCCGGCGTGGCGAAAATTCTCCACGGTGCGGATGGTAAAATTGTCCATGATTTCCAGAGTGGCCGGGATAATTCTGGCGGCGATGATGGCAGACACCGTCTCGGAGGCGGCTTTCATGGAGCTGAAAATGGCCATCATAGACTTGGACGCCTTGGGAGGCGGAATAAGCTTGAGAATGAGCTTATCGAAAACGCCAAGGGTTCCTTCAGAACCGACCATCAGTCCTGCCAGATTGTACCCCGAGACACACTTGACGGTACGTGAGCCGGTTTTGATCAGATTGCCGTTCACGTCCCAGAAATCGACGCCCATAACATAGTCTTTGGTTACGCCGTATTTGAGGCCGCGCAGACCGCCGGCGTTCTCAGCCACATTTCCGCCCAGGGTGGATACTGTCTGACTGCCGGGATCCGGAGGATAAAAGAGGCCGCAAGCTGCCGCTGCCGCTGCAAACTTCGCTGTAATCACACCCGGTTCTACGACTGCGTACAGGTCTTCCTGATTGATCTCCAGAATGCGGTTCAAGCCATTGGTAAGCACCACCACGCCACCGGGATGGGGAATGGTACCGCCGGAAAGGTTGGTTCCCGCCCCGCGCACGGTCAGAGGCAGGCCGTTGTCGTTGCAAAGCTTGACGGTCTTCCCCAAGGCTTCACTGGTATCCGGCCGGACGACCAGAGACGGCATTGCCGAGTCAAGGACAGCCGCATCGTAGGAATAGGTATGGCGGTCGGTTTCGCTGGCCATGACGTTTTCATCTCCAACTATGGCGGCGAATTCTTTTATGATGGAATCATTCATTACGGTACTCCTTTACAATAGCTTTCGTTTCGTTAACTGTCTGAAAAGATCAGCACTCTGTGTGTCTGCGGCTGTTTCCAACTCCTCCCATGATAAGAGCAGGGACTGGTGCGACCGGATTTCTCGGGTCACACCAGTTCCCAGCGTTAGAAAAGGTTCGGGAAAAAGACAAAACACATCATGCTTGCCACAAGACCAACGACTGTACCGTACAGGAGGAAGGGCCAGACAGTTCTCTTGAGGATTGTGCCTTCCATGCCGGAAAGACCGACCACGGCGCAGACCGCTACGATATTGTGGATACAGACCATGTTACCCATGGCACCACCGGCTACCTGGGCAGCGACGATGATCTGGCGAGGCAGATCAAGTTGAGCGGCAACACCCCACTGAAATTCTGCAAACAAGAGATCGGATACGGTGTTGGAACCGGTTATAAAGGAACCGAGACCGCCCACAAATGAGGCAAACATGGGCCAGGCGTTTCCACTGACTGCGGCAACGCTCTTGGCCATGGCCAGTGGCATTGACGGATAGGCATGAGGATTGAGGAGGGCATCGACTACGCCTGAGCCACGGAAGATGGAAACAAGACCCACGGCAAAAAACAGAGCAATGGTCGGGTTCTTCATCTTGGCTATCGATTCACTCCACGCCTTTTTCACCGCTTCCCCCTTCATGCGATGCAAAAGGATGGTCAGCAGGGCAACCAGGGCAAATGGTATGGTTCCGGGCAGATACAAATACTTAACGGAGGCACCCACATTCTCGTAGCCGAGGATACCGTTCCAGCTGATATTCTGCGCGGCCAGTATGCCCTTCAGACCCAGTTCGGGAATACGGGTGATGACAAGTATCAGACCGATCAGTATGTATGGCAGCCAGGCACGAAACTGACTCATATGACATTTGAATTCAGAGGAGTTGGAGGCAGAGATGTCACCGGTCCATTCCGGTTCCCATTTACTCTCGTCCCCGAAGTCCCAAACATCATCAGGTACACAGAAACCCTTCTTGGCACCATAGACAAGAACGCCAAGACCTATCAGACCGCCGATAAGAGAGGGAAACTCGGGACCGACAAACCAGGCAAAGCCCAGGTACGGCACAGAAAAAGCCACAGCGGCAAAAACACAGAACTTCCAGGCGCGAAAACCTTCTCTCCAGCTGCGGTTGGCCCCGAAAAAGCGGGTAATAAAACCAAGCATGAAGATGGGCAGGATGAAGACCATGCCGATATGCAGGACAGTGGCCCACTGGCCAATGACGAGATTGAACTGTTCAACGTTTGTATAGTTTAACCCCGGAACATCGGTAACTGCCTGATTGACGAGGGGATGGAGAAACTTGAGGCCGAGGATGATGGGTGTTCCCACCGCCCCGAAGGTGACTGGAAAAGAGTTAAAAACCAGACACAACACAGCTGCAGCCAACGGAGGAAAGCCAAGGGACAGCAGCAACGGAGCAGCCAGGGCAGCCGGAGTACCGAAACCTGCCGCACCTTCGATAAAGGCGGCAAACATATAGCCGATAATGATGGCCTGCACCCTGCGGTCACGGGATATATTCTGCATACCGTGCTGGATAGTCTCCATACCACCGCTATATTTCAGCGTATAGAGAATGATGATGGCACCAAAGACTATGATCAGGATGCCGATGGCCGTTACAAATCCCTGTAGAGTCAGGGCAGCAACATACTTGACGGGCAGGCCCCAGACGAAAACCGCAGCAATAGCAGCGGTGAGCCAGGCCAGAGGCATGGCTTTGGTTGCAGGCCAGCGCAGACCGACCATGAGAATAAGAGCTACCAAAATCGGCAGCATTGCGACTAATGCCAGTATTTCCAAGGACATAATATTACCTCCCCCGATGATTTTTGAAAAATGAAGCCCATTCGGCCTCATCCCTGAAAAATCTAATATCACAGGGCATACGGCCGGAATATCCTTTCTTCACACAATGCTTTTCCACCCCGCGCTCCGACAGGAACAACAGGATTTAATTTTTGCCGGTTATGATCCTCCATTTTTTTGATGCCACACCCGTGGAAACGACTAGAGCAACAGTGTCGTTCCTCCTAACCCGAAACCTACAAACAGGGAATATCGACTAATGGTATTACCACTGTCCATACTTCTACTATGTGTCACCACGGCAGCCATTGTCAAGAAGTTTTTACAAGAAATGGGATTAATTTTTATTCATGCAATCAATCCGCACCAGAAAAAACCATTCATCTACCTGTATCTATAGGATTTATAGTAATTTTAGCGCTCCATCAAGTGGTATTGTAAAATGAAGATTACGAAGCATCGCAGGACAGGAAAACGTGCATATTTTTGATGTGTTGGTTGTATTTACAACGGTCTTCTGGTAATAATCAATAATGGCCAGACCATTTCATAAACTATACCAAGCGGCTTGAATCAAAAAAAAGGAACGTACTTTCTCACCTGGCGGCGGAGAAGGTAAATGAACAGGCAAATCGAGACAACCCTTACGGGCAATTCTGCCCATGGCAGGGGAAGCTCAGGCTAATTGTCACAGGAAAGCTTAAGAGAGATGGGGACTCTGGTACAGAGAGGAATTTGCGAAAGACATGCGGACTGACAGGGGCAGAACACTGCAACCCTGCTTTATTTTTATGAGAGACGGGGCAAGGTCGCCTGCACCCATTCGAGATGCGCACCCATGGCGCGACGTGCAGCATCGCCATCCCTGCCGGCAATGGCTTGATAAATAGCCCGATGCTGACCCAGCAGAACTTCAATATACTGGGGTTGACTATAAAGCTTGGTCAGGGCAACCTCAATGGTGGCGAGAAAGAGACCATGGATTGTGTTCAGAACATGGAGCTGCATGGTGTTATGGGTTGCCGTGGTAATGGCATAGTGAAAACGGGAATCCACGTCCGAACTCCAGCCGCCGCTCAATGCCTGAGTGGCCATCTCCTCAACACTCTCCCCTATTTTTTTGATCTCCTTGTCCGTGGCACGGGTTGCCGCCAGATATGCGGACCAGCACTCCAGTCCCATGCGCACCTCCAGCAATTCCCCCAGCAGCTGTGGATTATCCTCAAGCATGCTGGCCAGGGGTGCCATAGTACCGTCGGTGAGAGAACGAACATAGGTGCCGCCGCCCTGCCGGGACTCCAACAGCCCCATGGTCTCAAGCACCATGATGGCTTCTCGCACAGAAGGACGGCTGACGCCGAGAAGTGAGGCCAGCTCGCGTTCCGAAGGAATTTTTTCACCCGGCTTCAGTTCCCCCTCAGTGATGAGTGTTTTGATCTGTTCAACAATTTCTTCAGACAGCTTCTTGAGACGAATCGGCTTAAATAACGTGGCCATGCCTTTACTCCAGTTTTAGAATTGGTATGACCACCGAATTTACCATTGCCCCAGTATGATGTCAAGCACCGGAACAGTAACAGATAACTGACCTCCTACTCTACCTACTGATTTCTTTTTGCATCGCCATGGAGTCATGGTTCAACAACCATCTATTTTCATTCCAGCCCTACAGACATTGTCACACTTTTCTTCACCTGTTTTCTGCGCCTTTGCATACGCCCGCACCTCATGGGATATCTTCATGGAACAGAACTTGGGGCCGCACATGGAACAGAAATGGGCCTCTTTGGCGTTTGCATGAGGCAGCGTTTTATCATGAAACTGCACAGCCTTTTCCGGATCCAGTGAGAGATTGAACTGGTCCTGCCAGCGGAACTCAAAACGGGCTCGGGAGAGGGCGTTGTCACGGTACTGTGCGCCAGGATGACCCTTGGCCAGGTCTGCTGCATGCGCTGCCAATTTAAAGGTCACCACACCTTCACGCACATCTTCGCGATCAGGAAGACCCAGATGTTCCTTAGGAGTCACATAGCAGAGCATAGCCGTCCCATACCAGCCGATGAGCGCTGCTCCTATGGCGCTGGTGATATGATCATAGCCAGGTGCAATATCGGTGACCAGGGGCCCGAGGGTATAAAAGGGCGCATCTCCACACACCTGCAGCTGCTTGTCCATATTCTCTTTGATCATGTGCATTGGAACATGGCCCGGGCCTTCAATAAAGGTCTGCACATCATGCTTCCAGGCAAGTTTCGTCAGTTCACCCAAGGTCTCCAGTTCTCCGAACTGCGCGGGGTCATTGGCATCCTGCAGACAACCGGGCCGCAGTCCGTCTCCCAGTGAGAATCCCACGTCATATTGCTTGAGCAGATCACAAATGTCTTCAAAATGGGTGTAGAGAAAATTCTCTTTTTGATGCGCCAGGCACCACTTGGCGAGGATACTGCCGCCTCGGCTGACAATTCCCGTGGTTCGGTTAGCCGTCATGGGTATGTGCTGAAGCCGGAGTCCGGCATGTATGGTGAAATAACTCACCCCCTGTTCGCACTGCTCGACCAGGGTATCCCTGAACATCTCCCAGGTCAGTTCTTCCGCCTTACCATCCACCTTTTCCAGAGCCTGGTAAATAGGGACGGTCCCAATGGGGACTGGCGAGTTGCGCAGGATCCATTCACGGGTCTCATGAATATTTTTCCCTGTGGAAAGGTCCATGACCGTGTCAGCACCCCAGCGGGTGGCCCAGACCATCTTCTCCACCTCTTCCTCAATGGAGGACGAGAGAGACGAGTTGCCGATATTGGCATTGATTTTCACCAGAAAATTGCGGCCGATGATCATGGGCTCACTTTCCGGATGATTGATGTTATTGGGCAGCACCGCCCGACCGCAGGCAATTTCATCACGGACAAACTCAGCGGTGATATGGGACCTGGGTGTATTGGCACCAAAACTCTGGCCCGGATGCTGCGACAGTTCCCCAGGCAGTTCATCGATCCGCTGATTTTCACGGATGGCCACATATTCCATTTCCGGGGTAATTATCCCCTGGCGCGCATAGTAGAGTTGAGACACATTTCTGCCTGGCTTGGCCCTGAGCGGCAATTTTACTTCCTGGAAACGGAGATGATCGAGGTCCGAATTAAAAAGCCGTTCTTTGCCGAAATCAGAGCTCAGATCAGCAAGCTGCTCCACATCACCACGCTCAAGAATCCATTTCTCACGCAACCTGGGCAGCCCCTTGCGCACATCGATCTCCACCTGCGGATCTGAATAAGGACCGCTTGTATCATAGACGGTCACCACAGAACCGCTGTTACCGGGACCCTGGATAGCAGCATCAGCAACGCTGATCTCTCGCATGGCTACCTTGATATCATGAATCTTGCCCTTGACATACACCTTCTTCGAATTGGCAAACGGTGTACGGGTTATGGAGCTGCTATCCGGAAGTTTTTCCTCTCTGCTCATACAATTCCTCTTGAGTTTTCAACCAGTGGACGAACACAAATATACTGGCTGCAAGAATGACGAACCACTCCCACAGGAGTACCGTCTCTTTTTACAAAACAGACATCGCATTCATCAGCCGGATTGTTATTGACACTGGCAGGGAAAGGTGTGCCGAATATGGCACAGAATGGTAACGCTTCCATTCATCATGACTTTCCCTACGACTTTATTAAAAGTATCAGGTTCAAGGGGTCTACTCTCAGCCGGAATTTTTCCCGGCACCCCCAAGTCTAAGATGTTCAAAAATCAAACTATCGGATGTAATTATAAAAAATAATTTTACCAGAGTAAAGCACTAACTCAGAAGCCTGCCAGGAACCTGCCGGCATTATGCCTGAAAGATGAATCAGGGAAAGATGCTCCGATGTGCCTTGACAACGGCAACATCATTATGATTTGATGCAAAAACGCCCTAAACGTTAACGAATTCGATTCATAACACACTGCCTATAAAGACAAGCGAAAAGGCTTGATAATGAATGAGTATTCAGTTATTATTGCCAACTGGTTACAATATAAGACATTATCTACAATATACACAGTTGCACAACCGTCCTCACAACATGACTGAACACATTGATTATATACATTATTTACATTAACCAATTTATTAATTTCATTCTGCTGGAGGAGTACCAATGCTCAATCTATACCGTGAACCGTATATCATTAGAGAGGTCGCCCCCTTTAAAGTTGACGGCCTGGCCATACCCTATCCGGAGTTTGTCCCCAGACTCTACAATTTCTGCAAAAATGAGCTCGGCTTTCGTAAAGGGTATATCATGCCATCGCGGGCCTTCTGCTCCGACGAAAACCAAGGCCTGCCCATTATTCTGCTCACCAAGCATTTCGGCACATTTCCCTTTAATCATGGCCGGGTCGGCGGTATGTTGGCTGTTGACCGACACGGCCCCCATTCCCACCATGGAGACGACCTCCTGATTGTCCAGGCCAGTCACGTCGGCTATGATCCGGATACCGGCGAATATGGGAAATACCGCAGGCCGCAGGTTTCCGGTAACAGTACTTGTGTTTCCTGTGGAAAACTGACTCATGTCATCACACCATATCTTGAGCGCTATCATTTTGCCCGCGATCGCATCTTCCTTCGTCGGGACGAAGAAGGACATTACCTGATCACGGTAAAAAATACCTTTATCGACTTTGGCTCCCACCCGGTGGAACAAGGACTTGTTCTTAAGCTCTCAAATATTGTCGAACAGGACCAGCAGAGAATTATCCGTCCGTTCTCTCAAGCGAGCACAACCCAGACCTACGAAGTTTCTCCTATCTTTAAAAAGCGCCTTGACGAACAGGGCTATGAATGGAAATCCGGTGAGGGAGAAAGCATCGGCAACCTGTTGACCGCTGATCTTTTCTATTTCAAGGAAAAATTTCATGAAACTGATGATACACTTGCACTGGAAAGAGGCCTGATCGAGTTCATGCCTGATATTGTCAGCGCCAAATACCCAACTCTGCGGGCCGCAAAGGCCAATGTCCAACTGGAATTTTCCCGGGTGGTTCAGTCGATCCGGCGTGGAGACGAATACACAGGACGAAGCCTTCTCTATATTGCCGGGCTGAATATCGATATCTCGGAATATGAGGGTTTCCCTGCCACCAACTATTTTGTCCCCTGGGCAGCTCACGTCCAGCTCAAGGACGGCACCCCCGTCGAATACACCCATCCCATTGAACAGGAAAAGCTGTTTACCAAACTCATGTCCCAAAGTATGGAGAACCCCGACCAAGCGGATTTAAAGGAAAATATAAGGCGTATGCTGAAAGCACCGCACTTTGACATTAGAGTAAGGTAACATATTTTGTGTGAATTCAACTTACGGATAGAGAAAAGAAAAAAATCCGCAAAAATCTGCCATTCCAAAACGATTGGTATGAAATGATTTCACACAAAATATTTGACCCTGCCAACTCGGACCAGCCACCTGCTTCAATCCCTGAACATGGGAAGTCGTTTCATATAATTTGCGATGGCCCACGTTCAGGTGCACAGGCAATACTCCCTGCTGTGACAAAATGAAAAAAAGTAGTTGACTTTTTCTGAATAGAAAATCATAATCCACCGATTTTGTAAGTTGCCGGCTGCGGAAACTGCCTTTTATCTTAAGATGTTCCCGTATTCGACCACAGCGGCAATGTCTATTCTGACAAGTCATTTTTGTGGGTACGCCCCCCACTTACAGGTTTGACAAATTACAGACTCATTGGAGAACTCCACGTAATCGCAGCAATGAGTTTTCTCTAAAAAAATAAACGCTAGAACCAGCTCTCCCCCTTTTTTTTCGAAGTGACACAAGAGGACCTATGAATATATTTTTTCTCGCTTTACTACTCATTGGAGTTGGTGGAACACAGGCACTTGCTACCTTCAGACTGTATTCGTTGATGAAAGCAGGAGCAGTCCTGGCTATCATTGCTGGCTGCAGTTTTGGTGCCTATGACGCAGCGGCACGGCTTCTCCAGCATGCTGAGCCAGTAATTTACAACCATAGCTGGCTGCATATTTTCACATTCTCTCTTAAGATCGATGCCGTTTCAGCCTTTTTCCTGGTTCCTGTTTTTGCCATACCTGCAGTAGGGGCTCTGTACAGCTTTCAATATCTGCATGACGCAAAGCGTGCAGCTGGTACCGCCATCAACTATTTCTTTTATGCGCTCCTCATCATCTCAATGGCCCTTGTGGTCTGTGCCAATAACCTTATCTCCTTCGCCCTTGCCTGGGAGCTGATGTCTGTCTCATCATTTTTCCTGGTTATTTATGATGTTCATAAAAAGGCCACCAGGGGTGCCGGATATATCTATTTTATTTTTACCCAGGCCGGAGCCCTGTTTATTTTTGCCGGTTTCGGTTTCCTTTACTCGCATACCGGCACCTTCGGCTTTGAAGCACTTGCCTCTATTCCCGATTCTGCCAAACTTATTGCCTTCATTCTTATTCTCATCGGCTGTGGCTCCAAGGCGGGTATCATGCCGCTCCATATCTGGCTGCCCTATGCCCACCCCGCTGCCCCAAGTCATGTTTCCGCTGTCATGTCCGGCGTGATGATCAAGATGGGTATTTACGGTATTGTCCGCTTCTATCTCTTGCTGGAACCAACCTCTGTCGTTTTCGGCCAGATCGTTATCGTTCTCGGCATCAGTTCCGGAATCCTCGGGGTAGTCTATGCCATCGGCAAGCAGGACATCAAAAAGATGCTTGCCTATTCCAGCGTGGAGAATATCGGTATCATCCTGCTCGGTCTCGGTGTCGGTATGCTGGGCGCGGCATCTGGCAACAAGACCATGGCAGCCTTCGGCTTTGCCGGTGGCCTGCTTCATGTCTTCAATCACTCTATTTTCAAATCACTGCTCTTCATGGGAGCAGGCTCTGTTCTTCATCAAACCAAAACCGGCGCGAGCAATGAGCTTGGCGGCTTGATGAAAACAATGCCCGTTACCGGCCGCAGCTTACTCATCGGTTCCATTTCCATCTCAGGACTGCCGCCGTTCAACGGTTTTATCAGTGAATTTCTCATCTATTACGGAGCAATCCATGGGCTTTCGCTCCATGGAGCATCTTTTGTTCTCTCTGCCCTGGCCATTATTGCCCTGGCAGTTATCGGCGCATTGGCAGGAGCGGCCTTTACCAAATTCATCGGTGTCGTTTTTCTCGGTGAACCACGTACTGACAAGGCAGCCAAGGCGTCTGAAGCCGGTATCCTCATGGGAACAGCTCTCTCAGTGCTGGCTGCTTCCTGCCTTATCATCGGTGTCTGGCCTTATCACTTTGTCCAGGCAGCCTTCCTGGTAACCCAGGCAATTCCACTGGTTTCCGACTATACAACCGCTGAGTTTATGCCACTCATGACCAATATTTCCCGCACGGCTGCTCTGTTTATTCTCCTCTTTATTATTGTCACCGTTCTCAGAAAGATTTTTTATATCGGCAAAGAAGTCACCAAATCCGGAACCTGGGGCTGCGGCTTCACCCAGCCGACAGTTCGGATGCAGTACACCGGCACATCTTATGCAGACAGCATAGTTGACTTTTTCAGACCCTTTATCCGAGTACAGAAAAATTACTCGGGGATAAATAAAATTTTCCCTGGCAAGACGACCTACAGCTCACACACCCATGATACCTCTGAAATCGGACTGAATATTTTTGTTGTCCGCCCGGTTCTGTATCTGCTTAGCAAGCTGCGCTGGATCCAACACGGCAACATCCAGCTCTATATCGGTTACATTGTGCTGGCCATTGTGGTTATGCTCATCTTTTTATAGGAAGACAGGATGGATTTTACTTTTTCTTTTACTTCATTTCTTTCGTTTCTGGTCGCCTTTACCCTGGCGCCCCTGTTCATGGGTGTCATTTTAAAGGTAAAGGCCTTTTTCGGCGGCAAACAGGGTCCACCATGGCTGATCAAGTACTACACGCTGATCAAACTGTTACGTAAGGGTTCTGTCTATTCGACCAGTACGACATTTATCTTCAAGCTGGGACCGATAATCTCCTTTGTCACAGCCTTTATGCTGTTGCTTTTCTTTCCCTTTGCCGGCCTTCCGCCTGTTCTTTCATTCCATGGCGATGTCGTCGTACTCTTCTATCTGCTTGGCCTCGGACGTTTTTTTACCGTCCTTGCCGCACTGGATACAGCATCTCCCTTTGAAGGAATGGGAGCAGCGCGTGAGGTGTTTTTTTCAGCCTTGGCTGAAGCCACTATCTTTGTCATCCTGGCCCTCTTCTTTCGACTCAGCGGGAGTTTGAGCTTTGCTGAATATTTTTCAGGCGATCAATTTGTCAACCTCTGGTCTCAGTCCGCAGCTCTGATCTTTTTGGTTCTGATTGCCCTGTTCATTGTTCTGCTGACAGAAAACTCTCGAGTTCCGGTTGATGACCCGGCCACCCATCTTGAGTTGACCATGATCCATGAGGTCATGATCCTTGATCACAGCGGCCCGGATCTTGCTCTTATTGAAATGGGTGCTTTCTGTAAAATGCTGTTTTACTCAGCCTTTATTTCCTGTCTCCTCTACCCGTTTCACACAGGATCTGCGCTATACAATGTCCTTGTCTTTAACATCATCATGGCCCTGATTTATGCCGGAGTCGGCTTAGTCGAATCAATCACGGCACGGTATAAGATGGATATGGTCCCCAACTTTATCCTGACATCCTTTGCCCTGGTCTTTTTTGCAACGATCCTTACCATGGAGTTTGTCCAGTGATACATATATCCAATATATTCTTGGCGCTGATTCTCCTGTCGGTTCTTCTCTCCCTGCGATCCAACCGCCTTATGGCCCTGGTCAAGCTCATGGCCTTTCAGGGAATCATTGTTTCCGCAGTGCCTCTTGTGCTGGACACAGCGCATGGGTTAACTTTCAATCTGATCATGTTTTTCCTCCTCCTGATTCTTGTAAAGGGCCTCGTCATCCCCGGCATGATGTCCATAGCCGTTAACAAAGTTGTTGCCAGCAGGGAAATTGAGCCTATTATCGGCTATCATGCCTCCCTGTTTGCCGGGTTGATCATGATTATTTTTTCCGTATATATCACCAATCATCTCAACCTGGCCAGCTTGCCGGCAAGTCACAAACTGCTTCTGGTAACTGGCATCACGACCATGGGGGCTGGTTTGATCCTGCTCATGGCGCGCCGTAAAGCTATTACACAGGTTATCGGTTACCTGATGATGGAAAATGGTATCTATCTCATCGGCACAGCCCTTGCCAAAGAGGTTCATACCCAATATGTCGTCGAGTTCGCGGTCCTCCTCGATCTTCTTGTTGCAGTATTGGTTATGGGTATTGTCTTAAATGATATCAACCATACCTTTGATGATGTTGACACTGCCCTCCTTGGACAGCTAAAGGATTGAAACTATGCTCCAATTGGTATTTTATATTCCACTTATTGTAGGAATTGCCGTTTTCTTTCTTCCTGCTAAAGCCGGAAGACTGGCCCTTTTTTCCACTGCTGTCATTCATGCAGTTTTCACCGCACTGGAATGGTTCAAGATAAGCGGACCTCTGCACACCAAATACTTCAGTAACAGTCCTGAAGGCATGCTGGTGCTGGGCATCCTCTCATTTCTCTTTCTTTTCATCTCATTGTATACTGTCTTTTACATGGATGAAGTGGAAATGAGTAAGGAGCCGGTATTTAACGGGAGCATGCTGCTCTTTCTTGCAGCCATGTCCATGGTTGCCATTGCCGATCATATCATTATGCTCTGGGTTGCCGTAGAAGCAACCACCCTGATGAGTGCACCGCTTATCTTTGTTCATCGCTCCAAGGAATCTCTGGAAGCCACCTGGAAATATGTGCTTATCTGTTCCGTTGGTATCGCCCTGGCACTGCTCGGCTGTTTCTTTGTAATCTTTTCCATGGAAATGAGTAATGTCCATGTACCGATAACTTTTTCTTCATTGACCACTGTTGCATCCCAGCTTGATCCGATCTGGCTTAAAGCCGGTTTTATATTTATTGTTATCGGCTTCGGCACCAAGATGGGACTTGCCCCAATGCATACCTGGCTGCCTGACGCGCACAGTGAAGCCCCCAGCCCAGCCTCGGCCTTACTCTCAGGAGCACTGCTCAATTGTGCGTTCCTTGCTGTGTACCGCTGCCACCAACTCATGTATGCGGCTGGATTGGGCGAATATTCGAGTAATGTCCTTATCGCCTTTGGTCTGGCTTCCATGCTTGTTTCAGCTGTTTTCATTCTGAATCAGACGGATTACAAACGAATGCTGGCTTATTCCAGTATTGAAAACATGGGCATCATCGCCGTTGGCATAGGAATTGGCGGTCTCGCGGCCTTTGGTGCCATGCTCCATATGATCCATCACTCACTTGTCAAATCTTCACTTTTCCTTTCTGCCGGCAACATACTGCTTGGCTACGGCACAAAGGCGATTGATAAAACAGGAGGTATGCTGCGTCTGATTCCTAAAACCGGAGTTACCTTTTTTGCAGGATTTGCCGGTATTTCCGGATTTCCTCCATTCGGCCTTTTTGTCAGTGAACTCCTTATTATTCTGGGAGCTATCAAAGCTGGTCGTTACGTGGCGATCGGTATCTTTATCTTCAGTTTGATCCTGATTTTTGCGGGTGCCTCAAAACTCGTTATGAAAATGGTTTTTAGTGAAAAAGAGAATGATGATGTTCTTGTCCCAGAAAAATGGACACGGGCGCTCCCGCCCATTATTCTTTTACTGACGTCACTTGCTTTAGTTATCTGGCTCCCGGATAGCATTTATCAAACAATTCAGAATGCGATTTCATCCATTGGAGGCACAGTAAATGGATAACCTCCTGCAGATACAAAACGGACAAGCAGTGTCCCGCGCCGATATTCCTGACCTGGACTTTGCTGTCTTTCAACAGGCGGTGCTTGACGCAACCCGACACAGTGGCTTTGTTGTTCAGTTTTTTGCCTACGAGGACGAACAGTCCGCTCTTAAACTGATTGCTGTCATCCGCTGCGGCCAGGTGCTCTATGTCGCAGGATGCTCACTTGCTGAGGAATACCCCTCGTTCACGCTTGAATGTGAAAAATTTCACATGTTCGAGCGTGAAATAGCCGAACAGTTCGGTGTCCGTCCCAAAGATCACCCCTGGCTAAAGATGGTTCGCTATCATGAGAACTGTCGCGGCAAAGATGATATATTCGGTAATGATTACAGCCAGGACATCCCGGGCAACTATCCCTATTTCACCGTTGACGGCGATGCCATCCATGAAGTTGCAGTTGGTCCTGTCCATGCCGGCATTATTGAACCAGGGCATTTCCGTTTTCAATGTGCCGGAGAGAAAGTCTTCAGTCTTGAAATCCAGCTGGGATACCAGCATCGCGGAGCAGAAAAGCTTCTTGAACAGGCTGGACAGCATAGGAATCGCTTGCCGGTCATTGCCGAATCTATCGCCGGTGACACTGCAATCGGTCACAGCCTCTGCCACTCCCAGGCCATTGAGGCCCTTGCCGGACTTGAGGTTGATGAAGGCGCCAAAATTGTACGGACCATTGCTCTGGAACTTGAACGTATCGCCAATCACATAGGTGATCTTGGCGCCTTGAGTGGTGACGTTGCCTTTAACCCGCCCTTGGCCTATTTCGGCCGAATCCGTGGCGAGTTCTTAAATCTGATGCTTACCATGGCAGGCAACCGTTTTGGCAAAGGATTGGTCAGACCCGGTGGCATAGCCTTTCCTGTGCTTGAAGAACAGCGCCAGATCATGCGTAACAAGATTAAAGATGAAACCCCGGGCATAGTAAATGTCTGTGATCTTCTTTTCTCTGCCCATACCGTGATTGCCCGTTTTGAACACACCGGAACAGTGCCTCGGGCCATAGCTGAAAAGCTGGGTCTTGTCGGTTATGCAGGAAGAGCCAGTGGACTGCCCTATGATGCCCGGATTACCTATCCTACAGAAGCGTATGCTCAGGTAGAGCCAAACAGCAATGAGCGGACTGTTGGTGATGTTTTCAGTCGGGCAAACGTCAGACATGAAGAAATCATGCACTCTTTACGTGCCATCCCTAAACTGCTGGCAAAAGAGGTAGATGCGGAACCAATTGCAGTTCCCGTTTCCTACACCCTTGCTCCCGATTCTTTTGTGGTCACGATTAATGAAGGCTGGCGCGGTGAAGTTTCTCACTGCCTGTTGACCGATAAAGATGGTTCGATTCTTCGCTATAAGGTAAAGGACCCATCGTTTCACAACTGGACCGGACTGGCCATGTCCCTACGCAACCAGGGTATTTCAGACTTCCCGCTCTGCAACAAGAGTTTCAACCTCTCTTATTGCGGATTTGACCTGTAAGAAGCAGGATACATTTAGAGGTTCACGTACATGTTAAAGGTTATACAAAATAGACGGGAACAGGGATACAGGACAACTAAGTATCCAAAAGAGCCGATTAATCTTTATTCCCGTTACCGGGGATTACCAACGGTTCACCAGGACTGTGACAAAGAACTTGCCCGGCAGTGCGCAGAGGCCTGTCCCCAACAGGCCATTGATGTCGACAAGATGCTTATCGATATTGGCCGTTGCACCTTCTGTGGTCAATGCGAAATTCAGTCTCAGGGAAAACTAGTTACCTTCAGCAACAATTTCGAGCTGGGCACCTCGAGCAGGGAAGCCATGTTTACCAGCGGTTCCTTACCGGCCCTGGCTGAACACTCTAAAAAGCATTTTAAGAGTCTCTTTGGCCGGTCACTGCAGCTCAGGCAAATCTCTGCCGGTGGCTGCAATTCCTGTGAGGCAGATACCAACGTTCTCGGCACACCCTTCTTTGACCTGCAGCGCTTTGGTATTGATTTCGTGGCTTCCCCCCGCCATGCCGACGGTATCCACGTTACCGGTCCGATTTCCAACAATATGAAGGCGGCCGTGCTTTCAACCTATGAAGCAGTTCCAGCGCCCAAGGTAGTTATCGCCAGCGGCTGCTGTTCCATCTCCGGAGGCCCGTTCTGGGGGAGTAAGGATGTAGTAGGCGACTTAAACAGCCTTATCCCCGTCGACCTTTATATTCCCGGTTGTCCTCCGCATCCGATGACTACTCTGCATGCGCTGTTACAATATTTTAAATAATAAAAATACGTAGCCCTACCTGCGTATTTTTGCAGGAATTCACTGCGTCTGGAAGGAAATTACAAGGGGGCTCCTGCTCCCTTGTTCTTTTTTATCCTGCTGCTTAAGTATAACAGCCAGGAAAGCAATAAAACGTTCCCAGCCTTTTTTATCCGCTTCTTCTTGATATCCAGGCGAACCATACACTGTAGGCACATGCGGAGCACCACCGTAGGTGAGCATTGCATGCTGCACTTCAGCCGATTCAAGAGATACAGGCATCTCTGCAAAGCCATCCATGATCGAGCCCGAATCAGGAGATCCATGTCGGATCAGTATCTGTACTCGAGTCTCAGGATAATCCTGTTCTTCCGGTAAAACCAAACCGCCACGGAAGATGACAAAGCCTTTCATTTCCACTCCACTGCGTGCGAGTTCCCGCACCACCGTACCACCAAACCAGTATCCCATAGCAACCGCATTCTCTAGATGCGCCCCCTGAGCCTTCGCAGCCGCCAGAGCACCGCTAAGCAAGGCTCGCATTCTTGACCGGTCCGCATACAATCCCCTGGCGAGTTTTTTCTTCTCTTCATTCTCCGTTGGACGAACTCCTTTTCCATACATATCAGCACAAAAAACCGAATACCCATGCTCTGCCAGCATGCGAGCACGGTTGATCTCATATTCCGTCAGGCCATCCCAGTCGTGAACCAGAAAGACCAAAGGGGCATTCGGCCCAGAGCTGATATAATACCCCTCAAACTCCTCTCCCTTTATTGTATAGGAAACAGTTGTCCCTGTTGCAGCAAAAGCGGCAGTAAAAATGATGGCCAACAACAATGTTAATAGAATTCGCATGAGTCTTTCTCTATCTGACGAGCACGGCAACTCAGGGGCTGCCAAATTGAATGCGTACCCCGCAGGAACCTGAAAAATGCGGGAACAAGTGCTTTTGCGGTTAAAACGTACAATGGCTTAACTAAGGAATTTAGGCTTATCAAATTCTCTTTTTAAAAGTTACTAAACGGGCGCTGCCCGAAAGAGAGAAGCTGTCCATGGGGAAGTCTCCGCTCCACGATATTGCTCAATCCAACCCTTGAAAGTATTCCTGCAGCCACACCTCCTTTCTTCAGCATAAATATTTCCATAAAGGATTTTGCCTTATCATTTTTGACATGAAGAAAAAATTTGCCTCCAGGTTTGAGCAGCATTCGACACTGACAGAAGTCTTCACAAAGTCTGTCTGTCTCACCCTGGAAGTTCATAAGCGTACAGAAAACCAGATCAAAATCTGCCTTATCTCTGAATAAACGCAGATTCTTATCTGGAAAAAACACTCGATGTCCCTTTTCATTATTTACAATGGTCGCATCTATTGGACTCAGACAGACAAGGTCCAGCATACGGTTCATCTCCAACAGAGAATAAACCAATTCATCTGTGGAATAAGGGAGAAGAATTTTGAATCTTCTCTGAACCGGAATATGTCTCGTCAGCACTCTGTGAAAAGGTCGCTCTCTCAAAATGCTCTTTTCGGCTCTTCCATTGGGGAAGAAAGAAAGGATATCCTGTTGAATTGTGGCCAATAGTTCCAACATGTTACTACTCCCTTGTTCATCTGTTCTGGTACTACCAGGCAATACAGAAAAAAACGACTAATGCAGACTGCCGATCAAAAGGCATATAATCAGAGCTAGAGCGTACCAAAAAGTGACCTTAATGAGATTAAACAGCCACCAGGGGACCGGAAGATGAAAACACTCGTAAGGCCCCTCCTCATTGCTGTTCTCGGGACTAAGCAACCAACAACAGACCTTTATAGTTCTCTTCATTTTTCCTTTCCTCCGAATTCTTTTCTTCCTGTTTTTCTTTACTTCAGAATACCAGAGCTGTTATATAAGAACAGATTCAGGACAGGAGAAAAATAGGCATAACAGTTTTTCTCTTCAGTAACCGGCGGAGGAACAGAATGGATTTTCAGTATGTCAGACTGGCAAACGAGATAGAGCAGCAGATATTATCAGGAAAATACAGTGCAGGAGAAAAGCTTCCATCCTTGCGTAAGCTTCATGCCAACACAGGTCGCTCCATCTCCACGGTTTATCAGGCTTATGTGGAACTCGAGAATCGAGGCGTTGTAGAAGTTCGCGAAAAGTCGGGATTCTATGCACGGCCTTTACAGAGTACTATCCTTCCCCTGCCCGCCAGGGGGCAAAAACAGATAAAACCGCACAAAGTCACCATCAATGTCTTATCTGCAATGCATAAGAGAGCACTGCACAAACCTGACATGCTGCCCTTTGGCGCAGCAATGGCCACTGCCGAACTGCTTCCCGGAAAACAACTGGCCGCAGCAGTACGTACAGTGGCAGCCAGCTACTATCAGAACTCCGATCGCCTCGGCTATGGTTTTCCGTCAGGAGAACCGGAACTGCAAAAAGAAATTGCCAAGCGTTCTCTTGGCTTTCATGAAAAAGGTGATGGGGAAGAAATTATTATCACCCATGGCTGTATGAACGCGATTGATCTCTGTCTGCGCAGTGTGGCCAAGCCAGGTGACACTATCCTTCTTGAGTCACCAACCTTTCTCTGCTATCTCCAGCTTATTGAGGACCTCAATATGCAGGCCCTCGAAGTTCCGGCAGACCCGAGTAAAGGATTGAATATCGACACCCTCCGACAGGTGCTGGATGAACATGATGTCCGAGCGGCCCTGCTCAACTGTACATTTCACAACCCTCTGGGCTATGAGATGGAGGAGCGCAGTAAACAACCGCTGGTGGAGATGTTCGCGGAACGTGGGATTCCAATCATTGAAGATGATATCTATGGTGAACTCTTCTTTGGAAAAACCCGCCCCACACCGCTTAAGGCCTTTGATCAGCAGGGCGGAGTTTTGTTCTGTTCCTCCTTTTCAAAATCACTGGCTCCTGACCTGCGGGTGGGTTGGACCATGCCCGGTCGATTTATAGAAAAGGTCAAGCGACTCAAGTTTAATGCCACCATTTCCTCTTCCCAGCTCAATCAACTTATCGTGGCCGAGTTCCTTGGCAGTGGCGCCTATGACAGACATCTGCGCAGGATGCGGAATATTCTCAAAAAACAGGCGGCAGAAATGGCCCATGCCGTGGCCAGACACTTTCCTGCGGAAACCAAAATTTCAAACCCCCAAGGAGGCCTCTGTCTCTGGGTTGAACTCCCAGACTCTGTGGATAGCCTGCAGCTTTTTCGCCTTGCGGAACAAAAGAATATCTCCATCCTTCCGGGAGCACTCTGTTCAGGAATGGGACAGTATGATCACTGTATCCGTCTCAACTATGCCCATCCCTGGAATGAACGAAAAGAAAAGGGAATTGAGACGCTGGGAGTCCTGGTACGCTCTTTAATGAAAGTCAGTGAGAGTGAAAAAACAAAAGTCGGTTCATCGAGCAACGAAACCCGTATTGGACTGAACACCGATCCTGATTTTCTTAAGATTGAAAAGATTTGCGAACATCTCAAAGAGAAAAACCCCTTGGGGGAAATCCGTTTTCATCATTCCATCTCCGGTAATATCCTCAAGTTAATCAGCAGCCATGAACTTCATGGCGGTTTCGTCTTTGGTGATTGCGAAGCGCCCCAATTTCATGTGCAGCGCCTGGCAACATTTCATCTGAGGATAGTAGGCCCAACCCGGATGGCCGAATTTCTGAGCAATGGCGACTACCAGGACCTTGCCACCCTGCCCTGGATTGGCAATCCGCCGGAATGCCCCTATTGTCGGGTAATGGAAGAGAAATTTTATGCCAGAGGCTTTCAACCGAAAATTACAGTTACCGCCAATGAGGAATCGGCAATACTCAGTATGATAAAGGCCGGAATCGGTCTCAGCTTCATGCTTGAAGAACCGGCACGGAAACTTGCCGCCGAAGGAACCCTGGTGATCTGGGAAAAAGAGCGCTTTGCCTTCCCACTCTCTTTTGTCAGCCTGAAAAGTGAGCAGAATGCTGGAAAGGTCAGTACGATGATCAAAGCCATAGAGGATATCTGGCAAAAAGAGACTCCAGGCAGTCATGGCTAATCTAATTTATATATTTACTCCAAGGACTTCTTCAGGTTTCCTGTGATCATATTATTCATGTCCTGAACCTCATAAATACTGGGACATAATAATTCCTTCATATCATCTTGGAACTGTGTTTTGTCCAGAGGAACATGGGTACCAAGGACAATGTTCAGATCAGGATATGACTTGTGGATAACTTCTTGGTATTTTTTGACAAAGGGGCACAAGGCTGTGACGCAGAATGAGAAATGAAGGGCATCAATCTTATAGCTGGCTATTGACCTTACCCTCTTTAATATCTTTTCCGGGGCAGCCAGGGTTGGGCATCCACTGCAGTTAATAATACCGATCAGATCTAATTTTTCCTCTTCCTTATAGCGTTCAAAAAAGCCCTGCCGTTTCCTCATATCGCCAAGACATACAACTGCTGCACAATTCGTTTCCTGGGTACAGTTTGAGCATGTGAGAATGCCAATTCGAGCCATCAGCCTCTTCTCCCTTTTTTATTATACCTTCTTATTCTTTCAATTTTTCAAAACCTTTTGCCGTCATGCTCGCTATGAACTCTGTAATATCATATTGTGCGATGCCGGCTTGCTGAAAAGGGTCTTTTGCCAAAATCAATTGCAGCTCATCTCGGGTTTTGACACCGCTCAAAATAACGCCGCCCGTTCTCGGGACTTTTCTTCCTGAGGCGATAAAACTCCCTTTGCCATACTCTTCCTGCAACCAGGCAACGTGGGCATCAAGATGATTATCTACTTCTTCAAGGGGACGCTCATAGGTTAATGATACGACAAACATATTTTCTCCCATTTTTGAAAGTATACTATCAAACGTTACAAGACGTCCTTCTTATTATATCCCCATGGAATGCCCGATATTATATGGTCGATATATATTCATTCAGGTCTGAATCGAGTATGTTTTTCAGCTCAATAAAATTATCCTCTCTGGTCTCCGTGAACAGGAAACCAAAAACAGGATACTTTTTGTAATCAATTTTTCTGAGCTCCATTGGCTTCTCAAAGTTTGCAAGTAACTTCTCATAATCAAATGATGCGATCTCATTGCCATCTCTACCGGTCGAATTATCCAACACAATAAGACTAAAGAGTTTTCCTTCCTTTCCTTTGAGGGCTTCAGACCAATCCGGTTTTCTTTGCCAGTAAAAATAGAGATAGGGGTTAAATCCATAGGCCAGGAAGGACATATCTGCAGTGGTACACCAACCACCAAAGCGCACCGGATTTACTTCGATAGGCAATAACGTACCGTCATTTTCCCGCCTGAGCTCAATGTGTACCGGAAAATTCACTGCACTAGCCAACCGACCGATTTTCCCAATGAAATCAGTAAATTCTTCAAGATTACTTTCGACAATTTCTTTTGATGAGATATATACCCTGTCGCTCACATCTACATCTGAAGAAAAAGTATGCTTAAAGATGCCCAGAATAACCGGCTCTCCATTTGCATTAAAATAGGCATCAACGGCAAATTCTTCTCCATTAATACATTGTTCAATTATAAAGGAACTGATGTCCAATACCTCTTCAGGATATAAATCTTTAATCTGATCTATTTCCGTCATTATTGAGGCAATGATATCCCCCCACTCCTCGGGACTTGATACCTTATAAACTCCCATGCTAAAAAACCCAACTGTCGGTTTGATAATAAAGGGAAGTGGGATTTCATCAATCCGGATATTTTTTAAATCTCCCACACGAACCTCTTTGAAAAAGAAATCCGGAAAGATTGATTTTGTCATTTCTCGAAATTTGATTTTATCCTTAAAAAGCTCTATCTTTCCGGGAAGATTGGTGAAGCCCAAATGCTTCGCTATCCAGCCTATTGAATTTTCAGAGGTCGTATAGACCCTCAGGTCGTCTGACTCTTGAGCCATTTCCACAGCTCTCTCTTCGCTGATTATCTTGGTCCCGCTATAAAGACCAGATTTTTGGGCGATATCTGTACCAACAACAGGAATAGCATTGTCCCTGACAGTCATTTTGAAAAATTCAGAAATGTATGGCTTATCTACAAAAAACATTCTGTTCTATCCGTGGTTGAGATTTGCAAGGTGCCACTCAACAGCCACCTACCATTGGCTTAAGGGCAATCCCCCAGAGGATGCCTGTTCTCAAGGGAAAGACATCCACCATGTTATTTGCAATCAGCATAACAGATTAGTTCAATAAATTTGGCAAAAAAAAGGCAGATGGATGAGTTTCCACCTGCCTTTTGCTGGGTTATGAAGAGCGACGAGCCGATCAGCTTTTCAAAACTATCTGATCACCGGCCTTGGCCTCTCCGCCCTGTATAACCTTGGCAAATACTCCCTCTTTCGGCATGATACAATCACCTGTAGCCTTTTTTATGGCGCAGCCGTCATTATGGCATTTTTTACCGATTTGCGTAATTTCCAGAATGATTTCTGTGCCTATCTGAAGACTATCACCAACTGACACAGACAACAGAGGCAGGCCTCTGGTGATGATGTTTTCTGCAAAAGCACCGTCTTTTAAGGTGGGAAGTTTTTCTTTGACAGTATCAATACTTTCTCCAGCCAGCAGAGAAACCTGTCTATGCCATTTGCCCGCATGGGCGTCATCAACAATTCCGAACCCGGTTTGAAAAACGGCCTGTTCAACCGGCCTTTTCACAATACCCTTCTTTTTACTTATACAAATTGCTTCAATAGTAGCCATTTTCAGTACCTCCTTCGGTCTCACGCATTTACTTCTGTAACATTCAGGCTTCTCACAACCAATCAAAAAGCTGGATAGTTGCTCAACAGCCTATCGGAGTAGGGAATTCGTTTTGCATTCCTTTTATGCTCAGCAACGAAAAGGAACGGAAAAGGTTTTCCCTGAAGCTACCTGAAGCATACCACACAGTGGCATCTGTTGGCAATTCATATGCCAATCCTCTCTCACATTGAGCCCATCAACGGATCCTGCCTGTCGGGCTTTCAGCTAAAAATATTTCAAAAGGCCGAACCAATGTCCTGACTGAACTTCACTGAAAATGTCTCTATACAAAAAAGATGCTTAAGTTGCACTCCGTGTGGCAACTAGCCAAGACAATATAAAGAAGGCCCCCTGAGGAGCCTTCCTTGTCAACCAATGAAGACATCTCCTAGTTATTACGATGGAAGCCTTTTGCTTTGCCGGCAGCCCAGTTTTTGTCGCGGCTGGCGTGGCAACTGAGACACGCATACTCAAGCGTCACATAGCCTTGGGCAAAGGTGGATTTCTTCCCTTTTTCTTCAACAGTTTTAAACATCTCCGCCTTGGGATCAGTATTTATCTTGAAAATATGTGTACGAACATCCCCAATATATGAGGCAACACTGATTGCAGATTTGGATGCCTTGGGCATATGACATTCTACACAACGAGTACCCTGCAGGCCGTGAATGTTTTTGGCATAGGTAGCGGCCTCTTCCTCGTGGCATTCAGCGCAGTTGTTCTTAGCAAGAATCGCTCGTTTATGAGGACTGTGACATTCCAGACAGGTCAGATCCTTATGAACACCAGCTTTCAGCTCATTGATCTGTTCATGATGCTGGATAAAACCACTACTTGCCAAAGGCTCAGGCCCCATTCCTCCGCGCTGATGACACTTGCCGCAGGATTCAACCGAACGGTCAATTTTGATCGTGGTTTTGACCGGTTCACTGATATGGGCGGCACCAGGACCATGGCACTCCTCGCAGCCGATACCGTCCTCAGCCCATGTACCGATCATCCCTTCCATTCCGTCCTGATTTCCCTCTGGATTGTATGCCGTCATATGACAAGGACCACACTTGTACGGCTTCTTTTCTCCCTTGTGGTAAAAAGACCAACTGCCGTCCTGGATATTGTACTGAGTTTTGGCCTCTTTTCCATCTTTTGCCGAGGTAATGATATACCCTTTTTTATCGATGTAACGAGCCTTTTTATTTGCCCCCCCAATGACGTAAGAGATATCATCCCAGCTGTACCCTGGCGGCAACGGCAGCTTCGCATAACGTGCCTTTTCCATCTTGCGCAGTTTCCACGGATGGCCTGATGCCTGCCAATCATTAAACTGATCCGCATGACATTCAAAACACTTTTCAGATCCTACGTAATCTGTTGCCATAGCTGAAGACACTGGTCCCAAAGCCAGGGCCAGCATACCAGTCAGTGTCAAAATGTTTTTCATGAATTCCTCCCCATAGAGATTGATGGAAAGCCGGAGACCCGACACAACCTACCGCAGAACCCGAATCTCAGCCTCTTCGGTTTTGTTGTGATGGAAGCAAAGACAACGGCCACTATCACATTGTAGGGGCAGCAATGGGATAATTCCAGATAAAGTTTTCTCACAAAAGGCGGGTTTCTGTGAAGTCTATTTCACAAAAAGAATACAGTTACCTGTATTTACTAAGAGATTTTCTGGGAAAGCAAGTGCAGGTAATCGACCATTTTCACACCATGCGATGTCAGGCAATAGGATTTATCCCGATCCTGAGAGACCAGATTGCAGGCTTTAAGATTTTTCAGGTGAAAATTCACCTTGGTATGATCACTGATTCCGAGATACCTGGTGATATCCATAAAACGCATTTCTCCCTCTAAAGACAGGACAGCCAGGATCTGTCTTCGTATCGGGTTCGAAAGGGAGGAAAGGGTCTCATCCATATCAGGTTCGGAGAGCTGCTGTTCAAATTTCAAGACCTCCAGATTGCGTCTTACAGCGACAAGGAGTTCATCCCTCTTGAACGGTTTTGCGAGATAATCATCAGCACCACTTTTCATGGCTGCCACCGCATTATCAACTGTTGAAAAGGCAGTGATCATGATAATCTTGATCCTTGGATAGTCATTCTTTACAAGCGGCATAAATGCCATGCCCCCCATACCAGGCATCATGTTATCTACAATGATCAGGCGAGGGACCTCAATCCTGATTTTCTGCATGGCCTTTTCTGCACTTTCACAAGCGATCACCGAAAAGTTATTGCCTTCAAGGATCTCGACTATACCCTCACGCAGGTCCTGGTCATCATCAATGACCATAATAGTGTCAGTTGTCATCTTTCATCACCGGAAAAGATACAGTCACAACAGCCCCTCCATGTTCGCTGCTCACAAGGGAGATCTCGCCTCCATGCTGCTTTATTATGTTATACGACACAGACAAACCCAGTCCCGTACCTTTACCGATTTCCTTAGTGGTAAAAAACGGGTCGAACACCTTGAATATATCACCCTCGACAATACCATGCCCCGTATCAGTAATCACCACCATGACACGATCCTTGTCCAAAAATGTCTCGATCTCGATAGTGTCCTCTTCGTTACAGGCATCGATACTATTCATCAACAGGTTGATAAAGACCTCTTCGAGTTTCCATGAAATCCCTCTGATCTCCGGCACATCCTGCGACCTCAGGCGAATGATCGAACTGAGTGGCTGATTTTTGAGTAAATTTTTTGTGCTTGTCAGAATGTGATTGATATTGATAGGCTGCAGCGGTGTTTCCTCATCCCTGGAAAAATGCAGAAGTTCCCTGGTAATCCTGGAAGCACGAGTAATATTACGCTCAATTGCCTCCAGTTTTTTATTCATCCTCTCATCATCGCCAACCAGATCCTTGAGCATTTCCACGTTAAGCGAGACATTGGTCAGGGGATTATTGATCTCATGGGCAATACCGGCAGCGAGAATTCCCATAGATGCCAGTTTTTCAGACTGAGAAAAACGCAGCAACCGTTCATTAGTCAGTTCGCGCTGTTCGAGACTGAAGACGGAAAGCGCCCTGATAGTGAAGAACATAATAAGAAAAGCGCTCAGCCCTCTGAACAGAATAATCCTGACGTCCACAACAGGCACGATTACATCAGAAGGAACAACACCGGTCAAAAAGGAGTAGCAGATCATGAAACTGCCGGCAAGGATGAAATTGATCGCAGCATTTTGAGAAAAAACCCGCACTGTCCTTGAATAAATCACCAGGCCTATTCCCGACAGCAAACCACCCGGAAAGGCCACGAGGAGGCGAGTGTTGATATCTTTGCCGCTGCCAAGATCAAGATATGCCGCAACAAGAAGCAGAGACAGTGCAGATCCGCCTATCAACACCTTGACAATCCGTGGAGTGGTCTTCAAAGCCTTATCACCGTAGAGGGTGATGATATTGAGAAATAAACCGAAGTAGAGGAGAAACAGGAAAGAGATGCTGACAACGACCAGACGAAACAGAAAGAAGGTGGGAGTTTGAATATCAGGGTTAACTTGTCTCAGTAGCTCAAGCCATTCATGGAAACCATGGATGATACCAAAGGTCGCAAGCAGCCAGAGGATTCTGGCAATGCCAAGTTCACTGAAACGGATATCTCTGGAAAGGATTGCCACCCCCAGTGTAAAGAAGGCCAAACCATAAAGGAGATACAGTATGAAATCCAAGACCATTCAATCACCTTTATCCAGACAGCAGAAACAAAGGGCCTGCGCAGAGATCAAGCAGCTGGCAATCGAAGAAAAAACCTGCCTGCTGCCGGTCATATGAAACCTTAGCAGTGTGCGAATGAACATGCGCCGAGAGCGAACCTCCCCCACTCTCTTCTTACATATTCTTCAAAAATTCCATCTGCTGTTGATCTAATATCCCGCGGGTACTGTAGATACAGCGGAGATGGAGCATGGTGGCCTCGGCCTTCAGTTTGGCTATGGCCTGAACAACCGATTGCAGTTCCTCAGGTGTTTTTCCGGCAAAGATCTTCTCTGCAACCTGTTTCTCAAGCGGCGCAATCTCACTGCCAAGCTTCTGGGCACCTGCAATAGTCTCTTGCCTGACAACAAGCAGTTTACTCTTTTGCTCATCCGAAAGTTGCAGCTCCGTATTATCCCACTGTTGCATCAGCAGCCTGGTGAGATGGGGCAGGCTGCCTGTTATCAAGAAAGGAGGACTATTTTTCTGTTTCCCGTTCCCGGTCCTCTGCGCCATCAGGTTGCCGACCGACAGAGAAAATATCATTAGCAAGACAATGCTCAACACAGTGCTTCTTTTCATCATTTTGACTTATTCCTTTATTTTTTTTGGTTGGTTATATTGTCCGCATAAAAACAAACGGCACCAGAACCGAGATCCGGCAAACATAACCGGAGAGAGAATGTTCTTCGCCTGACAGGTAACAGTTTCAAGCTGTTACAGAAACAATTAAAGAACAGATCATTCGCTACCCTTTACTATAGTGTCATCCAATGGCCAAAGCAATGACCACTTCAGACACGGGAATACCTGTATACCCACCAATCAGAGAAAAAGGTCTACTGCCACCGTCAAGAAAAGGCTCAGGGCAAAGGGGGTGACTTACCCCTTTGCCCTGACGAGTTAGAAATATTGCTTTACTAAGGTGATGATCAAGGCATACGCAGGTTACGTTCAGGCCTTGAAAAGCTATGGCACCAGGAACAGTCATAGCGTTTGTCTTTCACATGCTTATCGTGAATCGTTGTAAAAGACTTGGCCTCCTCACTTCCATGGCACTGGAAACAGACAACATTTTTTGGACCCTTCAGCTGATAACCGAGTTGCCCCTGCAGATCCATAGTCGAGGTGTTCTCATGGCAGCTGTTACACTGGAGAGCACTTGAAGAGGGTGAAATTCCATGATTCAGCAACTGATAGGTGTCTGTTTCGACCCAGGTATAAGGCTCATCAGCAGAATATCCTGTATTGACCAGACCTTTTTTGACTGCTGTGTCCACATCACCTGAGCCCTTGAGGTACTCAAAGGTGTCCAGGGCGATCAGCCTGAAGTCAGCAACGGTCATAGGTTGATTGGCCCTTTTGTATTTGAATGGATAGAGCTTGCCTTCTCCTACATCTCCAATGGGTGATGAGGTCGGGTAGGTACCTTTGACCGCATCATAGGTCAGAGAGGCATCGTCGCCAAGCAGATAGTTATCGCTCAGCCTGTTCCAGAACCTGTACTCGGGAATAAGGTTTCCTTCCTTGAGAGTAAGGGGATGACCAGGTCCTGCACTTCCATCTGCCGGCAACCCGGCGTGGGTTAACTGCCAGTCGCGGTAGATTTCTGTGGGCACCTTGGCATAGGTGGGAATATGGCAGGTCTGACAGGCTATTCTGGCTACGTGACGTCCTATGGTTGAGTTATCATGACCACCGAGAGAATCCTTGTTGGTGTGACAGGTTGTGCAGCTTATTTCTGCTCCTCGATTCACGTCATCAGTAGGGCGCAGATCTGATCCTTTGCCTATGACCAGATGATTTTCAAAGACATGACACTTCTGGCAGGCAAGATCACTGCCGCTGGTATTCATGTGTACGTCAAACTGCGGATCGCTGTTGTGGGCTGTGGCCAGGGAAAGGTCTCCCCTCTTTACGGCATCACCACCACCTGCTTTGGCATGACAGCTCAGACAATTTGCTCTGGTGGGGGCCTGAACATTTTGGACCATGGAATCAGTGGGCGCCAAAACGCCCATGCTGCCGTCTGCCAACCGGATCCTTGCTGTAGAATACTCCTCACTGTGGCAAACCAGACAGTCGATGTTTTCCAATCCTGCGGTGGGATCAGATGGCATTTTTCCCCGACCGACATGGCAGGAACCGCATACAGGCCAGTCTCCCTTGATATTAATACAATAACTGTTCACCCCATTGGTAAGCTTGCCCTGGAGGGTTCCAGTGCTGTTGACCATGTCAGGAGTCTCACCTACCCATCTGTAATGGGTTGAGCTCTGCATTTCCATTGCCTCGGAATAGTGGCAGCTAATACAGTTACTGGGGTATTCTGCAAAGGTTAGTCCGCCATGAGGACCGTTAGTTGTCTCACAGGCCAGATCAGCACCACTGCAATCCTGATCGATATTGTCACCGCATATTTCAGAAGCACCCGGAAAAGTCAGGGGATCAGTATCATTACAGTCCTGACCGCCACAGGCAGCAGCGGTGTAACCATCACCGTCTGCATCCTGACATACCGGGGGGGCAACAGAACACTCATACCCTGAGCCGTCACCGTTTTTTGTTCGAACAGACTTTCTTTTGCTTTCCCCAGAAGAAGAAACAACGGAAACAGTGTTGTCATAGCAGACATTACTGAGTCTGAGCTGATATCTCTCTCTATCTCTATTGTAGGTCATGGGAAACTCCTGGTCGTTATATACGACAGACAAGGAGCCGCGCGTGTGTTCGTCCTTTGCATTAACAGTGAGTTGCTCTCTGTTTTGGTCCCATACAGCACTGACATCTTCAATCTCTGCTGAGGCTGTTGCATAAAAAAGTGGTGGTTGTGCCAGGACCAGTGCAGTCAGTAGAAGTGTTTTTTTGCTCATTTTCATTTCCTCCCCGAGGGGCTAAGGTGAATCTTCTTTTTTCTATGGTAAAACAAACCGGTTCTCACAATGTGGTATGCAAAACGAGCGCCAGAATGTCTTAACAGTGAAGAAACACCTGTATCTTTCCAGGGAGGATACCTGGGTTACCAGCAAAGATCTCATTACATTTATTTCCGTATTACCGGAGAGATGGAAAGCATCATGGTAATAATATTGATTATTACCTCTCGCCTTTTCCGGAAGAAATGAATTACATTTTTGTATCAAGGAGTGAAAAGTGAGGTGAAATAAAAGAACAAGAGTGAGATTTCAAATTGTCCTTTTTTCTTGCGGATACCACACAGCAGCGAAAAAACCGTAAACCTTTTTTACGAAGAACGAGCGCAGCCTACATGTAACGCAAACAATGTTTACGCGGCGCGGCCTTTAAAGCTTGCACTTGGTGAACGTCTTGTCCTACTAATAGATGTCAGCCCCAGAGAAAAAAACAATTTCTGATTATACAGCACCCATATACATAGGCTGCTGCCATTTCCTTGTATATGGGTGGCAAATCTTAGAGAAGAGAAGCGAGGAGAAATAAAAGCTACATGCTGGTAGCAGGGATAACAAGGGAAGATACATTAGCACTCGCCTGTCCCTAATCTTTTCAGAATTTCTGTATCAATGACATTTAGGATTTTGAGCTTCCTTATCCTCATCTTCATCTTTTCCTTCAACCACATAACACTGACATTCTTCCCAGTCATTTCCTCCAAGAACTCCCCGCCATTCATTATTACACTCACAGACTTCTACAGGCTCAGCTTGCGGCTTACTTGTCTTTTCCATAATATACTCCTTTTCTGGCCATCTCATGGTTAATCATCAATTGGCACTAGATAGTTTTTGAGTTTTTCATAAAGTACTTCAGAAAGAGGCTCATTATTTATAAACGCTGCAGCCTCTTCTCCGGTAAGTGTCTGTTTGATTTCCTGAGGTAGTGACCTGAGGATCGCCACTCGCTCTGTATCTGCTTTTTTTATAATATTTTTTTTATCTTCCATGGCACCGTTCTCTGTATTGATTTTTTTTGATAATAGTTCCTATGTACGTCTGTTAATGTAAGTCTTTTTGTTACGATGTACAGAGATTACTTTTGGCAACCTCTCATGACCTTAAAAAACTGGGATCAGACTTGACAGGCAGACAAAAGTGGCCGATTATAATTTTTCTCAAATGACACGATCCGGAAGCAGCGAGAAAAAAGAAGTCACAGAGCTCAGATAGCCGATGTACGCTGCTAATAATATGTTTTAAGGGCCAACATGATTAGAACTCACCGAGAATCCTCCCCAGTTCCTTTTATTCCGCCCTATACCCTAGGTATAACCATCTGTTTCTGTTCGCTTCAAGTAGCTATTTGTGGTATAACAAAAAAGAATGAACGTGTTAGGCTTGAGATTTCCCTCTAATAGAAAAATCCACTGAGGTACCAAAAAAAATGCCCCCCAAATATATTTTGCTCCCTCTTCTTTTTATCCTGCTCACGTCCTCTATTGGGCTGGCGGAAAACAACAACTCAATTATCATGCAATTAGGTCACGAAATCGAGCAGTCTCAAGATCCTGTGGCCAAGAGTACATTTCATATGTACCGCGCCAGACAGTATACTCAGACACAGCAATGGGAAAAGGCCCTGGAAGACTATAACCAGGCCCTGGAACTCAACCATAAAGGTTGGGTTCATCTGGAACGAAGCAGTTTTCTGATGGCCATGGGAAAATATGACCAGGCCTACGAGGATGCCATTGCTGCAAAAAAAGAAGTACCTACGTTGAGCCATGAAGCCGATAAGCTCATTGAAGCAGCTGGCGCTGAGATCCAGAAGAAATATGAGGCCGAGAATCCCCCTACCTTTATTATGGATACCGCAGTGAATCCCAATAGAAAAAGCCGGTTCGATGTGATGAGGGAGCGGGGAGTGTTGGCAGCCAATGCCAGGAGAATTGAAAATTTCAATCAACAAAAGACGGCCATCAGAAAACAACGGGCAGCAGTTGCCTCAACTCCGAAATCAACAGGCTGACGCATCCGCTTCTAATCCATAGGTTCTATGGATACACAATGCATTTAAAAAAAACGACCTGTCACCTGCAATCTTCGTTATGCCTCCAACAACTCGTATTGCAGCGTGTTACCGCTCTCTTGCGATAACGCAGAAGTGAAACAGATTGCAATTGCATCTTGTCCGCTTAATAAACTCAGAATACCGGTCTAACGATGGAAGCCACCTCTCTACTCTTCAGTAATTTCTTCTTAAAAAACCTCTTTCTTCGCTCTGATCAAGTGCCAGCCATAGAAGGTTTTTCGTTCTCATCTCTGAAAAAATCTTCAAAGATGAGAACAAAATGTTTCCACTTCAACCAATCAATCTTTGTAGATTAAAAGAGTTATTCCGGTGCCCGTTTTTTTTGGCCCCGTGCTTAACCAAGATGAGAGTTGACGAACTCCCAGTTGATAAGATTGTTTATAAATGCTTCAAGATAGCTGCCGCGCCCGTTTTGATAGTCAAGATAGTAGGCATGCTCCCAGACATCCACGGTCAACAAAGGCTTTACACCATGAGCTATGGGTGTATCAGCATTTGCAGTCTTCATGATCTCAAGCCTGTTGTCTTTCATTACCAGCCAGGCCCAGCCGCTGCCAAACTGTGTAAGCCCCGCGTTCTTCAACTGTTCAATAAAATTATCATAGCCTCCGAAATCAGCATCAATCTTCTTGGCGATATGGCCCATGGGTAATCCTCCGCCATCAGGCCTCATTGATTGCCAATAAAAAGTATGATTCCAGACCTGAGCCGCGTTATTGAAAATTGCGGCTTTATCAGCAACATTTACTGTCTTTTGAATAATAGCCTCTAGAGCCTCGCCGGCCAGATCAGTTCCCTCAATCAGTTTATTCAGGTTGGTAACATAAGCGTTATGATGTTTACCATGATGAAAATCCAAGGTCTTTGCACTGATATAAGGTGTCAAAGCATCTTTTTGGTAAGGAAGATCCGGTAAGACAATAGCCATGGTTTTCTCCTTTTTTAAGAATTTTCTTTTTTATTCGTGTTTTGCATTTCCGGCCTTGTCCCTGTTATCAGGCGGATGGTCAGAAATACCTATCTGTCCCAAAGAGCATCAGCGACTTTCTGCGCCAGCTCCTTTTTACTGAATGGTTTTTGGATGAATTTCAAACCATTATCCAACACGCCATGCCGGGAAATTATGGTTGCAGTGTATCCGGACATAAAAAGAACTTTGATTTCAGGACACAGTGCAATAATTCTATCTCGTAACTCTGCACCATTCATATCAGGCATAATCACATCGGTGAGTAGAAGATTTATTAATACAGCGCTCTTTTCACAAAGCGACAAAGCAGCTGTTGGATTTTCCGCAACCAAAACATTGTAGCCCATATTCTCAAGCATTTTCTGGGTCATCTCACGCACCATTTTATCATCTTCCACTAACAAAACAGTTCCGGTTACAGAGTCATCCAGACTTCCCTTCTCTTTTTCTTTTGGCTCAGCTCCTGCCATTGTCTTCGGGATATATATTTTAAACGTGGTTCCTTGGCCCGGTTCGCTGTAAACGTCAATAAGTCCTTCATTCTGTTTGATAATCCCAAATACGGTTGCAAGACCAAGTCCTGTGCCTTTGCCGATTTTTTTAGTGGTGAAAAAAGGTTCAAATGCATGTGAAAGAGTTTCCGTGTCCATCCCTGATCCATTATCACTTACCATCAAAAGAACATATTCCCCGGGTATAGCTTCATGATGAATCAGGCAATACTCCTCATCAAGAACAACATTTTCAGCTTCAATCGTCACCTTGCCTCCATTGAGCATGGCATCTCGCGCGTTCACTGCCAAGTTGATAAGGATCTGATCAACTTGGGAAGGATCAAAGTTGATCTCCCAGAGGTCTTTTTCTGTACGAACGAGTAAATCGATGTCCTCACCAATAAGACGGCCAAGTGTTTTTTCTAATTTTCCTATATGGTCAATCAGATTTATGGCCTTGAGGGCAATCGCCTGCTGCCGTGAAAAAGCAAGAAGTTGGCGGGTAGTGTCTCTTGAGCGAAGGGCAGCTTTTTCTATCTCCGCAAGATCTGCCAATACGAAAGATTCCTTGGGAAACTTATCTTTAAGCAACTCAACGTAACCGATTATTACACTCAGCATATTGTTGAAGTCATGGGCTATTCCGCCGGCAAGTGTGCCAACCGCTTCCATCTTTTGTGCTTGAAGAAGTTGTCTTTCCAGCTTTTGTTTTTCCTGTTCAAACTGAACTTTTTCGGTAATATCCTCCAACATCTCAATGACTGCGGTAACTTTGCCGGAACTGTCCTTAATTGGTGAAGTAATAATTCTAAAATTTGTAGTGCTTTCTCCTGCCGGTGTCTCAGTTATCGTTTCATGGACCGCACCATCCTGAAAAGATTCAATCGCAGCGCAGTAAGTGCATGGTTCCTGTCGCGAAGGATTATTAAATATCTGATGGCAAACCGGATGGCGTGTAAAATCAGCATCAGGAAACCACTATCTGATCACGTTATTCACCGACAAAACCTCCATATTCTGACCAATCAAGGCAATACCGATCCCTATGTTGTCGACAACACTTCTATACCTTGCCTCACTTTCCCGGAGTTCCTCCTCCGCCTGTTTGCGTTCGGAAATATCCTGTACCGTCCCCATCAAAGTAATGAGATTATCATTTTTATCGAAAACCCCCACGACATGTTGAAAAATAATAACCGATGCTGCCAGCAGGACGAAGGAATCGCTGTTCAAATGAAATCTGCCCACGAGTCTCAATCACCTTCTACATTATCTCTTGATCACGGCTATTATCCTCCGGCCAGGGAGAGAGGGCCATGATCGAATCCAGTTGTGGTCTGAATTCCTTTGGATCAAGTTCGAAGATCTTATATGTTTCATCTGACCATTCAACATTGCCTGTCCCGACATCCCATCCCCAATACCCCAGACCAGCCATCTTTTGAGCGTCTTTTAGTTTTAAGTCACTCTCATGCAGCAGACGTTCAGCCTCTATTCGTTCCGTAATGTCAAGCACATAAGCAACGTGATATTCCTTATCGCCTAACTTGATGTGATTTGTTGAAATCTCTACAGGCAGGAGGGTACCGTTTTTGTGCCGGTGCCAAGTTTTGATGAGGCGTTGTTCTGCCGCCGCATCCTCTTCCCAAGTGCTAATCCAGCGAGCCTCCGGGTAGTCGGGATCGATATCCCACAGGTACAGGGCCTGCAACTCTTCTCTGGTGTACCCGAGCGAGCGACAGGCCTGTTCATTTACATAAGTTATCAGACCAGTACAATCGAGCCAGAATACAGCATCTGTAGCTCTTTCAATACTGAAGCGGAAGTACTCCAACTCTTCTTCCAGTTGCGTACGCCTGGTGATGTCATGATGGACTATAATGGCATTTGTAATGGTGCCACTCCCGTCTTTCACCGGAGAAATTGTCACATCAAGGATTGTAACATTTCTCCGGGCAAGGTGAAGAGACGTTAAACGGGAACTATCATATTCAATAGAGAATTCAGTCGTCTTCCCTTCCTCAAAAACGGATTTGACCAAAGAGAGACAACCCTGTTCCTCAATAATATTATCTTTCAGTATATTATAGTTACCAATGACTTCGTCCGGCTGAATATTCAGCATATCGCAACAAGCCTGGTTAATGTGGATTAATGTGCCTTTGGCATCGGAAATCCATATGGGATAGGAGGTTTGTTCAAAAATATTGCGCAGCAGACGATCTCTGTTCAGAAATGCCTTCTTCAGTTGCCTGTTCGCAGCGGCTCGTTTTGACAAATTTCCTGTCAGCTCATTAACATCAGCAGCAAGGGAGTTGAGAAGATCATTATCTTCCGAGATATCAAGACGAACAGCATAATCGCCCTGAGAGGCTTTCTTTACTGCAGCAATTATTTTTTCAATCCGATCGGTTTCTGCGGTGTCAGCCATATGGATAACCAGTTCTTTAATACCTTATGACAAGTTATTAATACTATTTTGAACCTTAATTATCCAACCTTCAGAAACCAATCAAGGTAAGTGCCAAACTTCATTTGCTGCAAAAACGACTCGACACAGGGGTAAACAAAAGGCAGGAAGGCATTCTTTATGTACCTAGTCCCTCTCTGTTCATCATTCCCCAGTGCCAAACCTTTCTCGACGTTTTTCCTGATAACGGAAAACTTCTGACTCTCAAGTCGGGAAGGCTCAGAATTACACAGGAATGGTTAAATTTTGTGCTGCCCGGGTTGACCACCAGGGTCTGGCCCAACACTTCTGCAAAGAGCTGATGGGTATGTCCCACAACCAGCACGTCAAGATCATATTCTTCCAACTCATAAGCCCAATTTTCTTTTTGGCTGCAGATAATTGTTCCATACTGATCCAACAGAGTAATCCCTCTGTTCATCGAAAGAGGAGGACTTGCATGAACAGCCAAAACACGTTTCCCTTCCACAGTAGATTCCCAAGCCACGGGCAAATTGTGAAAAAATGTATCAACCCACATTTTTTGTCCTTTCACCTGCTGCTCAATGTGCCAGACATCATGATTACCCAGAATCGTTGTGCAGCCATTTTCAAGAAACAGTTCAATGCTCTGCTCAAGCTCTGTTCCATAGCCCGCTATATCTCCTGCACAGAGAACCAGATCAACACCCTCCTGCTCAAAGATTGCCAACGCTTCGCGGAGGGGAGCTGCTGTAGCATGAACATCACTGATTAGCCCTATTGTTGCAGACAATCTTTTCACCCATTGTCAATGCAATAGCATCACTTCTCTTTTACCTAACTGAACTGGCAGGAAAAAAACTCCTGTTTAAGAACCACAGGTTCTTAGATTTCTTCTCCAGCCGGATCAGCAAACAGGCTTTTATTCATAGCCTTTTCCTTTGCCGCCTCCCGGGTTATCATTCCTTTCTCCAGCATATCCTGAAGATGCTGATCCATGGTCTGCATCCCTTGGGATTTTCCCGTCTGTATCAGCGAGTCTATCTGGGTTATCTTGCCGTCTCTGATAATGCTTGCCAGAGCAGAGGAACCCAGCAATACCTCGATTGCCGCGCACCTTCCCTTACCGTCCTTTGTTTTTAAAAGCTGCTGGGCAATGACCGCTTTAAGCGATTCCGAGAGCATGGTTCGCGTCTGTGCCTGTTGTTCTGCGGGAAAGGCATTAATGATGCGATCAATAGTCTTTGCTGCACTGTTTGTATGCAAGGTTCCAAAGACAAGAATGCCCAGTTCGGCACAAGTCAGGGCAAGGGCAATGGTCTCAAGATCCCGCATTTCGCCAACCAGAATGACATCAGGATCTTCACGGTTTGCCACCATCAAGGCCTTGGCAAAACTCTCTGCATGGGTACCGATTTCCCTCTGTGAAAAAACACATTTCTTATTGGGGTGAACAAACTCCAAAGGATCTTCAATGGTGATGATATGCTTGGGATAGGTATCATTGATCATGTCAATAATAGCAGCCATGGTTGTTGACTTCCCACTGCCAGTCGGCCCGGTAACCAGAACCAGGCCCCGCTCATAACGGGCAATTTTCTTCACCACCTCCGGCATACCAAGTTGATCAAGGGTAAGAATTTTGGTGGGGATAATACGGAACACAGCACCCATTCCTCGATGCTGAAACAAAAAGTTACAACGGAATCGTCCGACACCTTCCAGTTCATAGGCCTTGTCGAAATCTTTCCTTTCTTTAAGGGTCGCCTGCTGTTCCAAGTCAAGAATCTCATAAAGAATCTGTTTATTAGATTCCGGGGTCAGAACAGAAGCATCCAGAGGAACAAGATCTCCGCGCAGACGCAAGAGTGGAGGAAAGCCAATGACCATGTGCAGGTCACTGGCCCCATGTTCCTTCATCTGTCTGAAATAGGTATCAATCTGAGCCATGTTCACTCTATCAGTAGTTAATATATATGAAAATCCTGCCTGTACCCCAGTCGAATAAACAGGATTTTTACCCTTCCTCAAGCTGCATTTTTTCTCCAGGCCCCATAAAACTCTTTAAAAGAAGCTTATTATCAACATTGGCAAGGGCTGCCTCCAGGGTAATTTTTCCTTCCTGCAATAACTCCACTATGGATTCATCCATAAGGCGCATACCCTGCTTTTTCCCCATCTGCATGGTGGAATGAATCTGATAGGTTTTGTGATCACGAATAAGGTTGGCTATGGATAAATTGCCAATCAATATTTCAAGTGCCAGCTGCATCACCTTCCCATCAGCACCTGGGACAAGACGCTGGGTAATAACCGCTTTCAACGACTCACTGAGCATGGTTCTGATCTGATTCTGTTCCCCGGGAGGAAAAGAATCAATAATCCGGTCTACAGTCTTTGCTGCACCTGAAGTCGACAGGGTACCGATAACCAGATGCCCAGTCTCCGAGGCGGAAATCGCCAGAGAAATGGTATCCAGGTCCCTCAACTCGCCAATAACAATAACATCCGGATCCTGCCGCAAAGCACCCTTCAGGGCATTTTTATAAGAAAAGGTGTTGCGCCCCAGTTCTCGCTGATTTACCACCCCTTTTTTAAAGGGGTGAATAAACTCGATGGGATCCTCAACCGTGAGAATATGATGGGGACGTTTTGAGTTAAGATAATCTACCATAGCAGCAAGGGTCGTTGTCTTGCCATGGCCGGTTGCCCCGGTCACCAATATAATGCCCTGATGATTATCAAGAATTGAATAGATCACATCAGGCAGACCCAACTGGGCCAAGGTGGGAATCTGGAGAGGAATCACCCGGAATACCCCGCTCACCCCTTTATTGTGCTGCATGACACTGCCCCTGAAACGCGCCAATCCACTAATATCATAGGCAAAGTCAAGCTGCTGCTCCCGAGACAAGATCTCCTGCTGCGCCGGGGTCAGCAACTCCCCAATCACTTTGAGAGTATGTTCGGCAGTGAGCACCTGGCTCTTCAAACGCACCAATTTCCCCATACGGCGCACCATGAAGGATTCTCCGGGTACAACATGCACATCTGAGGCCCGCATATCTACAGCAGCCTTGAAAACTTTATCCAGTAACGCCATGAAAACCGCCTCCCAAAAGCTGAAATCTATACTACACTTTCAGATGGAAGAATAATTTCTATATTCCTGACAAGCACATTGATAAATTTCCCTTTTACGAGTTCCTTGCCATCGTGATCAGTTACCCTGGCATCAGTAACCACCATAATCTGGCTGACGCTGTTCATGAAGTCGGTCAACCTCGCACCTGGCAGCAGATCGATTTCCCCATCAATACGAAAATACTTGGTCAGAATAATGACCTGTGTCTTGAGTTGAGACATGAGTAATCCTTTGATTTTTTATGATTAATGAAGTGGGCGCAACAGCACAGAGATAGTTAGCGTGAGTCCACAATAAGTATCCGATACAGGGACAAAGATGTCAACAGTTCTCTTTTTCCACAACTCTATCAACTTGCTAGAAAGACAACTCTCAGAAAAAGACTGTCAAGCCACCGCTGGCAAATCTGCTGTTTCGCTGTTTACCGTTACCTCGTGAATTTGCTGAACCAGCGCCGACATACTGTACAATGGGATCTGCAGAATACGGCAATGAGTGAGCCATTACATTCACAACTTTCATCCCGACAGACTATCTTTTCCGGCTGGTAACCAGCGTTGTCCATACATAAAGCGAGTAACAATATCCGTGTAACACGTTGCAAAAAAATAGCCGGGATACCATCTCATCGTGGTAACCCGGCTATCCTAAAGGACCCGAAGTTTTCCGTCCCTGTTTTGCAACAGGTTTGGCTTTTTCTGGATATTTTTCTTACTAGTGATATGTAATCAAAAAAAAGGAACAAAGTCAAGGCAATGAATGCTGACGACAAGGACTGTTCCGAACTGATTGTTACCGCAATAACAGCACATTGCCTTCACCACCCCATGTTCACCGTGTACATCCTCCCGATGAGGGCCTTTTAATAGGTACCTCCCATAACACGCTATTTTTCCACATTATCCAGGTCCTGCCTGATGTCCCTGTGAAAATCCCATTTCATGTAATCCTGGGTCATAGGTAACGAAAGTTCCATTTTATTAATCATCTGAATTCCGATTGTTATTTTTTGAGGCACACACTCAAGAAGATGCCCTCCGTGCTGCCGGTCTTCAGACAGGAAGTGCAAATGCATGCCGGGAACGCTCAGTGAGGACATAAAATCCGGCGTAAAGAAACCTGCAAGAGTCCCGCTGATATGATCAAAATCAAAGACAACCTGCTCATTGGCAATATCGGAAAGCGGACGATAATTTTCCTGCTTCGGTACTGACCGCACCTTCATATGAGCAAACTTGCCCTCAATCCGGATTGCATAAAACAGATTCGGTGAGGGCAGTAAGCAATTGAGCCATTTCATAAACTTCACATATGGCGTTTCTTCGACAAGCTCGTAATGGTTTCCCGCGCTATAAAAAGTTACCGATGCAAAGGGCGTCAATATCTGATCATCAACCTCAATCACCTTTCCATCCGAGTTGATCTGATAGCAGTTTCCATCCAGAATAAGCATCTCCCCGTCCAAATCATCAAATGTACCGAGTCCGAAATCGCCATGTTTCAGTATTTCGGCAAGATGAATGTTTTCTTCAAAGATACCTTCAACCAGCGCATTTACCGGCGCACATAAGTAGATAGAGCTTTCAGGCAGTTCGGTTTTCCAATGGGGTTTCATGAGTTCTCACCTTCTTTTGTTTCTTAGGAAGAGCATAAGCATCACCGATACGCTGATCCGTGAACTGATGGCCCCCGCAGAAATACCTGCGTATTTTCCTTGACGGACTACCTCAGGGCGTGTGTTAACTGTACATCGCACGTTGCTTCGCATCTCTGCCTTTGTCCAAGTCCTGAGTGCTTTCTGTAGCTTCTATTTTCTCAATATATTCTTGTGGGAGGTGAGTCTCCTTTGCCCCGACCAGAACGTGGTTTAAATACCATGAATAAGGCTTGAGTGATTTATCAATTTTTGTTGCATAATATGTCTTGGCTTCGATTTCATCGTTATTCAGGCCCAGAATTCTTACAGTCTTCTCCTCATATCCACAGCCCAGGCTTTCAGCCTTATCCAAGACACTTTTTTCATTGGGGTCTATTTCGAAGAGCGCGCCTATTACACAGTCATCACTGTTGCCTGTATAATAGGCATCACATTTTCCAGAGCCATCTTTGCTCGATTTGTGAAATCGTAAATTATGCTCCCTGAGCGAATAGCAGCCAAGTCTTGTTGCGCTTGGAACTCGGTCTTTTAACCGAGCAATAGACATGTTTGATCCGTAAGCGAAATACTTCACTGACTCTCCTAAGCAGTTAATAAAAAAAGGGGCCGGATGTCATTTCAACCCTTTTCTCCTTATTTGTTTTTAGCCACGACCCATACGGCATGAACTATCCCTGGGATATAACCAAGTATTGTCAAAATAATGTTTATCCAGAAATGCTTCCCTATACCGACTTGTAGAAAAACTCCCAGTGGTGGTAATATAATTGCACAAATAATCTTAAGAAGTTCCATGGTTCCTCCTACAGATGAAAGGGCTTGTTAGGGACGATGAGCAACTCGCCTTTGCCGACAAAATCAGTATCAACAAGTACTACCTGTTTAAAATTTGAGATACATTTAACAATATTGACTTTTTGTTCCTGAAACTCTTTACGAATACGCCTTACGTTCAATCAATAGTGTATCAATATGGTGATAGCTCATGGTTTATTTCTTTAAAAGTCTTTTTTCTTCTCGTTCTTTTAATTGTTCAATCCTATCTCCAATCCAGCCAGCCGCAACTGCACGTTCGCCGCACATTGTTATCTTATCAATTTCTTAATCTTAGAAATAAGATTCCATTTTTTTTCTGGAGTGTTGTCCTCCAGTAATGATACCGTGAAACAACTAATCTTCTGCTTGTGAGGATCCCAGCGCATTTGACAGGGGTGAGTAACGCCTTTCATTCGTCTTGATGGTTACAGTGCCGGAGTGCCGGAGACAAGAAAATCGCGGCTGGGCTCGGAATAATATTTCCCAATTTTTATGCCCTGACACAGGGTACCCCATGAACTCAAGGAGAACGCATGTCACAAACCATCCATCCATTCCTTTCAGAGATCGCCGAAGAGGTAAAGCGAGGCGGGATCAGCCGCCGCGACTTCTTTAAATATGCAGTAATTTGCGGTTTGTCGGTCAGTGCCGCCGGTAAGCTCATCGGTTTGACCGGACCGGAAATCGCCGTGGCTGCCTCGTCTATTGATTGGAAAGGGTTGGAGCAGGAAAGCCCATTTGAGATCAAGAATCTGCTCATTCAAAAGGCCGAAGAGGCCTGTGCCAAGTCCGGTTGCAGTATATTGAATGCAGGTCGTGGCAATCCGAACTTTCTGAACACCGAGGTACGCAAATCCTTTGCTCTTCTCACCCTCTTTGCCGCAGAGTTGGCCCAGCAAGGATCCACTGTCAAAGACCTTGGTTATCGACAAGGCAAAAGCGGTATGGCAGCAGCGCTGCAAGAATTCTTGAAAAAACATCACGGCGACCCCGGTGAAGCATTCCTTGAACAGGCCATCAGCTACGCCCTTAGCAAGGTAGCCATGGATGCTGACGAGATTATCTTTCAACTGGTTGACGGTATCCAGGCCGATTTTTATCCGGATCCCCCCCGCATATTCCCGGTTACCGAACAGATCGTGCGTAAGTATCTCGACAGAGTGGTCTTTTCCGGCGCCCCGCCCCAGGGAGATTTCCACCTCTTCGCCACTGAGGGCGCCACCGCCGCGATGATATACATATTCAATTCCCTCAAAGAAAATATGATCCTGAACCCTGGTGACAAGGTGGCCATTGTCACGCCGATCTTTTCCCCGTACCTGGAACTGCCCGTGCTCAAGGATTACGGTTTGGAAACGGTTTATATTCGCGGCAGTGAAGAGATGGACTGGCAGGTTCCGGATTCCGAGGTAGCAAAACTGAAAGATCCTCGCATCAAGGCCCTGTACATGGTCAACCCGACCAACCCGACCTCGGTCTCATTAAATGCAGATACGGTCAAACGCATGGCCAAGACAATCCGAATCCATAATCCCGACATGGTGATTATCTCTGATACGGTTTATGCCAGTTTTGTCGATGAATTCAATACGTTTGGCAAAGAATTACCCGAGAACATACTGGGCGTCTATTCCTATTCAAAATACTTTGGTGTTACCGGTTGGCGCCTCGGAGTAGTGATGGTGCACGAAGACTGCGTCATCAACCGACTTATCAAAAAACTGCCCAAAGCCAAGCAGGCCCAGCTGGACCTCAGGTATCGCCTGATCTCCACCAAACCGGGTGACATCCCTTTCCATGAACGCCTGGAAATGGACAGCCGCCAGGTGGCCCTTGCCCACACCGGAGGCATATCAGGGCCGCAGCAAGTTGCCATGTGCTTGTTTTCATTATATGAACTCACAGATGACGACTATGTCTACAAGAAGTCCATTATGGATATCCTTAAAAAACGGTGGACAGCACTTTATACGGCCTTGGCCATGCCCGAGCCTCAGGGTAAAAACCTGACCCGCTACTACGCCTTAATAGACTTGAAAAAGCTGGCCGCCAAGATGTACGGGCCCGCATTTAGCGAGCAATTAACTGCAAGTCATTCTCTGGAATTTCTCTTCAAACTGGCCGAGAACCACCATACAGTCTGCCTTCCCGGTGAGGGCTTTGCCGGACCGAACTGGTCGCTCAGAGTAGCCCTGGCCAATATTGATGAAAAGAATTGCCGAGATGTCGGTCTCGCCATTGTCGCGGTCATGAAAGAGTACAAGCAGTCCATGCCAGCCTGACAGGAGTAAATGCAGAGAGTTGATACAGACAAAACCTGAGAGAGGAGAGGCAAGAAGAGGGGGGCAGGGAAACCTGATACCCATCATACTCCTGCTGATGGTTCTTTTTTGGTGCGACGGCATACCCTGCATTCACAAGTGTAGGGTATGCCATGCTACCCAGGTTCAGCGGACTTGACCGCTAAACCTAGGCAAAAGGAATCCGGGTGCGAAGTCGTTTTGAGTGAGCCTTTAATTCGCCTTCTTCACAAACTTCGTCAGGATTACAATCTGCTGGCCATTGATACGCCCTTCAATATGTTCAGGATTGTCTGCAACCAGCGAAATTTCGCGTACAGTCGTGCCACGCTTGGCCGTAAAGTTTGCCCCTTTTACATTTAAATCCTTAATGAGCGTTACGCTGTCACCTGCCTCGAGTACTGCACCGTTGCTGTCGACATGCTTGACAAGCGCTTCATCGTGTTTCCCTTCACCTGTTGCTTTCGCCCAGGCCTGGGTGGTTTCATCTAAATAGAGCATATCGAGTAAGTCCAGCGGCCATCCTTCAGTACTCAGGCGCTTGAGCATACGCCACACCAGCACCTGTACCGCCGGTACCTGGCTCCACATGCTGTCGTTCAGACAACGCCAGTGATGCGTATCAACCAGTTCCGGGTCTTCAATCTGCTCACGACAGATCTCGCAAAGAAGGACACACTGATCAGCCCTCCCATTTGAATCAGGAGGAACTTCATACACAGTCAGGCTCTCTGCTGCACCGCACAATTCACACTTAGATCCACTGCGTATCTGTAATTCGTCTTCTGTACTCATTGGTTACTGCTCCTGCGAAGGCGGGTTAAAAACTGATTATAAAAACTGCAGGGAAAGATAACAGCTTTTGCTAGATTTATTGTTCTTTCTTACCTGAGATGGCGAAAATAATTGCGCTTGTATATTTTACCTTCAGCCTTCAGTCTCTCGCCCTAAAAAGATCCTTCCCCATCCTTGTACAAGTCAAATAGTATCTTATTTCTATAATTCGCTGTTCGAGTCTCAACAACTTTATTATAGTCCGTTCATGAAAAAAATTTCCTTCTTTAAATTGATCGCCCTTGTGTTAACGACCGTCTGTCTGCTGACAGCTGCAGTGTACGTTCTCCGGCTCGACAGACAGATCACCAGTCGCTTCGAAGGGCGGCGCTGGGAACTGCCGGCCCGGATCTATGCCCGGCCCCTTGAGCTCTATCTCGGCAAAATACTCTCATCTGATAATCTGGAAAAAGAACTCCTCCAGTTGCGCTACAGCCGCGTAAAGAGCACGAAAAAACCGGGCGAATACAGTGTCCAGGGCGATAGAATTACCATCTACAGCCGCAATTTTTCTTTTCCTGATATCCAACAGCCGGCAACGGCAATTGAGCTGGAGATCCGGGACAAAACCATTACTCACCTGGTAGACCACAGCAGTGGCAAACAACTCACCCTGTTCCAGTTGGAACCGGTACAGTATGCATCCATCTACCCGACCCATAACGAAGACCGCTTGCTGGTCAAGCCGGAAGATGTGCCGGAATTACTCATCAAAAGTCTGCTCCTGGTTGAAGACAAAAATTTTTATAGCCATTGGGGTGTACGGCCTACGGCAATCATCAGGGCTGCCCTTGCCAACCTCAGGGCCGGCAAGACCGTGCAGGGGGGCAGCACACTGACTCAGCAGCTGGTGAAAAATATCTTTCTCAGCAGTGAACAAACCCTGCTCCGGAAGATGAACGAGGCCGTCATGGCCCTGCTCCTTGAGTACCATTACAGCAAAGACGAGATCATGGAGGCCTACCTCAACGAGGTCTACCTGGGCCAGGATGGGAAGCGCGCTATTCATGGCTTTGCCATGGCAAGCCGGTTCTATTACGAGCGGGATCTCGCCGAGTTGGAACCGGCACAGATTGCCCTTCTGGTCGGAATCGTCAAGGGTGCATCCTACTACAACCCCAGGCGACACCCTGAGCGGGCAAAAATACGGCGTAATCAGGTTCTGGATATTCTGGTCTCGGCCAAGGCAATCAGCCCCGAAATAAGCAAGCAACTGCAGAACAGTCCTCTCACTGTCAGCCGGGAAACCCCTTCCGGCATTACTCCCTACCCGGCATTTCTGGAGCTGGTGCGTAAGCAGCTGAAGCGGGATTACAAAGACGAAGACCTGCGCAGTGAAGGATTATCGATCTTCACGACCCTGGATCCGATCATCCAGCAACAGGCAGAAAAGAGCCTTGGCAATGAGCTTGCTGCCATAGAAAAACGTACAGGAGACAAGGCCCGAAACACGCTGCAGGGCTCCCTGATCATTGCCTCGGTGGATCAGGGTGAGGTGGTGGCTCTTGTCGGCGACCGTACTCCCGGGCTGGCTGGGTTTAACCGGGCAATGGATATGAAACGGCCCATTGGCTCAGTGGTTAAACCAGCGGTTTACCTGACTGCTCTGACTCGGCCCGAATCATACAATCTGCTGACCACTCTGCATGACACCCCACTTACTGTGCCTATGAGCGGAAAAGACTGGCAGCCCGAAAACTACGACAAGCAGTATCACGGACCACTGCCCCTGATACAGGCCCTGGCACACTCGTATAATGTCGCCACCGTGCAGCTGGGGATGGATCTGGGCCTCAGCGCGGTTATCGATACCTTACAAGGGCTCGGCATAGAGGAAGATATTGCCGCCTATCCGTCACTGTTGCTGGGAGCCATTGAACTGCCCCCCATTGATGTCCTGCAGATGTACCAGACCATTGCCGCCGGTGGCTACAAAACTCCACTGCGGTCCATCCTTGCAGTTACAGATCAGGAAAACAACACCCTGCAGCGCTATCCGTTGACCGTGGAGCAGGTCGCAGATCCGGGTGCGGTATTCTGTCTGACAACGGCCCTGCAGGCCGCGACGACTACAGGAACCGCCAAGTCCCTGAAGTACCTCCTGCCGGAAGGGTTGACCGTGGCCGGAAAAACAGGGACCACAGATCAATTACGTGATTCCTGGTTTGCCGGGTTCAGCGGTCGACACGTTGCCGTGGCCTGGGTGGGACGCGATGACAACAAACCGACCGGCCTCACCGGGTCAAGCGGTGCTCTGAGGGTATGGGCAGCAACCATGGCCGGAATCAGCACCACTCCTCTGCAACCGCAAGCACCTGACAATATTGACTGGTATTATGCTGACCTTTCTGCCGGTAAAATACTCAGCCCGCAATGCGGCAAAGAGCAGGAATCACTGCTGCCCTTTATTCGTGGGGGGCTGCTGCCCGAGGCCGGCTCCTGCCAAAAGCAGCGAAATGACAATAGCTTTGAACAAAAGCTGCAACGAGGAATCAACAACATCCTTGATTTCCTGCACTGAGGGATTTAAGTAACCCATTGTCTGGCCAGAAATGAGGATTTCTGAAAACTGTGGATAAGCGACTGAAAAATCTGGGCCTAATCTTAAAAATCTGCGGATAACACCATGAGAACAACTTGCAAGCTATTAGCCCTCTACCTGTCAAGCATCCTGCTATTCCAGGGCTGTGCCACTTATCCCCCGCCACCGGTTGATTATCTGCCGCCCCCCCCTGAGCAGACCAATACCGTTTCGGCTGATTTCATTCGTCAGGCGACTGCCCAGATCAGGCAGGGCAGGCTTGACCTTGCTGCAGCAACCCTGGAACGGGGTCTGCGCATAGCACCTAAAGATGCCATGCTCTGGTCACAGCTGGCAGAGGTCAAACTGCAGCAACACCAGTACCAGCAAGCCCGGTCACTCGCTGAAAAATCTAACTCCCTGGCAGGCAGCTCCCGGGGTATCGTACAGAAAAATGAGCAAATCATTGCGGAGGCCTTGATACAGGCCGGTGCACAGTAATGAGATTATCTTCTTTTCCTCAAAGGTAAAAAATTCCATTCTTCGGAAAAGTTGGCCCTACCACGGGGGTGGACTGGATTTACGACTTTTTATATTTTTCGTATTTGTATACTTGGCTAAAAATTTATCCAGTTGATTCGCAAAAGACTGGCGGTCATTCTGGTTGAGCACCGGCGGACCTCCTGTCTCGACTCCGTTAGCTCGCAGGGAATCCATAAAATCTCTCATACTGAGACGAGATTTTATATTCTCAGTAGTATACAGTTCACCACGGGGGTTGAGCGCATATCCCCCTTTTTCAATAACCGCTGCCGCCAAAGGGATATCCGCAGTAATCACCAGATCACCAGCACCAAGTCTCTTCACGATCTCATTATCAGCGACATCAGAACCTGCACCTACCAGGATAAAGGTGATGCAGGACGACGGCGGAATACGCATCGGCTGGTTCGCGACAAGGCTCATCTGCACCCCGGTCCGCTCTGCCGCTTTGAACAAAATCTCTTTGATCACCACGGGACAGGCATCTGCGTCTACCCATATTTTCATTTTGTTACCAGTCATTATTTCTTAGAGTATCGATGCGGCTCATTGAAAAAGGTCATATCTGCATAGCCTGCGTATATCCTGCCGGAATGTGTCACCCCTTCAGGGATATAATAGCGATCTCCTTTGCCGAAACAGTGCTTTTCACCATCAATAAGCAGCTCAATCTTCCCTTCCAGCACTATTCCCATCTGGGCTGCATGAGCATGTTCCGGCAATTCAGTATCCTTGTCAAATTCCATAAACAAAATCTGATGGGTATCGGCCTGTGACAGATATGCCGTTATTCCATCCAGGGGGATATCCGCTTGCGGAAGATTCCTGATCGCCTCCGGAAATATGTGCTTCATCTCTCTCCTCTTTTTTTTCGTACCATGATTCCATGGGCAAGGCGTGTAAATTTGAAGACCTGCGGCGTACCGGATAATACGCCGCAGAAGCTGAAAATATTCACAACAAAACAGATGAAGAGTTTCTACAACGCCATCAGCTGTTATCGTCCATAATAGACAGTGATCCCGGCCTGCCCCAGCTGATGCTGACCCAGAAAAAATCCGACCATAGCGCCCGAAGCATCTTTATCGAGGGGCAGGGTCTCAACATCAAGGGCCCAGACGGTAAACTGATAGCGATGGGGCTTATTCCCTTCCGGCGGACAGGCACCGCCATACCCTGTGCTGCCGAAATCGGTTCGAGCCTGAACGCTGCCTGCTGGCGCTGAACCAGTCTCAACAGTGCCACTGCCCTTGACCAACTGATGCACCGATGGCGGAATATTAAAGACAAGCCAATGCCACCAGCCACTGCCTGTGGGGGCGTCCGGATCATACACCGTCACGGCAAAACTCTTGGTTCCGGATGGCTCACCGGACCAATTGAGTTCCGGCGAAATATTATCGCCGCTACAGCCAAAGCCATTGAACAACTGCTCCTGACCCATGCTGCTGCCGGTAAGCATGGTCGGGCTGGTGAGGACAAAGTCTCCGGCGTAGATCTGCCCTGCAAACAAAACAAACAACAGCATCAAACCAACTATTCTTCTTTTCTTCATAGTCATTCCTCCCTGTAACCTAAAGACCTGCCTCCATGGCATTTCCATTGTCAGTACCATAGGCAAAAAAAAAATCTTTCGCTGTCAAATGCGGCTCAATTCCTGTTCTTTCTGGTCCTGTTTTATCTCACTTGGCGAACAGCCGAATTGCTTTTTGAAAAGCTGACTGAAATAGGATATATTTTCAAAACCGACCGCAAAACAGATCTCAGATACTGTCATATCCGAAGTCCCAAACAAAAAACGCGCTTCGTCCAGACGTTTCTTATTAATCCATCTCTTCGGAGTCTCCTGAAAAAGTTCCTTAAACTCACGTTTAAACGTGCTCAGGCTGCGCCCTGATAATGCGGCAAGCTCTGTAATGGACACCTGGCGACCGTAATATTGCTCCATCACTCGCAAAAGACTCTGCCTGCGGCTTGAATGAAGATCCTGCAAAAATCCCTGAAAGTTGCCTTCCGCGTCGGCTTCGCTGATCAAAAGAAGCAGCTCATCAAGTTTAAGATGCAGCAACTCCCGGCTGAACTTAGAGTTGTGCAGAAAGTAGGGTAACAGAGAGTCAATGCCTGAGCGAAGAAGAGGGGTCACCTGCACCTGAAAAATTGGGACTGCCGGGCTGGCCCCTTGCAAACGGGGAGGATGCCGCCGGAGAAAACCGGCAAGAAAGGCATCGTCGATGAAGAATATAAGCGTCCGGTATTCGTCTTCTTTGGAAAGAATTTCCGAAAAGAGATAGGAGCCTTTTCTGGCAAAGAAGGCATTCCCGGCCTCTATGTGCAGATCACCCTCTTCGGTATGGATAATTTTCCTGCCACTTAAGACCACCACAAACAGATAGGAGGTCACCAGTATCCTGTTTTCACGTTGTTCCTGACAATGCCGGTATTCCACGCAGGAGAAATCATCAATTGCCAGGAGGTTGAACTGCTGCTGTTCGTGAAAAAAGCGCGGAAGAATAAATTCAGTGTTCATGGAACCTGTTGAGAATATTGATCAAGCCAGTAGTCAAAAAAGATATACTCGGTATAAGCAGTTAATCAGTATTGTCTTTCCTGCTGTCCGGGTAACAAAAATTACCTGAAAAATAATCCTCTTCCTCTTCAACTTTATCTCCGCTTATATCAACAAATTTTGCCTGTTTTGCAACCAATTGTTGATACAGTTCCGGACGTCGGTCTTTGAGGTAAAAAAAATCCGGCTCAGGATGGGTACGCCCGTAATAATCCGGAACACAGTCGGCAATAAGCAAGGTATCCTGCTGATGACGGGCGGCTATCACTTCGTCACCGTGCGGCCCGTAAACAATACTGTTTCCCCGATAATGCCAGGAATCACCATCGCGGCTTTCAAAACCGGTGCGGTTGCAGTAGGCAAAAAACAGGTTATTGGCCATTGCATGAGCGGGAAACTGGACTCTTGATACATCGGGATACGGGACCTTGCTCCTTTCACCGTTTGGCATGCGGTAATAGGTATCCGCTGCTGTGGGCCCAACCACCAGTTTCGCCCCGTTCAAGGCCAGGATACGTACCAATTCCGGGAATTCACATTCATAGCAGTTGAGAATTCCGACCGGGAATCCGTGTATATTGTGCACCGGAAAATCACTGTCGCCAAAATCCCAATTATCTCTTTCCTGCTGGGCGTATAAATGGGTTTTCCGGTAACTGTCCAGGAGTTCGCCCTGTTCGCTGATGATCGCAATACTGTCGAAGAAATAACTCTTGCCGCCGGGGGCATCGTATTGTTCACCATAGGGGACGATCAGCCCGATGCTGTTTTCGCGGGCAATCTGCCGTGCCCGGGAAATACTCGGGCCATCCTGATATTCGCACACAGAACGGGCCGATGCGGGATCAAGCGTATACCCGGGAACATACAATTCGGGGAAGGTGAGCAATTGGGTGTCAAATTTTTTCGCCTGTTTGACGGCCGCCTCAAGACGTTGCATATTTTTTTCAGTGGCATCTGTACCGCAGTCAGCTTCAGCCTGGTAGATCCCCAGACGAATGCCCCTGCCCCGTTGCGGCAGCTGCTCATATATCGACAGGCGAAGCTGCAATTTTCGGTAACTCTCCTGTACCTTTTTGTTGTACTGGGGCGTACCGTCATTACAGCGCTGCAATTGTTTGATATTATTAGTACTCATTGTGACTGACAACTCCTTCTGACTCGCAAGGGACAACTCAACAACAAATAATTCACTCTATACTGTGGGAGCGGCTTCAGCCGCGAAGAGCCACTCACACTGTTTACACAGACAGCGGGCCGCACCAACCACCGTTCGCGGATAAATCCGCTCCCACAAACATATGTTATGCTCTCTTAATGGGAAAAATGCGATCCTTCCTTTTTGGCAACATAATGAGGCTGCTTCTGAAACCATTTGAGAGCGCGGTGCATGTCTTTGAGTAACATATCTGCCATATCGCGACTGAACCCCTCTTTGACAACAATACGCTGAACGATCAACTCCTGGCAATTGGCCGGCATCGGATAGGCAGGCACCAGCCAACCCCGTTCGCGTAACTTGTCGGCCATATCAAACAAGGAAAAATTTCCCGTCTCAGCCACTTCCTCTTTTAATTTCCAGCAAAATACCGGTATGTCACTGCCGTTGGTAATGAGCTCAAAAGGACCCAGCTTAGCGATTTCCCCGGACAGATACAAGGCCACATCCTGACAGGCCTGATGGATGCGACGATAGCCATCCACACCCAGACGCAAAAAATTGTAATACTGGGCAACGACCTGATTGCCGGGACGAGAAAAATTGATCGAGAAATCAACCATGTCTCCTCCCAGATAACTGACATGAAAGACCAGGTCTTCCGGCAAATGCACTTTATCCCGCCACAGTACCCAGCCGACCCCGGGGTACACCAGGCCATATTTATGACCTGAAGCATTGATCGACACCACCCGCGGAATACGAAAGTCCCATTCCAGTTCCGGCTGGATAAAAGGAGCGACAAATCCACCACTGGCACCATCGACATGGATAGGGATATCGATACCGGTCTGCTCTTGATAACGATCCAGGCCTAAAGCCACATCCTTGACCGGTTCATAGGAGCCATCAAAGGTACTCCCCATTATCACAATCACGCCGATGGTATTTTCATCGACCAGTTGCAAGGCTTCTTCAGCATTCAAGGTGAAGCGATTGCCTTCACAGGGGACCTCACGGGCCTCAACATCCCAATATTTACAGAACTTGTGCCAGCAAATCTGGGTATTTGCCCCCATGACAATATTCGGCTTAGAGGTCTCTTTACCAGCCCGCTTCATCTTCTCCCGCCAGTTCCACTTCATCGCCATACCGCCAAGCATTGCCGCTTCGCTGGAACCGATGGTCGAGGTGCCGGTTGCAGTTTCATGATCCGGTGAATTCCACAAATCGGCCAACATACTCACACAGCGGCTCTCGATTTCAGCAGTTTGCGGATACTCGTCTTTATCGATCATGTTTTTATCAAAACAGTCACTCATCAGTTGAGCCGCTTCCGGTTCCATCCAGGTGGTGACAAAGGTCGCCAGGTTCTGCCGTGAATTGCCGTCCATAATCAACTCATCATGAATGACATTGTAAATCGTCTGGGGTGCGGTGCTCTGTTCCGGAATCCGGTGTTTGGGAATAGTAGTGGTCATTTCCCGTGCTGCATAGGTGGGGGTAAGCGCGGATTCTTCTGCGACAGGATCTTGAACTTTTTTCTGATCATGCATTAAGTCATTTCTCCGGTTATATGACGGGAACTTGAGGTGAACAAAATTCCCTTTGCTGGTGGCAGATCTTTTTAATCTTTTCCCATTGTACCATTCTTTCCTGTGCACGGCAGATTGTCAAGCACACAAGAAAAGAAGCAGAGGCAGTCCTTCCCCTTATCTGGTCCAGGCGAGACAGAGATGTCTTTCCGGCTGGAGACCCTGCCTGGTGGCAGGAAAAAAACCGGCATGCCCATGTGCGGCAAGTGAAGGGAGATTTGTCGGAAGAATAAAGGAGAGGATTTCTTCGCCCTCTTGAAATTCAGAGACGCACTTGCAGGCAAGCTGCAGGAGACGGGTGGCCAGAGATCGATTGCGAAAGCGGTGATGGGTATACAAACCGCGAATCCTGAAACAGCACTGTTTTTTTCTTTCCCGGCAGAGCTGAAGCAAGGCAACGGGCTCATTCTTATGCCTGGCCAGGACAAAGTAGAGCCGTTCTGCTGATGAATTCTGAAGAAGCGACTGGAGGCGATTGAGTTGATGCAGTTTTTCATCTTCCGCATAGACGGATGCGAGAATTTCCGCCCTACAGGTCCTGGCAGAGAGAAAGCGAAAGGAGAATTTTGTTTTATTCTGCATTGGGGAACAAAAGAAGAACAGAGTTTATAGAATCACTCGCCAAGTAGGAGCGGTTTCAACCGCGGACATCCCCCGCACGACGCAACCAGACCAGTTGCCCGCAATACCACCGATTTCGCGAATGAATTCGCTCCCACAGAACTCTCTTTCCTCCAGCCCACACCAGGTATCAGGAAAGGCTCTTGCTGATATCCGCCTGCATCTCTGCAATAACCCTGATGGGATCATCGGCCTTGGTGATGGGCCGCCCCACCACCACATGATCGGCACCGGTGGCAATGGCGCGGCCTGCGGTGATGATGCGCTTCTGGTCATCTGACCCGTCACGGACGTTGGCACCGGGACGGATACCGGGAGTAACGATGAGCAATTTATCACCCAGATCTTTACGCAACCGTTCCGCTTCCAGACCGGAGGAGACAACCCCGTCACAGCCCAGTTCCAGGGCACGTCTGGCCCGGTACAGGACCAGATCTTCCACGGACTGGGTCATCCCCATGGCTCGCAGGTCTTCTTCCCCGAAACTGGTAAGCACGGTTACGGCCAGGAGCTGCAAGTCCCCCCGTGCCTCCAGAGCGGCGCGGATAATGGCATCATTACCGTGGATGGTGGCAAGGGACACCCCCCGGTTATTGACCTGTTCTACGGCCAGTTTCACGGTCTCCGGGATATCAAAGAATTTCAGGTCCAGCATCACTTTGTGACCACGGTCCAGAATCCAGTCCACCACCTCAAAATAACTGGCCATAAAGAGCTGCAGCCCAACCTTGAAATAACGGGTATGCGACTCACAGCGTTTCACCATCTCTTTGGCAAGTTCGGGACGGTCCACATCCAGGGCAACGATAATTCTCTCATTCAGGGCAATCTGTTTGGCAGTCATGATTCACCTAGTAATAATTTGTGCATAATTCTTCTTTTTTTCACGTTCTACTCTTCTTTCCTGCTCCGGGCAAGAATCCTCTGCTCAGGAACCGACCGCTGCTTTTACGATCTCCGAATCAAAATAGTTTACCGACATTCCGGCATCCACCACCACGCTCTGGGCCGTGATCCCGGAAGAACGGGGAGAGAGGAGAAAGGCGCAGAGGTCTGCCGCCTCCCGGGTCTTCAGGGCCTTTTTGCGCAGAATCGCCTTTTCGGCATAGAGATAGCTGTCCACATAGCCAGGAATCCCGGCCGAGGCCGAGGTCTTGAGCAGACTGGGTGCCACGGCATTGAAACGAACCTGCGAAAAGGTGGAAAAGGACTTGGCCAGGAAACAGAGTGATGAATTAAGCGCTGCCTTGATCGGAGCCATATAGCCGTAATTTTCCGCTGCCATAGTGGTGGTGGAAATAGAGATGGTGACCACCGAGGCTTCAGGGGTGAAGAGCTCACGAAAGTGATTGGAGATGGAGATAAAAGAAAAACAGGAAATGTCGACAGCCTGGAGAAAGTCTTTTTTCAGGGTGCCGTGAAAGGGCTTCAAGCCTTCCGAGTAATTGGCAAAGGCAATGGAATGGACAAGGCCGTCAATGCGGCCGCCCTCCGCCTCTCCCACAGCCTTGCCGATCTCTTCGCGTACTCTGATGATATTTGCCTCATCCTCCACATCGCAAATGAAAACAGGAGAATCGGGGAAGAGCTTGCGGGCCGCCTGGGCCCGCTCGTCGGAACGCACCACGTGAATGACTCTGGCCCCCTCTTCTACTAAAACCCTGGCCACGGCAGCTGCCACCGATTTTTTATTGGCTAGGCCGAACACCACAAAACACTTATTCTCAATCTGTAAAAAACTCATGATCTCCCTTTTCTCATCCCAGGATACCTCTTCAGGGTGGAACGTACCCTGCGTTTGTGACCAAAGATAGCTAAGCGTTAATAATACTCGCAAAAAACTTTCAACGCATCGGAGAGCCGCCTTGAACTATTCCCTTCTCACCCGATGAGACGACTGGCAGTCTGCGCCGACCTGACCTTGAACGAAAACCCTTATTTTTCATAGCAGCCATTAAAAATGAAACTTTTCTTCTGATTTCAATCCATTTTCCCCAAGATACACCAGGAAAATCCCGACCACAAGACACAATGGATGATTGCCCCAATTGCTGCTTTGCGGTATATCTTACGGGAACAATACACAATAATCAATGGTCCCATACCATACCTTCTTCAACTACGGATCCAAGACCCATGTCAAACTATATCATCGGCATCGACACCGGCGGCACCTATACCGACGCAGTACTCCTGGACGCAACAAACGGAACTATCCTGGCCACAGCCAAGGAACCCACCACCCACCACCACCTGGCACTGTCCACCGGTTGGGCCCTGAGCAGCCTCCTGGAAAAATCCGGTGTCAGCAAGGACCGCATCTCCCGTCTGGCGCTGTCCACAACCCTTGCCACCAATGCTGTGGTAGAAAAAAAAGGCGCTCGGGTTGCGGCATTTATCATCGGTTACGTCAAACACTTCAGACTTCCCATTGCGGCCACGGTCTTTATCAAAGGCGGCCATAACATCATGGGGAAAGAGGAAGAGCCTCTTGACATCGACAATATCATCGACACCATTCGAGGACTACGCAACGATGTAGACGCCTATGCAGTCTGCTCAGCCATGTCCATGGTCAATCCCACCCATGAAATGGTCACGGAAAAGGCCATCTCCATGATCGATCCGAAACCGGTCTTCTGCTCCCACAAGATCAGCCAGCATGCAGGTATGCGGGAACGTGCTGCCACCGCTGCTCTCCATGCCAAGCTCATGCCCCTGATGGAGGCCTATGTCATAGGAGTGCAGGCGGCTATGCTCAAGAATGACCTCCACTGCCCCGTAGTTCTCATTGCCGGCAACGGAGATCAGGTTACCATCAATGATGCCATTGAACAGGCAGGTATTACCGTGGCCAGTGGCCCTGCCTGTACCGCCGGGTTTGGCACGGCTCAGGGAGTAGAACACGGCCTGGTCGTTGATGTAGGCGGTACCACCACCGATATTGCCATGATCAAAGATGGCAAAACAGTACTCTCCCCTGAAGGCTGCAAAGTCGGTGACTGGCACACTCATGTCGAGGCCGTGGATATGTTCACAGGCGGTATTGGCGGCGACAGTCATGTGCTGGTGGATGAGAATGGAGAAATTCATCTTGGACCTGCCCGGGTAATCCCCCTGGCCATGGCCAAAGGCTTTCCCGAGGTCACAAGCTGGCTGGGAGCAAAACACAAGGCCAAGTGCATCTCTTTGCTGCCCGGATTCGACGCCTCTAACCAGACCGACGCCATCATTTTGACACTGGCAGGTGCAGGACCGTCAACGGCTGACACCATCCGGGAAAAGACCGGCTTCTCCGGAGTGCCACTGGAAAAGCAGCTGGAACGACTGGCCAGGAGTCAGATCATCCTGGAGACAGGGTTCACCCCCACCGACGCCCTGCATGTGCTTGGAAAAATCGACATCGGTGACAAAAACAAGGCACAGGCCGGAGCAGAAATACTCGGAGCGCTTCTGGACATGAGTGCAAAGGCCTTTTGCAAAAAAATCGTAAGGATGACGGAAGCCAGGATCGAAGATCTGCTCATCGACTATGTTATACACCACTACTGGGGAAAATCTCTTACCTCCTTCATCTCCACCCGTAGTGACCACCCGGTGCTGCGGGTGGAATTCTGCCTGAAGATCCCCCTCATCGGCATCGGCGCTGCCGCCCGTTACTTCCTGCCCAAAGTTGCCAAGCGGCTGGGAACCACGGTGGAATTCCCCGAATATTGCGAGGTGGGTAATGCTGTGGGAGCGGCCCTGCTGGGAAGCAAGTAGGGTGACCAGGAAATCGGTGCAGGATTGTTGAGACCGTATAACATGGCCAGGAGACTGCACTGTATTTATAGTGGAAAACCACCATTCTGACGAGGACGTTCTTTCCTCCAGCTTTCTGATTAACGGCTGTTTTGACAACTCCACATACGGACGATGCCGCAGCGCCAGGCTACTCAGCTGATCACCGGCACATCTTGCCTGGCACTGTATACCCTCTGGCTCAGCAAAAAAGAGAAGTGAATTGTTCTTTGATAACCTGCCCGGAAACGGCTTTATCTGCGCCCACCGCGGAGCGCGCTCCATCGCCCCCGAAAATACGCTCCTTGCCTTGGAAAAGGCAAAAGAATGTGGGGCCCATTGCTGGGAAACCGATGTACGGATGAGCCTGGATGGTGAACTGCTCATATTGCATGACAAGACCCTGAGACGCACCACGAATGTCGCAACACTCACCTCTTTTCATGGTCGAGCCCCCTGGCAGTCTGACCACTTTACGACAGATGAACTGCGGGAACTGGATGCCGGTTCCTGGTTTCTGCAGGACGATCCATTCGGCACAGTGGCCAGTGGTGAGGTAAGACCTGAAGAGCGGGAAACAATCAAAGACCAGAAAATCCCATTGCTGCGCGAGATTCTGGAGTATACGAAACTCAACTCTTTCCCGGTTAATCTGGAAATCAAGGACCTCAAGACTCCTCCGGGTGATGTTGCCATTGTGGACAGGATCATGAACATGCTCCTGGAAACTGACACCATGGATCTTGTCCTCCTTTCTTCCTTCCGGCATGAATATTTACACAGGGTCCGTGCCTTGAACCAAACAATCGCCATAGGCGTCCTGGCCGAAAAAAGACATCCTCCCGATCTTATCCACTATCTGAACAAACTGTCGGCCACTGCATATCACCCTGAAGCTGGCCTCTGTGAGGCGGAGCTGATTTCAGACCTGCATCGGGCCGGCTTACGCGTCAATACCTGGACAGTTAATGATATGGCACAGGCCAAAGCAATGCTCTGCGCCGGAGCAGGCATAATCACCGACTGGCCACAACGTTTTACCTAGACCATCCGCCCCTTGGAGGAAAATCCGATGAAACGCCAACGCATGCTCGCAGCTATCAGGGAGCAGGGTGATAGACCCTGGGATATCATTGTCATCGGTGGCGGCGCCACCGGACTTGGCACAGCACTTGATGCGGCGTCACGCGGCTATCGCACACTGCTTCTCGAGCAGTCCGATTTCAGCAAAGGCACCTCGAGCCGCTCCACCAAACTGGTACACGGCGGTGTTCGCTATCTCGCCCAGGGCGACGTCTCTCTGGTCCTCGAAGCCCTGCACGAACGCGGTATCATGCGGCAGAATGCTCCCCACCTGGTCAAAAATCAATCCTTTATCATCCCCAACTATGACTGGTGGGACGGACCATTTTATACACTTGGCATGAAAGTCTACGACATGATGGCCGGAAAACTCGGGCTTGGCCCCTCCCAGTCTCTGTCAGCTGACGAAGTACTCCGTGCCATTCCCAATCTTAAAACCGAAGGACTTTGCGGGGGCGTTATCTATTACGACGGCCAGTTTGATGACTCCCGCCTGGCAATCAACATTGCCCAGACCTGTGCGGAACATGGAGGCGTGGTTGTGAATTACATGCCCGTCATCGGACTCAGAAAGAACAGTGCAGGCATTGTCTCCGGGGTAAAGGCCAGAGACCAGGAAAACGGGGACAGCTATTCACTGCAGGCAAGATGTGTAGTGAACGCCACTGGTGTTTTTGTCGATAACATCATGCACATGGATGATCCGCAAGCACCACGTCTTATTCGGCCAAGCCAGGGTGTGCATATTGTTCTGGACAAGGAATTTTTGAAAGGCGACTCAGCCATCATGATTCCCAAAACCTCAGACGGCAGGGTGCTCTTTGCCGTGCCGTGGCACGAACGGGTTATAGTCGGTACCACTGATACCCCACTGGACAAGTGTTCGCTTGAACCGCGGGCACTGGAGGAGGAGATTGATTTTATCCTCTCTACAGCCAAAAAATACCTGACCCGTGAGCCACACCGAAAAGATATTCTCTCCATTTTTGCAGGTCTGCGTCCCCTTGCCGCCCCCAAAGAGGGCAATGAGACCACCAGCACCAAAGAGATTTCCCGCAGTCACCACCTGCGCGTGTCCCTTTCCGGTCTGGTCACCATCACCGGCGGCAAATGGACCACCTATCGTAAGATGGCTCAGGATACAGTGGACAAGGCGGCAATGGTCGGGGGGCTGAAAGAGCAAAAATGCCGGACTGAGGACATGCCTATCCACGGATGGCTCTCCAATGTTGATTATCAGGACCCTCTCTATTATTACGGCTCAGACGCCGATTACCTGCGGGATCTGGTATCCGATAACCCGGAACTTGGCAAAAGACTCCATGAACGGCTGCCATACACCTCCATTGAAGTAATCTGGTCGGCACGTTATGAAATGGCCCGCACCGTTGAGGATATCCTGGCAAGGAGGCAGAGGGCCCTCTTTCTTGATGCCAGAGCCGCCATTGACATGGCCCCGACAGTAGCCAGAATTCTGGCCAGAGAGCTGGGACGAGATGAGAACTGGCAGAAAAACCAGGTGAAGCAGTTCACCGAACAGGCCAGAGGCTATTACCTGGAAGACTGAAAAAATCCAACCGGACAAGTCGTTTTTTATGTATAATCAGGAAGAAAGTCATTTTTTATGGCATATTCACAGGATATTGATTGCCAAGGAATCTTTTTCTGTACTCCATGCTGATTTGTGTCTAGAAAAAGACTGGGCATAATTAAGATCAGACCGTAACTTCATTTTTGCAAATACTTCTCCAGACAACAACCTCGGGTGACCAGTGAATGATCCACAGCAAAAACAACAGCATTTAGCCGCCATCGACTTGGGTTCCAACAGTTTTCACATGGTTGTTGCCCGCATTGAAAACGGTCATATCCACATTCTTGATAGATTAAAGGAGATGGTGCGACTGGGGGCCGGTCTTGATAAAAATGGCAATTTGTCCTTAGAAGCTCAAAGTCGCGCCCTTTACTGTCTTGAGCGTTTTGGCGAACGCGTGGAACATTTACCCCAAGGCAGTGTGGCGGCCGTTGGCACCAAAACCCTGCGGCAGGCAAAGAATGCCCGTCTTTTTTTACAACATGCCAGTGAGGTTCTGGGCCATCCTATTTCTGTCATTGGCGGAAAAGAAGAGGCTCGCCTTGTGTATCTTGGTGTTTCTCATTCCCTTGTTGCTGATGATGGCAAAAGGCTTGTTATGGATATTGGTGGCGGCAGTACTGAATTAATTATCGGTGAAAATTTCGAACCCTTGCATCTGCGCAGCCTCGATATGGGTTGTGTCAGTATGAGTCGAAAATTTTTTCCAAACGGAAAACTCACCAAGAAATATTGGAAAGAGGCTGGCATCGCTGCCCATCTGGAACTGCGTCCGGAAAGGCTCTCTTTTCAAGAAGTTGGCTGGAGCTCTGCCACAGGGGCATCCGGTACCATTAAAGCCGTAGGTAAAGTTGTGAGTGGGCTTGGCCTGGAATCCTATAACATTACCCTGGACAGTTTGTACCGGATCCGGGATATAATGATTAAGGCTGGACATCTGAAAAATCTTGATCTGCCCGGTTTAAACAGTGATCGACAGCCTGTTTTTGCAGGAGGTCTTGCCATCCTCATTGCCACCTTTGAGGCACTGAAAATTAAAACCATGCAGGTTTCCGAAGGCGCCTTACGTGAAGGCTTGCTGTATGAGCGTCTTGGCCGTATTCAGAGTGAAGATACCCGGTTAAAAACCGTTTCAAGTGTGCAGCAGCGATTTCAGATAAGCCAGCAACATGCAAGACGGGTAAGTAAAACAGCACACCGCCTCTTGACTGCCTGTGAAAAATCTTGGAACCTGCGACTGGAAGATGCCGAATTACTGCACTGGGCAAGCAGTCTGCATGAGATTGGCCTTGCCGTTTCTTTGAATGGATACCAGAAACATGGGGCGTATCTGCTGGACAATGCCGATCTCCCCGGTTTTTCTTTTGAGGAGCAGGACCTGATGAGTGTTCTGGTGCGTTGCCATCGCAGCAAAATATCAAAGAAACTTTTCAAAGAGTTACCGAATGGAAGTCAGCAGACGGTCTTAAGGCTTGTCGTTCTTCTTCGTCTCGCCACGCTGCTGCATCGATCCCGACAAGAAGAAACAGCAGTTATTGAAAAAATTGTCGCCAATGAAAACACCTTGACTCTTGAGTTTGCAAAGGATGAGTTGATAATACATCCCTTACAGCTCGCCAGCCTTGAACAGGAAGCTAAGTATCTAAAAAATGTGGGTTTTGAGCTCAGGTTTTCCTGATGACCAAATCAGGCAGCATTGGTCATAGGATTCAGGTGATATACATACATAGCAGATCGTTTAAAGTCCATTTTCCTCCAATATAAAATATAGATAAAGGGCTTAATAAAAAAATAGACCTTTTTTAATATCCTCACAAACTGGTCATTACTCTTACTCCCATGTTATCCCAGGTACTTGCTGATTTACTTGTCGTTATTCACTTTGCATTTATCATCTTTGTGATGACGGGAGGCTTCCTTGTCCTAAGGTGGCGGCGAATCATCTTCCTCCATATCCCTGCCGCCCTGTGGGGGGCGTTTCTTGAACTTCAGGGCTGGTCCTGCCCTCTGACCTACCTTGAAAATCATTTCAGAGAGGGAGAAACATATCACTTCGAATTCATTGAATATTACATCACCCCCCTGGTTTATCCGTCGGCACTCACCCGTCAGTCACAGATTTTTTTTGGTCTAGCTGTTCTGGTTATCAATTGTGTTGTCTATACCTGGATCTTGGTCCGATATTCCAGAAAGAAGCGTAGAACTAACATATCTTCATAACCCCTTTCCTTGAAGCTTCCTCAGCTGACGACTACCCATGGCAGACCGCCTCACAAATATTCGGATGAAGTGGGACAGTTTCCTCTTGTAATATTTTTCATAATTTCTGCAAAAAACAAGTAAGTGAATTTTCACTCAGATGAAAATCCATTGGAACACCTTCTCTCCTGATCAAAAGAGAAAAACATCCCTACTCCCCTGTAAACAGGAGCAGGTACTCCCCGTAGCCCTCTTCTTCCAACTTATCCCTGGGAATAAAACGCAGGGCTGCCGAATTGATGCAGTAGCGCAGCCCTGTGGGGGCCGGGCCGTCGTCAAAGACATGGCCGAGATGGGAATCACCGTGACTGGAGCGTACCTCGGTGCGGACCGAGAAGAAACTTCGATCCTTTTTCTCCACAATATTTCGGGCGTCCAGCGGTTTTGTATAACTGGGCCAGCCCGTACCAGATTTAAACTTGTCCTTTGAACTGAAGAGAGGCTCACCGGAGACGATATCAACATAGATCCCTTCGGCCTTGTTATCCCAATATTCATTACGAAAAGCGGGTTCAGTGTCTTCCTTTTGGGTCACCTTATACTGGAGATCGCTGAGACGGGAACGCAGTTCCTTATCCGACGGTTTTCGATATGTACCCTGCTGCTGGGCAAGCTTCTGCGGCCACACCTTTTCCACAAAATCTTTTCTTCCAGATCCTGCCTTATAAGCAGAATAGTGAGCATAATTTTTCTTGTAGTAATCCTGGTGATATTCTTCTGCCGGGTAAAAGGGCTGAGCTGATAGAATTTTCGTTTGAACAGGTTTGTCAAAGAGGCCTGACTGCTGCAGATTCTCCTTGGAAGCCAGTGCCACCTCCTTTTCCGTGTCATTCTGATAGAAAATAGCAGTTTTATACTGAGAACCACGATCAGCAAACTGTCCCCCGGCGTCAGTTGGATCTATCTGCTGCCAAAAGACTTCCACCAGCTCCCCGTAGGAAATTTTTGCCGGATCGTAGCGCACTTCCACCGCCTCATAATGATTGGTCCGGCCTGCACTCACCTGATCGTATGTGGCTTCTTTTTCAGTACCGCCACTATACCCGGCCTGGACAGCAATTACCCCTGCGAGTTGTTCAAAAGGCGGCTCCATGCACCAGAAACAGCCTCCACCGAAAATCGCCGTTCGTTCCTCTGCCATAACCTGTCTCCCATTTAATACACAAAGCATCAACAAGACTGATACAATCGTGGTTATCTTCAGTTGTTTTGACATATTGAACCTCCACAAAACGAGAATTATTCCTATCTGCAATATCATATGCATTCGTCCCAAAGGAAACAAGAAAGAAAATGCCATTTTCCCGATTCTTTTTTGGTTTCAAAATGGGAACCGAAGCGCTATAGTGCGGCATGAAAAAATCAAACACACCCAAACGAACCAAATTTATCTTTGTGACAGGCGGCGTACTTTCCTCTCTTGGCAAAGGACTGGCTGCTGCTTCCATTGGCGCCCTTCTTGAATGCAGGGGTCTGACCGTCACTTTCCAGAAACTCGATCCCTATATCAACGTTGATCCCGGGACCATGAACCCTTTCCAGCACGGTGAGGTCTTTGTCACTGATGATGGAGCCGAGACAGATTTGGATATGGGCCATTATGAACGCTATACCAACGCGGTCATGGCTCAGAAAAACAACTACACCTCAGGGCGAATCTACTACTCTGTCATCACCAAGGAACGACGAGGCGAGTATCTCGGCGGTACGGTGCAGGTGATCCCGCACATCACCGACGAGATCAAGGCGGCCGTGGTCCAGCTCGAAGGCAGTGTGGATGTGGCCATCATTGAGATCGGCGGCACGGTCGGTGATATTGAAGGCCTGCCCTTTATCGAGGCCATCCGCCAGTTGCGCGGCGACCTTGGCCGAGAGAACACGCTCTATATCCACCTCACTCTGGTTCCCTATATCAGAGCTGCCGGTGAAGTAAAAACCAAGCCGACCCAGCACTCTGTTCGAGAGTTGCGCGCAGACGGCATCCAGCCAGACATTCTGGTCTGCCGCACCGAGGTCCCCCTGCCCGATGACCTTAAGGCCAAGATCGGACTCTTTTGTGACGTATCCAAAGATGCGGTCATCACCGCCATTGACGTAGACAGTATCTACGAGGTGCCACTGAGTCTGCACAAAGAGGGAATCGACACCAAGATCCTCGAACTCCTGAACATCTGGACGGGAAAACCAAATATTGCTCCCTGGGAAGAACTGGTCCACAAGATCAAAAACCCCAAAGATATTATCACCATTGGTATCACCGGAAAATATGTGGACCTCACCGAGTCATACAAGAGCCTGCACGAATCCCTGATCCACGGTGGCCTGGCCAATGACGTGAAGGTGGAACTGCGCTACATCAGCGCCGAAGACCTGGAAGACAAAGATCCTGCGGCCCTGCTCGAAGGCTGTCACGGTATTCTGGTTCCCGGTGGTTTCGGACAACGTGGTGTGGAAGGAAAGATCAAGGCCATCACCTATGCCCGGGAAAACAAGATTCCCTTCTTCGGCATCTGCCTGGGTATGCAACTGGCCGTTGTGGAATATGCCCGCAATGTACTGGGCCTGAAGAAAGCCAACTCCACTGAACTTGATACAAAAACCCCGGATCCGGTTATCTACCTGATCAAAGAGTGGTTCGACTACCGTACCAAACAGATGCAGGTCCGCGACGAGACCTCGGACATGGGCGGCACCCTGCGCCTTGGTGCCTACCCCTGTATCCTGAGAGAGGACACCTTTGCCAAAAAAGCCTACCAGGCAGACGAGATCTCTGAACGCCACCGCCATCGTTTTGAGTTCAACAACGATTACCGGACACAGCTGGAAGAAAAGGGACTGGTCATCTCCGGAACCTCTCCGGACAACAATCTGGTTGAGATTGTCGAGATTGCTGACCACCCCTGGTTCCTCGGCTGCCAGTTTCACCCCGAATTCAAGTCCAAGCCAATGAAACCGCATCCACTCTTCACCGACTTCATTGCAGCGGCCATGATCCATAAGGCGTTATGATGGATTCTGTTTCATCTGTTCCTGTCGCCACCCCGGATGGAAACGGCATAGAAGTAGGTTCGGGGCAGCCCCTGCTCCTCATTGCCGGCCCCTGTGCCCTGGAATCTGAAGAACTGGCACGCAGAGTGGCAGGAGAGATGCAGGAGATCTGTGCTCGACTCGGTCTCTCTTACGTCTTCAAGGCCTCCTTTGACAAGGCCAACCGTACCTCCCTTGACTCCTACCGAGGACCTGGACTGGAAGAGGGTCTCTCTATCCTTTCCCGAATCCGGGAAAAAATGCAGGTTCCGGTCATCTCTGATATTCATGAAAGCAGCCAGGTTGCACCTGCGGCTGAGGTCCTGGATATCCTCCAGATTCCTGCCTTTCTGTGCAGACAGACCGACCTGCTGGTGGCTGCAGCACGGACCAACAAACCGATCAACCTGAAAAAAGGCCAGTTTGTCTCACCATGGGATATGGAAAATGGGGTGAACAAGATCCGGGGCGCCGGAGGCAACAAGATTATGCTGGTGGAAAGGGGCGCAAGCTTCGGCTACAACAACCTGGTGGTGGACATGCGTTCACTTCCTGTCATGCGCGGCTTTAACTGTCCTGTGATCTACGATGCCACCCACTCCGTGCAACTGCCGGGTGGGGCAGGAGGCTCTTCCGGCGGCCAGCGGGAATTTATTGCTCCCCTCTCCCGTGCAGCTGTAGCTGCAGGGATCGACGGACTATTCATGGAAGTGCATCCCGACCCTGACAAGGCACTCTGTGACGGCCCCAACTCCATTGCCCTGGACCGGATTGAAGAGCTCCTCGTCCAGCTGGTACGAATCCGTGAAGCCGTATCCGTCTAACCTTTTCTTATTTGAAAACCTGTCATGGATAACGACTCCTGCTCCACGCCATCAGAACCCGGCGCCTACCCCTCAGACTGCGAAGTACTTGAAGGCTACCGACGCATAGCCAGAGAAAAGGCTGCCCATGAAGGCCGCACTCAGGCCTGGCAGACAACTCTGGCCAAGGCAAAAGCAATCAAACTCCTGCTCCTTGACGTGGACGGGGTACTCACCGACGGCAGCCTCATTTATTCCCATGAAGGCAAAGAATCCAAGGCCTTTAATACCCAGGACGGATTTGGTCTGCGCATGCTGCAGGATTCAGGCGTGGAAGTGGGTATCATCACGGCCAGGAGCTCCGAGGCGCTCAGTCGCCGCAGTGCGGACCTGAAGATCTCTCACCTGTACCAGGGAGCGATGAACAAGCTTGAGGCCTACAAGGAGATCATCAAAAAAACAGGCTACAAACCCTTTGAAATCGCCTACATGGGAGATGACTGGCTGGACATGGTACTCCTCACGCGGGTCGGTCTCGCCGCTGCTCCGGCCAATGCAGTAAAGGAAGTCAAGGAGATGTCTCATTACACCAGCGAACAGTCAGGTGGGCATGGCGCGGTACGTGAACTCTGCGACCTGATCCTTGAGGCCCAGGGCAAGTACAAGGAATTCTTTCAACTCTACATGAATCGATGACCTCATCAAGAACTCTGGTCTGGCTCATCCCCCTGGCTCTCTTGCTCACCTTCCCCCTCTGGCGCATTCCAATAGCCGCCTTTCTTTCACCCCGTGGAGGATACGACCCCTCCCTTGCCGAACGCCCCGTGGACGAGCATAAATTCGACATGGAAACGGTGCATATCACCCAGAGCGAACAGGGAAAAACCTCCCTGGAAATTGTGGCGGAAAAGGCCTATACCGGCGGCAGTGTCAACGAAGTCCGTATGGACAATGTAGACGCCGTTGTTACCGGTAATAATGCAGAACAGACATTTATCACTGCCCGCCATGGAGTCCTGAACAAGCAGGAAGCCGTTCTGACGATGATCGACGAAGTCGTTGTGATCAAACCAAAAGACAAGATGGAACTCTACACCGACCTCCTGATATACAACGATAAGACCAACATGGCTCACTCACCGGGTAAAACCAGGCTGGTCGGAGATCAAATCACGATCCGGGGAAACAATCTGCTCTTCAACACCAAGACGCAATCCTACGATCTGGGTGGCCGTGTCCACTGCAAGCTGACCGGATTTTCCAACCCCTAATGCACCGAACATGAGATGCAGGGATCGTACGCACGAACCAGCATCTCTGCCAGCCGCCGAATTTCCCGATCGTCTTTCCCCTGGTCTGCCATAACTGCAGCCAGTTCATGCAGGTCATAGTGGATGTTGGCGTTGTTCTGACTGGTGGGAATGACGCAGTCGGCCTTTGTTATCCGACCGCTGGAATCAAAGCTGTAATAGTGGTAAAGGATTCCCCGCGGCACCTCCACTGCTCCCACCCCACTGCCTTCCCTTGGGGTCACAATCTGTCTGGCCTCCTGCCAGGGGCTTCCCAGAAGCTCCCCGATAAGGAGAAGAGAATCCTCCACCACGTGGACAGATTCCACCAACTGGGCAATGCTATTCATATAGGGATTATGAGTAAGACCCGTCAACCCCAATAAGGCAGCAATCTCTCCGGCCAGAGGATGGAGGAAAGAAGAATTGTTGTTGACTCTGGCCAGAGCTCCAACGGCCATACTTTTTCTAGAAAGCCTGCTCCACTTGGAAGTGGAGTGATCCACCATATACTCATTGGTCATGGCCAGATACTCATCTTCCCCTTTCACCACACCATCGCTGGAAATCAGCTGCCCGCCGATAAAAGGATAACTTCCCTCTCCCTTCAGAGACACCCATTCCGTTTCCCGATTGAAATCGGGAATAGTGAAGGAAGCAAAAAGCTCTGCCGCCTGTTTGAGATCGGGAATAACCGCCTGCAGACGCCGCTCAAGGCTCGCCAGTGCAGATCGATCCGGCAGCATGGTAAAACCGCCGACCACCGTACGGGTGGGATGAAGTCGCCGCCCCCCGATGAGATCGGCGCCGTCATTGGCCAGAAGCTTGATCCTGGCTGCCCGCTGGACCTCTTCCGGATGGGGCTCAATGAGCTCCAGGACACTGGTTGCATTAAGAAAATCGGGAGCGGCCAGGAAATAGAGATGAAGGATATGACTCTGCAAGGTCTCCATGTGTTTGAGGAGAAGGCGCAGTTTTTCCGTCTGTGCAGAAGGCGTCATGGCAAAGGCCCGCTCAACAGCCCTGATACTGGCCAGGGTATGGCCGATGGAACAGATGCCGCAGATCCGTCCACAGATATAAGGTGCATTTTCATACCTCTTGCCCACCAGCATTGCCTCAAAAAAACGCGGCGTCTCCACCACATCCCAGCTGGCCTTTTCCACCTGGCCGTCCTTGATGCAAATTTCGATATTGCCGTGGCCCTCAACCCTGGTCAGGTGCTTGACACTGATATCACATGTGAGTTTCATTCCATCTGTCCTTTGTCCTGTTTGCCCTTCATCTCCTTGAGAATATGGCGAAATCCGCCAAAACACTCCATGCGGTCCAGCATCACCTCTTCCGGGATATTGTGTTTGCGGATAACCTCCCGAAACTGAATGATATTTGCTTCATCGGCAGGGCCTCTGCAGCCCCAGCAGCCCATACGGTTATCAGGACACCAGGAATCACAGCCCGCTCGGGTTATGGGACCGAGACAGGGTTCTCCCAGTTCAAAGAGACAGGTATTGCCCTTGGCGGTACATTCCATGCAGACCGGATACCGTGGATGGTCTACAGATTTACCCAGGACCAGATTGGTAACGATCTGCTCCACCTCTTCCTTTTTGACCGGGCATCCGTATATTGAAAGATCAACCTCCACAAATGCTGACAGGGGCTGTACTTCCCTGGTCTCAACGGGATGGTCGCCGTAGACCTCATGTTTCACCCACTCCAGGTCATTAAAACGGTTCTTGAGCTGATTGACCCCACCAAAACAGGCACAGGAACCCAGAGCCACCAGCACTCCTGCCCGTTTACGAATCCGCTTCAAACGTTCCTCCTCATCCGCCCTGGTGACGCTCCCTTCCACAAAGGCAATCTCATAATCATCACTCCGGATACTCATGGCCTCCCGAAAATTGACAATCTCCACCAGAGAAAGAAAACTTAAAAGGCTTGCCTCGTTATTCAGGATCTGCAGTTGACAGCCCTCGCAGGAAGAAAGCTCAAAAAACGCCACCCGAGGCCGTTTAATCTCCACTCCCAAATAACTGCGTCCACCCTTCTCCATAATTGTTCCCTCTTCCGTAGTCTCAATCTTAAAGTGAGCCCCAGGTATTGCGAGGCCTATCTCAGATAGCTTCTTTCATGTTCATTACTTCCCAATAGTCAAAAACCGGCCCGCTGAGACAGGTATAGGTTGCACCGATATTACAACGGCAGCACTTGCCTCGCCCGCAGTGCATCCGCCTTTCCAGAGAGACAAAGATCTTCTGCATGGGCAGCCCGGCATCGATCAACATATTGCAGACAAACTTGAACATTACCGGCGGGCCGCAGACAATGGCAAAGGTCTTTCGAGACAGGTTTCCAGAAGAAACCTCTATCCGCTTCTCAAGGATCTCGGTGATCCTCCCCACAGGACCGGTCCAGTCTGCATCTCCCTCATCGACGATGATATCAAGATTGATATCGAACTGTCGCCACATCTGATGCTGGTAGGTAAAAAGAAGTTCTGACGGCTTTCTGGCTCCATAGATAATATCGATCCGTTTATAACGGCTGCGATTTTCCAACACCGCGAAAAGAGGTGCCCTGAGAGGGACAATACCAAGACCGCCGGCGATAAGCAGGACGTCGCTCCCCTCCATCTTCTCAACCGGGAAGCCAGTACCGAAAGGTCCGCTGATCCCGACAACCGTTCCGCGGGGAACCCGGTCCAGGAAATGAGTCAGGTTACCCACAGCCCTGATGCAGAGCTCAATATCTCCGTGCCGGGTGGGAGAAGAAGAGATAGAAAAAGGGCCTTCCCCGATGCCCGGCAGCTCCAGCATGACAAACTGCCCGGGTTGAAAATTGAAGCTCTGCCGCAGCCCGGTATCTATGATCCTGATCTGGTAAAGTTTTTCAGTTGCCGTCAAGGGGTAGACACTGGTGATTTCTGCCTGGTAACTGTATTCAAAACTTGTCAGGTCAGTCTTCCTCATGAACTTGCCCTGGCTAGGCATGACATCCACAAACTCCAGTTTATTCATTTTCCTCCTCCTGACCCCGGACACTGGCAATGACATCCGGGACGGTAATTCCTGCCAGACATGCCTGGCCGCAACGCCCGCAGCCCACACATAGCGACTCTTCAAAGGCCTCCTGGAAGCCCCGGTGTTTGTGATAGTAGCGATACTTGAGGCGGGAAGAGCTGTCCGGCCGAAAATTGTGGCCACCTGCAACCTCTGCAAAATCAATAAGATTACAGGAATAGAGCTGCCTGATCTTGGACGCGCCCTGCAGATCCAGATCCACATGCTCTGAGACCCCGTAACAGTAGCATGTCGGACAGACATTGGCGCAGGTACCGCAGGAAAGACACTGTTTTCCCCACTCCTCCCAGACCGGTGACTGAAATTCCAGATCCAGAATCTTGGTAAGATCCGACGTGTCAACCTGACAACTGAATTCACGGTTACGGGCTTCAACCGTCTCCACAAAGCGTCGATGGTCCTCTTCGTCCGGTTCCGCAGTCGGAATCTGTTGCAGGATATCCCAGGCGCGAGCCGACTGAATCTCGACAAAATAGCTGTCACCAAGATCGGTGAGATACATGTCAAACCCATGCAATACGGTGTCGGTACCCATGGAACGACAGAAGCAGAAGGGCTGCGGATGGCAGTCTATGCCGATGATAAACATATTTCTCCGTTTCCCTGTATAAAAGGGATCGGGATAGGCCTGTTCACTGAGAACCTTGTCCAGCTTGTTCAACGCATTGATATCACAGGCATGGACACCGAAAAAAACGTGCTGTTTGTAGATATTGAGATCGACATGTTTCTCCCAGCTGCCATCTTCGATTATGAATGAACTAAGAGTTTCCTGAAAGGGGAGAACAAAAGGCTTCAAGGAGTGGGTGGTGGTGGTAAAATCGAGGCGGAGATCCTGAAAATCATAGAGATAGTCAAAGGCAAACAACTCCTTGCCTCTCTTTGCCATGCCCCGGCTCGTCGGCCCCACCACATGGTTTACGGCAAGAATTTCATATAAGGTTTCCAGTTCCTTCTTTACAAAGACTCTGAACAGCATACCCATCCCTCCGTAGCAAAAACCCAGTCTATTTCGATGAATCCGATCATAAGAGTTTTCATTTGCACAAACTATGTCTTTTTGAATCTATCAAACAATCCCCTCTTTTCACATATAAATATTGCTCCTGCCACTTCATCCAGCAATCGATTTGACAGACAAGTAAGACCATACCCTGCAGCATCCCCAAGAAAATGAAACAAGACAGAAAGCATTCTTGACATTCTGATCGCCACCCACTAAAGTCACACTAATTTACAATTCGTGTTACTAAAAAATTTAACAAAGGGGTCGGCACCCATTTTTTAACCTTCCGGATAACACGAATATTTTTTTCTCACACCCACCGTTAGCGGATTCGTCCCGATGCTCAACAAATCGATGTCGATTCGGCTGCACCAACAACCGCAAGGAGGATCTGATGAAACCGTTTTCCACAACCCTTATAACCACGAGCCTGCTCCTGGCTACTGTCAGTCCGGGAATAGCACATTTTGGCATGGTCATTCCATCGGAACCCATTGTCACCGCGGAAAAGCGAAGTGTCCAGCTTGACCTCTCATTCTCCCATCCCTTTGAGGGAATAGGCATGGATCTGGTGAAACCGGCAAAATTCTCTGTGATCAAAGATGGTGAAGAGACAGATCTTCTGCCTGGGCTCCAGGAAAGTAAGGTCATGGATCACCAGGCATGGAGGTCTGATTTCCAGGTTAAACGACCTGGAGTCTACCACTTTGTGATGGAACCGACCCCATACTGGGAACCCACGGAAGATCTCTCCATCATCCACTACACCAAAACGATCATCCCGGCCTTTGGCTCAGAAGACGGCTGGGATCAATCCCTGGGCCTGCCCACAGAGATCGTGCCTTTGCTCCGTCCCTTTGGCAACTATGCAGGCAACAGTTTCAGCGGCCAGGTCCTGCTTGGCGACAAACCGGTTCCTGGAGCCGAGGTAGAGGTGGAGTTTTACAACAAAGAGCACAAATTCAAAGCTGCAAGTGACTACCACATCACTCAGGTGGTCAAGGCAGATGCTGAAGGCATATTTAGTTTTGCATGCCCTCAGCCGGGCTGGTGGGGATTTGCCGCCCTGAGCACTGCAGACTACACCCTGAAAAATCCGCAGGGCGAAGAAAAAGGCGTGGAATTGGGAGCCGTACTCTGGGTCTACATGGATCCCTGGCTATAGACGAGCAGAGGGGAAAGGTGGATCGGAAGGAAATATGGATAACATCCTTTCTAAACAACCGATGGTGATGAATTCCTCATCGTTGCCGATTCTTTATATGCAGACAGTCCCCTCCCTATAACGCACAAAGGCCTTTCATGAGGATATGAGCCCCCCTGAAAAGCCTTGTGCGATAGGTTTGTTTTTGTAAATTCTAAAACTGGCCCCAGCTAATCATAACATCAGCTGGGGCCAGGTATGGGATAGACGAATATTTCAACTCAATCAACATCAATACCAATGACATTCTATCAGGCATACTGGTAGAACACCAAACAACCTACTTCACCTCTGTAATCGGCTTTTCGCGATAAGGATAATTTTTCAAGCGAATGTCTCCACGCTTATGGGGGTTAGCAATAGTCTTTGTTGTATCAACCCAATCATCCCACTTGAAGTCATTTATAATTTGAGCCTGGTAACTTTCAGTTAGCGGGCGGCTTAGGATGTCGTTAACATGCATCCATTGATAATAACGGAGAAGATCCACTTGATAAGGTACAGGAGTCCCTTTGGGATTTTTTACCTCCTTTTTAAGATCAATGACATCTTGCATGTTAACTTTAGTCTTCCATGTAATTTTTTCCGGAAGAACTACCGGTTCGTTGGGGATGTTATTAATCCCTTTTTTCAACGTGGCCAGGACAGCGACTTTTGTATCTTCCCGATACAAGATAATAGCATGATTATAGTCTTTATTTTTAAAGAAGCCGAGAGTGCCGTACTGAAGACGAGCTCCGGTCAAAAAAGCGACTCCGTCTGACCAGCAAGGCCCTGTTCCGGAAATTGCTTTGAGAACACTTCTATCTATAATCCCATCCGGGAAAAGGATATCGAAAGCAATTTTTGCGCAATTCGCTACATGTGTTATGCCTTCACAGTCATGACCATGCCATTTAATAATGTCTTTAATGGTTACGGCATAAGTACGCTCATAATATCGACCTTGCGTTCCTTTAGTTGCAAGAATCTCAAAAACAGGAGCATATGGCATGGCAACCATAGGGGCATACCAGGTAGGTATGCGATCTGGCTGCGTCACACCGGTTTCTATAAAAATATTAACCCCCTGTTTATAGGTAGGCTCCTGGCCCCAGGATGCTGAACAGGTCAACGCCAAAAATAGTATTACTAAAGAAAAAATTTTCATGTCCGTTCCTTAACTTCTGTTGATATAAAATGTAGTGAGTATTGAGCAGCCTCACTTTTAGTAACTGTTCACCAGCCTTATTTTTAGGCTTGCCTTCAAAAACAAATCCGCTTGCCATCATTTGCAAACGAGGCTTTTTGACAAATTAATCAATATTGTCAAACCATTATGCCAAGACAACTCCCCCCTGAAAAACACAAGGGCCTCCAGAAGAATAGAAACATCCTCTGAAAGCCCTTGTGCGGAGAGAAGCATAAAACTTTTTCTCTATTCCATAATTCCTCGGCTCATCATTGAATCAGCGGGGCTGATTATGGAACAGAAGGGTATGTCAACTCAACAATACTCAAATAGCTCTACAGCCAAAAACTATACTCAAACCCGGCAAGAACCATCGCGATCACCATCACCGGTGCCATCACAATCGCTTCTACTACGACTTTTTCCATTGCCGGCCAGGGTCGGGGTTACAGGCTCTACTGTCAGATCTTCAAGGCAGGATTCATCTTTCAGTTTATCACGAATCTGAAGCTTATCACCGGCCAGGGTCGGGGTTACGATCTCCACTGCAGGCAAGCAGGAACCGTCTTTAAGCTTATCCTGAATACGATCACGAAGCTGATCAGCAGCAAGTGTCGGGGTTACAATCTCCACTGCGGGGACACAAGAACCATCCTTAAGCTGTTGACGAATCTTATCAGCTGCCACAACGGGGGTTACGATCTCCACTGCAGGTAAGCAGGAACCGTCTTTAAGCTTATCTTGAATACGATCACGAAGCTGATCAGCGGCAAGTGTCGGGGCTACAATCTCCACTGCGGGGACACAAGAACCATCCTTAAGCTGTTGACGAATCTTATCAGCTGCCACAACGGGGGTTACGATCTCCACTGCAGGTAAGCAGGAACCGTCTTTAAGCTTATCTTGAATACGATCACGAAGCT
>JAHJNL010000030.1 GCA_018820855.1 Pseudomonadota bacterium | reverse complement strand
CCCCAGCGGAAACTTGAGCGTTTTTTCGTCACCAAGGGTAAACAAGGGTTTTCCGTCCTGGCTGTATACCCTGACAATATTGGCAGTTCCATCAAGTACATATATTCTCCCCTCCCCGTCAACATCAACATCGCTGGGAAGGCGAAGTAAATCGCTGATAACAAAAACCGTACGGTATGAAATCAGGTTAAGTGGTTCTTCAATAACTTCAACGGCAGGAACCTGATTGAGAGGATCCGCCTCACCTGACTCAACTGCAGGAGCTGCGTTGAGAGGATCCTCAATGGTCTTATCAGAAACTATGGGGAGAAGATCCTCACCGGCCTCGACACCTGTTGGACTAAACAGAATGACTGGTAAAAAAAACACAAACAGCCACCATCCCAGATAATACCCTCTTTGCTTTATCAAAGGAGAACCTAAGAAACATATTATTTTCATCTTTCGTATCAAGGCGTTACCTGTCGCACGAACAGAGAAAAACAAAGTGTGCATGTATCCTGGATGATGGCCCATAATGTTTTTTAATCGGTTGAACGATTTTCAACCTCCAGTTCTTTGACCTTCTTTTCTTTCGCCATGGCAGGGTCGAACATAGTCGGCAGATAAAATTTCATATATCTGTCAATCATATCAGCCGCTTCAGTCCTGTAGAGACTGTCGGACCTTTTCTTTGAATAGCCTGCGGTGACGAAATCAATATATGGTTCACGACTGTGGCACTCTGTGCACTGGATCGGTTTTTTCGACATATCCTTGTGCAGCATGACCTTGGCCTCGGCCTGTTCCTCAGGAGTAAGATTATCTTTCTGGGCTTTATACTGCTCGATAAAACCAGGATTACTCGGTTGATCCAGGCGGCGTTCTTTCCCATTCAGACTTGCCACCGGAACCATTCTGGCACCGTAAGAACCATTCTTGCTTTCATCAATTGCCTGTACCTGTTCTTCCGTGATATTATCGTACCAGAGATATGCCACCTCACCCTTTACATCAGCACGGCGCACATGACAGGTTTCACAAGCCATAAAGTAGTTATGCATATTAAGGAATGAACGAATATCCGGAGACTTACTGTGAGGCAAGGTACCATGACAGCTTACACAGATTGGCTGGTTCTCTATGGTCAGGTGGACAGTCTCATCCGTATTATGAAAATGTGTATCTGTCTTCTTTGCCTGACCTGAGGCAACAAATCCTACAAACTTACCCTGTTCAGCCGTATTACCAGACAACATTGAAGGCGCTGAAGGGAAGTAAAGAATCTTCAGCAGGAGTACGGAGACGACAAAACAGAAAACGAGTGTAAAAAGCGACATCATTTCCCCAAGTCTTCTACCAATGGTTTTATTATGGGTTGAATGCCCGTGGCCAGAATCGTGAGATTCGTCAACAGGGGCAAGCATACCATCTGCAACCATTTGTTCATACTGAACGGCATGTTCTTCCTTGAGATGATGGTTAGACATCTTACCATCAATCCAGACATTGCTCATCGGAAACTGACCCGGCTTCCAGTGAACAGCGTAAAAATGCCAGACTATGATGGCAAGAGTCGCAAGAATAGCCTCCATTCCATGAATAAGAATGGACAGATCAAGAACAAACTTACTCCAGTAGACTTCAGTCCAGAGGAAAATTCCAGTCACGGAGATAATAATAGTACCAGCCACAAGTGCCAGGTATTCAGCCTTCTCCCGGTAATCAAATCTTCTGAATTTGGGAGGCTCAGCTCTTAGGCCGAGATAATAGCCCAGGTTTTGAAAGATATCTGTAACATCCTTCCAGACTGGAATCATAGCGAACATGAAAGATCGTCCACTCTTGCAGGCTATCAGGTAAATGACATGATAGAGACCGGTCGCGATCATGAGAACACCGCAGACACGGTGGGTAATACCACGATAATAAAATATAGTTTCTCCCCAGCCCCCAAATTTGAGAATCCACTCCTCCGGCATTCTGAGCATATAACCTGTTACAACCAAAAGGACAAAGGTAACAAAGGTCAACAGATGCTGTATGCGTTCCTGGGCGTTGAGGCGGACTATTTCACTGGGCAATTCATTTGGTTTTTGAGTATTCATAGTGATCATCCTCTCAATGTTTTTTTCTGTTTTGGACTATTCTGTAAAAGTCCATGAGCTGATGTATCAGCATGCCGCCAATAACGACGGTAATAAGGAGGGTATATATCCACTTAACGAGTATGTACACCTTCCGTTCAAAACGCTCCTTCTCACTCATATTAGTGACATCAGCAGTATCGGCGTCGGCGTCCATCAGGTTGCGCAACCTTCTCTCCTTGTTCAGGCCACTGATTTGTTCAAGAGATGTTTCACCTTTCACGAAGGCAGCTACTGTCTCATCAAACCCAAGTCCTGTCTGGTGAATTTTTCCCGTGGCGAAAGAGGAACTGGCACCGGGATGACAGTCCTGAGAACTTTCTGTGCTGGCACAGGTTCTTTGCAGATTTTTCATATACACCGGAGACTTTGCATCCTGCATACTGCTAAGCGAATGGACTGAGTACCCGACAGGCGCATGACAGCTGATACAATCGGGCATGTTCGAATCACCGTACAAGACCCCCTTCCAGTGGTAGGTGTCACGATAATTTGCTGTGGCAGGAAGTTCGTGTCGCTCCATCATTTTTTGATCCTGATGGCAGTTGAGACAGAGATTAACCGTTTCCACGGCGGTTCTCGACCTGTGCAGTCTGTGGGAAAAATGCTGATAATAACGGTTGGCCCATTCTTTCTGCGTATGACATCCTATACAGCGGCGCAGGGCATCACGTGAAATCCCTGATTCCTGATCAAATCCCTGAACAGGCTTGTAGACAGTATTCAGATGACAATCTGTACAACCAGGCATGTCAGCACTGAACTTTTTCGGCGAGCCTTCTGTTCCCTTGCCATGGATACTGTCATTTACTTCGGCATAGAGATTGCCATGGGAAAATTCTACATCAGTAGAAGGCTCCTTGAGATGGCATTTGGTTGCACAATCAACCTTTTTTGCATCCGTATGTGGAATAATATCGAGATTGAGATGACAATTTCGACAGAGAACTTTTGCATGGACGGAATTTTTGTACATATCATTGTTGACATAAAACAGGCGAACTTTCCCTGTCTCGTCAAGCCGAGCAAGGCCGGAATACTTATGACAAATCGCGCATCCCTCCTCATCGGCAGCTATTACCCAGACCGGCGCAATAAATATAGCCAATACGGTCCATGTAATAATACTTACAGCTACATGTTTCTTCATTTTTAACCCCCTCTTACTTGAGAAATGTTTTCTCGCCCTCAGCATGTTGACTATTACACTCCTCTCTTGCTTACTTAAAATGAAAACAAGACAACAATGTGTCTTTACAGGGATGCCCCTTTCCGAATTCCCCCTGTGCAGTTTTGTAATTGAGACCAATCACAGGAGTCACATGGAAATACCTGCATGATCTGCAAACGGCATCTATTCTTAAAAAACAGTTAAAGAAGCCAGCACAGCCTCTTAACCCACCTTTTATTGGGTACGACAATATTCCAATCACTGGGTTATTACAAGTGGCAGATTGTCGCGCCACAATGTAGTATATGTCGTGTTTTTAAAGAGTTGAGAAGGATTTTCAGAAGGAGCCGAAAAAGCTCGCCATCCGACATTGTGGGGTAATTGTTTGAAAAAAAAGAAGAGAAGCAATTCAATAGGAGATGAATGGCAGGCAGATTTTTATCGATTAGTTATTTGATTGAAAGTGGTGTTACATTTCGGGTCAAATAATTTTTTTTTCGCCGCATATACCAATTACGTAATCGACATACTACTATTACGTAATTACAAATCCGCTTCTTCAGCGTCAATGCTGCCTGTTTAAAATATCCAAACAGCCCTGGCGAATCCGAGATCAATTTCAGGCATTCTTTCACCATTCCAAAACAGGTGGAGCAATATCTCTGCAGAAAAACACATATCAGCTCAAACAACCACAGCCGGCAACAATAAGCTGTCTACTGTTTTGCCTCTTCGTTTTTGACAAGAGTCCGTTTAATCCATCCGGTGCGGATATAATACTGCTGACCGGCATCCTGCCACAGGTCACAGTTTTCATCTGTGCGTTTCATCGGATAGTTATCAACACTCTTGTCTACCCGACATACACCTGATTGGGAATCATTCAGTCTGAATTTTCGACAACTGAGACATGTTTTTTTTTGTAGGGAAATCATAATATTCCTCTAGATATTTTCAAAGGTTGTTGGCGGGCAACGAATTTACCCATTCCATGATACGGCCCTCCCGGCGAAAGGTCAACAACGCAGAAGGGAAAACTCTTAACAAGTACTGCAACCAACTGACAGTTGCAGAAAACAACCCCTCAGCTATAAAATGATCACGGCTATGCAAAGAGGCGTATAAACGAAAGGATATTTAATCTCAAAGTACAATACCTGAACGAAAAATATGACATGGCAGAATCTATAGTGTATGAAGAGGCACGGCCAAAAACATAAATCGTAATTCATTACTGTAATACGATTTAGGCTTAAAATCAGAAACAACAGAAAAAAACCTAACCATTTTCTTCTTGATTATCATTTACGGAAAGCTCTTGTCACCTCACCCAATATTATGCTAGAATTCAGTATAAGAAATACAAAAAAAAGGAGACAGAACCTCCTCCATACCCCGAAAACAAAGGAGGAGCTGAAAAACCCACTAGATATGGCAGGAAACCCTTAAGAGGAGGATAAATCATGAAACGATTAATAAGCTGTTTAACATTACTTATCATTTTGGGGGTGGCCACGCCCCTGCTAGCTAAAATTCTTGGCCTGTACCCGATTGGCAATCGCGGCAATGGGCCCGCCCATGATACCGAAATTGTAATTGCTGATAACTCGGACGCAACTACTGAAGACGAGAATACCAGTTCCAAGCCGACTTCCGGATCCGACAGCGGAGGTCCCCTTCAGGACAAGATGTCAGATTCCGGCGGACTGTTCGGCGACCTGTATATAATTGATCGCTACGAGGGTACAGAAATCAAAAACGTGCCGGCCGTGGATGGCAATGGTGACCCAATTCTGGTCCTTGGTGACTGGATTGACGAAAACGGTAACCCGGTCATTAATCCCGACAGCGGCCTACCCTACCAGGTTTATCAGCAAAGCTGGACAACGGCTGACGCCGTTGGCGGTGAACCCAAACTGACTGAAGGCTTTGCCCGCTACACCATTGATGACGATGAGAACGGCGGCTATCTTACCAATCCTATGACCGGCGACATCTATTACCCGGCGCCCTATCCGAGCCAGTGCGTGCAACCAGTTGCCGACTTCGAACGATGGGGAGATATCTCATCCAAATCCGGACTTCCCAACAACCGCATCCCCATTGTCATGACCTACGACGCAACCTGGGAACGTACCGAATGCGAGATTGCCCCTGGCGTCTTCATCACTAGTGGTGAAACCTGGACCGACGGCAACACCTATTACAAGGATATATACTGGAGCGATCTTGTCCAAGAGGTTGAGTTCGGCCGCCTGAACGTAGGAAGGGCACCGGACGCAGTTCACGACAGGTCCTTTGACGAGGCAATCAACAATATTAACAAGGCCGATTGGATCTGGATTGATGCGGCGGGACGTATGGTACTCCGAACCAAGATATATGACGAATTCCTGACCGAGGCAGATGGGACTCCCATCCTCCTGGAAACAGTTGAGAAAGCCATTGACTCGCCTCTGGAGAACCTGGCCCTCTACCTCAAGTTGATGCTGGACGGCCACCTTATCACCCCGGCAGATGACCGGGAGCCCATCGATAATTCACTCAATGGCGGCATTCCCGCCTGGAAGGCACTCGATCTTGTAGACGGCCCTTCAAACGCTCTGCGACCGACTATCGATATTAAGAAAATGATTAGCTTCGGACTCGGCCACCTGGTCGATGCCCAGGGTATCGGCACCTACTATACGCAGACTGACGAGGAAGGCCAACTTGTGGTTACCGATACCCCCTGTGATGGCTGTGAAGAGTGGTACGGGATCAAAACCCTGTCCGATGATGATGAATGCGCCGCACAGGACTTTGAATTCACGGCCAGTTTTCTCGCAGCCGCCGCAGACAAAACCGGCCATATGACTGTTGACAAAATCGTCTATTTCAACTCGATCATGGGAATCAATAAAGTTGTCGGCTATAGCGAGTATAACGAAGACGGGACCCCAGCCGATGGTGCCATAAATTACAGGAAAAACCCGGTCTATTTTGACTATGGCCCAAACCTGACCGAGTACGCCAGGACCTACACCTACCAAAATCGCGGCGAGGTTGCAGATTGGGGTGGTGATGGCGTGCCAGCTACCTACACCGGCACAACCTTCGTACTGGCCGAATCCGCAACTGCGGGCACCTGGGTAGAAACAGAGATTATCCTAAATAAAATGGTGTTCGACAACCAGGATCTTTCAGGAAATAATATCCGCGGATTCCGCTGGATGTCGGAAGATGATCTTCGAACCATTGAGTACATCCACACCTATCAAATCCCGGGCCTGAGATAACAGCAGGCCCAGCACTTCAACCAAGAGCGGGGGTGCTGCCCATGTAGGGGCAGCACCCCCGCTCCCCACGAACATTCCTGCCGTCAATCCCACCAACAAGATTCCCTGTCCTGTTTTACATAAAGACTGCCCCCCAGTTTCCCGGGCCGCGTGCCTTCCTTTCAACAGATCACAACCCGATTCTACCGATATCCTCCTTCACAATCCACTGGCAAGAGATCACAACCTGTCAATAGCATGCTCGGCCCTGCAATCGACCTCCCCTCATCACAGTCCGAACACTTTTCACCCGGCATAACCCTGTTGTAAATCTTCCATGCTATCCCCAAAAACCCAAAAAAATATTTTTTCAATTACCCTTGACTTTCTTATTTTTTTGATTTTCCGCATGGCTAAGAATTATCGGTTTTCTCGTCCTGATCACGATAAAAATCTAACCACACCAGACAAAGAGCCCAGAACGAAAAGCTCTAACCACCTTAATTATAATGGTTATCGAATAATATATTTTTTTTTTGCACCTATAAATATATTTAAGTTATTAAGAGTTTTATGATATGCTTTAATAGAATTAAAGGAGAAAAAGAACGAATCTTTTTATTAACTTTTATTTTGCTCCGACCAGAAGGTGCGTTGGAGCGTACAGGTAGGCAGTAGGAAAAAATCAACAGAAGGAGAAGGGTATGAAAAAGGTAATGTGTTGCACTACAATACTAGCTATCATCGGGCTGTCCTCGCCCCTTATGGCTGCAAACCAAATGATGGGTGGCAACGGAGGCGGTGGAGGTGGATATACTGCGGATGAGTCAGGTTCGGCTAGCGGCGGCTCGGGTAGCGGTGGCTCCAACAGTGGATCGACCTCAGATGCCGGCGAACTGTACGGTGACCTCTATATCATTGATCGCTACGAGGGTACAGAAATGAAAAATGTGCCGGCCGTGGATGCAAATGGTGACCCTATAATGGCCCTGGGTGACTGGATTGATGAAAACGGCGCGCCGGTTATCGATCCCAGCACCGGCCTCCCCTATCAGGTTGAGATACAGACCTGGACAACAGCTGAGGCCGTTGGCGGTGAGCCCAAACTGACCGAGGCCTTTGCCCGTTACGTCATTGTCAACGAGGACACCGGCGAATATGAGACCAATCCTGACACCGGCGACATCTATTATCCGGCACCCTATCCGAGTCAATGCGTGCAACCCATGGCCGACTCCGAAAGATGGGGAGATATTTTCCCCAAAACAGGACTTGACAACAACCGGCTCCCCATCGTCATGACTTATGACCCGACATGGGAACGTACGGAATGTGAAGTTGATCCGGGCCTCTTCATCGCTTCCGGCGAGAGCTGGGAAGGCATCACCTATTACAAGGATATTTACTGGCTTGACCTGGTGCAGGAAGTTGAATTCGGCCGTCTGAACCTGGGAAGGGCACCGGAGGCAGTTCTTGCCCAATCCTTTGACGAGGCCATCAGTTCAATCAATAATGCCGATGCAATCTGGCTTGATGCCTCGGGACGCTTTGTACTCCGAACCAGAATATTTGACGAGTTCATGACCGACGACTACGGGGACCCCCTTCTTCTGGAAACAGTCGAAAAAGCCATTGATTCGCCCAAAGAAAACCTGGCCCTCTATCAAAAGCTGATAAAAGACGGCCACCTCATCACCCCGGCAGATGACCGCGAGCCCATCGATGCCTCAGTCAATGGCGGCATTCCGACCTGGAAGGCCATCGAACTTGAAGACGGCCCCTCAAAAGCCCTGCGACCGACTATCGATGTTGCCAAGATGATTGAATTTGGATTCGGATACCTGGTCGATGCCCAGAATACAAACACTTATTATACGTATATGGATGAGACTGGTGGCCTGATAGTCAGTGAAGCCCCCTGTGAAGGTTGTGAGCAGTGGTACGGGATCCAAACCCGTTCCGAGCAGGATATGTGCTCTGCAAGCGACTTTGATTTTACGGCCAGTTTCCTTGCAGCGGCCGCTGACAAAACCGGCACCATGACTGTAGACAAAATCGTCTATCTCAACTCAATCATGGGCATCAATAAAGTTGTCGGCTACAGCGCCTACAATGAAGATGAAACCCCAGCCGCTGGTGCAATAGATTACGCAAAAAATCCAATGTATTTCGATTTTGGCCTGAACATGAACGAGTACGACAGAGGCGCCACCTACAGAGCTCGCGGCAGAGTGGTTACTCCTGGCGGCGGTGGACAACCGGCGAGTTATGACGGCAACACCACTGTACTGGTCGAATCCGACACCATTGGCACCTGGGTAGAAACGGTTGTTGATATAAACGAGAAAGTGTTCGGCAATCAGCCTTTTACCGGAACGAACATCGGCGGATTTAACGGGATGACAGATGATGACCTTGGAGTCATTGAGTACATCCACACTTACCAAATTCCAGGTCTGAGATAACAGCGGACCCAGCACCTCTAACAGCTGCGGGGCCGTGCTTGCAAGCACGGCCCCGCACATGGATAGAACCATTCAACAACAAATAATTCACTCTCGATGTGTGTGGCTTCAGCCGCGAACAGCCCCACCCGACTCACACAGAGCAGCGTCCCGCGCCAACCCCTTGTTTGCGGATAAATCCGCTTCCACAATAAAAACCATACCGGTCTCGAATCAAGAACAAACAGTTCGTCCTATATTATATAGGAGCAGCTTGTACCGTGGACAATCCCATACAACTCATCCCGTTCCTCAGACATCGCCCGCTGCAAAAAGCTGCAGACAATCAAAGAACTTCCCTTGATCCACATACGAATCTGCCGATTCAAGATCAACAACACAGGCGGAAAAACCATAGACCTGTAAAAAATGGGCAAAGACTTCACGAGAGTCACGGCTGATCTCCGCGTCACTTGCGCCATAACAATTATAGACAATTCCCCTTACTGTTATCCCCCGGCCCCGGGCCAGCTCCAGAGCGGAAAGGGTGTGATTGATAGATCCCAGTCTCGGACTGGAAACCAGGATCAGCGGATAGCCCTGCTCCTGAAGGTAATCAAGGAAGGTAAGGTTACGGGTAAGGGGAACCAGGAGACCACCCGCCCCTTCGAGGAGAACATGGTCAAATCTTGCAGCCAGTCTCTCCGTTGCCCTGCGGATTCGCTCCGGATCAACGGCTGTTCCTTCCAGTTCGGCTGCCAGATGGGGTGAGCAGGGCTTGCTGAAGACATAGGGACAGGTCAATCCGTTCAGGTCCTCGGGGAGAAGATCAATCCCCATCAACTGCCGATGACACTGAATGTCTTCAGCCACTCCGAGACAACCGGTCTGCACCAGTTTCTGGGTGATCACGGAGTACCCGGAAGAAGATAAGCTTCTGGCCATGAGGCCGGTGGCAACACTCTTGCCGATGTCGGTGTCAATACCGCTGATACAGGTCACCACGCCCATCAGCGTCTCCTGGCCAAAAAACAGGAACAGGAATAACTGACAGGAAGCCCTTTTTTGTCTCCGAATTCCTGGCGATACCGTTTCTCAAAACTGGCAAGCGTCTCCCTGCTCCAGCGGTATTCACTGACCCCACCCACACCTGTGGCACGAATATGATACAGAATCTCACGAACAGAGGGGAAAAACAATTTATCCTGAAAACTTACCTGTTCTTCCATGACAAAATCCTCTTCCAGCAGCAGGCAAACCTCTTTGTCACTGCGATAGCCCAGTCCCACAGAAGTCAACTGGGAAAATTCCTGCAGGGTACCCGGGCCAAAGAGAGAAAAAGCAAGATAACTCCCGGAAGTCAGCTCGCGGCCAAGACGAGAGAAAAAGGCCGGGAGATCGGCCAGCCATTGAAAGGTGGCACCGGAAATAACAAGATTGATATCCGGTGGCAGAGCCAGGGTCTCGATATCACCAAATAAAGGGGTAACATGCAGCGACTGTCGCCTGGGAAGCTTGTTCAGCGTCACCTTTTCGAATTCGGGTACCAGGTCGTTGAGAAAGAGGGTTTCCACCGGTTTATCACAACAGAGCATCTCGGTCAGGACACCGGTACAACAACCGATCTCAAGAACCCGGCGAAAAGTGGCGTCAGGAAGCGCCTCAAGACATTGCAACAGCCTCACGGCCAGCTCTTTCTGCACACGTGCCGCCTCGTCATAGGTAGGAAGACTACGACGGAAACAGCGGGCTATTTTCTCTTTATCAAGATGCAAAAGCATACACGTATCATGTTAAATATTGACCAGCAAAAATCGTACACCTCAAACCTCAACCCGCCCAGCCGCTTCTCTCACCAACGCATCCCAACTCTGATAAGCATAAAACAGGAAATGGTATCCGTCGACCCGCCTCACCCTTTTCCCGGACCAGTAATTGAGTTGATTGGCGGTGGGTATGATAAAATCGTGATCAGCAATAAGGGCTTGATGATAAATAGGCGTATCTCCCAGGTCACCGTGTGCGTTCTCGAGCAGATGTTCCAGTTCTCTCTTCTGATCAGCAAGACTGCGTTGGGGTTGTTTGGCCAGGAAATTGCGATAGAGCCCACGATCACGACACATACGATGATAAAACTTGAGACGTCCCTTTTCATCAAAGTTTGTAAGCGTTGCCCGAACCACATCTTCAGGAATCCCAAGCCGGTCATGGATGGGACAGAGCGTGCCGTTTATGGCCAGGCTGCAACTGAGCTGCTCCTGCCATGATCTGAAGAGCTGCTGCCCGGCCCAGACCCCCATGGACCAGGAAATGAGAGCAATCTCTTTATAAGAACTGAACAGAGCACTCAGATCTATATCCGGAACAAGATCGACATAGTTGCAGAACATGAGGACGTCCCACTCATGACTGACAAGAGGACTCAAGGGCATTTCATCCATACCCCAGCCGTTACAGAAGAGGACTACCCGCTCTTTTCCCTTCCGGTGCAGCCACTGACTTTTCATACCTTGCCCTTTCCCTTATTGCCCAGACCGGCCAGAAATTCAGGAAGGGCCTGCAGATCCTGCCACTGCATATCAGCAGAGAGAGAGAGACGAAATCGGGCTGTGCCCTCGGGAACGGCTGGCGGCCGGACAGGGAAAATAAGGTATCCCTGCTCCTGCATGGCCTGAGCCTGCAGCAGGGCCAAGCTGTCGTCACCTATCAGCACCGGCACGATATTGGTGTTTCCTCCGGTGCTGATGCCCTTTTCTCTGAGTTCCTTGCGCAGCTGCTCCGAGATCTGCCTAAGGTGCTGCCGTGGTCCCGCCATTGTCTGCATGGTCCGAAAGACAAAGCGATTCCAGTTGAGGACCACAGGCGGCAGGGCCGTGGTGAAGATAAAAGAACGGCTGTGGTTGATCAGATAGTTGCGGATCTCTTCCCGGCAGCAGAGAAAGGCACCAATGGAGGCCAGTGCCTTGCCAAAGGTCCCCACCAGGAGATCAATATCAGCCAGAACACCCGCTTCTTCAGCCTTGCCCAGCCCCTGCCCGCCATAGAGCCCCACAGCATGGGCCTCGTCAAGGTAGAGCATGGCCCCGAATTCTTTTTTCAGTTCCACCAGACGCTGCAGATCGGCCACATCTCCATCCATACTGAAGACCGACTCGCTGACGATCACCACCTGATCATAGTCTTTGCGCAGGTTCCGCAGAAGAGAACGGAGCTGTTCGTAGTCCCGATGTCGGAAGCGTTTATGCCGGGCAGAAGAGAGACGAAGCCCGTCGTGGATGGAGGCGTGATTCAGTTTGTCGGAGAGGATCAGGTCATTCTTGCTGCACAGGGCAGGCAGGATCCCGATATTGGCATGATAACCGGAGTTAAAAAGCAGGACCGCCTCATGGCCATAAGCCTGTCTCAGATCCGCTTCAAGACTGTGGGCAAGAAGGGAATCACCGGTGAGCAGCCGTGATGACGCCGCCCCCAAAGAAAAATTCCCTGTATCTCCGCCCTCCTCGATTCCCTGGTAAAAACGAAGCCGGAGCTCCGCATCTCCGGCAAGTCCCAGATAATCGTTTGAGGTCAAATTCAGGAGTTGACGACCATTATACTGCACATGGCATCCCTGGCTTCGACTCAGCGGGTGAAGGATCCTGAGCCGACCTCGTCCCTCGAGATCAGCAAGTTTTTCCCCATAACGAGAGGTCACGGCAACTGCTCCTCAGCAAGCACATCACAGATGGCAGTGGTCAGGGTCTTGAGATCCTCGGTTTCCATACAGTATGGCGGCATAACATAGACCAGACGCCCAAATGGGCGGACCCAGACCCCTTTTTCGACAAAACGTGTCTGAATTCGTTTCATGACCACCGGTTCTTTCAATTCCACCACACCGATAGCGCCCAGCACCCTGACCTCTGCCACTGAGGCAAGTTCACGGCATGGAGCAAGTCCCTGTTCCAGTCCCTGCGCGAGCGCACGGACTTGTCCCTGCCAGTCAGAGTCCAGGAGAAGCTGCACGGAGGCACGGGCCACAGCACAGGCCAGGGGATTGGCCATGAAGGTGGGGCCGTGCATGAAGACGCCGGGCTCTCCAGCCGAGATCACCTCCCCTATCTCCCGGCGGGCAAGAACTGCAGCCAGACTGAGATAGCCTCCGGTTAAGGCCTTGCCCAGACAGAGGAGATCCGGAACAATATCGGCATGGTTGCAGGCAAAGAGCTCGCCGCTGCGACCGAAACCGGTGGCTATCTCATCGGCAATGAGGAGGACCCCGTAGTGGTCGCAGAGAACACGTACCTGGCGCAGATACTCGGGATGGTAAAAATGCATACCGCCCGCCCCCTGCACAATGGGTTCAAGGATCACCCCGCAGAGTTCATGATGGTGTTCTTCCATGAGCTGCGTAAAGGAACGGATATCTTCCTGCTCCCAGACATCTGCAAAACGGCAACGGGGTCTGTCGGCAAAATAGTATTTGGGCAGGATCCCGGCATAGAGTTGGTGCATCCCGTTTACCGGGTCACAGACAGACATGCAGTGAAAGGTATCACCATGATAACCGGAACGGATGGTGAGAAAACGTTTTTTCTCAGGCCGTCCTGCCCCGTGACAGTACTGGATGGCCATCTTCATGGCCACCTCCACAGCGACAGAGCCGGAATCGGCAAAAAAGACCAGATCGAGCCCAACTGGTGTAATATCAACCAGAGAACGGGCCAGTTCCACTGCCGGTTCGTGGGTCAGCCCTCCGAACATGACATGGGAGAGGCGTGCTGCCTGCTCCTGCAGGGTCGCAGTGAGCACGGGGTGATTATAGCCATGAATCACCGACCACCAGGAAGCCATACCGTCAATCAGTTCACGGCCGTCACTGAGACGGAGGCGAACACCTGAGGCGGATTCCACCGCAAAGACCGAAAGAGGATCGGTTATAGAGGTGTAGGGATGCCAGATATGCTCGCGGTCAAAGGCCAGAAGCTCATCATGCGTCATGCATCCTCCCCTCTCTTCCTGCGGGCCAGATCAAATCCCAGCTTCGTAAATTCTGCCAGATCACGTTCCACGCCGCTGCCCATGGTAGTCAGATAATCCCCGACAATGGCTCCGTTTGCCCCGGCAGCAAAGAGCCTGTACTGATTATCAGCAAAGCGACCGCGCCCCCCGGCAATACGAATAACAGCATTGGGATTGATAAAACGAAAAAGGGCCACACTGCGCAGAACCTCATCCAGGGAAATAGGTTCCCTATTGGCAAGTGGTGTACCGGGGATAGGACTGAGAATATTAATAGGAATAGAAAGGACGCCAAGTTCTCGCAGTTCAATGGCCAGCTCCAACCGATGGGCCAGTGTCTCACCCATGCCGATGATGCCGCCGGAACAGAGATCCATGCCTGCAGCTAACGCCGTTTTCAAGGTCTCCACTTTCTCCTGCCAGCTGTGAGTGGTACAGACGGAAGGAAAAAATTCCCGGCAGGTCTCCAGATTACAGTGATAACGACGCACTCCGAATGCAACCAGTTGTCTGGCAGATTCAGGGGTGAGAAACCCCATGGAGGCACAGAACAAGAGGTCGGTCTCACGAGCCATGCCACGGTAAAGTTCTCCCATGGCCTCCAACTGCTCGTGCTTCTGGGAACGTCCGGCCGTGACCAGAGACAAGCGCCTGACACCGTAGCTGTCATTTTCCCTGGCCTGGGAAAGGGCTGTTTCCCTGTCTATCTGGTCATAACAGGAAATATCCGCCTGGTAGCGGGAAGACTGGGCACAGTAAGAGCAATCTTCTGAGCACCTTCCGGAACGCGCATTGATGATAGAACAAAGGTCAAAAGCCTTCCCGTGAATGTCCCGGCAGAGCTTGTCTGCAGCCCGGCACAACGCTTCAAGGTCAGCCTGTTCAGCAAGGACCATGGCCTGCTCAAAATCAAGCTGTCCGCCCTCTTCTATGATCTGCACACAACGTTCAATCATTTTTGTGTCCCGCAATAAAAAACCACAGGAAGGCAGCCACACACACTCCGCCTCTCCGTGGTTGCATGACTTCCAATCAGCTCAGTTTATCCATACACTTGCTCAGTCCTTCCGGAGTGTCAAACTGCAACGCCTTGTATTGATAGCCCTTGGGAGCGATCTTACGCATCATGCCCTTGAGCACGGTTTTGGGTCCAACCTCAATAAAGGTATCCACGCCCTCGTTGATCATTGCTGTAATAATCTCGAACCAGCGCACGCGTGAAGCGATCTGACTGGCCATCATCTCTTTTATGTGGCCGGTCTCCTCTTCCGGAGACGCCGAAACATTAAAATAGACCGGGGTAACAGGTGTTTTGAACTCCACCTCATTCATAAAGGCAGAAAAATCGGGAACGGCATCGGCCACCAAAGGACTGTGGTTGGCCACGCTCACGGCAAGGGGGATAACTCTGGCTCCTGTCTCGGAAGCAACCTTTTCCACCGCATCAAGCCCTTCGATACTCCCGGAAATAACAACCTGCAGCTCCGTATTATGATTGGCAGCAGTCACTATCCCGGCACCATCGCACTCTGCAATAATCTCTTCTATCTCCTGCATGGTCTTGCCGATGACGGCCCGCATGCCGCCGGGATTTTTCTGACCTTCACGCTCCATCAGAGCCCCACGCTTGATGACCAGGCGGATGGTGTCTTCCACACTGAGCACACCTGCCGCGCAAAGGGCTGAATATTCACCCAGGCTGTGCCCGGCAAAACAGGAGGCGGTCAGCTTGTCTCCCCAAGCCTTTTTCAAGCCTTGATAGCAGATGAGATTGGTCACGGTAATGGCTGGTTGGAGATGAATGGCTCGGGTCAATTCCTCCATGGGGCCGTCCTGACAAAGCTTGGCCAGGGGGAAATCACAGACTGATGCGGCCATCTCCATGATGGCCGCGCAATCCTTATCGGAATCGATAAATTCCCGTCCCATTCCCAGAAACTGAGAACCCTGACCGGGAAAGAGTACTGCTATTTTCATGAATACACCTTTTATGAAGAAGTCAGATCACAACGGCTCAACTTCCTGCCGCCGCACGCTTCTTCTGTCTTTCTTCCAGAATATTTGCCACTAAAAAAATGGCCACACCCACCGTAATGGCAGAGTCGGCCACGTTAAAGGCAGGCCAGTGATGACCTGCCACATAAAAATCAAGAAAATCAACGACGGCACCCAGGCGTATGCGATCGATAGCATTGCCGATGGCTCCTCCTGCGATGAGGGCCAGGGCTGGGCCATAAAAAGGATGCTCTTTGCGCAGTCGAACATAGAAAACACTGAGCAGCACCAGAGCCACAGCCACCAGCCCCAGGAAGAAATAGTGCCGCCAGTCGGCAGTGACACCTGCCAGAAAACCAAAGGCCGCTCCTTTATTGGTAAGATACGTGAGGTTGAACAGGCCGGGGATGATCTCCCGAATCTCATAGAGCTGAAAACCGTTCACAACCCAGATCTTGGTCAGCTGGTCCAGAGCGACAACCAGGACCAGCAGGAAGAGAGAGAGCATTGTTATTGCTGCTCCCCAAGATCCATCTCAACAATCACAGCCAGGCAGCGCTCGCAGAGTTGAGGATGATCCTCATTGCTGCCCACAAAGGTGGAGCGGGTCCAGCAGCGCTCGCATTTGTCTCCGGCAGCAGCCCGGACGGCCACAGCCAGACCGGAAAGTTCTTCACTGTCCTGGAAAGTCAGATCAGCAAAACCACTTCTATCCTCACAGCGAGTCAGTTCAGAAATGATACACACCTCTTTTACCCTGTCCCATTCCTCTTCAATAAAAGATGCCCACTTACCATCAATCTCGAGCAGCACTTCGGCCTCCAGGGGATGACCGATGATCTTTTCCCGACGAGCCACTTCCAGGGCCCTGGTGATCTCAGAACGTACCTGAATCAGTTTTCCCCAGCGCGCCTCCAGTTCCGGATCACGTCTCTCAGGTACCGCTTGTGGAAATTCGGTGAAAAATATGGATTCCTCAAGGGAACTATCATCAGCAAGCCCCTGAAAATGTTCCCAGGCCTCTGTCGCGGTAAAACTGAGGACAGGAGCCATCAGTTTCAGCAGTCCTCCCAGAATCTCATACAGGGCTGTCTGAGCAGAACGGCGTAACATTGAATCAGTTCCCGAACAGTAGAGCCTGTCTTTCAGAATATCGAGATAAAAAGCACTCATGGTGGTGCCGCTAAAGTAATTCAGGGCCTGATGAATAGAATGGAATTCGTAACGCTCATAGGCAGCGGTTACCTTTTCCCGCAGCTCTTCAAATCGAGCCAGAGCCCAACGGTCGATCTCTGCCATCTGCACAAAGGGAACACTATGAACAGCTGGGTCAAAATCTGTTATATTACCCAGCATGTAGCGGATGGTATTGCGGATCTTGCGATAGGCATCGGCCACCTGCTTGAGGATCTCATCGGAAACCTTGACATCATCACGATAGTCTTCACTGGAAACCCAGAGGCGCAGGATCTCTGCCCCGAATTTTTTGATTACCTCTTCCGGAGCCACGACATTGCCGATGGATTTGGACATCTTCTTGCCCTTGCCGTCCACCACGTAGCCGTGAGTCAGGACGCCCTTGAAAGGTGCCCGGCCACGAGTCCCCACTGAGGTGAGAAGTGAACTCTGGAACCAGCCGCGATGCTGATCGCTGCCTTCGAGATAAAGATCAGCCGGTGCCCGCAGCTCATCCCGTGCCTCGCAGACAGCAGCATGAGAAGTGCCGGAATCAAACCAGACATCGAGGATATCTTCCTCTTTTTCAAACTCGCTCCCCCCGCAGGAAGGACAAGTACAGCCCTCTTCAAGGAAGTCGGAGAGTTCGTGACGGAACCAGGCATCAGCCCCTTCTTTGCGGAACAATTCATCTATGCGGGCCACCAGGTGCTCACTCTTAAGGACCTCGCCGCATGTTTTACAGCTGACCACGGTAATGGGAACGCCCCAGGTCCGCTGCCGGGACAGGCACCAGTCCGGCCGATTCTCTACCATGGAGTGAATGCGCTGCATCCCCCAGGCAGGGGTCCACTGCACCTTCTCGATCTCAGTCAACGCCTTTTGCCGCAGGTCGTTCACCTCCATGGAGATGAACCACTGGGGTGTAGCCCGATACATGACCGGCTTCTTACAGCGCCAACAGTGGGGGTAACTATGATTAATAGCCGCTTCATGCAGCAGGGCTCCGCTTGCAGCCATATCTGCATTAATTTTTTTATTCACCTCCGGCACCCGGAGTCCGGCATACTGACCAGCCTCCTCAGTGTAGCGCCCTTCGTGGTCCACAGGAGAGAGGATCTCCAGATCGTAGCGCAAACCAGTCAAATAGTCATCGGCACCATGTCCCGGTGCTGTATGCACACAACCTGTTCCGGCCTCAAGGGTTACATAGTTGGCCAGGACCATGAGTGAATCACGATCAAGGAAGGGATGGCGGCATTTACGTTTTTCCAGCCCCCTGGCCGAAAAGGTCCCGCTCACGGAATAGTCACTGAGCCCCATAGTTTCCATCACCGACTCTACCAGTTCCTGTGCCATAATCAGGGTTTCAGCCCCCACCTTCACCGCCGCATAAACGAAATCGGGATGAAAGGCCACAGCCAGATTGGCAGGCAGAGTCCAGGGAGTGGTGGTCCATATCACCACTGACACCTTTTCGCCGGCAAGGGCCGGGTCGATATCTGAAAGATCTTCCGCAACCGGAAATTTGACAAAGATGGAAGGCGAGCGATGATCATAATATTCCACCTCTGCCTCGGCGAGCGCCGTGGTACAGGTGGAACACCAGTAAACCGGTTTCTTGTTACGGACTACCGCACCGGAAAGGAGAAATTTATTAAACTCTCGTGCGATACAGGCCTCATAGTCATAATTCATGGTGAGATAAGGCCTATCCCAATCGCCAAGCACTCCCAGACGTTTGAACTCGTCTTTCTGGGTCTTGACCCACTTCTCAGCATATTTGCGACAGGCCCCACGCTTGCCCAGCTTGGGGATAGAGTTCTTTTTCTCTCCCAGCTCCTTATCTACGTTGTGCTCAATGGGCAGTCCGTGACAATCCCAACCCGGGATGTAAGGGGCCTGGAAGCCCGCCATTCTCCGGGATTTGAGAATAATGTCCTTGAGAATTTTATTAAAAGCAGTGCCCAGATGGATATGCCCGTTGGCATATGGAGGACCGTCATGGAGAACGTAGAGGGGCTTGCCCTCACCATGCTTCTGGATCTTGGCATAAAGGCCTTCTTTTTCCCAGCGCTTGAGATACAAAGGCTCTTTCTGGTCCAGGTTGGCCTTCATCTTGAACTTGGTCTGGGGCAGATTCAGGGTATCCCTGTAATCCATATCGATCTCCTTATATCTTCTGCAGCCAGGCTCTCGGGAGCCCTTCATGCAGAATGGTTGTCTGATTCATACTGATTTCTCTTACAAAACTTACAAAAATAACAACTGCTGTTGAAGTTGCAAGGAGAAAGTGGCAAAAACAGTTGACTCACCTTTAAATTTGACATAAGCATATGCCTTAATTAGAGTATGGGGATAATTCTATCTTTAATTACTCTTTTTATCCACTTCACATAGAGACCAAGCATGACTAAAGTTATCGCCATGGCCGGTAAGGGTGGCACCGGAAAGACTACCATTTCTGCCCTACTCACCAGATACCTGCTGAAAAAGAAAAAGACACCGTTTCTCCTGGTTGACGCCGATTCCAACGCCAACCTGAACGAACTTTTAGGTCTGGATGTAGGCCTGACACTCGGCCGGATCCGTCAGGAGCTGAAAAGCGAGCTTCCTCCCAACATAACCCGCGACCAGTTCATGGAAATGAAAATCCATCAAGCCCTGATAGAAGAAACCGGCTTTGACCTTCTGGTGATGGGCCAACCCGATGGTCCCGGCTGCTACTGCGCTGCCAACCAGTATCTGGCCATGACCATGGACAAACTGGCGTCAAACTACAAATACATCATTGTCGACAACGAGGCGGGCATGGAGCACCTCAGTCGCATGAATCTGCGCTCCATCGACTATCTCCTGGTGACTTCCGATCCATCCGCCCGAGGCATTCTCACCGCAAAACGTATTTCTGAGATCACCGCGCCCCTTGGCCTTGAGATCAAGAAACAGTATCTTCTGGTCAACCGGGCTCCCCAACCGGTACCCGCAGCGCTGCAGGACAAGATAGATGAAGCGGTACGTGACAGTGGTATGGAACTTGGTGGCATCGTTCCCTCAAGTGAGGCTCTCATCAACCAGGAACTTTCCGGTGAATCATATCTTAAGCTTGATGATTCAGCAGATGTAATAGCCACCGTTACTTCTATTTTCGATAACATTTTTTTTGATCAGGATTAATCATTGCCCAAAATCGTGCAGAACCAAGATCCCATCGAGACAAAAGACATTCCTGGCAACACCATGATCGAAATGATCAAGGTCAGCCGAACCTATGCCCCGGACATCAAGGCCTTGTCTGACATCTCCTTTACCGTAGATACCGGAGAGCTGTTTTTTCTCATCGGCAGAAGCGGCGCCGGAAAAACCACACTGCTCAAACTGATCTGTAACATGGATACCCCCAGCAAGGGACTCATTGAGGTCGCCGGACACAACATCAACAACCTCAAGGGTAAAAAACTTGCTCACCTGCGCCAGAAAATCGGAGTGGCCTACCAGGACTTCAAACTCCTGAGCGACCGCACTGTTGCTGAGAACATCGCCATCTCCATGGAAGTCTCCTATAAGAAACCGCGGGCCATCAGACAGCGGGTGCGGGATCTTCTTGAACAGCTGCAGCTCACAGACAAGCACGATGCCCTCACCGGAGATCTCTCCCGTGGTGAGCAGCAGCGGATTGCCTTGGCCCGCTCGGTGGCCAATTCACCGCGCCTGATTCTGGTGGATGAACCCACCGGCAATCTGGACGCCGCCACCACAGAACGGGTCATGGATCTTCTTACCCGCTGCAACAAGGCCGGTGCCACCATCGTCATCGCCACCCATGATGCATCCATCTATCAAAAGGGGAATCATCGCGTCATGGAACTGCGCAACGGCAAGATTCACTCGCTCTCAAGGAATAGTCGCTGATGAATTTCTGGTTCGCCGTCTTCAGGCAGGCAGGCCGCAATCTGCGCCAGACCTGGACCTCTCAGTTCATGACCTTTCTCACGGTCAGCCTCTCAGTGCTGATCTTTGCCTTCTTCTATCTCATCTACACCAACATGATCGGTGCCGGTGACAGGCTGAGCGACGACCTCCGCCTCATTGTCTACCTGGAAGATGACCCTGGGCCAGAGATGCAGGAGCAACTTCGACGCAAGATCAACAACTTTGACAAGACAGAATCAATCCAGTTTATCTCGAAATCTGACGCCTATGAACGTTTTGCCGAGCAACTGGGAGAAGACTCCGACGTCTTGACAGATATGCCCAGGGACTTCCTTCCTGCCTCCATCGAAGTCGTCCCCCTGAAAAGCCTCCGGGGCTACAACCAGATCAAGCTCTTTTCCGAATATCTGGCGACACTTCCCGGCAGTGAAAAAGTACAGTACGGTCAGGAATGGGTGGAACGATTTTACTATTTTACCAGACTGATCACCATTGTCGTGTTGCTCAGCGGCACCCTGCTCATCCTCACCGCCACCTTCATGGTCGCCTACACCATTCGTCTCACCATCATGGGCCGACATGAGGAACTGGAACTTTTAAAACTGGTCGGTGCCACAAACAATTACATCAGAACTCCCTTTCTCCTGGAAGGGACCCTCCAAGGCCTCATGGGGTCCATTATTGGACTTTCTGCTCTCTATATCCTTTTTCAATGGATCAGCCTCCACTTTACAGGTCCGGGCCTCATAAACCTCTTTCACTTTACCTTTTTCCCGCCCATGGTCATTGTCTCTATAATTCTTGGCTCCATTGGCCTCTGTACCATAGGCAGTTTCACCTCTATACAGAAATTCTTAAAAATTTAGTCACCTCCTGACCTGATGACATCTCACTCCTTACATGCCAGAATTCACACCCATAAGCGACTATTCCAAATGGCATGCATCTTTTTTGTCCTCTCGGCTCTGCTTCTGCCCACTGGATCCTTTGCGGAAAGTGGAACATCAACAGACCGTAAGGAGAAAAAGCAGCGGATTGAAAAGGGAATAGAGGGGTATCGCATCAATATCAGAAAACTGCAGGAAGGGATCAAACAACAGCAGGATCAGGTGTATTTTTCCGAGCAGGAAGAACGCAACCTTTTGCGGGAACTGGAACAAATCGATACCGGCCTACTTGAACAACTGGCCAAGCTCCAAGACCTGGAAAAACAAATGGAGGCACAGCAGGATCTGACAGCAATCAAAGAAAGTGAGCTGCATCAGGCCCTTGCCGAAAAACAAATAGTTCAAAATCATCTGCAGAAGCGTATTAAGGCGTATTACAAGATGGGAAAGATCGGTTTTGCCAATGTCGCCTTTTCCACAGACAGCCTGCCGCGGTTGCTCAGTTTTCGCGACTCATTTACAAACCTTATAGACTACGACAAGAAGCTCATTGATGTCTTTCGGAACAGTATTGATGAACTGCAGAAATCTCGAGCAATGCTCAACCGGGAACAAACTGTGCTCGATGATTTTATCACTATGGCCAAAGTGAAGCAGGAAGATATCAACGAATCAAAAAAAGAAAAAGAAGCCCTGCTGAGCCAGATAAAGACCCAGAAGCTCCTCCACGAGCAGGCTGTCAGGGAGATGGAAAAGGCAGCAGATGAACTTTCCGAATCCCTTGAAGCCCTGAAAAAAGAGGATACGCTCCTTGACCAGGGTTTTCTGGCCAACAAAGGAAAACATCCCGCTCCGGTTCAGGGAGAGATCACTGCCCTGTTCGGCCAGAAACGGGAAAATCGTCTCGGCATCACTGGAAAACCCACAGGTATTACGATCTCTGCACCTGGTATAAACAAAGTGCAGGCCATTTACGAAGGGACTATCGCCTACGCCTCTTATCTCCGCGGATATGGCAATACAATTATTATTGATCATGGCCACAACTACTTCTCCATCATCTCAAGGCTTGAAAAACTGTTAAAGCAGAAAGGAGAAAAAGTTGATCAGGGGGAACTCATTGCTCTCACCGGAGATACCGCCACCCTGATGGACGAAGGAGTTTATTTTGAAATCCGGCACGGTTCAACCCCGGAAGACCCTCTGCTCTGGCTTGACACAGTCGGCCTAACCCTGCCCATGACAGACAGTGAAGTCCGCAAAGGAGAATCCTCCCATTAAACTGTTCCCAAAGACCAACAATACACCCAGAACATCTATCATGCGAATCGAACTCAAGCAAAACAGATCAACCCATAATGCTGTAAGAAACTCAGCAAACGGACAACACGTGAAAGCACCAGCGCTCTTCTTGTTTCTCACCCTCTCTTTTTGCATGGCATTCACCGGCATATGCCAAGCCGCTATTTCTCAGGAAGAAAGGGAGGCGACCTACCGCCAACTCGAAATCTTTGCCAATGTTCTCAGCATCCTGCAAGAGAATTACGTGGAAGAGATTGACACCAATGAGACCCTTGAAGGGGCAATCAACGGTATGCTTCTTTCCCTTGACCCTCACTCATCCTACCTGACCGCCAACGACTTTGAGGAGCTGCAAGATGAGACACGCGGCAGCTTTTCAGGAATTGGAGTGGAGATAACGGTTCGGGATGGTATTCTCACCGTCATTTCTCCCATCGAAGGAACACCCGCTGATAAAGCAGGCCTGCAGGCAAAGGACCTCATTGTCAAGATCAATGGCGAAGTAACCAAAAACATGCCATCCATGGATGCCATCAAGAAACTGCGGGGTCCAAAGGGAAGTGAAGTAACTATTTCCATTTACCGGGATGGATGGCAGGACTTAAAAGAGATCACCCTTGTTCGTGACATCATTTCTCTGCAAAGTATCAGCGGTGCCTTTCTTGAGCCCGGTTTTGCCTACATCAGGATCACTAACTTTCAGGGGCAAACCACGAAAGACCTGAAAGAAAAGCTGGTAAAACTCAACAACGAACAGCAGATCAAAGGATTAATTCTTGATTTACGCAACAACCCAGGTGGCCTGTTCGACCAGGCAATTTCTGTTGCTGATACATTTCTGGAAGAGGGACTGATAGTCTATACCAAGGGACGACTTCCTGAACAGAACATGACTTTTCAAGCCCATGCCAATAATGGAAAAAACCTCTACCCCCTCGTTGTGTTAGTCAATGAGGGCTCGGCCAGTGCATCTGAGATTGTCGCCGGAGCGATTCAGGATCACAAACGAGGAGTCATTGTCGGTACCCAGACATTCGGCAAGGGATCGGTACAGACGATCCTGCCCATGCCTGACGGAGCCGGTCTGCGCTTGACCACAGCCCGTTATTACACCCCGAACGGCAGATCGATCCAGGCTACAGGCATTGTACCTGATGTGGAGGTACCTCGCCTTCCTTATACAGAACAGGCTGAGGAGAAAAGGATCCTGCCCGATTTTGTCAAAGAGGCAGATCTGAAGAATCATATCCTCAACCGTAAAGATTCGGCCAAAGTGCCGGCGGAAGAAGCTTCTCCCGCACCAGAAGCAATAGACACTAAAGAGCAACAGGCAATCAGTCAAAGATTGAAACAGGACAATCAGTTACGGACTGGTCTGAATATCCTCAAAAGCCTCAACCTCTATACCGAATACAGGACCAACTCAGACCTGGAAAACTATCCGCAGAAACCGCGCTAGTCATCTCAATGCTCTCTTAGCATCCTGCTTTCATAGCATTCCGTGCTGAGCTTGTTAAAAGCATTGTTTCAGGCCATTGAACATTCCCTCAAAATTCGTCAGACGAAACTGATTGTGGAAATATCGTAATGGCTGCGTCAGTAAGGGAATCAACCGTCGTACTGATAGTTATCTTGTTTATCAGTTAACGTTATTCATGGTACAAAGTATCCGACAATGATCGATTTCATACAACAATTCAATCCTATTACGCAGGCACTTTTTGCCACACTTTTCACTTGGGCCGTAACCGCTGCCGGGGCTGCAATTGTTTTTTTTACAAGAACTGTCAACATGAAACTGATGGATTCAATGTTGGGGTTCGCTGCCGGGGTTATGATTGCCGCAAGTTTCTGGTCTCTTCTCGCACCAGGCATAGAGATGGCAGAGCATATGGGGCAGATCCCATGGCTGACCGCAGTCATCGGATTTATGGGGGGAGGCGTTTTCATGAGGGTGATTGACAAATTCCTGCCGCACCTTCATCCTGGTTTAAGCGTTGATAAAAGTGAAGGGATAAAGACATCATGGCAACGAAGTACCCTGCTGGTACTTGCTATAACTCTTCACAATATACCTGAAGGCCTTGCTGTCGGTGTTGCCTTTGGAGCTGTGGCGGCTGATCTTCCTTCCGCCACAATTGGCGGAGCCATTGCCTTGGCAATGGGTATTGGCATTCAGAATTTCCCCGAAGGTTCTGCCGTATCACTGCCCCTGCGAAGGGAAGGAATGTCTAAGGGGAAAAGTTTTCTTATGGGACAGGCTTCAGGTCTAGTAGAACCAATTGCCGGTGTACTTGGCGCAATATTTGTTCTAAAAATGCAAAACATTCTTCCCTATGCTCTCTGTTTTGCAGCGGGTGCCATGATTTTTGTTGTAGTGGAGGAACTCATTCCGGAATCTCAAAGAGACTATAGAAACATTGACTTGGTAACAATGACAACAATGGTCGGTTTTTCGGTGATGATGATTCTTGATGTGTCTTTGGGATAATATACCTCAAGATATTAATATTCACATATAAACCACACCGGGAATCCATCAAGCTGGAGGCCAGAAACTCTTCTTTTTAATCCTGCCCTACACATAACAGCAAAAGCCACCTCTCCATCTTTCCTTATTACAGCCGACCTGAACAATTAAAAAACTGTAGCAAAAAACAAAGGAATACAAGTGAGATTAAAAATCCATCACATTGATGCATTCACTGATACTCTCTTCAAAGGTAATTATGCCGCTGTTATAATTACTGACGAATGCTTACCTGACGGTTTAATGCAATCAATCGCAACTGAAAACAACCTGTCTGAAACAGCCTTTGCCAGAAAATGTGGAAGCAATACATATGAGATTCGCTGGTTCTCTCCGATCACTGAAATTGATTTCTGTGGCCATGCCACGTTAGCTACTGCATTTGTATTATTTAACCAAGACAGCTCCATTGATGAGCTGACATTTTCAGCCAAAGCTGTTGGCAATCTGAAAGTTCGGCAATCGCAAAAGGATCATATAGACATGACATTTCCCAAACGGACGCCCGAACGGATAACTCATATTCCCAAGGAACTGACAAACGGTTTGTCTATAATACCCAAAGAGGTTTTACTGAATCAGCAGGCATATTTTGTCATTTATGCAAATGAAGAAGACGTGTACTCAGTTCACCCAACCATTGATGAGCTCAAAAAGCTTGCTCCCCTTGATGTTGTAGTTACGGCACAAGCAAAGGAATATGATTTCATTTCAAGATACTTCTGGCCTGCAAATGGCAGTGATGAAGATCCCGTTACCGGTTCAATTCATGCTGGACTGGCACCACTATGGGCTCAAAGGTTAGGTAAAAAGACCCTCACCGCTTATCAAGCCTCTAAACGAGGTGGTATTTTGAAATGCAGAGTGCTGGACAGTCAAGTCATCGTATCAGGCAAGGCTGTTCAATACCTTGAAGGATATATCGATGTCTGATCACAGCAACTGCTTGAAGCCAGTAGCTATAAGAGGTTGCTGATCCTGTCAAAGTTGCTCGCTGAGCAGATCAAAGCATCCTCAACTGAGGTCCTTCTGCTCAGGGAATATTGGAAAAGCGAGCTTTCTTTTCCTTGTCAAATAAGGTCTCAACGACTGACAATAACCTATGGGTTATTCCTTGATATTTCTGAACTCCACCCAGTGATTGAGTGACCAGTCCTCGGTGACCTTGTCAATTTCCAGAGTCTGGGAATCTCCATACCACTTGATCTCAATGCGGTTGGGATTGATCTGAAAATTTGTCACCAACTGTTCTTTTATCATTTCAGCCCGCTTCTTAGACTTTTCCGTGGCAATCGAAGAGGAAACGGATGAACCCACATGGGTCGAGATCTCGAAACGAAGATCTTTTATAGCATCATTCTGCATGGCCTGACCAACGGCGCCAAGCTGGCTGATTCCAATGGGTAACAGGATATCACTATTACCGGCAAAGGCAATCTGATACTGTAAAACCGGACCGGTAAGAAGCAGAGAGGTATTGTTGGATATTTTCCCTTTATTATCCATAACCTTGATAAACTCAACCCCGGTAAGCACTTCACCTCTAAGGGCCTTCCTTTTGATTTGCAGACGTGCCAGTCTGTTGCCGGCCCGGTCATCAGTCGGCATGAGTTTCACTGCCTGTTGGTATGCCTCAATGGATTCGTTCAATAATCCAAGATAGAGATAGATATCTCCCATTCCCGCATAGGCCTTTCCCATTTTCGGATCAAGGAGAACGGCCTTCTTATAATAGCCAAGGGCCTTATCATATTTCCTGAAACGCTCAAGACTGAGTCCATATTTATAGTTGAGGACGGGATCGTCCGGACACTGCAGGATGGCATCCGCCACTTTTTCACGTCTCAAGGCTAGATTTCTTTCTGCCTGAATCGCCTTTTTTATCCCTTGACAATCAGCTGCATACACAGGAGCGGCAAGACTCACGGATACAAATAGTGACAGAAAAACATACCAGCACCTTTGCTTCATTATGTTCACTGTGCAGTTCGGCATAGCTTCCATCATACTTATTCTCCTCAAACGTTTCCTGTTTCCTGACGCACAACACACCACTCTAGCAGACCATCTTTTTCCAACTAGAAAGTCTATAAAACAGCTCTGAAATCCTTTTAAAAACCAATTTCTTTCAGAAATCGTTCATCCTTGGACCAATTTTTTTTGACTTTAACCCACAGTTTCAAAAGGACCTTCTGGTCCAGCATTTTTTCAATATCTTTACGCGCAGCGATACCAATACTTTTCAGCTTACTGCCCCCTTTTCCGATCACAATGCCCTTTTGGGAATCTCTTTCAAGGACAATGGTCGCATGGATAGTTGTCAGCTGTTTAACGTTATCTTCCTGAAACGACTCAATGGTTACAGCACAGGAATAAGGGACCTCCTGGCCGGTAAGAAGAAAGACCTTTTCTCTGATAATTTCAGTCACCAGAAATCGTTCGCTGACATCTGTTGGTACATCTTCAGGAAAGTAACGTGGCCCCAGAGGAAGAAGAGTCAGCAATTCCTGGACAAGATGATCTGCCCCATCACCCGTTAATGCAGAAACCGGGAGTACTCCGTGAAAGGGGTAGAGATCGGAATAACGTTTTATCATAGGCAGGAGCTTCTCTTTTTCCAGCAGATCCACTTTGTTCAAGAGTAAAATGACAGGTGCCTGCACACCCTTCATCTGCTCCAACATTTCCTGTCCCGCATCCTCTTTTTGTTTTTCCGGAAGAGGTAACGAGACATCAATCATGTAGACAACCGCATCGACCTCACTCAGACTTTCCATAGCGATACGTACCATCTCGCGATTTAAGGGCTGACGAGCCTTATGAAGCCCTGGAGTGTCAAGCAAGACAATCTGATAGTCCTCTCCATTGACAATGCCAAGAATACGATTTCTGGTTGTCTGAGGCTTATGGCTGACAATAGATATCTTCTGCCCAAGGAGATGGTTCATCAGAGTAGACTTGCCGGCGTTGGGAGGACCGACAATGGCGACCATTCCTGAGCGCACGTTTTCTTTTAGGAAATCCATCTCATTCAATCTGTTACTCCTCTTTTGAGAAAAATATTCAATTTGTGAAAATTGCTGCTGTCTTGAAAATTCTTCATTAAATTTATGATTGTAAATTTCATTTTTTACGAGCTTATCAAAAAATACAAGTGCTCAAAATAGAAAAGCACACTATAGTAATAAACTTATGCCTTCTCTATTACTATAGCAAAGTTAATCGGAGAACGGCACCATTTTCAGCAAAGGAGCAGGTATGCGGCCAGTCACATGGTTGCACAAGATTGTCAATGACAGCACCAGGGAAACTCATAGAATATCTGGATGGAGGGAAATTTCTCTGCGCCTATGTCACCGGCGGACAAGCCAAACGCCTTCGCCTGTTAAACCAAAACGGCAGAGAGATGAACATGCCTCTGTCCCGAGTTGTCCACTGTTCTGAACAAACACATCAGCTTGATCTCCCACGCGAATCCCTTGTTCGACAACTCCAGGAGACAGCAGAAACACGAAACAAACTCATGGAGCGAATCAACCTCCAGGAGATATGGGAACTCACTGCAGACGAACCGGACAACAGCTTTCTTCCAACCTTTCTGGCAGAACTGAGTTTTGGCAAAGATGCCAATGACGACATAGTTTCTGCTTTTCTTCGTTCTATTTTTGTGGACCGACTTTTCTTCAAGTACAGAGAAAACCGTGTCCTGGCCCACTCTCCGGAACAGGTACAGCAACTTCGCGAGCATCGGGAAAAAGAGAAAAGGAATCAGGATCTCATCAAGAGTGGCGCAGAATTTCTTCAGGAAATCGACAACGGAGAAAAGAAAGATGCTCTTGACGATGCCCAGCAAGAAGAATGTTTGAGTATCATCCGTGACTTTTATCTCTTTGGCACAGATTTTCCGCGGGCTGACATTGCCAGACAAATCCTGAAGACCGCAGGCTTCAACAGGCCCCACGACTCCTTCCATCTTCTGGTCAAAGCCGGGATCTGGGATAACAATGAGAACATTCCTCTGCTCCGTAATGAGCAGCCTGTGGTTTTCCCCCTGCTCGCTATCCAGCAGGCGGAAATGCTCCTCCAGCAGGGAGCTGACAAACTGCTCCAGGATCCAGCCCGCAAGGACCTTTCCCATCTTCGCCCCATGACCATTGACGGCGCCTCCACTTTGGACTTTGACGATGCCCTTTCCATTGAGGAACAAGACGGGAATTACCTGGTAGGCGTGCATATCTCGGACGTGGCCCATTATGTCCGACCGGAAGATCCTCTTTTCCGAGAAGCTCTCCAGCGAGGGACCTCCATCTATTTCCCGGAGGGACAGATTCCCATGCTGCCGAGACATCTTTCCCAGGGAATATGCAGCCTTATCCAGGGAGAATTACGGGCAGTACTCAGCTTTATGATTCTGCTCTCCAAAGAGGCGGAGGTCCTGCGAGTTCGAATCCATCCCGCTGTCATCAGGGTCGCCAGACGGCTCACCTACGATGAGGCCGATTCCATAATCAGCAAAGATCCGGAACTGGCCATCCTCGACGACCTCCGTGTAAAACTGCGCAACAAACGGGTGGAGGCCGGTGCCCTGCTCCTCCCCTTTCCAGATGTCAACATCCATATCCAAAACGGAGGCAGGGTACAGGTCAACCTCTCTGATACCGACACACCTGCCCGCACCCTGGTTTCGGAAATGATGATCCTGGCCAATACCGAGGCAGCTCGATACGTGGCAGACAGGATGGCGCCCGGACTCTTTCGTGCCCAAAAGCCCCCGAAGAAGAGGGTCGTTTTTGGCCTGGACAATGATTTATTCCTCAACAGTAAACAGAGAAAACTGCTGTCAAGGGGAGAACTGCTTGTCCACGCCAAGGCCCACAGCGGCCTTGGCGTGGAACAGTACACCACAGTAACATCACCCATCCGCCGTCTTCTTGACCTTGTCATGCAGCATCAGATCAATTCCCTGGTGCGCAGAGAGGAAACCCGTTTTACCGAGGAGATGTGTAAGGATTTCACTGCTGTTATCAGCAGAACCCTGGCACGCGCAAACAGTATCCGCCAACAACGCCAGCGCTACTGGCTGCTCAAATACCTTGATGCCAGGAAGGGCAAACCCCTCAATGCACTGGTCATAGACTCCGGCCCCAAACGCGTCTTCCTCCTCCTTACCGATATCCTCATGCCCATAGACCTTCCTGCTCCGGTGCGGGATCAGCCTGAGGCCGGGAACCGGGTAACAGTCAAGGTGGAGCGGGTAAATCTGCTGGATGACACCATCTCTTTTAACTGGTGAAAATCACTATATATTGACCGAAGCTATTATTACCACGAGGAAAGACAATGTTGAATGTTCAAAGAAGCAGCTGATCTTTTCGGCAGTTGATGGAAAATTTCTCACCAGACAAAAAATCAAAGACGATGATCAATACGAACGATCTCTGGGAAGCTCTTGGCGATCTTGAAGAAGAGGATGTCCCCCATGTACTGACCAAGCTCTTCATCCTTTATGAAGAACGGCTGAGTCGTAACCCGGATGATACCGCAACAATACTCTTTTTTCAGCACCTGTCCCAGGCAGTCGCTCAAACCAGCGAATGCAACCTGAACAGGAGATAGGGGCAGGAAATCTCATGGGTAGCTGAGGTTGGAAGAAGATCAGCTACTGATAGAGTTCAGCCTGGCTCAGCAACGATCCTTGAGAATCTTTTTCCGACAGTACCGGTTGCCCGGAAAGGGGCCACTGAATACCGATATCGGGATCATTCCAGATAATGCAGCGTTCATGTTGCGGAGCCCAGAAATCAGTAGTTCGATAGAGAAACTCAGCAACTTCAGAGAGGACAAGGAAGCCATGCCCAAACCCTTCCGGAACCCACAGACATTTTTTATTCTGAGCACTGAGTCTCTCGCCCACCCACTGTCCAAATGTCGGTGAACTGCGGCGCAGATCCACCGCCACATCAAACACCTCACCACTCACCACCCGCACCATCTTCCCCTGTGGCTGTTTGATCTGGTAATGTATACCGCGCAAGACCCCGGCAATAGAACAGGAGTGGTTATCCTGAACAAACCGTGTTCGCAAGCCGGTGGTCTCCTCCCATATTTTCTCATTATAGCTCTCAAAAAAGAACCCCCGCTCATCCCCGAATACGGTGGGTTCTATCAGTAAGACATCAGGAATTGAAGTTGCTGTAATTTTCATAGTTACGCTCTGGTTAAAGGCAGAAAACGGACAAGACTATTCGTACATCTTTTCATAATATTCACGATAAGAACCGTCAATGACAGACTCCACCCATTCCTGGTTAGCCAGGTACCAGTCAACGGTCTTCTCAATTCCCTGCTCAAAAGTGACCTTGGGTTCCCAGCCCAGCTGTTCCTTGATATAGGTAGCGTCAATGGCATAGCGCCGGTCATGCCCCAGTCGATCCTTAACAAAAGTAATGAGAGAACGCCTGGGTTCACCTGATGCGGGCAAACCAAGCTTCCGATCCAGGGTGTCACAGATCAGGGTGACCACTTCCAGGTTTTGTTTTTCGTTATTACCGCCGATATTATACGACTGCCCAACCCTGCCCTTTTCCAGAACCTCGACAATGGCCTCGCAGTGATCCTTGACATAGAGCCAGTCCCTGACATATTTTCCGTCTCCATAAATGGGCAGTGATTTTCCGGTCATGCTGTTATGAAAGATGAGGGGAATCAGTTTCTCAGGGAATTGATATGGCCCGTAATTATTGGAGCAGTTGGTAATGAGTGTAGGCAGGCCATAGGTGTGAAAATAGGCGTTGACCAGATGATCAGAAGAGGCCTTGGATGCTGAATAGGGAGAACGCGGGTCAAAGGGAGTGGTTTCAGTAAACATGCCGGTCTCCCCCAATGAGCCATACACCTCATCGGTGCTGACATGGAGAAAGCAGGGGTTCTGCCCCTTCCATGAACCATTCAGCCAGCTTTTCCTGGCAGCTTCGAGCAGGCAAAAGGTACCAACAATATTTGTCTGAATAAAGGCAGCCGGTCCGGTAATGGAGCGATCGACATGGGACTCGGCAGCAAAATGGACCACCGAATCAATCTGCTCTTCGACAAAAAGTTCTTCCATTTTCAGGGAATCACAGATATCGGCCCTGATGAAGCGGTAATTCTCTCCTTCCTCTATCCCTGCCAAATTCTGGAGATTCCCGGCATAGGTAAGCTTGTCCACATTAATCACCCGCCACTGCGGATAATCCTGCAAAAGGAGGCGTACAAAATTTGCCCCGATAAACCCGCAGCCGCCGGTAACCAGAATTCTACGACTTGTTTCCATTTCCCACTCTTTTTTTGGTTTTCTTTCTTAGCAAAAGCGCCTATAATACTCCGTTCTTCTTATGGGAATATCGTGAAAATTCACCAGCACCTCAGGTAACCTCATACGTCACACATACCCAGGGGCGCTCCCACCAGTTTCCCCCCTGACGAATTATTACAGAATACTGTATATACTACATACACTTAGAAATTGAAGTAGATTCTTCCTCTATTATGAGCAAACAGCTTGAACAAGAAGTCGCCAAGAGGCGAACTTTCGGCATTATCAGCCATCCCGACGCAGGCAAGACCACACTCACCGAAAAACTCCTCCTCTACGGAGGGGCCATCAATCTAGCCGGTGCCGTCAAATCACGCAAGGTAGAACGTAAAGCTACCAGCGACTGGATGGCCATTGAGCAGGAACGCGGCATCTCAGTGACTACTTCGGTGATGAAATTCACCTACCGGGACTATGAGGTCAACCTGCTGGACACCCCCGGGCATCAGGATTTTTCCGAAGACACCTACCGGGTTCTAACCGCAGTGGATTCAGCCATCATGGTCATTGACTCTGCCAAAGGTGTGGAGGCGCAGACTGAAAAACTGATGGAAGTCTGCCGCATGCGCAATACCCCGCTTATCACCTTCATCAACAAGCTGGACCGGGAAGGTATGGATCCTCTCGATATCCTGGCCGAGATCGAAGACAAACTGCAGATTGAGTGCACACCCATGTCCTGGCCCATCGGCATGGGAAAGACCTTCAAAGGAGTCTATAATCTCTATAAGAAACAGATCCACCTCTTCACACCAGGCCAGGGGACACGCGACCAGGAAGGCATCACCATTAATTCGTTAGATGATCCGCGCCTCGATGAGATCCTCACCCGTCACGATGCCCAACTCTTACGTGATGATATTGATCTTCTGCAAGGGGCGGCAAACCCTTTTGAATACGAGCACTACCTCAGTGCCGGTCAGACCCCTGTTTTTTTCGGCTCTGCCATCAACAACTTTGGTGTTCGCGAGCTCCTGAACGGCTTTGTGGAAATGGCACCCCCGCCAGGGATACGGCCGGCCCAAACTCGGGATGTCTCGCCCACCGAGGAAGATTTCTCCGGTTTTGTCTTTAAAATCCAGGCTAACATGAACCCGGCCCACCGGGACCGCATAGCCTTTTTCCGTATCTGCTCAGGTAAATTCACCCGAGGGATGAAGGTAAAACACCATCGCATCGGTAAGGAGATCACTCTGGCCAATGCCACCATCTTCATGGCCCAGGACCGGGCAAATGTGGAAGAGGCCTGGCCAGGAGACATCATCGGCCTGCACAACCACGGAACCATCAAGATCGGTGATACCTTCACCCAGAAAGAAGAACTGAAATTCACAGGAATCCCTAATTTTGCTCCTGAACACTTCCGCCGGGTTCTCATCAAGAATCCAATGAAGATGAAACAACTGCAAAAAGGCATGCAGCAGCTGGCCGAAGAAGGGGCTATTCAGGTCTTTCGCCCCATGACCGGCTCTTCTTATATTATAGGGGCTGTAGGTGTCCTTCAGTTTGAGGTCACAGTTGCCAGGTTAAAAAATGAGTACGGAGTAGAAGCGATTTATGAACCCATCGACTTCCAGGCAGCTCGATGGGTGCACTGTAACGACAAAAAAAGACTGGCTGAATTTGAACAGAAGAATCAGGCTTCACTTGCCATTGATGCAGAAGGTTTTCTCACCTATCTTGCTCAAAACGAATGGATGCTTAATTTTTTCATGGAGAAGTGGCCGGATATCGAATTTCAAAAGACCAGAGAAAACATATAAGCGGTCTTAGCCATTTAACATTTTGATGACTTTTTCAAACTTGAAATGGCTCAATTGCTGGGATTGGAGGCAATGGACTTCCAATTGATAATCACGGGCTGTCTGCACTGTTCAGACAGCCATTAAGAACGGCAAAAAGACAAACCAGACTTTCCGCGTTCAACTTTCCGCTGCGCCGGCCTTACTCCTCGTCGTCGACAAAGACAAGGGCTCGGCCCTCAGTCAGCGCCTCTGCCGTCTTTCTCCTGGCAATGGTGATAATGCGCTGGACAGTTCCTCGGGAAACTCCCATTTTCTGCCCGGCCTCTTCCTGCGTCAAGCCTTCCATATCACAGAGTCGCAGAGCCTCCATCTCATCACGGAAGAGCTCAATCTGTACCAGTTTTGACAGTGGTGTCCCGGTGGGCTTAAAGGCCCGGCCGCAAAAATTACCTTCACAATTCCTGAGTTTTTTTGGTCTCGGTGACATAGTACCCAATGGTTAAGGAGAAATTTCTGGATTAATGATGAAAAGATAACGGCAGCCTCATACCTCTGTAAGATACTTCCTGCCGTTATCAAAACGGTTCTCTTATACCCTCATAATCTGCAAAAAGCAATTATCTTACTGGTGGCAGGCACTCCCTCCGCCACATGCCTGATCGGCATTCATTTTAGGCAGCATGCCCTCGGTAAATTTTTCCACCACGGTGGCTGCATTCAGAATGGAATTACGATCTGCCCAGTAGACATCAATCCCGACTTCTGCAAAACCCTGCATGGGTCTGGCCCCCATACCGCCGACAACAATGGCATCAACGTTGGCATCATTTAGAACCTGCACAGGAACCATACAGCCCCCGGCGCCATGATCGGGAGGCAGCAGGGTTTCCACCGAACTGATTTTGTTATCCGAATCCAGTTCCACCAGAGTAAAAACATCACAATGTCCAAAATGTTCGGAACGGGAGGCTTCCAGGCCTCCAGGATTATTTGTTGGTATACATATACGCATCGTTGTAGTCTCCTTTTAATCACCGGAATCTCCGGCCAATCTGTGATAAGGTCAAAAGAATGAAAAATATTTTCTCGGTAACCCGTTTTTGTACTCTTACTATTATTACTCCTTGAGCCGAACAGTCAATACCGGCATAGGACATTTTTTAACCACCCCCCTGGCCACACTGCCAAGGAGAAGATCGTCCAACATAGTATGACCATGGGTTCCAAGAACCACCAGGTCATAGCCACCCTCTTTCGCCATTTCCACAATCTGTTCCACAGGATGGCCGACCTTCACCACCACATTCTGCTCCACTGTGCAGTTATGCAGTTCATTCCCGGCCTCCTGACAGACATTGTGAATACGTTTAATTAATGCCTTTTTAGTCTCTTCGAGTCCTTCCTCGTAAAAACTATTCAGCTTATCGTGACCAAAATGGCTGACCAGGTCATAGCCCATACCAGCCGACATCTCCTCCACTAAATCAGGGATCACATTGACTACTGTCAGTTCTGCCCCATATTCATGAGCCAGACTGAGGGCATAACGAGCCGCCTGTTTGGCGGTCTCGGAAAGGTCTGTTGCATAAAGAATTTTCGAAAATAAAGATGTTTTCATATCACACCCTATAGCTGTATCCACTCAGCATTATCCTCCCTGAAGATGTAGCATTCAGATGAGAACAATTCTTTGGAAAAGATGCCTCACTGTCTCCCAATTCCTACTGATTCAATACCTCTTCTTCGACCGGACCGAATATCTTTGACGTCAGCTTCACATACCAGGCAGCAGACTGGACTTGTATGATATACGATACAGCAATAACCAACGCTGCATCAGCGCCATGTTCACCAAAGGCATTTATAGCAATTGCCAGGGCAATAGAGAGGTTTCGCATGACTGTTCCGTAAACTAAGGCAATAGCATCACCCCGTTTAAACAGGAACTTGCCAACAAGAGTTCCCAGGGTGTAATTCACGAAATAGATAATGAGAAGCGGTTTGAATATCATCCACAGGATCAGCGGATCCTGAGACAGCTTTTCAGCCTTTAAGGCTATGGCAACAAAAACAATTCCCAGGACACCAAGAGTAGAGAGTGACGGAAAGCGGGGAGCCCAGGTCATTTTAAACTCTTTTGGGCCATACTTTTTTATAAAATAGGATCGGGTAAAATAACCAAGCAACATTGGGATAAAAACGATATAGACGATCTGTTTGACCACCAGGACAATATCCATATCCACTTTGGCTCCCATCAACGCTTTGACATAAACAGGCGCAGCCAGGGAGCCAAGAGTCAAACCAATAACCGTCATGTTAATAGCGGCCCCCATATTTCCCTTGGCAAACCCGGTCCAGGAGATGGTCATACCACTGGTTGGCAACAATGCTGCGAGGAGAAGCCCAAGGGCCATATAATGATTGTCAGGAAAGAACCACAGGCCAAGACCGTAGGCAAGAAATGGAATAATAAGAAAATTTATAAGCTGAGTCAAAACCTGCAGTTTTACATTTTTAATACCGTCTTGCAGATGTTTGATATTCAGTGTAACCATCATGGGATAAACCATGAGAAAGGTCAAAGGAACAATCAGGTTCTTCATCTGCTTGACGATCTGGGCATCAATGACCTTGCCAAAGAGGAAACCTAAAGCTATCATGACGGGAATGGCATAAACAAGCTTCTTATTGATTGAAATCAGCAGCTTCCACATCATCAAACAGCCTCATCAATCATAGAACGAATCTTGGCAAAGGTTTGGGCCAGAGACTCAGGAAACTTAGGATCATCGAGAACCAAGGCAGCAATATCGGCAGCACTGTAACTCAGGTAGCGAATCTGTGTCTTGCCATCCTTAGAGAAAACCATGACAAACTTGGGCATAAGAATGGCACGTTCAGGATTGGCGGTCAGACTCTTGTCAGCCTTGGTGGGCTTACAAACCTGAATCATATGCAAATCAAATTCATCCGGTACCGCGCCCCCATGCTCACGAAATGTTTTCTTCATGTTCATGTTTTCAAAATTATTGACAACAAATTCATTTTCTCTCAGGATCTCGCCGAAATCAGCAACAAACTGACCGACACTCTTTTCACTTTCAGCAATGTACAGATCTTTCGTTCGATTCATACTGTTCTCCTTGTCCGGCTTTTCATTTTCTCTACTTTCCCAGAACCTGGCTTGATTACCTGCAGTTGATTCAGCAAAAACAGTTAATGAACATATGCACATCATAGTGCGATCCTCTGCCTCTGTCAAGGGAAAATACAGGTATTGAACATTGATTATTTTTCATAAGACTCCTGCCGTTTGTTTGTAAAGACAGATGAATTGACAGTCCCGGTGAGGAAGAGAGATAAACCCTTACAAAAATATCACATTCGGGTTATTATCTCTGCATTGTCATAAATGACAAAAAGAAAAATTACTCCCGATTTCTGTGCTGTCTACAAGAGATTATCTCCCACTGCCACAAGAGGGAACAGACCGATAGTCTCTTTACCGTAACAGCAATGGTTTGTTTTTAACTAAGGCTTTTCGTTGAATATGCGCCACCCATTTCTATTCATACTTCTTCTCGTTACCCAGCTGTTTTTCCTTACAGGATTCAGTGTGCTTGCTGCCACAGAACAAGAAGTACAATTCAAAGACATCACTATCACCACCTCCAACACACATCTCCTGCTTTTCGGGATAGTGAAAAATGACAAAAACAACGACATGGAACAGGCCCTGCACAGCGGTATCCCCATGCGCTTTTCCTTTTTTGTTGAACTCTTCCGGACCAGGGAAAACTGGCCCGACGAGGAGCTAGTCTCCATGAAATTTACCCATACCCTCAAATATGACACGCTGAAGGAGCATTATCAGGTGGTACTGGAGGAACAAAAAAACAAGACATCCACCTATCACACCTTCCAGGAAGCTTTACAGGTGATGAATGAAATAAATGGCTTGAGGGTTATTGAATTGAGCAGGCTTCTCCCTGACAGCTCCTATGAACTCCGCATGAAGGCTGAACTGTACAAAAAAACCCTCCCCATGAACCTTCACTACGTGCTTCCCTTTGTCTCCCTCTGGGATGTGGAGACAGACTGGCATACCATTGAATTCACCTATTAACCTAATTAGCATCATTCATGGATGAATCCACACAGGATAAGGTGCAGCTGCCTGCCACTCAGAGTCTGAGCAAGCCCCAACTCAGCGACAAGCAGCGACAACAAAAAAAACGCTTGGTGAGAAAAGTCATTCTCATCTGCCTCTGCCTCATCCCCCTTTTCGTCTGGTTGGAAAGCTCACTGATCAATGTTGACATTACCCTGCCCGTCTCCAGTGATATTCTGATTTTCGGACTGATTAATCTCAATGTCCTTCTTGTACTCCTCATGCTCTACCTGGTTCTTCGCAACCTGGCAGAGCTTTTTTTTGAAAGCCGGCAGAACGTACTGGGCTCCAAACTGAAGAGTAAACTGGTCATCTCCTTTATTTCACTTTCTCTCATTCCCACCATCCTTCTCTTTTTTGTCTCCCTTCAGTTTGTTTCCACCAGTATGGACTATTGGTTCAATTCCAATATCGAGCTATCCCTGCAAAAATCACTGGACCTTGCTAAATCAATTATCCAGGAAACAAAAGAAGAAGTGGATCTCCTCGGAAAAAACATTGAACAGAACATTCTCCTGATGAACGAGGAAGACCCCGGAGCTGAGGGTCTGGAAAAGGCTCTCAACACCATTCTCACAAGCAACAATATTCGGGGGCCTGACAGTCTCACCCTCATTATTGACCAGCGCAACAAGATAATCACCGCATCCTCGCCCCTGCTGAGCAGTCTGAAACTACCCAAGATTACCCTGGCAACCCTTGATTCTGTGCGAAAAAACCAGGAACGAGAGATTGTCATTCAAGAATCTAATGCCGGAGAATTGATCCGCCGGGTCAGTCTCATTCGCCTCGGCTGGAATCCAGCTGAAGAAGCCTTCCTCGTCACCACCCTGCTCATTGAGAATGACCAGCTCGATCGTCTGAACTTTATTTCCAAGGGTATTGAAGATTACCAGCAATTAAAATACCTGAAGAAACCCTTCAAGTTCTGGATCCTCATCATCCTTCTCATCGTCACCTTGCTTATTATTTTCTCCGCCATCTGGTTCGGTCTCTATATTGCCAGGAGTATTACCGGCCCTCTGGACAAGATGGCAACAGCGACCAGACGTGTTGCCGAGGGAGATCTCAGCTTTGTCCTGGAGAAAGAATCCAACGATGAGATGGGACTGCTGGTTGATTCTTTTAACACCATGACGTCCAGGCTCAGTTCCAGCAACGCCAAACTGGCTGAAGCCCTGCATGCCCTGCAACAAAGCTCCAGAGAATCGGAAGATCGGAGACGATACACTGAAATCATTCTCCAAAACGTAGAAGCCGGAGTTATTTCTCTTGATGATAACGGCAAGATCACCACTATCAACCGTTTTGCTGAAAAACTGCTCAATATCGACAAGAAATTTTTCCTTGGCCGTAAATACGCACAAGTCCTGGCACCAGAACATGTGACCATCATCGAGAGTTTTATCAAAGAACTGAACATCACCGGTAAGAGCTCTGTCCGCCAGCATCTCAAAATTTCCGTCCTCAAGCAAACCTTTTCCCTGCTGGTTACCTTCACCCGCCTGGAAAATGAAGATGGAAATCCCTTAGGATTTGTCCTGGTCTTTGACAATCTGACTAAAATAGAAAAGATGCAGCGGATGGCGGCCTGGCGTGAGGTTGCCCGCCGCATTGCCCATGAAATCAAAAACCCACTGACCCCTATTCAACTTTCTGCTCAGCGCCTGCGCAGACGCTACCCTGAAATCCTTGCGGAAGATAACTCCATTTTTGATCAATGCACCCACACCATTATCAAACAGGTGGATGAACTCAAACGGCTGGTCAGTGAGTTTTCTCAGTTCGCGCGAATGCCTAAGATCAATCAGGCTCCGGCAGATATCCTCAGGATGATAGACGAAACTCTGGTTCTCTATCAGCAGGCACACGGGCAAATTGTGTTCACAGTCAAAAGCGAAAATGACATTCCGATATTCAGTTTTGACGTGGAACAGATAAAACGCTGCCTCATCAACCTCCTTGACAATGCGGTTGCAGTTTTGCCTGATGGCGGTAGAATAGATATTATTCTTTCCTTAGACGAAGAAGAGGAGAATATTTTTATACAGGTATGTGACTCTGGCCCCGGTATTGTCGAGGAAGATAAGCTTCGTCTTTTTGAACCTTACTTCTCCACCAAAAAAAGCGGAACCGGGCTCGGACTTGCCATTGTTTCCACTATAGTCTCCGACCACAGCGGCTATATCAGAATACAGGACAACAGCCCCCACGGCTCCATATTCACCATTGAACTGCCTCTGCTTGCCAAGAGCAGCAAGCAGACGGGCAACTGAGATATCGCCATGAGAAAACAGATCCTCATTATAGACGACGAAATTTCCATCCAGCAAAGCCTCTCCGGCATTCTAGAAGATGAAGGTTTCAGTCCGCTATGCGCTTCCTCAGCCGAAGAGGGTTTGGAGATTCTTGAGGAAAAGAATGTTGATCTCATCCTCCTGGATATCTGGCTTGGCGACAATATGGACGGCATGACGGCTCTGGAAAAGATCAAAGAACTCTACTCGCTGCCCGTGATCATGATCTCCGGTCATGGTACCATCGAGACAGCAGTTCAGGCCACGCGCAAAGGGGCATTTGATTTTATAGAAAAGCCACTCTCCTATGATAAAACCATCCTGGCCATCAGCAATGGCATCCGCTTTGCTCAGCTTGAAGAAGAAAATAAAATCCTTCGCTCCAAGGCCAAAAGCACAGCTCAACTCACCGGCAACTCACCTGTCATCCGCGATCTGCGGGCCCAGATCGAACGAGTGGCCCCAACAGAAGCCTGGGTCCTGATTCGCGGCGACCATGGTACCGGCAAAGAACTGGTGGCACAAGCCATCCATCATCAATCTCTGACAAGCACCAAACCCATGGTTGAGGTCAACTGTGCGGCAATCCCTGAAGAGCTCATCGAATCAGAACTTTTCGGACATGAGAAGGGCTCCTTTACCGGAGCACACTGCTCCAAGCGGGGAAAATTCGACCAGGCGAACGGCGGGATCCTTTTTCTTGACGAAATCGGCGACATGAGCCTGAAAACCCAGGCCAAGATTCTCAGAATTCTCCAGGAACAAAAATTTGAACGGGTGGGCGGCCATAAGACCATTTCAGTCAATGTCCGGGTCCTTGCCGCCACCAACAAGAACCTGGAAGAAGAGATCGAAAAAGGAAATTTCCGTGCGGACCTCTTCTGGCGACTCAACGTGGTACCTATTCATGTGCCAAGCTTGAGAGAACGCCTTGAAGACATCCCTCTCCTGGTGGAGGATCTCATGGCAGATCTTGGCAGCAAAGGCTTAGGGAACAAAAAGTTTTTCCAGGGCGCCCTGGATGTGATGTGTCGCCATTCCTGGCCCGGCAATGTCCGTGAACTGAAAAATTTTGTGGAAAGGATGGCCATCATGTGTCCTGCAGACACTATCACTGGTGAGGAGGTCTCCCTCTTTCTCAGTCCAACGGCTACGACGTTTCCTCCGGGCGAACGCTCCGCCACCAGGCAGGCCTATCAGGAGACAAGCTTCAAAGAGGCAAAAAGATGCTTTGAGCAGGAGTATCTGCTGCAGAAATTAAATGAAAACAACGGCAACATTTCACAAACAGCCGAACAGGTTGGTATGGAACGGAGCCACCTGCATAAAAAACTTAAAACTCTGGAGATTGTGCAATAAGTTCCCGGCTCGAACTTGTCACTTCTCACAATAAGCTTTCACGAACTCAGAACAACTATCCCTGAAAGGAGTATGCCATGGTCTTTCCCGAATATCGTCCCCGTCGTCTTCGTAAAAATGAATCTCTCCGCGCCCTGATCCGCGAGACCCGACTGTCACCGGACCAGTTTGTTTATCCCCTTTTTATAATGCCTGGCAAAAACAAACGAGAAGAGATCTCGTCTATGCCCGGTGTCTTTCGAATAAGTGTGGATCAGTTGGGAAATGAAGCAAAGGAGTGCATGAAGCTTGGGGTGAATTCCGTCATCCTCTTTGGTCTTCCTGAAAAAAAAGACGCCATGGGAACCGGTGCGCATGCCAAAGACGGTATCATCCAGAGAGGGATCAAGGAGCTCAAAAACAAGGCTCCTGAACTCACTGTCATTACCGATGTCTGTCTATGTGAATACACCGATCACGGACATTGCGGATGCCTTATCGGTGACACCGTTGATAATGATGCCACCCTGGAAATCCTGGCCAAGACCGCCCTCTCCCATGCTAAAGCCGGTGCCGACATGGTTGCCCCTTCCGATATGATGGACGGTCGGGTAGCGGAAATCAGGGCAGCCCTGGATGAAAACAACTTTGACATGATCCCTATCATGTCCTACGCCGTAAAATACGCCTCAGCCTTCTACGGACCATTCCGCGAGGCGGCAGACTGCGCCCCCCAATTCGGCGACCGACGAAGTTACCAAATGGACCCGGCCAACTCTCGGGAAGCGATGCGGGAAGCCACTCTTGATGTGGACGAAGGAGCAGACATTCTCATGGTCAAACCGGCGGTGGCCTATCTGGACATCATCAGTCGCCTCAAAGATGAATTCGACCTCCCCATTGCCGCCTACCACGTGAGTGGTGAGTATGCCATGATCAAGGCTGCTGCCGAAAAAGGATGGATAGACGGTGACCGGGTCATGGCTGAGACCCTGCTCTCCATTAAACGTGCCGGAGCAGATATCATCATCACCTATTTTGCTAAGGATATGGCCAGACTGTTGCAGAAGTGACATTTATAATTTTCAAATTTCAATTTTCAAAAAAATATGGTGCTCGATATATGAATATTAAAGAACTGCGCAAGACCATGATGCTGGCGAAAAAGACAGACATGGAAAAATCTACAATATTAGCCATGCTCCTGGACGCTGCCCAGAAACTGGCCAAAGCAGACGGAAACCGGGAGGTCGAAGAAAAGGATATCCTTGCTGCGGCAAAGAGGGAGCTGAAGATGGCTCACCAGTCACAGGAGGCTGGAATTGATATCGGTAACACCATCGGGATTCTCGAAGTATTCCTCCCAAAAACCAAAAGTATGGAAGAAACCAGGACTATTGTTGAAGCCTTGGTGGCAGCCCTGCCGGAAAAGGATCCCAAGCTCATGGGTATGGTTATGGGGACTCTGAAAAAGGAGTATGGCGATCAGATCGATATGGGAATTGCCTCGCAGATGGTCAAAGAGGCACTGATCTAGGGGGTTTTTCTATAAACAGAAAAAGGAGTCCTTAACGGACTCCTTTTTCTGCCTGATACTGTTTATCCAGGAAGCTGTTGTTTCAAGCCATGATATTTATCTGCCCGGACGGCAGAAAGGAATCCTTGTTACCGCTGTCTGCCGATAATGCTCCATTGGACTCCGCTTGGTTGCCAACAGGGGGAACATTTCTCGCCAAGGCCAACGCCTGAGGAGAAAGCGACGTGACATCACTGGAAAAAGAGGTGCTGCTCTGCTGAGTTACCTCGGAACTGTCTTCCTGACGGTCTGGAGCGCTGTTTTCATAGCTCTGCCGGACCTGACTGCCTGCTGCCAATGGTGCTTGTGCTGAAATTTGTCCTATCATCACTCTTCCTCAATACAATGGTTGCTATTTAGTTGAGAATCATTTTCACTTATTGTAAAGCAGATTTAAGCGAATGGCAAGACTTTGCTGAAAATTGATTATTTTCCGGCGCAGCGGCAAACTGCCGAACCAGATAAGAGTCACACAGAGGGCTCCTGCTATATCGGCCAGGAGATCCAGGCCACTCACAGAACGGAAAGGGATAAAGGATTGGTGATACTCATCGCTTAACCCATAAAACAAGCAGCACAAAACCGTTTGTATAGCAACACGCCTGGTTTTCCGCAATCCGTTTTGCCCAAAAGCCCAAAGAACAGTCAGGGCCAGTATCCCATAAGCAAGCATGTGAGCAATCTTGTCCGCACCTGGAAACGAGGGAAGAGAAAGTGTGTCACCACTTTGGTGAGAGAGCAAGAAAATAGTCCCCATGACCAGAGTCACAGGGACTGTTCGCAACAATAGAATCACAATAGAATCAGGCAGCCTGCTCCACTGTTTCCGGATCCACATGAACCCGCTGCAGAAGCTCACTGGAGAATCTCTTTTTGATCCGTTTAATGGAGGCGCTGATCTCCTTGGTAGGATAGTTCTTCATCAAAGTCTTGGATTTATCACTGTAGGCAGTAAGCTCAAACTGTTTATTGCTCAGATCAAAGGTATGGCTCCAGTTTATTTCAATGGTCTCGGGATTCTCATCAATAGGAATTCCTAGTGGTTCACCGGCCTGAGAAAGCTGTACTGCGTCAGACTCGGTAAGTTCCAATAACCAGGCATCACCTTCAGCTGTTGCCAAAAGAATAAAAACACCAAGCTCTTTAATCTTCTGTCTCTTGTCCTTTGCTGCCTGCTGAATGGCCTCAATCTCACGGACCAGTGAAATCTTCAAAGCTGCTTCAGGGCTGGCCGGAGCAACTCCAGCCTGCTCTTTCAGCAAACAGCAGTGTTTGAATTTTCTCCCGCTACCACAAGGACACTGTTCATTTCTTCCTATTTTTCCCATAAGTTCATCTCAACCTATATCTATATATCACGCCTCAACAGCGTTTTCATTCAAGGTAGCCTCAAGTATATTACGAGCACTTACTGTATCCACAGTCATGACACGTCTCGCATCCCTCTTCAAAAACAAGGTTGCCGGAACACTCCGGACAGACCGAGGCGAAGCCATGCTGAGTTCCTGCCATAAAAGATTTAAACAATTTACTCAATTGAGCAGGAAGGTCAAGCATATGTCCACTGGAGCGATCAAGTTGTTTAATAATTTCCGATGCCGGAATATTGAAACGCAGGGCAAGAGAGACCAGACGACAGGTCGTGGTCCACATGGTTGACTTGTCCTTGAGATCTACCCGGTTATCAAAGGGGAACTTCGCAAAGACCTCCATGGGTTTCTCGTTCTCATCAAAACAGACAATGATATAGACGGACTTCTGATCCTGGTCTTTCACCCGGTAACGTTTGGCACTGAGGGTATCCGGCAGATTCCTTTTCACGACCCCGGCAGTGGAGACGGTGGCAATATTCTCTTCCTTGGGCAAACTCTCCTTGGTGTTCAGGACCTGTGAATCCCTGGATCCGTCACGGTACACGGTGAGTCCCTTACAGCCAAGCTTGTAGCCAAGGAGATAGGAAAATTTCACCTCTTCACGGCTGGCATTGTTAGGAAGATTGATTGTCTTAGAGATAGAAGAGTCAACCCCGCTCTGCTGCAAGATCCCCTGCATCCGAATATGATCCTCGGGTGTTACATCCTGAGCCGTACGAAACACTTCCTGCCATATCTCAGGGATCTCCTCATGACCGATGACCGTTCCACTGTCCGCCACCTTGGCCATCAACTCCTCGGAATAAAAGCCCTCAACCCTGGCTATCTGTTCAAAATGCTTATTGACCAGGATAAGACGATCGCCATCCATCACGTTTTTGACCATGACTATGGAAAAGTAGGGCTCACAACCCGAGGCGCAGTCGGCAATCATGGAAACTGTTCCGGTGGGCTGGATAGAAGTCAATGCCGCATTTCTGCGAGCAGGATAATGGTTTACAGCAGGATCGTATGCAGGAAAAGCACCCTTTTCCTCTGCCAGTTCAATCGATCGTTCTTCAGCTTTATCACGAATAAAACGCATGATCTCTGCCGCCTGATTCCGCCCCTCTTCACTACCGTACGGCAGACCGAGCTGAATGAGCATGTCATGCAGCCCCATAATTCCCATTCCGATCTTTCTGGTCTTCAGCGTCATTTCCTTGATTTCAGGGATGGGAAAACGGTTACAGTCAATCACATTATCAAGAAAAGCGGTGGCCACACGGACGACACCCTCCATCCGTTTATAATCAACTTCCCCATTTTTTACAAAATTGCTGAGATTCAATGATCCCAGGTTACAGCTCTCATAGGGAAGCAGCCACTGCTCCCCACAGGGATTGGTGGCCTCAAAATCACCGAGCTGTGGGGTCATGTTATCCTTGTTGGCGGTGTCGATAAAAAGAACCCCGGGTTCACCGTTGTGCCAGGCCAAATCAATAATCTTTTCAAAGACAGAACGGGCATCAAGACTATTGATTACCTCTTTGGTGGAGGGCTCAATCAAAGAGTACTCACTTCCTTCCTCCACTGCCTGCATGAAGGAATCAGTCATAGCCACACTGAAATTGAAATTATTGAATTTATTCTGATCTTCTTTGGCACTGATAAAATCCATGATATCGGGGTGATCAATCCTTAACACGCCCATATTTGCGCCCCGTCGTTTTCCTCCCTGCTTGATGGTTTCGGTAGCGGCATCAAAGACCGCCGCAAAAGATAGTGGTCCCGAAGCCACGCCCTGAGTGGAACGAACGGATGCATTTTTAGAACGAAGACGGGAAAAGGAATAGCCGGTACCGCCTCCGGTCTTATGAACCAGAGCGCCATTACGAATAGCTGTAAAAATTCCATCCATGGAGTCTTCCACCGGCAGGACGAAACAGGCAGAAAGCTGTCCGAGATCAGTCCCTGCATTCATCAAACAGGGAGAGTTAGGCAAAAAATCCAGATGATATATCATCCGAAAGAAAGACTCCCGTAATGCCTCAAACTGATCGCTACCCAGATCCACTTCAGCCACGGCATTACTGACCCTGCGACAGAGAGACTCCCAGGTCTCGATAGTCTCACCATTATCATCTTTTAAATAGTAACGCCTGGCGAGTACTATCTCGGCAGTCTGGGTCAATACCTGTTTGGTTAAATCAGGAGTCATAGAGTTTTTCCTCATGGAACTTTATTATAGATAGGGGACTGAATTGGTTAATGACGGACAAGAAAAAGCGGGCTTTCAACAGGATAGAAAAGCTTATAAATCGCCCTGTTTTCCCTCTCATCAGCTAACATGCTTATACACCATACTTGTGGTGCAAAACAAGAACAATCTACAATATATGGTACAAAATCGGCAAAAGCAGTTTAGTGAATTCTTTAACTCAGGGAAAGATCGTTTGATACAAAGGAGTTCGGGTTTTCGCTCCTTTGATTTTTTCTTTCCTTCAAAAGAGAGCACCCTTTTATACTTCTGATCCCTTCTTCTCACCTCTTTTTTTTACTCAAAAGATGGCATGGAAAACAAGAATAATTCTTGACTACAAGAGCTGTGGTGAACACAGTATGGTTTCATATGATCTACTATTGATAACATCATAAAAACTTACAGTTCCGATTGCCTGAGGAGATAATCCGTCAATGAAAACAATTGAACAACGTCTGGATGAACATCTGATTACCGTAGAGCCCTATTACCTTGCCTCCGGCAATGAGGTGGAAATCGCCTTATCCGCACACAAAAACAAACTCCCCCTCCTTTTAAAAGGTCCAACCGGGTGCGGAAAGACACGATTCATGCAGTACTTGGCCTGGAAACTGAGAAGACCGCTCATCACGGTCTCCTGTCATGACGATCTTTCCACCAGCGATCTGGTGGGCCGCTACCTGATCCGCTCAGGAGAGGCAGTCTGGATTGACGGCCCTCTGACGTTAGCAGTCCGCGCAGGTGCCATCTGCTACCTCGATGAGATTGTTGAAGCCAGAAAAGACACGACAGTGGTCATTCATCCCCTGGCTGATGACCGCAGGGAACTGCCGGTGGAGAAATTGGGCGAACTGCTGACGGCTCCACCTGAGTTCATGATCAGTGTATCCTACAATCCCGGTTACCAGAGTGTGTTGAAAGACCTCAAACCCTCCACTCGCCAGCGTTTTGTAGCTATTTCCTTTGATTATCCGCATCCCGATCAGGAAGCCATGATTGTGTGCAAGGAAGGCGGGGTAGAAAAAGAGCTGGCAGATTCCCTGGTAAAACTGGCCGGAATGACCCGTAGCCTGAAGGAATCAGGACTTGCTGAAGGAGCCTCCACCCGTCTCCTCATCCAGGCCGGGAAATTGATACAGGACGGGATCGACATCCAAACTGCCTGCCGGGTTGCCGTCATCGAACCGCTGAGTGATGACCCTGAACTTCTGGCAGCCCTACAGGAGATGGTCAGTTCTATCTTCTGACATAACCATTTCCCTCAGGATACCATTTACTGATGACCTGCTTTTTATCTTGAGACATTCCGGATACCCACATCTATGAAACTAGCCGCCCTGTCAGAACGTTTTTACAGTCTGGTCTCTCCAGACATTCCCAACGAATGGGATGTCGAAGAAGTCATGGAACCCTTTATCGAGGAAAGCGACAAGGTCTGCGAGGTAATTCTCGGCCATATTCCGGTGATCTGGCCTGTTTCTCACTCCCTCTGCTACGATTTTCTGCGACAGGCCCCGGAGGCCTTGACACACCTCAGTCTGGAACAGCTTCCGCGCTGGGCTGGGGTTATCCTTGACATTTACGAAAATGAGGGCCTTCATTCAGCCCAGCGCTTTATGCAGGATGTGGTTAAAAACCACATTTCCAAACTGGAAGGAAGTGGAGGGCTCGCTCTCACCTCTGTTGAGAAAAGACTTCTTCCCTATATCCGTGGCATTGCAAGAGAAGAGTTGCAGGTCGTCTCGGCAAGAGAGACCTATACCGATACTGCCACCATCTATGTCCCGGAGGAACTTAGACTGTTTCAGGACAACGACAAAAACTTTCTCCTCTACAAGCTGATTTTCACCTACCAGTGGGGCTACATAGCCTGCGGCAGTTTCCTGCACACTGCACCGGAGGGCTTACCCCTGTTCTCTGACAAGGAAGACTGCCTCTGGCTCCGAGAATTTCTAAACAGTTTTGCACATCCGCCACTGGCCCGCGACATTTATCACCTCCTGGAATCCATACGAGTCAAATTTTTCCTCCACAAAGAATTACCTGGCCTTATGCGGGCAGTATCGAAACTCCTGTTTCCTCTCCACTCGCCTGTAGCTACGGAAGGTACAGCTGGCGTTTTCCTCTCCAGGATACAACAGGGACTGACAGGAGACGAAACAACTCTCCACAGCCTGTTGCGTCTCCATCTCACGCCTTCTGAGTGTCAACGTTATCTGGATGGCAAGGCCACAGCTCAAGACAGCGCAAGACTCGTACCCAAGCTCTATTCTACTCTTGAGGAAACGGATCACGACTATATCCCTGTCCCCCCCCTTCCCTTCCAGGGACATCTGAAATTAAAGGCTGTGGAAACAGCCCGCAAGGTGCGAAAAGAGAAAATGGGCGAGCACTTTGTCGACCTGATGGCCACCTATCTTCTGAGCCTGTCGCCAGAGAAACTGGAAAACATCCTCAAAGATGAAGAGAGGGACAGCGGCAACACTGGTCTGGCTGAGTCAGACATCAGTATGATCATGGACAGTGAATTTGCCCAGACTGCCGCTCAGGAAAAGGCAGCTCCCCTGCTTGTCACCATCAACAACGAAGCACTGGAACTGCCCCCGGAACTGGATACTTTCACCCGTAAATTCCTTGATGAATTCGGTCAGCTCCCCGCAAGATTTATAACAAGTGCCGCAGGCAAGGCAGGAGAAGGGATGCTTCAGGGGGATATCGGCGGACAGGAAGAAGATGCACGGCAGATTACAGGAACGGTGATTTATGATGAATGGGATTATCGCAGGCAAGGCTATCGCAAAAACTGGTGTTCCTTGCAATGCAAAGAGTTGCCTCCGGTCCATTCTCCATTTATCCGCAACACCCTGGATAAATATCACGGCCTGACCCTCAGGCTGCGCCACCAGTTCGAGATGATGCGCAGTCAGGAGCGTTTCGTCAAGCGGCAGCGCGAAGGCGATGACATTGATTTCGATGCCCTGGTAGAGTCCCTTTCCGACACCCGGGCAGGACTCCCGTCGTCAGACCGCCTCTTTATCCGCCTCAAACGAGATGAACGGGATATTGCCGTGCTTTTTCTGGTAGACATGTCCAACTCCACGGCAGGATGGGTCAACATCGCCCTTAAAGAATCCCTGGTGCTTATGACAGAAGCCATGGAGGTGCTTGGTGACCGCTATGCCATCTACGGTTTTTCAGGCATGCGCCGTTCCCGTTGCGAACTCTTTCATGTCAAACATCTTACCGAGCCATATGGCGAGCAGGTCAAAGAACGCATCAGCTCTATCAGCCCCAGCGAATACACCCGGATGGGACCTCCCATCCGCCATGCCACCCGCCTTCTCCAGGAGGTGGACGCCAAGGTCCGTCTCATCATCACCCTCACCGACGGCAAACCCGAAGACTATGATGACTACAAGGGTGACTATGCCATCGAAGATACCCGCCATGCCTTGCTCGAAGCCAAGGTGGCAGGCATCCACCCCTTCTGTATCACCATTGACCACCAGGCCCATGAATATATGGAACACATGTACGGCCCGGCCAACTACATCTTTGTCGACAATGTCCGCAAACTCCCCCTGCGCATGCCGGAAATCTACCGGGCCCTGACCAGTTAAATCCTCTGACGCAACGGCACGATATCACCGCCTTACTGCTCAGAGAACAATGAAGATGGCTATTTCAGGAAAGGAGAGATAAGAAACGAAAAGAGCCTGACTGGTCTGAACCCTGAGAACAGGGGCTCAGCTTCTGTAACAGGTAAACCTGTGATCACATACGGTTATGCCGGATAATTGAAAGCAGCAGCCAGAAGCCCATAACCCCGGCGACAAGAAACCCTGCCAGGCCAATAACGGGTATCCCTTTCCATTTTGGCGGGATATCAGACAAAATAATCAGAGAGGAGCCGATAATCTGTGCAGCCAGCACAATGGCGAAAGCAATGCGGTTGGAAACCTGATCAAGGGACTTTGAGAGCTTTCCCACACCAAGATGTTCAAATTCAATCTTCATCCTGCCAGCCCGCAGTTGCCTCAGAATACCTCGGACTTCCTCTGGAACCTCTCGAATAAATTCAAGATATTCGCCACCTGTCTCACTGATTTCTTCAGCAAGACGACCAAGCCGCATACGCTCTGCCTTCACCTTTTTTATATAAGGTTCTGCCAGCGTGATAAGTTCAAGATCCGGATGGAGCATCAAGCCGAGACCTTCAATCGTGGAAAGTGCCTTGATCATCAAGTAGAGATTCGGCTTAATACTGAGTTTGTGACGTTGCACGAGTTCCAGGAGTTCCTGCAGTATTTTTCCGGCCTGCAGATCCTTGAGAGGCAGGTACATATAGCGGCCTAAAAGGTCACCAAGATCACGGCTGAGGGCATCATGATCAACCTTACCGAATTGGGTGGTTATGCTGAGGACACCATCTGTTATCCTGCGGTCGTTTTTCATGACAATGGAGAACATCAGATCGGTGAAATCTTCCCGGTCCTGACGGCTGAGCCGCCCCATCATACCGAAATCAAGAAAACAGATAACATTGTCCGGCAGAATAAAGATATTACCCGGATGGGGATCTCCATGAAAAAAGCCATGAACAAAAATCTGTTCCATTACCAGGTCAGCACCACGTTCAGCAATCAGCTGAAGGTCGTAGCCCTTGCTGCGCAGGACATCAACCTTTGAGGTTTTTATCCCATCAACATATTCCATGGTCAGGATACGTTCGGTACTTAAATCTGCATAGACAAGAGGAACGTAAATATTTTTATTGCTCTTGAATTGTTGGGCAAAACGCTGGATGTTGGCTACTTCAACCATGTAGTCAATCTCCAGCGACAGGCTACGGGCAAACTCGTCGACAACAGCGGATGGCCGATGCCCTTGAAGTTCTTCCAGATATTGCTCCATAAGTGAAGCAAGATGCGCCAGAATCTCCAGGTCCACGGCAATGACATTCTCGATGTTCGGACGCTGAACTTTGATCACCACCTCCTTGCCGTCCTGCAGCCGGCCCCGATGGACCTGGCCTATGGATGCCGCGGCCATAGGCTTTTCGCTAAACTCCTGAAACAGTTCATTTGGTTTTTTACCGGTCTCAGCAAGAAAAATCTCTTCCACTTCAGCAAATGTGAAAGGCGGCACATTATCCTGCAGCTTAGCAAACTCGTATAAATACCTGGGCGGGATAAGATCAGGACGGGTGGAGAGCACCTGGCCCAGCTTTATGAAGGTTGGTCCCAGCTCTTCCAGGGCCATACGGAATCTTTCAGGCCGCGAGTGTTTTTCTATTTCCTCACGCGGTTTTCTGTTGATCATCTTCAGCCCTGTTTCCAGGTACTGATCAATACGCAGTCCTTCAACAAGGTCATCAAACCCGTATTTAAACAGAATCCGTATTATTCGCTGATAGCGATTGAGATGCCTGTAGGTTCGCCCTATGGCCCCCAATCTTCTGATACTTATCATAATTTCACGCTATAGTGTTACCTGTTCATGCTTCTGGTTTCTTATTCAAGGCGATCTGTAATTCTTCAACCTGCCGACGTAAATCTGCAAGATCCGCATTCGTGGGAATATCGAGCTGTTTGATTTTTTCCTCAACTATCTGGTTGATTTTGAGATCTAACGAATCCTTAATCGTGCCAATTTTTTTTACAAGCTCGTCTACAAACTGCTTCCCTTCATCCTGACCTATTTTTCCCTGCTCCACTAAATCATCTTTCAGCTCTTCAATTTTTTCCTTGGTGAGAAATGCTGCTCCAATGCCGGTGTAAACGATGTTTTTTAACAATTCTTTCATAATAGCCTCCTTGTTTGCTAACTGGGTAACTGATCGAGTACGTTGAATGACTCAACCATTCTCTCTTTTCAATATTACACCCGAAGGATACAGTTTCATAGTACTGATATTTATCCTGTAGTCAGTTTCCACATGAGCTGTCTCCCAGACTACAGGCTGCCTTCTCCTTAACACATGTGTCAGACTCTATCATCTGACCGCTTTTTATTGGTAAAACACCATCAGGAGAAAACCCTTTGCAAGTCATTTTGCAGAGTTTTCTCTAGGAGCAATTCGTTCTTAAACCTGGTTCCTCGCTGGTCAGTACGTCGAAGAAACAAACAATGATGGCCACCTCCTTCAGCATGAACGCACGCCAGTTATGCTTGGATTTTTGTGGAAGTCACAAGCAGCATCCTTCTTGAATCCCAGATTGGGCTTCATCATAATCCCCTGGGAAAAATTAACACCTGCAAATGGCAACGAAAAGATGACAGTGAACAGAGTGAGTGGAGATACACCACCCGGCTTTCTGACCCTGTTACCATGCAGTAGGGTTTTTCCGCCTTGGAATCCTTATCAAAGGATGAAATCCTGTTCCGCAGTCGTTTTGCTTCTTGTCGCTCCTGGTATTGTTTGGTAAGGTTCAATTAAGCCTCTCCTAGTTGATATTATTTGATTTTTTGTAAAATCTAATGTATCAAAAAGAGAGAATCTTTTCACGTCAATATGCTATTAAGTTAAATAGTTGTCATATTTTTAATGGTTACTGTCGATTAAGTCCGAAAGTTGAGATCAAAATAAAACCCGCACACCATCGGGGTCCGGGCATGGATCAATAAAAGATCGTTCAACCGCTAACAGTGGAGAAATGAACTAATGCCTGAGCACCAAAATGCGAATTCTGCAAAAAAAGACAAGACACAAAAGCTTGCGAGCTTCCGTTTTTTTATTCATGAACTCCTTCCTTCCTGCCACCCTCGGCAATGGACGTTAAAGACCAGACTTCTATACCTGCCAGCTTTTTTAATTATATTATTTGTAATCCTCCTCCTTTTTTATCTCAACCAGGCATTCACTGTTCAGGCCAGACATTCGGCCAGGAATCATCTTTCTCTCCTGTCCCAATGGATAGCTAATAACATCGATGAGCATAAAAAAATCCTCCTGACAGAATCCTTATTCACCGCAGATCATCCGGATATTGCAGAAGCTCTTGCCAGCGAGGATCGTGAGAAGTTGGACAGATTATTACTGCCAGATACGAAGACAACGCTGAAACATGTAGGACATTATCAAAACATCTTCTATCATTTTTACCGCCCCCCGGCTATCTCCCTGTACCAAAACAACCAGACCAGTCTTTGGGGGGAAGACCTGTCCGGATCAAAACCAATGGTAGTAAAGGTTAACCAGGAGCTTCAGTCATACAGTGGTTTTGAATATGATGGGAATAACATTTCACTTATTGCTATTTCACCGGTTTTTTTCCATGACAAACATGTGGGCGCAGTGGAAGTGAGGATGAGCCTGGAAAATACCCTTGAGCATATAGCGATAACTGAGCCATATGGATTAATACTCCTGGCAAATCCAGGCAAGGACACCCCTGTTGCTGAACGACATGATCGAAACCTTGACACGACAAACATACTGCTGAGCAAGGGACACATCAACTTGGAAATGATCAGCCAGCAGCTGTCGTTCCTGTCCGACTCTTCAGAATCTGGCAACTTTCTCTACAAAAGCATTGGACTTGATAGCGTTGACAATACATCGCTTGCAAAAATTATCCTTGTTTATGATGCTGCCTCTGACATTGACATTTATCATAAGGACATTTTCAGTTTTCTTCTCGTTCTCGGCTCTATTCTGCTGATCCTGATTCTCTACTCCAATCTTATCAACATCAGCAGCTTCTTGTCTCTCTTGAAGAAAATATTGATTGGTTCATTCAGCAATGATTTTGTAAAACGTTTTGAGAGTGATCACATTCATTGTCTGCATGTTCTCAATTGCACACACAATGAATGTCCTGTACACCAGAACCCTTCCCTTGTCTGTTATCTGGAAACCGGCTCCCTGGCTATTTCGCCAAAATGGAGAAATACATGCGTTTTCCTCAACAAATATAAAGATTGTGTTCACTGTCCCGTTTATGGCAGACGCATCAGAGATGAACTGAACGAGATGCGTAACGTAGTCAATACTATCATGCATTTGTGGAGTGACTTCCTTGATAAAATTCAAACATTGCTGGCAGACGCCGATGTATTGAGAAGTTTTACCTACCAGCATAAAAAATTATCACTGGACAATGTTTCCACCTTTCTTGAGCAAATGGAAAAAGTAACCATTTTCGGCCGCGACCTGCAGGGAGCTAGAAACGAAGATGAAGTCTATAACCAATTAAGTTTTATCCTGGAAAAGGAATTCAGCATTGATTACTACCTCCTACTTGGTGTCAACAAAAAAGATAATACAATGAAGGTCTTGATGGATAATAGAAACACAGAACCACTCTGCATCAAGGAGGTAAATCTTAATGCAGATTTCTGCCGGGCACAAAGATTGGGGGAAGTAGTCTATTCGTATAACAATCAGATGTTATGTCCCTATTTCAACATTGACCATAAAGAATATCATCGCTATTGCCTGCCCATGGTCATGGGAGGAAGTGTGGGAGTTGTCTTCTCCTTTATGGCTCCCAAAGCACAGCTCGATGTCCGCAAAAAACAAATAATGCTCATGCGTAAATATCTTGATGCAAGTGCTCCGGTTCTAAACTCCCTCCGTCTTTTAACATTACTCAAGAAACAGACCCTGAAAGATCCTTTGACCCGCTGTTACAATAGACGGTTTCTTGATGACTACATCAAACAGTACGAACCATTGGCCAAGAGGAATAATAGCGAAATCGGTTTGTTCATGTTGGATATTGATTATTTCAAACTCGTCAATGATGAATTCGGGCACCCTGCAGGAGACAAAATTTTAAAAGATGTCGTTACGATCATCCGTGATCAGATCAGAAAAAGCGATCTGTTGGTTCGTTATGGCGGTGAGGAATTCCTTATAATTCTACTGGAGATGAAAGATGCTGTCTCTTCGGAAAATATGGCGGAAAAAATCCGCACTGCGATTGAGCAATATCATTTCACACTTCCCGATGGTGCAATCATTCAAAAGACGGTAAGTATCGGAGTAGCTGATTTTCCCAAGGATGCTGAATCAATCAATCAAACCATAAAATTTGCAGACGTGGCCTTATATCAGGCTAAACAGACCGGAAGAAATAAAACAGTCATGTTCAAATCGGAGATGTGGCAGGAGTTATGAACTCCGTCCGGGGAACTGAATATCCCCTTACAGCAAACGGTCCCAAAGTCCATTTCCACCTGGGCCAGAACAGCACTGTTGTCATGTCTTTTTTGAAATGAGCCAATAGGTAATACCAAGAGCTAAGACAGTCGCTGATACTCCAATCACAAACGGGGGGGTTATTTCATCAAAATCAAAGATAATAACCTTACGTGAAATAGCCATCAGAGCCGTGGCCACTACCAGCCTGACAGGAATAACATCTGTCTTGAGGTACATGGTAATATTTATAAAAATCTCAATAGCTATCAATACTGCCAGAAAAGCCCCAAATGTTGCCAGGATATCATTAATACTTAACAACAAAAACGGCGGCTCGATTATGCGCTGATACAAAACATAGACAACATCACCGATACCCCAAACGATGACCACGACCATCAAACCTGCCAATACCTTTACTGCCAAACGGATTATCCGATGCAAGAGCTCTATATACGGATCTTCATGTTCCTTAATGAGATCATGACCCGGTTCAACCAGACGCTCTTTTTCTTGTTCTCTATCCATTATTTTCTTTGCCTCTCAAAACCGGAAAAGAAATCTGTTGCAGATGCAAGAAGGTTTCGCTTGCACCCTCAGAGTCAGTGAACGTATTGATCAACTACATCTTTTTCACTTACTTGTCCTGTTGCATCCTCAAATATGACAACATTACTAAAAGAGATATTTTTTTTGATTTAATATGCTCTTGAACATCTTCTCGTTAACTGAAGATGTCCCCGCAGTAACTGCTGTTACAGCCAGAAACACACCAGAGTTCATTGTGTTCCTCAGAAAATTCCTATTTGAGCCAAGATGTTAAGGGAAGCTGACTGGTCGTGATTCCTGGCTCCTGTGCAGCATACCCAAGCAGGGGCGAGGAATCACGAAGACCGCCAAAGAGTATAAAAATGAATGTTGCAGGAAATGAGTCGACTGGCAGCGAAGGCATTGTCGCCTGGATTCAGCACAGGTCAGCACTCGTTTTGCTTGACCGTACGCAGTGGTAAAAGCAGTGATGGGAATATCTACTCCACAGGTGACAGTGAGAAAGCAACCGGTCTCTCCAAGGTTTCAGCAAGCGGAGCGGAACCCACCCGTAAGAGAAACAGTATCTTTCTCCTTATTCTCTGCTCTTGAACAGACAGACACCGCAAAGCAACAAATGAATTTGTGACTATCCATAAGCGGACTTGTGCTGACGATGGAAGCCGGGCTACCCTCTCTCTATTCTTTGACCGGAAAGACATCACTGCCGCTGCCGAACAGTAGAGTATTATCGTGGTTGAAGTCAAAGCAGAAAGAAGCAACCGTCTTACCTGACAAAATCATACTATTGTCAGGCCAGTTCAGACTGGCTCAATCTTTTTGACTGCATAAGAAATTGCCTCCAGCTAGGAGGAGCGGTATCAATTTCTGCACCCAGCCGTTTGCCTGAGTCTGTTGCCAATACCCATTTCGGTTTGACCAACAGATTCTGGTCAACACCATCCCCTCTGATGACAATAGTTAATTTATCCATTTTATCAAAAAAGATATCCGGAAGGTGTTTTAAACTGATACCCAACCGGGAAATATTGCAGACCAGACCTGTGCAAGTCGTGTCGCCTGCAGTGATCTCGGCAAATGCACCTTTACCTGGAATGAAGCGCGGGTCTCTCCTTTTTTCTTTAGCAAGTAGCTCTCTGGAACGCAAAAAGCGTCGAGTCAGCTTGAGAAGATCACTGCCTAGCGATAGAGTCAATGGCAGGAACACAAGAAAAAAAATAGGAACCAACCAGAGGTAGACAATAAAATCCGGATGATATAACATAGTTCAATCCCTCCCACGTCTTCAGTGTTTTTCTTTGAGGTGACAGTGCACCAACATGTCGCCCATCCCACCACGGAATATACCAAAACTGTAATTACCTTTCCATCTATCAATGCTAACATCTCTTAGCTTTCTTTGTAAAGCATTAAAACAATGTATTTCTATTAGGTATATTTACCTACAGCGCATAAAAAATGTGGTAATACTTTTTCGTATCTTGACGTAACAAAAGGAAAATACAAGAGCAGAAACGGCAAGGTTAACCTGTGATCACCAAACCAAAACACCCAACTTTTTTTTTAACACCACTAAAAAACCATCAAATAATTACGGAACAGTTCACTCAAGATTCAATACCAAGAGATATCGCATTTCCCTCCTCCTGACTTACAACAAAGAACAGTGCATCAGCCAATTACGCAGAGAATATCGTAATATATTGATATTAATGATATAAAACGAAACACAGAACAACCGTCCCCCAAGAAATCCCTTGACTTCGTCTGCCGGAATATCAGAAAATAAGATAATGGGTTACTTTTAAAATACTGACTCAGACACAAGGAAAAAAAGAGCGAATGCCATGATCCGAGATCACCGCTTTGTTAAAGATTTCACCTTTGTCAGTTTTTCCCCACAATTTTTCTTCCGCATCCTTGTCTTCTCTACAGTTTGGTTTGTCCTGACCGGCTCCGACATATCAAGCTGGATTGTCGGAGTGCCTGCTGTGCTGATCGCCTCTAAGCTGAACCTCATGCTGGCTCCTTCATCTCACTACTCTATAAGCCTAAGCGGCGCCTTACGTTTTGTTCCTTTTTTCCTGAATCAGTCTTTTCGTGGCGGCATTGATGTCATGCGACGTGCACTCTCTGCGAAACAGCTTCTCAATCCGGGCCTGGTTTCCTACGTCACACTTCTCCCGGAAGGATCAGCCAGGATTTTCTTTGTCAACACCATCAGCCTCCTCCCCGGCACCCTGAGTGCCGAGCTGCATGGAAACCAGGTAACCATTCATACCCTTGACCGAGGCCTGCCCATTTGGGCAAATATTCAGAACCTTGAATACCACGTTGCTGCCCTGATACATATATCATCCGACAAAAAGAAAAGTCTATGAGCTGGATGCATACAGTCTTTGCCCTGATCTTACTCCCTGCCATTGCCACAGGCATGTTTCGCATATTGAAAGGCCCCACGGCCGCTGACCGAATGATGACAGCCCAACTATTCGGCACCTGCGGAGTTGCAATCCTGCTGCTGCTCGGAACAGGCATGGGCACCCCCGTGCTGCTCGACATTGCTCTGGTCTTTGCCCTGCTGGCAGCACTGGCCACAATGACTTTTGTCCGCCGCACCTGGCAATACAGCAGCAAAAGAAATCATGGAAATCCTATACAATAGCGGCACATTGCTCATCATCCTCGGATTGCCGTTTTTCCTATCCGGCACCGTGGGATTGATACGCTTTCCGGACATCTACACCCGGCTGCATGCACTGACCAAGGCAGATAATGTCGGCCTTGGCTGTATTGTCTGCGGCCTTGCCCTTCAATCCGCCAGCTGGGCGGTAACGGCAAAGCTCCTGCTCATCTGGTTGCTGGTACTGATCGCAAGCTCTGCCTCCTGCCATCTCATTGCGCGCAGCGCCATGCAGAAAAACATACAGCCGTGGACGCGACCATGAACTATTTCATCCTCACGCTCTTTGACATCATCCTGGTCCTGACCATGCTCTGGCTTGCCTGGTACCTGCTGAACACTGAAGATATATTCAAGGCGGTTGTACTGTTTATCTCTTTTGGCCTGCTGATGGCCCTTGCCTGGGTCAGGATGCGGGCACCGGATGTGGCCTTGGCCGAGGCAGCTCTCGGTGCCGGACTGACAGGACCGCTTTTTCTTTCCGCCCTCAGACGAATGAATCGAACTCGTAAAGGTGAACGAAGACTTGACAGCGATGAAAACAGAGGAAAAGATCCTAAGACAGGCCCAAAACAGGAATAAACGACTTGACGCTTTTCAGCGGCTGCTCCTGTTTCTCATTATCTGCCTGATCACAGCACTTGGCACCATTATCTGGATCATACCCGACGATACCCCTGGACTTGCAGACGCTGTGGTCAGCATGCAGGAGCACAGCGGGGTGGAAAGTTCTGTGACCGCAGTTCTCCTGAATTTTCGCGGTTATGACACGTTGCTGGAGGTCATGGTACTGCTGCTTGCCGTAATCGGTGCCTGGTCTCTGGCAAAAGCTCCTTTTCCTCGACAGGTGACGAATACGAGCCCGGTGCAGATGGGAGTCGTTCGGTTACTTGTCCCCCTTATGTTTCTTGTTGCAGCCTACCTCGTGTGGCAGGGAAGCCATCTGGCGGGAGGCGCATTTCAGGGCGGCGCAATTCTTGGGGCGGCCGGGGTTCTGCTGTTAGTGACCGACCTCCCCTGCTTGCGCGCTATTCCCGCGCAACTGCTCCGTATTGGCTTGGTTCTTGGACCACTGCTCTTTGTCGGGGTCGCCCTTTTCTGCCTTTTTTTCACTGGTAACCTGCTTGGTTACCCAGAAGAGACAGCCGGCTGGCTGATCCTGCTCATCGAGATAGCCTGCGCCATCTCCATCGGTCTTACCCTGTCATCACTTTTCGCCGGTGGCCATCCTGAATATGAACGCCCGCAGAGCAACAACCCAACTGAAAGCAGCGGCAACGGAGAGAAGCCATGATCACGACTCTGCTTTACAGCATGACCGGGCTGCTCCTCTTTGCCATGGGATTTTTCACCCTCATTGTCCACTCCCATCCGCTGCGCAAGATTCTGGCAGTCAACGTCATGTCCACCGGGGTTTTTCTGATTCTCGTCGCCACCGCTTACAAACCTCTGGGCATGGGACAAATCGACCCCGTACCGCATGCCATGGTTTTGACCGGAATTGTAGTCTCGGTGAGTGTCACGGCCCTAGCCCTGCTCCTGGCCTGCCGGGTACAGGAGACATCGAACCTTGACCTACCGGGTCGAAAAAAACAGGGTAGGATTCCCGAGGAATCCGGCCAGTGACTTCTTTGCAACTTACTTCTCCATCATGGATGATCATTCCCGTCATTCTGCCACTGATCGCAGGCCTGCTTTCCTTTCTCCTCAATCGGGGAATTTTTGCCATTGCCCTGACCGCTGCCTTGGCCAACCTCCTTGCCGTTTCTATTCTGACCTGCCAGCTCCTCTCTTACGGCCCCATGCGCTGCCACATGGGCGGCTGGCAGCCACCGCTTGGCATCACCCTGCGAACCGATGGTCCGGCATTACTCATGCTGCTGATGACCGCAGTCACAGGCCTTGCCATCACCTTATATGCCCGGGGGTACTTTTCCTATCGTATACTTGACCCAAAACGCGCTTCTCAACATCAGCACCAGCAACGCTATTTCTGGCCCCTTTGGCTGCTGCTGCTGGCTGGTTTAAATGGCTTGTTTCTTTCCAGTGACATCTTTAATCTCTATGTAACCCTTGAACTTATTGCAATCGCCGCCGCATCCCTGGCGGCTCTTTCCGGAAAACCCGCGTCTCAACTTGCATCATTTCGTTACCTGCTTGTCAACCTTCTCGGATCAATTACCTTCCTGTTGGGAGTTGTGTTTCTTTACAAGTCATGCAGAGTGCTGGATCTGGATTTACTGCATAATGTTCCCATGAACAAACCAGGCATAAGTGCAGCCCTGGCTCTGATGAGTGTCGGCCTGCTTCTGAAAACAGCCCTGGTTCCCCTGCATTTCTGGTTGCCCCCTGCCCATGCCAATGCCCTTGCACCTGTAAGTATCATCCTTTCCGCCCTGGTGGTTAAAGGATCGTTTTACCTGTTGTTCAGATTATGGTTTGAAGTGTTTGCCCAACTCATAACAACTCCCGCCCTGAACGTTATGGGAACACTGGGTGCAGTCGCCATTCTCTGGGGCGCCATACAGGCCATGCGCCAGCATAGATTGAAACTGATGATTGCCTATTCCACTGTGTCTCAACTCGGTTACCTGTTCATTGCCTTTCCCCTGGCCAGGATAGATGGCAGCACACAGGTATGGAGTATCGTAATCTTTATGGCCATGGCCCACGCCTGTGCAAAATCAGCCATGTTCATGGTTGCCGGCACTGTCTTTCTCCATCTCGGCCATGACCGAATTAATGATCTAACCGGGATCAGGGCCAACCTGCCGATCACAGTCTTAGCCTACGGTATTGCCGGGGTCAGCCTTATGGGACTGCCTCCCTCGGGCGGCTTTATTGCCAAATGGCTGCTGCTCAGCTCAGCCCTGGCTTCCTCGCAATGGTGGTGGGCCCTGGTGGTCATCATCGGCAGTTTACTGGCAATGACCTACGTATTTCGGGTCATGTCCCGCTTCTTTGTCATTCCCGAAGGCTATTCATCCGCAAAATCCACCCCACCTTCACCGCTGCTGGAATGGCCGGCTCTGGTCCTGGCCATGATCTCCCTGTTTCTCGGCTTGGCCGCCTCCTGGCCCCTGTACATTCTGAGCACGGGCAACCCGGCTTTGGCCCAGGTCTTTTCAGGAGGATTGCCATGAACTGGGGACAGTGGCTCCTGGTATCCATACTGCTCAGCTCGTTTATCCCCGGCATCATCATCTTTGGTGTGCCTGAAGAAAAGCATCGCTTGCGCACAGGTCTCAATCTCTGCGGATCAATTCTGAAGATAGTACTGATCCTGGCCATGGATACGGGAATTTACTTCGGTCACAACTTTGAAATCCGGCTGCCTCTAATTCCCGGTGTGGAGTTGCTGTTAAATGGTGACCCGCTGTCTGCCCTGTTCGCAACTCTGTCCAGTGTACTCTGGTTACTGACCACGATCTATGCGGTGGGATACCTTGAAGGTTCCCCCAACCGCAGCCACTTTTTCGGCTATTTCAGCCTCTGTGTCACCGTAACCATCGGCATTGCCCTGGCCGGCAACCTCATCACCTTTCTCCTTTTTTACGAGATGCTCACACTGACGACCTATCCCTTAATCATTCATCGCGGCACAGAAAAATCCCTGCATGCCGGTCGCAACTATCTCATCTATGCCTTCAGCGGCGGTGCTGTTTTTCTCTTTGCTGTGGTCGCACTGCAGACCATTATCGGACCGACTGATTTTGCCACAACCGGATTCCCCTCTTCCTTTATTGACACCCACGCCACTGTCCTGGCCGTAATCTTTGTCCTTTTGATAATCGGCGTCGGAGTGAAAGCCGCACTTGTCCCCCTGCACGGCTGGCTGCCGCAGGCCATGGTCGCACCAGCACCGGTAAGCGCCCTGCTCCATGCGGTAGCGGTGGTCAAGGCCGGAGCCTTTGGCATAATCCGCATAGTCCTTGATGTGTACGGCGCCCAGAACCTGTTGCTTCTCGGAGTCCTTCCCCTGCTTGGGGGTATCGCCTCCATTACTATCCTCTATGGTTCTATCCGTGCACTGCAGCAGGATGACCTCAAACGGCGGCTTGCCTTTTCCACCATCAGTCAGGTTTCTTATATTGCCCTGGGTATAAGCCTGGTGGACCAGCCACTGGCAGTCATTGGCGGGCTCGTCCATCTCGTCCATCAGGGACTGATGAAAATCACCCTGTTCTTCTGCGCCGGCAACCTCGCTGAAACCCTGGGCATCCATCGTATCAGTGAAATGGATGGGGTAGCCAGACGCATGCCGTTCACCATGGCAGCATTTTCCATCGGTGCCCTCGGCATGATCGGCATCCCGCCGACTGTTGGCTTTGTCAGTAAATGGTACCTCGGACTCGGCGGCCTTGCTGCCGGTAACTGGTGGGTGGTATTGATACTGGCAGTGAGCAGTCTCCTCAACGCCTGCTATTTCCTGCCGATCCTGACCAGATCCTGGTTTGGCAAACAGCAGGGACCCTGGCCTGAGGAATTGTACGTTGGCCGTTTTGAGACACGCCTGATGCTTCTTACCCCCCCACTTGTTACCGCCTTCATCGTCATTGCCGCCGGTGCGGTTGCCAATGCTCAGATCAGTCCGCTGGCCTGGGTCCGCTTCATTGTCAGGAAATATGGATTATGACCCCGACTGCTATTCAAACCATTCTCCATGCCTTGACCCTCTCGCTGGTGACAGGAACGCCTCTATTACTGGCAGCACTCTGCTGCACACCGTTACAAAAAGCAGCAGCACGTTTTCTCCCCTGCGCTGCAATGCCCGCCTTTCTCGCTATTTTTACAACACCGATTAATGTGGTTGTGGAAGTGCCCTGGTTTTTCATGGGCAGCCGCATGGGACTTGATGAAACCGGCCGAATCTTCCTCTGCCTCACCTCCTTTATCTGGTTTCTGGCTAGCTTCAGCAGCCACAACCTGTTGAGAAAAGACAAAGGAAAGACACATTATCTTGTTTTTTTTCTGACCGCCATGGCCGGAAACTTCGGACTTATCCTCGCCCGTGACATGCTCGGCTACTACCTCTTTTTTGCAGTGATGAGTTTTGCTGCCTACGGCCTGGTAATCCATAAAAGGACCGCCGATGCAGCAAAAGCCGGACGAATCTATCTCACCCTGGTGATGATCGGTGAAGTGGCCCTGTTCACTGCGCTGATCATTCTGGCGCACAACTCCGGAAGCCTTGCCCTTGAAGATATCGCAGGAGTTTCACATCATCCCCTGACGCTCATCCTCCTGTTCATCGGCTTTGGCGTAAAAATAGGCGCCCTGCCTTTCCACGGTTGGATGGTGCCCGCCTACCAGAGTGCACCCATCCCCGCAGCTACTGTTCTTGCCGGAGCCATGGTTAACGCAGGCATTCTCGGCTGGCTGCGTTTCCTGCCACTTGGCCAGACATCCTCTTCGCAAGGGGCCCTACTGTTCGTTGTTGCCGGTGCCCTTGCCGCCCTGTACGGGGTTATCATCGGTCTGAGCCGTAAAAAGGCCGGAGCAATACTTGGCTGTTCAAGCATCAGCCAGATGGGGCTGATGACTGTTATTTTCGGCCTTGGTCTTCTCGATTATAACGCTGGAATCTCTGCGGCCCCGATACTCATCCTCTATGCCGTGCATCATTCCCTGGCTAAAAGCACTCTGTTTTTTGGTTACGAACTTATCGAAAGACAAAGCAAGCCCTTATCGCACCTGCAGATGGCGGCTATCCTGCTGCCCGCCCTGGCCCTTGCAGGTTTGCCATTTACCAGCGGAGCCATAGCAAAAACCGCGTTCAAGGAATTGGCTGTAAACCTCGGCGAACCCTGGTATGGTCTCAGCGTATTCTTCCTGCCCATAACAGCAATGGGCACAACCATGCTCATGCTCCATTTCATCTCTATACTCAGGCACAGCAAAAGTACCGGCACCTCAAAAAATGCAGAACACAGCGTAATCTTTCCCATCAGTCTCATTGCAACGCTCACAATCATCTGGCTGTGGCCTGCCGCCAGACATTCTGCGAGCCATTCCCTTGCAGCAACAACGCTCTTACAGGCTCTGTGGCCCGTTATTGGCGGCTGCCTGCTGTTTCTTTCCTGGCAGCGAATCTCTTTTAACAAAAAGGTTCCGGTAGGTGTCCAAGAAAAACAAACAGGTTTCGAAGCTCTTTTAATTACCGCAACGAAGCTTATGCAGGAAAAAAAATGGCAAAAACCACAATCAGGTAGACTCCACTCTTACCGGCACAGACTTATCCCACACCTGCGCAGAACAGAAAAAATCATGGGAAGATGGAAGGTGGTAGGTCTCTCATATCTCGCACTTTGTCTGTATCTCCTCTTTTTACTATTATGATTTCACAGAGGCACACGGCACCAGAGCAAACTACCACGCCACAACAACCAGTTACCCCATAAACATTCAACTCATATTTTTGCTTTTCTTCAGCTTAAATACGCAGATACTATCCCCCGTGATCTTTTTTTATTCTCTGGATTATATAAAAATTAGACGATAGACTTACTGTACATGATAACGGTTTTTATTATACTGACGTACACCCTCCTCAGAAACATCCTAAAGGCTGGCACTCTATTTTATGCTTAAATCGTTACGGTCAAAAATATTAGTGGCACTTACGGGGACAGTTCTTGTCTCAATGCTTTTGACAATGTTCTTTGTCAAAAGAGAAACGGAAAAGCAGATTTCTCTCCTGCAAAACAAGAACGCCCAGCAGCTTGTTGAAGCAATTGGACTAAATGTCGAGAGTCAATACAAAAACCTTATTTTTCATAAGCAAGTCTTATTGAAGCAAAAGAAAGAGAAGATAAACAACATTGTTCACGTTGCTCTAGGAATAGTTGAAGAATCTTATAAAAACTACAAGGAAGGATGGCTTACCGAAGAAGAGGCTAAACAAAGGGCCCGGGATGACATCAAACAAATGTGTTATTCAAACGAGGTGGACTATATCTGGATTAACGATACAGGCCGCCCCATTCCTCGTATGCTTATGTACCCGGAGAACCCCGAACTCGACGGACAGCTTCTGAGCAACCCTGGTTTCAACTCTGCTCTGGGGCTAAAGAAAAACTTTTTTGCAGCCACCGTAGATGTGGTTCTTCAGGACGGTGAGGGTTATGTGGATTACTTCTGGCCCAAGGCAAATAAAGACGGAGAGACAGCTATACAACCCAAGCTGGCCTATGTGAAGCTTTTCAGGGAATGGAACTGGGTTATTGGAACCGGGATCTATGTCGATGACATAGAAGAGGATACGAAGAAACAGATAAACTCTATTCTTACCACCCTCAGGGAGACTTTTTCCAAGATGGTTATAGGAAAAAGTGGATACATGTATCTTTTTAACGGCAGCAATAATCTTCTCGTTCATCCCAGTCTTACGCTTGGGGATTCTTCAAATCTTATAAATCCCGTCACCAGAAACCCTATGCTGGAAGACCTCATCGCAGCAGCAAAAACTCCTGCAAAGAGCCTTGAATACATTTGGGACAAGCCCCCTCTTCATAAAGGCGAATACCGTTTCTGGAAAAAATCTCATATCACATATTTTGAGCCATTGGACTGGTATATTGCCTCTACTGTTTATACCGATGAAATTGAGGCGCCGGCAATTGAAATTACGCGCTATATTTTCTTCCTCTCAATATGCATATTGGTCTTTGCCTTCATCCTCTCCTTATTACTTTCCAGACATCTGACAAGCCCCTTACAGCTCCTCACTGCAGCCGCCCAGAAAATTGACTATGACAGTATGGCCGATGCTGCCATACCCGTTACGGGGTCCATCGAAACCCGCCGTCTTGGCTCGATCATGAATAAAACGCTCGAATCAATCAGGGCGGCTGTTCGCTCAAAAGAAGAACTTTTTGAAACAAAACTTTCCCTGGAATTGAGGCTGCATCAGGCCGAGAAGCTTGAATCCGTCGGTCGGCTGGCTGCAGGTATTGCCCATGAGATTAACACTCCGACCCAATATGTGGGTACCAATATCGATTTTCTCAATGATGCCTCCAAGGATATCAGTGAGCTGCTGGAACAGCTCACTAAACTTATTGCCACGGCACACAGGAACGGGAACCTGGAGGACGATTTTGCCGACACGGTAAAGGAGTATTTTGAGACAGCGGACTGGGAGTTTCTACAGGAAGAAATACCCAAGGCCCTTCTGCAATCTCAGGAGGGGCTCCGCCGTATCAGCAAAATTGTCAGTGCCATGAAGAATTTTTCCCACCCCGGCAGCGGAGAGCTGGAATCCTCCGATATCAATATCGGGATTCAGAGTACCGTAACCCTGGCCACAAATGAATGGAAATATGCCGCAGAAATGGAGATGCAGCTTGAGGACGACCTTCCTCTTGTCCTCTGTTATCCCGATGAGTTAAACCAGGTTTTTCTTAATATGGTGATAAACAGTGCCCATGCCATAGCAGCACACAATCAGAAAAGCGGAAGGGAAAAAGGACTTATCACCATTCAAACAGAGAAGATCGGCAAACATGTACAAATACGCATTAGCGATTCAGGGGGAGGAATGCCAGACGCAGTGGTGGATAAGATATTCGAGCCCTTTTACACTACCAAAGAAGTGGGCAAGGGAACCGGACAGGGACTGGCCATTGCCCATGACGTGATCGTCAACAAACATCATGGCAGCATCGATGTACAAACTGAACTTGGGCAGGGAACAACCTTTATTATCAGTTTGCCCATAGCCCCCCCTTCTTAAAGACTTCCTACGCAAGCAGCTTCGTCACTCCTCCCAGAGATTCGCCGCTGTATACGGGCTGCCCTCAGGTGACCAGAAATCACCGCTGACATAGCGACGATTCCGGTCGAGCCCTGCCAGCTCCTCCATATCGTTCTGTGTAAGTGACACCTCAGCTGCGCCAAGGTTTTGCTTCATTCGCTCCGGGTTGACCGATTTAGGAATGACCGCGGTTCCCCGGTGGATCGCCCAACTGATGAGCACCTGAGCCTGTGTGGCTCCGCATCGTTTAGCAATAGTCGCAATAAGAGGTTCCTGCAAAAGTACAGGCTCGCCCTTCACCTTCATTCCAGGAGGTCTATCCGATGACCCCAGAGGCGAGTAGGCAGTAAGGTGAATTCCATTTTTACTGCAAAAATCAAGCATAGCAGACTGCTGCAGGTATGGGTGCAGTTCAATCTGGTTCATCTCGGGTTTCAGCTTCGCATTGTCGAGAAGAGCCTGGAGCTTGGCGATACTGAAATTGGAAACACCAATATGCCTGCACAGGCTCTTGTCCACCAGCCCCTCCATTGCCTTCCAGGTCTCTGATATCGGCAACACGTCGAGACCGATCAAATCTTTCGCAGACTCAGGAAAGACAACGCCCTTCTTTATCACTACTGGCCAGTGTATAAGATAAAGATCGAGATAACCAAGGTGCAGATCCGCGAGGGTCTTTTCCAGAGCTGGCTGAACATCCTCAGATGCATGGGAATTATTCCATAATTTTGAGGTAATCCACATCTGATCCCGATGGACCACACCCTCCTTGAAAGATTCATGCAGGGCCTGACCAATCTCGGGCTCATTGCCATAGATTGCCGCGCAATCGATATGACGATAACCAAGACGCAGTGCCTCTTTGACCGCTCTATACACATCACCGGGTGCAGATTTCCAAGTACCCAATCCCAGAATGGGCATCTGATCACCGTTACCGAATTGAAGTGTCTTCATCGCCAACCCTCCGTTTTATTGTTAATATTACAATATCCAGACAATAACGTATTCCTGTGGTTACAGACGAATAATGGCATTTTTTTTGCTGTCTGCGACAGGCCAGCAGCAATCCAGTGCAAACTGCGGTTATACCATATTGCTAATAAGTTCTTTAGTTGTAAGGACTTTTGCGTAAGGAACGGATAGGGCAGCCATAAAACAGGCATGAACTTCTGATGCCTTTATCATGTTACCCTTATAATTCAGATCTCTTGTTGCGCATGCATCCTCGGCAACGACACAGTTAAAACCAAAATCAAAAGCAGCGCGAGTGGTGGCATCGATACACATGTGGCTCATGGCACCGCAGATGATGAGATTGTTAAATTTTGTTTTTTTTAAATTTTCAAGCAGCTCTGTGTCGCGAAAACTATTTGGGTAGTTTTTTATCACCACCATTTCACCTTTATGAGGTGCAACCATCTCATTGATTGCGGCGCCATCAGTTCCCGGCAGGAAAAATGTAGCATCAGGACGAGTTGAAATATGTTGAACATGAATTATCGGGGAATTTCCCTTTCTGTATTCATCTAAAAGCAGTCTCGCATTTGCAGCTGCTTTTTCCATTTCAACCAACTCCATGTTGCCCCCATGAAAATAATCATTTTGCAGGTCAATCAACAGCAGACAGTCATTCATTTTTTTCTCATTTTCTTTTAGGGAATTGATACGCTCAAGGGGTGTCACGCTATTGCCGCCCCCCTTGAAACGCCTTGAAAATCCGGTTGTCCGGGTAGTTCACTGTCTATTCTCCAGGCTACAACGCCATGGCGTTTCAGTCAAATTCCAATATACCAAAGAACTGAGGCAGGTGAAAATTCGGCTTTGCAAAAGTAACCGGCGACCATGTCAACCAGTGCGGATGTGAGGTCTTGTCTGCACATTTGTAAAAATTCGCCCGCCATACAACTTCTGGTGCCGGCATGACCACCTGACAGTACTTTTTCAGCAATGTTGTGGGAATCCAGTACTCAACTGTCCATGTAACGGATTCCTCGATTTCCGGATCAACAATACGTGGCAACGAATGTGCGCACCGTATCTTTTCGCATTCACTCTTTGGAATTACAACCCTGTCTTGCCCTGCCCCCGGCTGAAAGTGGAAAAGCATAGTGCCGCCACAATTCATCTCAATATTGAAATAACCTTTTGAGACATCAGAATCAGGTGTAAAGAAAAATTCGACACAACTATCCTCCCAAACATTATCTTGATGCTCTGCGGCTACTGCTCGAACATATCTGTCCGCGACTCGAAACATTAAATAGATAACCATGTCATCATAGGTAATCTTCACCTCTACCTTTGGGAAATGGTCGGGTTTGCTCCCCATATAATACTGAATCAACTGGGAAGGAATGTCTTTCCATGGGGATTTATCCCAACAGGCATCACCCTGCGGCGGGCTTACCAGTCTTACCACTTTACAGAACATACTTTATTTTCTTCATGTTGAAGTACCCAACTGACAAGCAATAAAAAACAGGACAGGATTACACTTGATTTTCACCGGCTGTTACACCTTTTACACAGTTCCTCAACAGGCTTATTCTGGGAAAATTCCTCTAAAATCGTTCTGCACCTTTCTGATAGCAGAATATCGCCGATCCGCTGCTCAAAAATTTTGCCTAGCTCAATCACTCCGTTGCTGTCAAGGCAACAAGGAGTCACCGTTCCGTCAGCAAGAATGGCTATCTGATCCCGCAACCCTGGACAGAAAAATGCTCCCGCCCTCAGATCATGAGATATCTCGGGCCAGGTAAAGATAAAATCTCTATTCAGATAGAGATGACTTCCCAGTTTGATCCCCTCTCGACGTTGCAAGATATCTTCACCAAGGTTTACCTTAAACTCTTTTTCAATTGCATCTAAGATTTCCCTGTTGCTGCCATTGCCATCAGCACCTGTATAATTCCAGAGGCGAAGAGAAATATAACGTGGCCGTCCTTCGGACTCATTGGCAGCAACAAAAGCCCATATCTGCTGTAGATAATCCTGCTGCTTATGAACTGCCAAGGAGTGCAGAGAAATATTTATTTGCCGGAGGGACGGTGCCTTGAAGAGACCCTCCCCCACTTTTGATAACAGGAGTCCATTGGTAGTAAGATTCACCGCAAGCTTGTGCGTCTGACAGCTTCTAAGAATCTCCTCAAGATGAGGATGGAGTAAAGGTTCACCCTTTACATGGAGATAGATGAGATCGGTGAAAGGGGCAATTTGTGCGGCTATGCAGTCAAATTCAGCAACACTCATGGTACGCAACATCCGCGTCACAGGGGAGCAAAACTGACAGGAGAGATTGCAGCGGTTGCTGATCTCCACATAAATTTTCCGAAACCGCTTTTTACTCTTCATATCTCTTCAATGTATTGCTTGCGTAAAAAGCAAATTTACCAAACAATTTCCCGGTATACTTAACCCGCGTCAAAAACCGACAGCAGACTTGGCCCTATGCTTTTCTTGGCATCAATATGATACAACAGCTTATTCTCATACCCCCAAAACAGAATTGCACTGTCCTGTAGGAAATTACCTGAAAAAGCGAAACCCTGTTTCCTGAACATTTTACCGCTAAACAGTTACCCTAACATCAATAAGTCTGATTTCATTCTCCAATAATTCTTTAACATTGTTCACTTTTACATAACCCATCTTAAAATCCCCCCCGCTGCCACTGCTCTCGTCAGTCCCTATGAGGATCTCAAGAGAATCAAGGCCAAGGCCTTGGCCTTGGCGTACGCAGATACCCTCGCCCCGGAGGTTCCCGAGACCGATCATGCACTTTTGAGGGCGGACGTCATCAAAAGTGCCGTTCCACAAATAAATCCGACGTCGGGGCTTATTCCCTTTCTCCGGGCCTGCAAGAATAAGAAAACTATCGTCAGCAATACGTACACAATCTCGAAACGCCCTTTGCCGCAGATCAAAATAGCGGATATCTGTTTCCAACGTATCTGTATTGAAGAATATGGCTGGAGCCTTTCCCTGTAAGAGTGGCTTTCGAAATCCCACCATTAAGGTATCCTGTCGGAAAGCACAAAGGGATTCAATATCAATCTCTTCTTGCAGAAAAATGGCAGCTAGATCAAAGGAGATGGTTTCCGGAGGAGCTGTCAAGGCAGTACCGTTCATTTGAAACCGCAGAAGTTTTCTTCGTTCCGGTGCGTTGTAGCTTCCAATAACGAAAAATAAATCTCCGATGCGGGCTAAGGACTCAAAATCAGAATTACTCGCTGCCCCATCGCCAGGATTCAAATTTTGTCCAGTTGACTGGAAACATGGATTGCCTTGGTCATCGGTGTTCAATTCAAAAAAACGTATGAGATCACTGTTGTCCTCGGCTACTAAGAAAAGATTACGTTCAACATGAATTAATCCTGAAGCATCTTGCATCATTTCCTCTTTCTGTTCATTGCTGTAGCGAAGTCTCAGCTGCCCCCATGTTTTTTATGTTTGAGTCTTTTTCAAAGTACATTCCACACTCAACAGTGGACGGCACAACAAGCAGGTCACCAATTCATGCAGTGTATTCTTTGGGTAGAGTGTCGATCCCCCTTAATAGTAATTCCCAAGAACTGACCCGACGTCTTTATAACTATTTTTCCCTATAGAAACGACACATTAGCTTCACTACACGCTATGTTCCCTGTTCATTTTTGGGCAATGTAAACAATGGCTGCCTGATATGGGTACCTTTGCACAGCGGGCACTTTCCAGGTTTTTTAACCTTTTCCCTCTTACTGAAGCGATAGCCACACTTAAGACATTCTGCGGGAATAATTACAAGAGATTTCGCCCATAGCAAGTGCTGCAAATGATCATACAGTTCTTTCTCGGATTTTCTGATTGCCTTGGACAATTCGCCAACGGTCAATTCGCCGTCTTCAAGAAGTCTTAAAATATCCGCCCGTATTGTCAGGCTTCTTTCTTCAGGTATCCTTTCCTTTATCTTCATATCTTTTTCCCTTACACCTGACAATCAAGATCACACGGAATTGCCTCCTCTGGGTAATCGAATTTCATGGATTCGGATTCCACAAGACACAATGGACACGGTTTTACCTGCCCTCTCAATATAAACCGTGGTCTGCTCCCTATTATGTTGTGTGTTGTCTCAGCTAGTGAAAATTTAAGAAGATATCCATTATTGCCTCTCCTTGAGATGCCTGCCCATCATAACAGCTTAACTGGATCACCAATGTACTTCATCATTTTGGTAATCCTGGGATCATCAGGACAACAATCGTAAACCTTGTTGTATATCACCTTCAGCCACTGTTTTAATTGATGTTTACTTATGGTCAGGAAACGATCCGGAGGATAAACCATTATATTCATCTGTGGGGGAGGACCTTCCCCAGGCAATGGCAGCAAATAAGAAAGCCGGTCAATACGGAAACAACCAAGTCTCCTGTAAAAGCGCTGTCTCCTTCTCCTCATTTCCTGGTCCTCAGATTGCTCGCGGTCAGAATCAACTTCCAGCAGGCCGTAACTGGCCCCGTGATCCGAGACGACAACATTCTGGAAGGTGTGCAGAAACAACTCGCGACCTAATCCTGAATTTCGATAGACAGGGTGTATCGCCATATACTCCAGGAGACAAAATGACTCCTCGGTAGCGATGAAGAGCATACTGAAGCCAATGACCACATCATTTCTTTTGAGCAGAAGGGTCTTGTAATCAGGCCTTGAGATAACTGCGGAGATCTGAGCCTTCGACTTTCGCTCGCGAAGCGGCAATGATCCCTCATAGATGCTGTAAAATTCATCAAAGGAGGGGTCGCTGCAGGAAACAAGCGAGTCATATGTGTATGGTGCAATCGTCACCCGGCCTCCTCGGAAATCACAGACACAACGAAAAATCCACCTGCCCAATCAGTGTATTTTGGGGTAGTGCACTGTTTTTGCCACCTAAAATAAACTGCCAAGGACAAAAAAGGCCAATTCAAAAAAGATTCAGCATAAATACAGAAGGTTAAGTCATTCCGCCCCCGTCTACGTAGCCAGATGAAATCGTGTAACGGTATCCCCTTAAGAGATTCCCTTCTTTTTCTACTCGTTATTCTCTTTGCCCTCAATCACCTGATCTTCAGCGTTTATTTGCAACTCTTCTTTAGGTTTTTTTCTTCGATAACCCGGTTTGGCCAGAATTTCCAAATAAAAGGATTCAAGCTGATTTTCTTCTGCTTGAGAAATGAATTTATTAATGGCAGACACATGAATAACTTCACTACTGGCTTCATCGGCACCGAACCTGCAGTCAAAATCCCAAAAATCCACTTCCGGGGGAAGAGTCTTTCTACGTTCTCTTTTTATATATTTTTTAACTTCATATTTGATAGCTTCAACAAGCCTTGGAACTTTGATCTTTGGGTGGGTCATTTTAAACGTTTTTTTCATAGTTACTCCTGAAAGTGTTACGCGAAAAAGCGATGGATTCAGTTCAGTCTTTCTTTCGCCGTAATACCGGACCTGTTATTACAGATCTGTTCCCTTTTTCCTCGCGTGGCAGAGGGACAATTTTCTTTGATGTGCTTTTTTTAGCTCAAAAAAGGGCTGATAACGACTGAAACAGTATATTTGTGGAAATTTTTATTATACAAAGAAAGTGTTGATTTGATCAGGCCCAATCTTTTGTGCCATGGAGATAACTGGTGACTTCTCTCATGTTCGTAGCTCGCTCCGGTTTGTTTATAGTATAATTGTAATTATTATTTTAGCTAGACCATCTGATACATTGCTGGAAAAATTGTATGGAGGATAGAATAGGTTGCCTCCATATAACAGCCTTGTTAGTCCATCAGTTTTCTTAAAATCGTATCAATTACTTTCTCCAGTGCATGGTTAAAATCATCCGGTCGATCCATCATTAATAAGTGATCCGCGTCCTTCAGAACAATGGCATCGAAAGAAAACATATCTCGTCGATTTTTTACATAATTAGCAAGCCATAGATCGCCCTTCACGGTTACAACGGGGATGCGGAGTTCATTAAATATGTTAGCCGCTTCTCCTGTGGCATACTGAGACATCATCTCAGCAATCGCACTTAAGGCAACAGCAGGTGGGGCTGCAGACATATCTGCAAGAATCCACTCACGCAGCTGCGGATCGGTGTTGGCTGAAATCATTTCTTGGACGAACTGCCGACTGCCAATTCGAAAATCCTTTTCCAGAGGAGCGATCATCTTTTCAAGCTCTTCACGAGTCATCGGGTATTCAATATCTTCAAGTGTATCTATACCGATCAGTCCTACCACACGGTCCGGCATGAGCCGTGCCGCCTCTGGAATCACCGAACCACCCATGGAATGCCCTATGAGAATGACACGACGACTGCCGCTTGCTTCTGTCACTGCCTGGACATCCTCGCCAAAAGCAAGATTATTCACCATGCCTTCTTCTATATCAACACAATGCCGGTCTATTGAAAGACGAAATTTTTGCCCTGCTCCGAAACCAATAAAAAAAGGCAGGAACAATGATGCCCCTGCCTTGAGATAGTTGTCTTGGTTTGGTGGAATGATTATTTTTTCTTCTTTTTCATTCTGGAGCCCACAATACCTGCTAACCCTGCACCAAAGAGAAGCATGGTGGCCGGCTCGGGGACCGGAGTACTATCAAAACACCCTTCGAGATTGACGTTGGTGATATCAATCTTGTTATTTTTTGCCCCATCCAAAGATGTTAATCCGGTCAATGTTACTGTGATTATATAATCATTGGCCGCAATGTTATACAAATCAGAGACCGGATCACCAGGAACACCCCAGTCATAAAGACTGATAGGGTTGGTCCAGTCTTCAATTTCCACTCCGTTTACTTCCAGTTTTATATATGTGGACGTAGGATAACTGGTGTAATGATTCGGGTCTATTCGCAACGTCACATAATGAAGAATAGAATCCAAGTCGTAGGAACCTATATAGTCGGCCGTATCTACCTCGGGAGTTGTGTTGGGTGAAATATAAGGAGTATCGATTTCCCAGAGGTACATATCATCGTTCAGCAGATCAAATGTCGTCTCCCATGTATCACCAGAACTGATAGATGCATCACTTACATCTGCAACATCGACATACTGGATATGAGTAGCCTGGGCCTGGGAGCACAGAATAGTGAGCCATAAAAGAATAGTTGCTCCTGTGACAAGTCTCATCATACTCCATCTCCTCAATTGAAAGAATGTTAAAACACCATGTCTGAAGTTATTCCACCGAACTCCGAATCACCATATTGTGGTTACACAGAAACGAGAACAATTAACAGAACAACAACAACTTAAAGAAAATTCAACAAAGAAGTGTATCACAACTTATTTCAGACTTACGGCATGATACCAAAAGGTAATAACTTTTCCAATAGGTATATATACCCATTTTTTCCCTCTATTCTAAAAAAAAGCTCCCAAAAATCCTCTCCAGGCCTGGTCAATTATTCGGGGGAATAGGGAATTGAACGAAAAGCGTGGTACCTTCCTCTTCCCTGCTTTCCAACCGGATCTCCCCGCCCATTCCTTTCACCATGCAGTAGCAGATGAAAAGCCCAAGTCCGGTCCCCTTACCCCCACCTCCTTGGTAGAGAAAAACTCGGCCAGAACACCAAAGGCTGCCATTTTGCACGTCTCGATCATCCGCAACGTTTTCTCCTGACCGATCCTGCGAGCCTGGGCATCAATGAATGACAGCAAGCAGGGTATCAAACGCCACCGGCTTAATGAGATAATCCGTCGCCCCGTGCTTCATAGTGGCAATGGCTATATTGACATCAGATGCCGCAGTCAGGATGACCACCTGGACAAAGGGATGAGCCTCCCTGATACGCGGCAGGACATCGATGCCGTTCATCCCGGGCAGGCCGAGGTCGAGAAGGATAATCTCGCAGCTGTTCTCATCAAGCCAGGACAGCGCGTTGAAACCATCATAGACTACTGCCGTGGAAAATCCTTTCAACTCAAAACGTTCTGAAAGCATTTTGGCAAAATCCCTTTCATCATCAACTATAAGAATGTTTATCTTCATATCTTTGAGCCTGGATCCTTATCAGACGGCTTATGGCAGTGAAGACCATGTGGCCTACCACTACCAATTCCGAGTTTAGATTCAAGCCATTGGCAATGCACTTGAATCTCAGGACATTTTTTATCAACTTCTTTTATAGTTTACAAGTCCGGTATTAACTTTGGTACTGTTCCAATCTCTACTACCTGGATCCTGTCGTAAGTCCGACAGACTCCGAATAGGTTTAAAGCAACTCTGTTATTGAAGTTGTTACATAGCGTATTTACCTGTACCTGAACTCACTGATTGGGTTATTACCTTTGGCTTTTCGTTGTCTTTTCACATGGCCGTGGAAAGAACATGGGTGTCTGTTTTTTATACCTGGCATATTTTTCACCAAGTCTTTTTTCGAACTCAGGTTCTTCGATTGATTTGAGCTCTATCAGGTTTATCAGAATAAAAAGAGGGGTGAAAATAAACACCAAAGAGACCGTCTGCAACAAAACACCAACCCCAAACAATACGAGGAATACACCGGTCAGCATAGGATTTCGCGCATATGCATATGGACCGGTCATTACTACTCTGGGTGGCGGATTGAAAGGTACCGGGGTCCCTTTAGATCTAATAAAATAATAATTTGAACATATTATTAAAAATGCTCCAAGAAAAAGGACAGGCACTGAAACTCCAATATTCCAAGGTGAAGGGGGAAAACGGGTAAAACCTACTCTGTTATCTAGCTGTGTAGAAAGAAAAATGAATAGACCCACAAAAGAAAAAAAGAAAAGAACTCCTAGAGGCGTCAGCAGGGTACGAACTTTCTTGCTGCCCGTAGCCACTCTACAGAAGAGATCAATTATTACATGACGCAGAATCAGCATTTATCACTACTCATCATATAACTGATTAGTCTACATGCCGGAACCGGTTACGAGGCAGGCAAATTACCAGCAAAAAAAGAGATTAAATACTGCGGAGCGTAGTAAGACATAATATTAATGAACCATCATGATAAGCCAGGCCCCGCCCGCTGTATGGTTATTTAATATTTCATCCTTTGATCCCAGCTTTCATCATACTTGAAACAACAATATGGTGAAACGAACGAATTAAGTTGAAATAAACAGGCCCCGTCCAATGAATGTACTTTATTGATGTAAAAACATGATATCTTGTCCGGTGGTTACTTACTTTTTCAGCCACTACACCAAAGAATGCCTTTAACTGTTTATCTTCCGGCGTCTCCGCAACCCAATAGACATCCTCCTTTGCATCTCTCACAATAAAAATAGATGCATTTCCCCCAGGCTCAAATGAAAGATCCTCTGGTTTTATTGACGGAAACACCTCTGTCTTTTCATGCCGTGTTAAGCCGAAAATGTTTACAAGAATTTCTCTCATCCGATAGAGAATAGCAATCCACCAAGGAGAATAAGAGAGCATACCAGCAATAAAAGATCTTAAACTTACCAAACCCTCGATAGTTTTAATATCCGTATGGTCAACATCCTGGAAATAGATATCTAATTCTTTGTAATCTTGAATTTTATCCATTCCTCAACTCACATAAACTTTGGCTTGCCGATTGCGTTCACTTGCTGTCCCGCCCTGATTAGGCTAAGACCGAAGCCTGATAGAATTGATGTTGATTCAAACCGAAAATCATTCTGTCTCCCGGCTAAATCAAAAAGATTTTACTGACAGCACGAGTTTTGGCGTTCAGTGAAAAAAATTCATCGTTCATCAACAGCATGCGGCAACTCAAAGCAGCGCCGTGAAAAATCGCTCCCAACGGGGCTTATAGTGATTGTCAAGATCAAGCGAAATAACAACAAATCTGGCCTGTCCGACAATACCACTTCTATCAACAAATCCGAAGTACCTTGAGTCTGCGCTATTATTGCGATTATCACCCATCATGAAATATTTTCCTTCGGGAACTATCAACGGTCCGAAAGTACGAATAGCCAGGCGTTGGGGTAAGAACATTACCGGATGCTGAGCACCGGTCAGATCTTCAATATAACGGTATGTGTTCGAAGCCCCGCCAACAGGCAGGTTTTGTTCATTTAACTGATCAATAGTTTCATATTTCACTTTCTTCCCATTGATAATTAGCTGATCGTTCTGCATTTCTACAGAATCCCCTGGGATACCGACAACTCTTTTAATAAGTCGAGTGCCATCGATTGGTGACGGAAATACCACGATTGCACCTCGTTGAGGGGCGTCCCATTCTGCAATATGCCAGGTAGTGTAGGGGAATTTCAGATCATAAGACAATTTGTCCACAAAAACCCTGTCACCTTCAACGATTGTAGGCTTCATGGAACCGGTGGGGACAATATACCAATCCGCAATAGCTGATTTAAAGGATGTTGCAATTAGCACAGCAATAAAGATTGAGTACCCCCATCCTTTCCAAAACAGTATTACTTTTTTCTTTAAAGATTGTTTCATCTTTTCCTCCTTGAAGTCGGCAGGGTGAACCGTTAAAATCAGGCACGGGGCAAATGTGTATCAACGCGTCAGCGCCGTAGCGCCTTTTCCCGTCGCCTGAATCTGATAGTTATGTGCCACATATTTTTTGTCTGAAAATGAAAAAAACAGCCCCCAAAATACAAAGGCCTGCCCATAAGAAATCTAATCGCATTTCCTCTTTCATAAAGAGAACCGAAAACGGAACGAAAATTGACAGAGTTATTACTTCCTGAAGAATTTTGAGTTGCCCCAGATTCATCACTTGGTACCCAACTCTGTTCGCAGGAACCTGCAATAGATATTCGAAAAGAGCAATGCCCCAGCTAACTAACGCAGCAATTATCCATGGCTTGGATGAAAGATTCTTCAAATGACCGTACCATGCAAACGTCATAAAAACATTACTGCAACAAAGTAGTCCAACTGAAATAAAAATTGCACGCATTCTAATATGTTCCTTCGCATAACGCCTGGTTCAGCGGCAGCTCACGCTGAACTGCAACGAAGCGGTAATAAGCAGTGAAACATCGGGCAACAACGAGCCACAAGCTGCACGGGCTTTCTGTCTGCAACCGACTATTATGATAGGTTATTAAATACAATGGACTATTTTCTTATAAATCGAACCTGCAAGACATCTTCATATAATCCAGTTGAATTCGGGTAGTTCATTGTTAACAGTGCTCCATTGATATTTACTTTTTCAAATGTCTGTCTCAATAGCCCATCATGACAGTTTAAGAAAAGAGTTTTTTTCATCAATGAAGTTATAACCTGCATCTGAAAACGACCCAGAACTTTCGAACCACCAAAATCTGTATATAATCGAATTTTTCATCCACTCGAAAATCGCATGGGCTTTTTCCTCTTGCCCAGTTGATAAGGAACAAGAATACTCAAAACACATATACTTGTTTCAAGAATTTGCTGAATCGGCCCTAACCCTTTACCCATACCAACTTCTTTACTTATCTTGGTCATTGGAAACCGGTAATCAACCTCCCAATCGCCAATGAGAAATTCAAATATATCTACTTTGTTATTTTGGGCTGTCATTGAGGACGGGAAATAAATATGCGCATACCCCTCTTTCACTTTATAGGCCACCAACAAATCGTGGTCTGTCCCGAATGGTGCTAGTGTCTCGTCAACTCTCATGTGTCGGATAAAGACGCAGTAATTTTATCCGAGCATTCTCAGTAGTAAAATGCCAATTCACTTTAGCATTTTTATTGTTTCTATGTTCCTGCCACGCACTTGCTTCTTTTCTAACTTCT
>JAHJNL010000029.1 GCA_018820855.1 Pseudomonadota bacterium | reverse complement strand
CTAATTTACTCTAGCCAAACATTCTTGTCAATATTTAAATTGACCTGGCTTGTCGATTTTTGAGAGGCGCTTTTTGCAAATCGTCTCTCTCTCAAGGACCGAGGCAACCTACACAATCACTCAGACACTGTCAATGAGAAAAAGATGTTTATTTCTTTTTCTTTCTCTTTTGCATGTATATCCAGTGTCTGATGTTAATTAATATTTGCTTTTCATGTAGTTAACACGTAGCATGATTTCATGTTTTATGAGCCGCTGATTCTAACTACCTTTCTTCCGGATTCTTCTCTATCACATCATATGAACGATCAAAGTATACTCCTTCGGCAATTACCCAAGATGGACCTCGCTGTTAATGATCTTGACTCTGAAGCAATTTCAGAGCTTCCTCCGGCAATAGTAAAATCCGCTGTCCGTGAAACCATCGAGTCATTTCGCCAAAGAATTCTTTCGGGAACTATCACCTCTTTACCAATAGACAAGGATGAATGGAAAGCAATTTTTACCGCGGCCATCCACAAAAAGAATAGTCCCAACCTGCAAAGAGTTCTCAACGGAACCGGTGTCGTAATTCATACCAATCTCGGCAGATCACTCCTTGGTGCTCATACGATGCATGCCCTTCATAATGCTGGTGCTCATTATACTAACCTTGAATTTGATCTGGATACTGGAAAGAGAGGAAGCCGCTATAGTCTGGTTGAACAGATTATCTGTGATTTGACAGGGGCTGAAGCTGCCCTTGTTGTGAACAATAATGCCGCTGCAGTTCTACTTGCTCTCAACTCCCTGACCTGCGGAAGTGAGACAATCGTATCGCGGGGGCAACTTGTGGAAATAGGCGGTTCATTTCGTATTCCCGATATCATGACCCGTAGTGGTGCCATCCTTGTTGAGGTCGGGGCTACCAATCGCACCCATCTTTTTGACTATGAAAATGCAATTACCGAGGAAACGGCATTATTACTCAAGGTTCATACTTCTAATTTTCGAGTGATTGGATTTACCTCTGAAGTTTCAGCCATCGACCTTGTCACCCTTGGTAAAAAACATGGGCTGCCGGTGATGGAGGATCTTGGCAGTGGATCTCTGGTTGATCTCTCTCCCTGGGGACTTCCCAAAGAACCTACCGTTCAGGAGATTGTGAAAGCCGGGGTGGATGTTGTGACCTTCAGCGGAGACAAATTGCTTGGCGGACCACAGGCTGGATTGATTGTAGGGCGTAAGGAAATTATAACACGCATCAAAAAAAATCCGATGAATCGTGCCCTTCGTATTGATAAATTTACCCTCGCCGCTCTTGAATCAGTCCTTCGTGACTATTATGATCTGGAAAAAGCCCGGGAAAAGATACCAACGCTTGCTCTGCTCACCCTCTCTCCTGAACTTATTAAGAAGAAAGGGCAAAATATTCTCCGTCGCCTAGGAGGAGCCCAAAAAGTGAAAGACTGGATCCAACTGCTGCCGACGATATCAAAAGTCGGAGGAGGGGCAATGCCTGAACACGGTCTTCCCAGTTGGTCTTTAGTACTGCAGCCTGGGCCGGATGGGGCAAGTGAGCTGGAAAGATGGTTCCGTACCCTCCCAGTCCCCCTTATTGGAAGAATAGAAGAGGAAAAAATGGTTCTTGATCTCAGGACTATCCTGGATGACGACTTTTCTATCCTTGTTGCGACCTTGAATAACTATCTGCAACGGGAGATGGCTAGCTAATGTTTGGTTATTTTCAGCATGAAGCAGGCAAGGGCCTGGAAAAAAATGATTTTTTCCGTTTTGCCCGCGAGTTCAGGCATATCATTCAGGAGCATGTCCCGACAGTTAAGGAGGTTGCTTTTCTTGATCCACCCCGGCAGCAGCCTGCTGTTCACGCTGATGAAGGGCAGAAGGAAAAAAAATGGCGTGATGCCATGGAACGTGCTGTAGAGATTGGCAGTCCTATTATTTCAGGTGATATGCTATTTCTTCCTTTTCCTGTTGGAGAAGAGTTTGTTATTGCTCAGTTGGAGGGCTTGGATGAGTTCCTGGTGAGAAAGGTTGGGAGCGACTGGGTCAATGGTCTTTGCAGTCTCCTCTTACGTGAGTTTCTCCTGGTCAAGCGAGCCTGTATTGATTCTCTGACCGGATTGCTCAGCAGTTTACATCTGGAGGAGTACCTTGATTCCAGAGAGCCTTGCCGGAAAGGCGTGCTCTTTCTCGTGGCAGTCTATCCTAAAGGTTTAAATTCGTTACAGGCAAAGAAATACCAGTACCGAACCGTTTCGCTCCTGAAGAGTTTTATAGAAAGTCGTTTTCCCCTCTATTATCTTGGCCAATCCTGTTTCGGGATAGTGTGTGAGAACTGTGATCCTGAATTTGTCTCCGGTTTTGTTCCCTCTTTGGTTAATTATTTAAAAAGAGAACGTTGTTATCGTGTCCATGTTGGTAGTGCTGCCATAGATTGCGAGTTGGAGGATTATTCTCATTCCGAAGAATTGCTTTCTTCTGAAGAGGTAATGAAAAAGGCCTGGGCAGCCTTGCATGTTGCCAGTAACCGTGGACCTTTTGCTTTTTGTAATTATACCTCTATAGAGGATGCCGGGAAGCACCCCTTTGTCTCGCCTGCTCTTCGGCTGTCTCGTTGGTTGCAGAAAGCCACGCACAATGTTGAAAATTTTTCCCTGATTCAGTTTGATTGGGCAGGCCAGGCTTTGATAGATGTAGTGGCTAAGCTTTCGGATGGGGGAGTGGAATACTTTGTCGATAGTGATGCGCTTTTTCTAATTCTGCCTGGAAAAGATGGGCAGAGTGCAGGAAAAGTTGGGGAGAATATCCTCTTTCTCCTTGGCGGGCCGGATAAGGAAGTACAGTCTGTGAAGGCAGGGGTCAGTTCGTATCCTTCTCTTGATTTCCGGAAATCCGAACTCTTGCTCAACTGTCGAAAGGCGCTTCTGCATGGAAGTTTTCTCGAACCGGGTAGCGTAGTTCTCTTTGATGCTGTGAGCCTCAATATCAGCGGTGATGTCTATTACGGAGAAGGAGATCTTGTTCGGGCCGTCAAGGAGTATCGCAGGGGATTGCTTCTTGATCCGGACAATGGCAATCTGCTGAACAGTCTCGGAGTCTGTTATGCTCAGATGAATCGGCGCAAGGAGGCCGTTGACTGCTTCAGTAAGGCCTGTGCGAGCAAAGAAGATCAATTTATGGCCCTCTATAATCTCGGTCTGGAACAGCAGCTGCAAATGGAGAATTTGCAGGCTATTGATTCTTTTACCAAGGCACTTGCTCTCCCAAGGCAAGAAGACAGAGAGGAGACGGCAAGAAAGGATATACTCTTTCAGCTGGCCGTGCTTTGTGTTGAGGAATGTCAATACGAAAAAGGCTTGGAGCTCTTAATATCTTGGTGTAATTCAGAAAGTGGTGGTTCCGGAAGTGGGAGGGCAGCCCGTTATCTCGGAGAATCTTATTATCATCTTGGCAAGTATCGAGAGGCGATGACTTGGCTGCAGCGTGCCATGCGCTATGATGAATATGATGCCGAGGTCCTGGGACTTCTTGGAGAGATCTATCTGAAGGAGAATGAGGGGGACGATATTGCATTGAGATTTTGCGAAAAGAGTGTTGAACTGAGCCCTCATTCGTTCAGTTTGAAATTGAGACTGTCCAAGGCGCAGATCCACTGTGGAGATTTTCAAGCCGCCATACGAAATTTGCATCCTTGTCTCCGGAACAGGAAAGTTCGACCCGCAGCTCTCTTGCAAAGGGGAGTTTTATCCTTGGAGCAGGGAGATCTTGTAGCGGCCCAGAAGTGGTTTGCCAAAGCAGCGTCTTGTGCAGGTGCTGATTCGGGAATAGTGAAGCAGGCCCGTCACTATTTGAATAAATTGAAAAAGTAAGGTACCAGTAGCATTGTGGTATAAATCTGTTTAGTTATGAAGTAAGGAAAAATATGGTTACGAGAGAACGTAGACGTGTCAGTAGGGAGCCGAAATATTGCCTTGAAAATGATGTTATTGGTGATTCCTGGCGGATGTTTCGAATTATGGGGGAATTTGTCGACGGTTTTGATGTCATGTCGGCCATTAATGTTCCTGCAGTGACCATTTACGGTTCTGCCAGGACGCCTTCTGATCATCCCTATTATAAGATGGCAGAAACAATTGCCAGAGATCTTGCTCTGGAGGGCTACGGGGTTATCACTGGTGGTGGTCCGGGAATTATGGAAGCTGCCAACAAAGGTGCCATCGAGGCAGGCGGGGTTTCTGTTGGTTTGAATATAGCCCTCCCGCATGAGCAGGCTCCCAATCAATATATAAATTTTCCTTTACAATTTAAATACTTCTTTGTACGAAAAGTAATGTTCTTGAAGTATTCAATGGCGTTTATCTGCATGCCCGGTGGCTTTGGTTCGCTGGATGAACTTTTTGAATCCGTGACTCTGATACAGACAGAACGAATCAAACCTTTTCCTATTGTCCTGGTTGGCGGTGAGTTCTGGGGAGGATTGATTGACTGGCTCAAGGATCAGTTTATTACAAACGGTACCATCAGCGAGGATGACCTTAATCTGATCCATGTCATGGATGATCCTGATGAAGTTGTTAATTTTATCAAAAAAACTGTTGTGTTGTAAGGGCTGAATTTTCTTTGTCGGAAATATAGGACAGGGGATTAAAAATTCCTGTATGGGCGGTAACTTGTTAAGGGAGTAAATGAATGGCTCAGATTGATGCGTTTTTTAAATTGATGAATGATGAGGGTGCCTCGGATTTGCATATGGTCGCAGAGCAGCAGCCCATTCTCCGTATCAGGGGTGATATGGAACGTGTCAAGTTTAAGCGTATGATGAATGAAGAGCTGAGAGCTATGCTCTATGAGATCTGCCCCGAAGATAAAATCAAAATCTTTGAAGAAAGCGGGGATGTGGATTTTGGTTATGAGATTCCTGGCCTTGCCCGCTATCGATGCAATTTTTTTCGGCAAAAGTTTGGGATTGGTGCGGTTTTTCGTGAGATCCCCAGTGAAATTCTTACCTGTGAACAGCTGGGACTGCCTAAAGTTATCTCCCGCCTTGCCTATCTTCCCAAGGGAATGGTCCTGGTAACAGGGCCAACCGGTTCAGGAAAGTCAACAACTCTGGCTGCCATTGTTGATGAGGCAAACAGAAATAGAAAAGATCATATCCTGACCATAGAAGATCCCATCGAGTTTGTTCATCGCAGTCAGAAGTGTATTATCAATCACCGGGAGGTCGGGCAGCATACCAAAAGTTTTGGAGCAGCCCTGCGTGGCGCTCTGCGTGAGGATCCCGACATCATCATGGTTGGTGAGATGCGTGATCTGGAAACGATTTCGCTGGCCATGGAAGCTGCCATGACCGGTCATCTGGTGTTCGGAACCCTGCATACCCTGAATGCCATGAAAACAGTAGACCGTGTTGTCGAAATTTTTCCGGCAAACCAGCAGGGCCAGGTTCGCTCAACCTTATCAGATGCACTGAAGGCCGTCGTCTCTCAGACTTTGTTTAAACGTGTTGATGTGAAGGGACGCTGTGCCGCTCTGGAGGTTCTCATTGCGACACCTGCAGTCCGAAACCTGATTCGAGAAGGTAAAACCTATCAGATTGCTTCAGTTATGCAGACAGGGAAGAAATACGGCATGCAGACCTTGGACGATGCCATTATGGGCTTCCTGGAAAAGAGGATGATCACTGCTGATGATGCCTATTCCAATGCAGTTGAGAAATCAAAATTTCTCAAGTTTCTGAAAAAGCCGCCCTCTGATTTTACCGAGATTTAAGTTTGCTGATGCTGTAAAAACTCTTCATCTCTCTCGGTGCCTGTATTTTTCAGCCGATTGCGAGGGATCTCTATCAGCTTTGGTATTATTGATCACCGGACTCTTCTGAGATATCGAGATATTTTTTTACCGTTCGTCGGTCGAGTCCGGTCACCCGCGCCACGGCCTGATAGGTTCCGTGTTTTCGGTAAAGCATGTTGCAGTAATAGGCCGTAAGCTCGGTCACGTTATACGTCCCTGCCTCAATGGTTTGGTGGAGCTGTTGTCCTTGCAGATTCGTATTTTTGTAAGTGGAGGCGCTGCTGCAACGGTTGTTGAGCAGGATCTGTCTGATGCACTGTTCCAACTCTCTGACATTGCCAAGCCATGGGTAGTTTCTGCCCATTTCCTGCTCAATTACTTTCTGAATCCTGATCGATAACTCTGCATCTTCATATCCTGTTATCTTTCTTACAAGGACATCGAGTAAAAGTTTCAGCTCCCGCGGATCTTCTTCAATTCTTCTGCGTAATGGCGGGATATGGATCCTGTCTGAACTCAGCCTGAAATAAAAATCATTACGGAACGTTCCCTGCTTGCGCATTTCATCAAGAGGGCGATTGGTGGCTGCAATGACCCTGCCGGAAAAACGTTGTTCGTCCTGACTTCCCACCGGTGAAAACGTTCGATCCTGAAGTACCCGCAAGAGTTTGATCTGGATTGGGATGTCGGCATCTCCTATTTCATCTAAAAAAATGGCTCCGTAAGGTGAGCAGACTGCAAAAATACCCTTGTGGGCGTAGAGGGCGCCGGTGAATGCTCCTTTATTGTGACCGAACAGTTCTGATTCGATGAGTTGGGAGGAGAATTGTGAGAGATTGCGAGAGACAAAGGCTGTGGTGAAATTTTCATAAAAGGTGCTGGTCTTTGAGGAAAACGGGATGAATCCTGAGCGGCCGATGGCAGCGGCAGCAAGACTCTTGCCGGTGCCTGTTTCTCCAAGAAGCAGGGTGGAGAAGTCTTCCATGCGCTGCCAGAGCCCATGGGCATAGCGATTGATATCGTGGGTGAAAATATTATTCCAGAGCTGGGCCCGTAACTCCTGTATGGACGGGCTGCACCCTATCAGGCCGTGATGAATAAAAAAGTAGGCCCGTCGCATCTGGAAGAAGAGAGCAAAGTAATGCAAGGCGTCTGCCGGAGAGAAACCATAGCTGTCCAGAAGTTGCAAGGCGTCGTTGGCTTCCTGCATGGGCACCAGACTCGTTTTGTTTGCTGACTGCTCCATGATATGTTTGTCTAATGACCCGGAGTAGCGGTGGAACACATGAAAAAGGAAAAGGTTCCTGGCCAGTTGCCTGTCTGTCTCCAGCGTATACGAGGCGAGAGCGATTCGACCTGTATTTCTGAGGTTGGCCACTTGTTCTGCTGCCTCGTTGATTACCCGGTCCAGAATAATGTCATTAGGAGAGGTCTCCTTTAGTCCGCTGATCTTGCAGTCTGTCTGACGTCTTTGCGGGGTAAAGGGATTATCGTAGATGGCCCTGGAAAAAAGCTCAAAGAGTTTCCGCTCATGTTCTGTCAGTGTGTTGTTCATAGAGAAGTCAGAAAAGTTAGGTTGCAGTGTGATGTACATATAATGAATATCATGTGTACGTTTAATGTCAATGTTCTTTGTAAAAGCGAAACGAATTGTTTGTTGTTTTCTTTTTGTTTTAGTATGTTAGGCGCGTTTAGTGGATCTGGCACGTTATCTGATATAGAGAAGACCTAATGCTGAACGATAGCATTTCGTGGTCTGTTGTATGTTTGGGGGTTCACCTGAATAGTGACAACATTATACCTATAGATTCATTGATACCAGAATGAGGAAAAAATGACGGACAATAAAAACGGTATGAAAGAGGTGCGGGCGGCCAGAATACGATTTCTGGCCATGGCTGCCACCTACTTTCTTGGGGTTTTTAATGATAATTTTTTTAAGCAGGCCGCGTTGCTCCTTGCTGTTGCTGCCGGCCAGAGCGGCCGTCAGGGGACTGCCACGGCGCTATTCTCTTTGCCCTTTATCCTTTTTTCAGCATATGGAGGATGGCTGGCTGATCGTTTTTCAAAACGGCAGGTGATTATCGGAGTAAAATTTCTTGAAGTGCTTGCCATGGTGATGGGGGCATACGGAATCCTGACCATGAACTGGACATGGATACTGGGCATGGTCTTTCTCATGGGACTGCAATCCACTTTTTTCGGACCAGCCTTGAATGGGTCCATCCCTGAGATTTATCCTTCCTGGTATGTAATCAAGGCCAATGCCCTGTTGAAACTGGTGACTACAGTAGCCATTCTTCTGGGGATGGCTACTGCCGGAATCGCCCTTGACCAGCAGTGGCTAAATACCGAAATTCCTTTTGGGCGGATTCTGGTCTGTGTGATCATTCTGGCTGTTGCCCTCTTGGGGCAGGCTGCTGCCTTTGGTATCAAGAAAATGAAGAGTTCCGGTAGTCAGTCGCCCTTTCCCTGGACAGGTCCTCTGGCCTCATTAAAAGACAGTATCAAGCTTCGTCACGATGCATCTCTTTTCCTGGCTGTGATTGGTGATACCTATTTTTATTTTCTTTCTCTCCTTGCTGTAATGGTTATCAATACTCTTGGAATCAGTCAGCTCCATATGTCGAAGACGGCCACCAGTCTGTTGGCTGTTTCTCTCATGGTGGGTGTCTGTATCGGTGCACTTGTGGCAGCACGTATTACCAGCTCCGAGCGCTGGTCTCATGTCCTTGGTCCTGCAAGTTTCGGCATGGGACTTTGTCTGCTGGCAACCGGTATTTTTGCTCAATCAGAACTTGATATGCAGTGGCCGTTATTGTTGTTGTCTTTGACCGGTGCAGGAATCTGCGGCGGTATCTTTCTCATCCCGCTCACCAGTTTTATTCAGGTGCGGCCGGAAGCTCAGCAGAAGGGCAAGGTTATTGCCGCCGCCAATTTCTGTGCTTTTAGCGGAATGTTGATTGCCGGGCAGATTTTTACCCTGTTTGATTCAAGCTTTCTCCCTTCCACCAACATGCTTTTTCTTGGGGGCGTTGGGATGGGGAGCGCCGTTCTTTTTTATGGAGGGGCTGTTGCGGCACACAGGAGAGAAAAACAGGGTATCAAGGAGGAAAGCCATGCTTAATACACTCTTGCATCTTCTTATGCGTTTTCTTCTCAATCTTCGTTATCGTGTGGAAGTAAAAGGACTTGATGCGGTCCTGAGTAAAGGAACAGATTCCATCCTCTTCCTGCCCAATCATCCGGCACTCATAGATCCGGTTATTGTGATGTCCAGGCTTTATAAGAATTTTTCCCCGCGTCCCCTGGCCGATGAGAGTCAGGTCGACAGAACCTTTGTCCGGCCAATGATGAAGATGCTTCGGGCAGTTGTTATTCCTGATCTCAGTAAGAGCGGAAAAGAGGGGCGGTTGGCGGTCATTGACGGCGTACAGGGAATTATAGATGGGCTGGAGCAGGGGGATAACATCCTGCTTTATCCGGCGGGGAGGCTGTATCGCAGTCGTCATGAATCCCTTGGCGCTAACAGCTCAGTTGATCTGATTTTGAAAAGGGTGCCAAAGGTACGGGTTGTGCTGCTCCGCACTACCGGACTCTGGGGAAGCAGCTTCAGTCGCGCTAATGGCATACCATCTCTTTTAAACAAACGGCGTCTGTATATTCGGGCCCTGTTAACGGCCGGGTTCTTTTTTCTGCCGAAACGGAAAGTGACTATCGAAGTGGTGGAACCGGACTCCTTCCCGCGCAACTTTGATAAGTTACAAATAAACAGGTATCTCGAAGAATTTTATAACGGTGTTCCTCAATTTAATAGTGTCGTTCCTTATTACTGGTGGCAGGGAAGTCAGGCTCGTCAGCTGCCGGAACCTCTGCGGACAAGTCTCAGCAACGATACCAGCCATATTCCTGCTGCTACCAAAGAATTGGTAATGGGGAAATTACAGGAATTGACTGGGGTTGCGAATATTAACCAGAGTGACAAGCTTGCTCAGGATCTGGGGATAGACTCTCTGGTGTTGGTAGAATTTGTGGCCTGGCTGGAACAGGAGTTCGGGGTTTCTCTTACGAACCTGGATGGCCTGCAAAGTGTGGCCCACTGCATGATGGCAGCGGCTGGAGAATTCAGCTCGCAGGAAAATGGTAATGAGATCCTTGTTGACAATCGCTGGTTCAAGGGAGAGGGCAGCAGCCGTTCGCTCACTCTGCCTCAAGGCGATACTGTAGCGCAGCTTTTTTTAGAGCAGGCCGAAAGGAATCCGGACAAGGTCATTGTTGCAGATCAGATCAGCGGTCCCAAAACCTATAGAGAGTTGTTAACCGGTATTTTCGCCCTGCGACAGTCAATTGTACAGCTGCCTGAAGCGAACGTGGGGATTATGCTCCCTGCCACAGTCAGCGCAGCACTCTCTTACCTCACTGTCATGTTCGCGGGTAAAGTTCCCGTCATGGTCAACTGGACTGCGGGGGCAGCGAATATGAGTTACTGCCTCGCCAATACAGGAGTCAAACATGTTATCACGGCAAAGGCCCTTTATGAGAAAATAAGAGGGCAGGGCGTTGATCTTGAGGCAACAGGCGTCACGTTTCTTTTTCTGGAAGACATGGCTGCAGCAATTACTGCTCCTGCCAAAATTAAGGCCTTGTTTCAGGCCCGCTTTTCTTTGAACAGTTTGAAAAAAATTTCAATTCAGGATACAGCATCCATCCTTTTTACTTCGGGTTCAGAGGCGCACCCCAAGGCAGTACCACTGAGTCATGGCAATTTGCTTGCCAATATCTCTGATTTCAGCGGAGTCCTTACTCTGCAGGAGGGAGATCGGCTTCTGGGGATGCTTCCCCCGTTTCACTCGCTGGGGCTTACGGGTACGCTTATCATGCCCCTGGCCATGGGGCTGCCCACCGTTTACTCACCTAATCCCACAGAAGGAGCGTTGCTAGCCGCAACAGCAGCTGCCTATAAGGTTTCGTTGCTTATCGGCACACCTACTTTTCTCAATGGGATAGCAGGTGCAGTGGGTGAAAAGAAACTCGATGCCATACGTATTGCCTTTACCGGGGCAGAAAAATGTCAGCCTTATGTGTACGAAGCCATGGGAAGGAATTTTCCCAATGTAACTGTCTGTGAGGGCTATGGGATTACAGAATGTTCCCCGGTGGTCAGTATCAATGATCCTGATACGCCCTTTCCCGGGACCATCGGCAGGGTTCTACCTTCCGTGGAATATGTTCTCCTTCATCCGGAGACCGGGGCTTTGGTTGCAGAGGGGGAAAGCGGGACTCTTCTTCTTCGCGGCCCTAATATCTTTGCGGGGTACATCAATTATCATGGCAAGTCTCCCTTTATCGAATATGGCGGACAACAGTGGTACAACAGTGGCGATCTCGTTCAGGAAAAGGGTGGAGTGCTCACCTTTGCCGGTCGTCTCAAGCGTTTTGTCAAGCTTGGCGGAGAGATGATTTCGCTGCCAGCTATTGAAGAGGTTCTGACTAATCAGTTTAAGGGAGACAATGAACCGGTTCTGGCAGTATCAGCAACGCCAGGGGATGATCATCCGGAAATTGTTCTCTTCGTCACCAGTGAGCTGTCACGGGAAGAGGTTAACAATATCCTTCGTGAGCACGGTTTTTCTCCTCTGCACAATATCAGGCGTACGGTGCAGGTGGAAACAATTCCATTACTGGGAACCGGGAAAACCGATTACAGAGCATTGGAGGCCATGCTTGCATAACATGTGATCTTTAACTGCTATTATTATTTGAAGACAGAAAGAACGATATCAGGTTAGATATGGTCCTTTCTGTCTATAAATGTCAAAACTATCCAACCTTCATAAAACAATTTGTGTTTGTTGTCAGCATGCCAATGCTTTTCATCCATGGTGCCTAGACAAGATCTCTGAGGGCAGATCCAATATCCGGAAAGGTAAAGTTGAAGTCTGTCTGTTTCAGGACATCTGGTACAACGCGCTGAGAACTGAGCAGTACAGTGGCAAATTCTCCTAATGCTGCCTGAAGAATAAATCCAGGCACAGGCAGAAGGGCCGGTCGGTGCAGGGCATGTGCCAGGGCACGGGTGAATTCCCTGTTAGTGATTGGGGTAGGTGCGACAGCATTTACAGGCCCTTGCAGAGCTGTATTTTTCATGGCATGAATCATGATACCCGTCAGGTCCTGGATATGAATCCAGGACATATACTGGTGACCACTGCCCAATCTTCCACCTAATCCTAGTTTAAAAGGCAAAAGCATTTGTGCCAGGGCACCACCGTCGGCCCCGAGTACGACACCGGTGCGAATCGACACGACTCGCACCCCATACTTTTCGGCCCGCATGGCTTCTTTTTCCCAATCCATGCACACTTGGGCCAAAAAGTCATTTCCGGCTGGGTCCTTTTCCGTTATTGTCTCTTCTCCTTTTTCACCGTAAAAGCCAATGGCGGAAGAACAGATGAGAGTCGTTGGCCTGTTTTCTGCCTTGGCAATGGCGTCCACCAGATGACGCGTTCCCTCAATCCGACTGGCTCGGATCCGTTCCTTTTTTTCTTCATTCCAGCGCCCTTGAAATATTGATTCACCAGCCAGATGGAATACGGTGTCTACATCATCCAGAAAAGAGGGGTCTGTATTCTTTGAGCCATCCCACTGTCGAGCTTCTCTGTTGCCAAAGAGGTGGTGGATTTTTTTAACGTTGCGTCCTCCAATAATAGACTCTGGTATCCTTGCTGCAAGATGTCGTCCTACGAAACCTGTTCCGCCTGTGATCAGTGCTTTCATGTTGTTTCCTCCAGGAAAATGACATGTTCTTTTCTCTGCCGTACTTTGAAAATAAGGTGTGTAATGTTGTTTGTCAATGTTTTGTCTGTTTCTTCTGTTGACTTTACTTGGGTTGTGTCTATGTTTTGTCTATGTTTATTCTTTTGACGCTCTGGGGAAAAATTACAGTCAGGCAATAGAAAGGTTGTTTGAGTCGGTAATTCTGATTGAGAGGGAATGAAATGAAAACACTTGATAAAGAAGGCCGGGCAGTAATAGAATTTACAGTGGAGTGGCAGAATGGTGGCGTCCAATACAAAGACAGTCTCTGGGCCGATCCGGTGAATCTGTGGCGTGATTCTTTGCTGCCGGATCTTGCAGCAGCACTTGCTGGTAAAAATCAGGGGGAGCATGTTACGGTACCTGTACCTGCGAACTCCTTCCATGCACCGTATCAAACGAACAGGCTGGTTCGAGTACGGTCGGATCAGGTGTATCATCCTGAAAAACATCAGGAAACCCTGGACCTGGAGTATGGCCGCTATTACCCCCAGGGCTATTTGCATGGTGTAAGTGGCGTGTTTTCTGACACCTTTTCTCCGGCCCGGTACGTGGGACAGGAAAAGGGATATCACCTTTTTGATTTGAACCACCCCCTTGCCGGCCATGATCTGAGCCTCAGCGCCTCCATAGTTGAAATATATGATACTCAGCTGGAGCGGGGAGGACGTTGTGAAGATTGGTTGGAAAGACTGTGTGCCGATGGTCCGGGCATGCAGGCCCGTTATCACGGTCAGTCATCTGCCTTTTTTGCTTCGCAACCATTTGATCGTGCCGATGGATCGTCCGATACACTGTTCTACCAAGGGCAGAGAATGGTGCATCATCTTGACTCCACCGCTCGCACTGCTATCACAGAACAGTATGGACGGATCATTACACAAGGTTCCCGGGGTCTTGATCTTATGGGAAGTTGGGAATCGCATCTTCCCCGAAATCTGGATTTGCAGCAGCTCATTGTCTTGGGAATGAACAAGGAAGAGTTGGCTGCCAATACAATGGCCACTGAAAGAGTAGTGCACGATCTAAATCAAAATCCCTTATTGCCCTTTGCTGACAACAGTTTTGACGCTATAATGTGTACGGCCTCAATTGAATATCTCATTAATCCTTTACTTGTGTTTCAAGAGATACATCGGGTGCTGCAGCCTGGCGGTGTTCTGGCCCTGGCCTTTTCCAATCGCTGGTTTCCGCCCAAGGCAATCAAGATATGGACGAGACTGCACGAATTCGAAAGGCTGGCTATGGTTTTGGAGATGTTTCACAGAACTCCTGGTTTTCAAGATCTTGCGGCCTTGAGCAGACGTGGTTTACCACGTCCGGATGATGATCCGCACTGGGAATTACCCTTCAGTGACCCGGTTTACATGGCCTGGGGAAGAAAAGAATAAGATGGCTGGGGATAAATCATTCTACAAAATCGGAACATTGGCCCGTGAAAGCGGTGTCACTCCTACTTTGCTGCGCGCCTGGGAAAAGCGTTACGCTCTCTGGATTCCTGAACGAGGTCCGGGCGGACAGCGCCTCTACAGCCAGGAGGATATGTTCCTGATATGCCATATTGCTGAGAGCATTGCAGGCGGACATCGTATTGGCGAGCTTGCAGCTCTGGGCAGGGAGCAGCTTTTAAAACAGGTCCGCACAAAGAAGGAAGCAGGAGAGGAAGGAGTTGCAAGTGAAACAGAGAAGGGAGAGCGCGGTAATGGACTGGAGAGCTATATCAAACCACTTGTTTCTGCCGCGGAAACCGTTGATCTGAAACAGTTAGGGACTGAGCTCCAGCACGCCATGCTGGAACTCAGTCCAGACAGGTTGGTGTACGAAGTCCTTCTTCCGGTCATGGCCAGAGTGGGGGAATTGTATCTTTCCGGAAGGATCGGCGTAGCCGGAGAACATCTCGTCAGCAGCATGGTCGAACAGTATCTGCGTAACTGTCTGGATCAGGCCCGCACGGCAACAATGGAGAAGAGGATTTCACCTGTTCTTTGCTGCTGTTTTCCAGGAGAAGAGCATAGGCTTGGGGTGCTTGCTGTTTCCTATGCCCTGGCTCGACAGGGATATAATGTTGTCTACCTTGGTGCGGCTCTGCCGCTGGATGCTTTGCAACATACTATTATAAAGCTGCGGCCGACAAGCGTCTGGCTTTCTGTGACCAGCCAGAGCATATACAGGAATAATCGCTCTCAGTTGGCTGCGCTGATCAGACGGAATTCCAATTTATTTGTGGTGGGTGGCCAGGGAGTTCGTACAGATGACCCACTCTTGCTGGGGGTGGGATGTAAACTCATGTCTCCGTTGTTACAGCTGCCGGCAGATATTTATCAGCTGCTTAATCTGGAGGATAAATGAAAAAGATCATTATTGAAGAAAACATTTATACCTATCATATTGATTTTGCCGGTCATGTCAGTAATATTATCTATATTCAGTGGATGGAGATCGGTCGTCTCAAGCTCCTTGAACGTGTAGGTATGCCTGTTCAGGAGGTGGTGGAACGGCTTGGTCTGTTTCCCACATTAATTAACACTGAAATTCGTTATCGAAAACAGCTTTTTCTTGGTGACAAGGTTCGCATAGAGGTCTGGTTATCGAAGTTGAAAAATGTTTCGGCAATTATGGAGTTCCGTTTTTATAACGGAAAGGGTGAGTTGACTGCAGATGGTCGGCAGACAGGGCTCTTTATCGACAGTGTGAGTCATCAGCCAAAAGCCCTTGACTCACGGGTACGAGACGGTTTTATGCCCTATCTGGCCAGTGAGCATGAAACGTCGTAGATTGAAGCAACTTATGCTTATGAAAACTATAGAGAGACATACAATGAATCCAAACCAGTCATTCTCAACCATGATCGTGTTTTTTTTCTTTTTTACAGCACTGTTGTTTTCCGGTCATGCAGAGGCACAATCAAATAGTACGGAAAAGGGCGGCAGCTCGAAGACAGGCTATAGCTTATCCTATACCCCCATTTATCAGTTCGAGACTGATATGGGCAAGGGGGGGCAATTTGATGTTCAGCGTCACTTGCTTCGCTTTAATATTTCCAGATCCATTGAGAAGCGTTGGACCGTGGGTCTTGGCTTGAGCTTTGATTATGAGCGCTGGAATTTTTCCGGCATCGAGCGTTTGGCTTCCGTTGATACGTGGGACGAGATTTTCAGGCCGGGCATCAGGGTACCCATTTTTTATAGTACCACAACTGATTGGCGTTTTGGTTTTATTCCTTCCGTAGATTTTTCAGGTGCCTCTGGTGCTAAAGTCAGTGAATCCCTGTCCTATGGGGCAGTGGTGTCGGCGGCCCATGTCTTTGGACCGGATTTGATGCTGGGCTTTGGGGCTGGTATTTATGATCGCCTGGATCAGGCAGAGTTTTTTCCCTATGTGATCATTAACTGGAAGATAAATGAAAAGTTTTTGCTCACTAATCCTTTTCCTGCAGGGCCGGTGGGTCCGGCAGGGCTGGAAGTGGTCTACAACTCGAAGAACAGTTGGGAACTTGGCATGGGAAGCGCCTACCGTTCGTATCGTTTTCGGCTGGATGATAGCAGTTCAGTCGCAGATGGGATTGGTGAAGTGGATTTTTGGGCATATTTTGTACGGGTGGGCTGGCGCCTGGGAGAGAGTTATCGTTTTGATATTAATGGTGGTATGCTCTTTGCCGGTGACATAACCATCGAGGATAAAAATGGCAATAAGTTGGGTGAAACAGACTACGACACAGCGCCTTTTGTTGGTGTTACATTGAAAGGACGATTCTAATCGGCCCAGGGGCAGGGTTCTAGGGAAATGTTATTGAAGACCTTGTGTCGGGCTGTTATCAGATGAATTCTGAACCCTTTCATCGAAAGTCAGCCGCAGACGTTCCACCCGTTTTCGATTCACGCCGAAATCGGAATAGCCAACTCTAGCGGCGGAGCGGATCTGGATAAGGTTGTTGGTACGGTCCAGTCGGCAGGTGAGGTCATCGACAAAACGAAAGATCCTGCTGCGAAAAGTGACATGGAGAAAGTGGTCATCCACCTTTTCAACTTGCCCGCCCATGTCAACGAGAATATTCTGCAGGGCTTGCCATGCTGCGGAGGCGGCTCCTGAAAATCTTAGCGGAGCAATGTGGTCCGGACCAGGGGGCGCTTCACTGGATACGCAGTTGGGGCGTGCAGGACAGGGTGACAGGTGTTCGCTGTCAACGCCATTGTTTTGTTGTGATGGTGTCATTTCCAGGTTTACTTCCTGATTGTTGTCACTGCACCCGGCAACCAGAGGAGCTGCAAGCAGTGCAAGGAACAAGGTTATTCTGAGCAGGGTTTTCACTGGTCAATGCCATCAAGATGGAGAATGTAAAAAGGTAAGAGTTCCATTGTGACATGGAAGTACGGGAGATTCGTATCTTCCCGATTGTCTGTCGCTGAAGGAAATATACCATTGAAGTCACTTCATTGTAAATGCTTTGATGTATGGAACACTACATTGATGAGGAGGTTGTGATGAAAAGTGAAGTTACAGGGAAACAACTTGGTTCTGTTTTGTATATTCCCCATGGTGGCGGCCCCTTACCCTTACTCGGAGAAAAAAGTCACCAGGGTCTGGTCTCCTTTCTGACTGAAATTCCACAAACATTTGTTGAACCGTCTGCCATAGTTGTAATCAGTGCGCACTGGCAGGAGGATAAGGCAACAATAACCAGTGGCGCGGCACCTCCCTTACTCTATGATTATTCCGGTTTTCCTGCTGACGCATATCAAATCGAATATCCTGCAGCAGGTGATCCTGTTTTAGCCGATAAAATACATCATCTTTTGCTGGAGGGCGGTATTGAGGCAAGATTAGATGATCAACGTCCTTTTGATCATGGCTTATTTATCCCTTTAAAATTGATGTACCCAAAGGCTGCCATCCCCTGTGTTCAGGTGTCGCTCTTGAGGAGTTTTGACCCGGAAGCTCACATCCGTATGGGCAAGGCATTGTCGGCCCTGTGCAAAGAAAATATCCTGATACTCGGTTCAGGGTTCTCGTTTCATAACCTGAAGGCATTACTGTTTAACAGTGGAGGGGGGCCTGATTCCAGAAATGAGGCCTTTGAGCATTGGCTTATTGATACATGTACCAATCCCACACTCTCTTCAGATGAACGAGAGAAAAGACTCATTGAGTGGAGTGATGCACCTTTTGCCCGCTATTGCCATCCCCGGGAGGACCATTTATTGCCACTGCATGTCTGTTATGGGCTATCTCGTTCTCCGGCAAAACTTGTTTTTGATGGCAACATAATGGAAAAAAAAGTAAGCGCCTTCCTCTGGTGATTGTATCGACTGTCACTTTGTCATCTGCTTTTCAGAGGCATCCTGGATAGGTTATTGTGAAAGCAGAGAACCTGATGTTATCCCGCGGACATTTCCATTGTTTTACCATCATGTCATTTCCCTTCCGTTTCCAGAGTCTGAAAGATCAGACAGCTGAGAGGGAAAAGGGTGAAGAAGAACCTGGCCAAGGAGATTTTTCTGGGAAAAGCGGATGGCCTGGGCTTCGATCATCCGAGTGACAGCCTGTAGCGGTATCCGTTCGTCGCGGTACTCTTCCATTGTGTTAATGGTGTATTCTTTTTCCGCAGAACTCATGTTTTCTGCAACCCAGCCGAAGGCGTGGTACAAGGTGTTGACCATGGATTGTCTGCGAAACGGGTGTTTGAGGATCTGGCCCATTTCCTTCTCATAGAGTTGAAAGACCTCGTTTACAGGAAGTCGCTCATGATTGGCGACAATTTTGCCGCATATTCTGAATCTGCTCTGATTGTAGGCGAGAAAGAGCAGTTTGTAGCCAGAGTGAAAGGCCACCAGATCACCCATACGCGGTTTGGCGGCAATGCTACGGAAACGTGCCCATGCATAGAGCTTAACCAGAAAATGTTCCCGGAGAATAAGGTTTGTCAACCGCTGCTCGTCCTCCACGGCCTTTACCCCGATTTCCCTGAGAACAAAGGATGCAAAGATCCCGCTGTCCCAGCGCAGGAATTGAGGGTGGTCAATCCCTTTGTAGACCTTGGCATCACGAGGTGCGCAGGAGGGTGATTTTGCTTTTAAAATAGCGCCGTCACAGTCTGCGAGATATGAGACAAGACGTGCAGCAGCATCCTGCAGCTCAGCGGTCACGGTCCGGGCATGGGCCTGCTGCCAAATTTCCAGTGTATCTTTTTCCTGACAGAGACGGACGGGGGGACGTGGTACACCCAAACCCGCTTCAACTTCAGGGCAGACAGCAACAAAATCAACATGGTCTCTCAACAGGTCGATTATTCTTGAGCAAAGCTGCTGGCCATCGTAACGACAGGCAGCAAAACCAAGACAGCGACTGACGAGAATCTTTGGCCTGGGGAATTGCTGCTTCATGGTGTAGTCCCTTGTGAATTTTTAATAAAACACTGTAAACACGGTCTCCAGAAAAAGAAAACTCCAGAGCAAGGTGCGAATCCAGTTGGTGGCGATCAGGTGTCTGATCGTTACATCATTATATCCTTCTCGATGCAGCTTGTGATGGCAGGGTACGGACAGGCTGAAGGTGGCAAGCCAGACAAGGCCAATCAACAGGATACGCACCCGATGCATTTCATCTGGTAATAGAAGTACCTCTATTCCAACCTGAGTGAGCATCAGTGGGCTGACGATCAGTCCCATTAAGCCAGTGTATTTTCTATGCCAGCTGTTAAAACATTTCTTTTCAGTATAGGTAAAGGAAGGATAGATAATCAGCTGGACAAGCCAGATGAGGACAAAAAGTCCACTGTCCGTAATAAGCTGTAAGGGGGGCAACTCATTCATATCCATCCTCCGAGCATTTTTTTCAAGCAAAGCAAGTGATAGGATATTTTTGTCTATAAACAGGAAGCGCCTGGCAGTCAGCCTATCCTTCTCCTTCCCAGCATGGAACTCACTTATCTGATATTCGTTATTTTCCTCTATCCCAATAAAAGAAATTTGTTGTCGTATCAGTCAGCAGGTATTTCTTCACCGCCAATAAGAGAGAGAATCCTGTTCACCTTGAAGCGGACCAGAAACTTATCACCCTTTGCCAGGTCTTCTTCGGCAGTCAGGTGGCGTCTGGTCATGGAGGCGATCAGTTCACTATCGCTGCTTTCATCCAGTTTGGTCAAAAAAAGACGCACTCCCCTATAGCCGCGTCCCTCCTCCAGGAAAAGATAATTGGCATGTTTGTTCTCCTGCAGATTTGTATGGGTCAAGCGATCACGCATGATAAAGGCGATTTCATCATTGCTTAAAATATGGGGTTTTGAATAAATTGCTGTGTCCACTACACCTTTTTTGTCGCTGGTGGCCACTATCCCAACACCTTTGCTGTCTTTGAAATATGTTTCCAGATTCATAGATTTTTCTCCCTGTGATAGCCTTCCATATTAACTATAATTTCATCATACTATTTCGTTAGCTACTATATCCACGTATGATTAGAGCAGCCCCCTGACTACAATTCCACTTGCTGCAAGATCCCGACATACCTGTTCAATCTGTTTGGTGTCACAGTCAGTAATCTCAAAAGTATCGCTGACTCCATCGTTAAAAGAAAATGTTACCCGATGCTCCTTGCTCAAGGTGACGGTGTTTATGTAATTACTGTTCAACCAGGGCGCAAGACTTTCGGTAAAATGATTCAGGCTGCACTGTTTCATGACCTTCTCCTGTATAATAATTGTCAGGTGCTCTGCCGTGATAAATAAAGAACACCTGACAGATTAATCTTACCACCTTTCGGTACCGACAATGATACTTACATCAGCACAACTGGCCCTTTCTTCGCTCGAGAGCTCTTCTTTTGTTCTGATGTCTCCCTTCAGGGAAGCGACAGAGCATACATACTCTTTTCCGTTTTTATCACGTACCCATACCAAATTTCTAAATCCACCCTGTATATTTTCAGCCATGACAGCCTCCATAGGTTCTATTTATCTTCACAGGCGTATTGCCTCATTACTCTTGACTTTAAGACCTTGTTTACCCTAAAACAATGGTAGACAAATAATAGAATTATGAGAGTAAAACCTATCATAGGCAGCGAAATAATGAAGAGCAGCATATACGAAGTAATTGTTAATTCTCTTTCCGCTCATGTGGCATTGCTTGACAGCAGGGGGATTATTATTGAAACCAATAGGGCCTGGCGACAGTATGGTGCGGAAAACGGACTGCAGGGCGGACGTGACTCCATTGGCACGAATTATCTTGCTGTTTGTGAAACTGCCATGGCAGGCGGTGAAGAGGAAGGGGAACTGGTCATCATCGGTATACAAAAAGTACTGGCTGGCGAACTTCTGGAATTCGTAACCCAATATCCCTGCCATTCGCCGACCAGGCACAGGTGGTTTAACCTTCGGATTCTCCCCTATCTTTCTGAAAAGGAACATAGGGTCATTGTGGTCCATGAAGATATCACGCCCATCATACTGAGTCAGGAGGAATTGCGCAGCAAGGAGGAAGAGCTTCGAGAGAAAAGTGAACAGCTGGAGGAGACAAATATTGCTCTCAAGATATTGCTTGAACATCGTGACCGGGATCTTGTGGCCTTGGAACAGCGAATGACGGCAAATATTCGAGAACTTGTGCTGCCCTATGTGGAAAAATTAAAAAGCAGTACCAGAAAAAAATCCAGAGAGCAGGCACTGCTAGACATTGTGGAGTCTCATCTCAATGACATTGTCACCCCTTTTCTTAATCGTCTTTCGTCCCTTCACCTTCTCTTGACCCCGCAGGAGCTGGAAGTGGCTACTTTGGTTCGCCAGGGAAAAAGCAGTCAGGAACTTGCCGAGCTGATGTCCGTTTCCCTCAGCACCATCAGTTTTCATCGAAAAAATCTGCGCAGCAAGCTGGGGTTGCAGGATCGTTCGAGGAACTTGCGCACCTACCTGCTTTCATTGGAATAAATTCTATTTCTTGGTGTTTGTGAAGAAACTGCTGATTTTTACACGTCCCTCTTGTTCTATAACAGTGACTGCTCCGATCTCTGCTGTGTTCAAAAGAGGGATTTTCCGGTCCCGGCAATATTCACGAACCTGTAACGATGGAAAGAGCAGGGGGCGGAAGCGTCCGGCGGAAACTATGATGTGATCGGGATGAACTGCCTCCATGAATTTACCGGAATTGGAATTTTTTGAGCCATGATGAGGAGAGAGAAGGATGGAAGAACGGAGTGCGGTTTTTGCAGCGATCAGCTTGTGTTCCAGCTGTTGACTGATGTCTCCGGGAAATAGACAGGAGAGATTCTGCCCCCTGAACTGCAGGATCAGACTTTTGTCGTTGGAACTTAATGAGTGAGGAGGAAGAAGTCTATTCTTGTTCAGGAACGGGTTTTCCAGATTGACCAGTTTTGTCTCTCCGTTTTCCAGGAGCACCTCATTTCTATCAGGGGTTTTGATTGTAATGTTGAGATCGTGAGCAAGAGAGAGCAGGTTGTCATATCCCTGGTCATGTCCGCTTGAACCGTTGACCCAGAGGGTCTTGGGATGGAATCGTTGCAGGAGAAAGGGAATGCCGCTGTAGTGGTCCGTATCGGCGTGCGTAATGACAATGGCTTCCAGGTTGGTGATTCCTCTGTGCCAGAGATAGGGGGCGATGAGTTGTTCACCCACATTGAATTTGGCAGAAGAGGCTCCTCCTCCGTCAATGAGTATTTTTTTCCCGCCTGGAAAAGAGAGAAGAGATGAACTTCCCTGGCCCACGTCAAGAAAGGTGATTTCGGAATCAGTGGCAAATCGTTCAGTCAGTGCTTGTAAAGGGAAGAAGAAGAGAGCACAGACTGCAAGAAAAAGAGGAATGGTCTTTTTTTGCGGTAGCCCGGTGAAACAGAGTGCCAGGGTAAGGTAATAAAGGAGAATAATAAGTATGGGTGGTGTCGGCAGCCACACATTTGAAAAACCGGTGTTGCCAAAGACAGAAGCCAGCTCAATGGCTGTTGAAATACCATACCCTCCAAGGTGCAGTATCCATTCTGCCCCTTGCGGACTGATAAAGAGAAGGGGGATGGCAAGCAGGCCAAGGGGGAGGCTCCAGAGACAGAGCAGGGGTTCGAGAAAAAGATTTGCTACAGGTCCAACTGTGGAAAGACGATTAAAGGCGTGGATGAGGAGGGGGGCTGTACCAATGGTGGCAGCGACTGAGACGAGCAGTGCTGCGCAGACCCAGCCCATAATAGCTGCTGCAAAACGTTGCAGTGAATTCCTGTCAGGAACGGTTTTCTGCTGCACCAGTGCTGTGAGTCCTGGCAGGATGAGGATCAGGGATGCCACGGCCATGAAGGAAAGTTGAAAAGAGACAGTGGTCAGGCTGAGTGGGTTCCAGAGAAGGATGATAAGCGCTGCACAGGCCAGGGCAGTGAAGAGTGAGCGTTGCCGGTTAACGCAGAAGGCCAGGATAAAGATCAGTACCATGATCAGGGAACGCAGTACCGGGGTCTGTGCTCCGGCCAGCAGGGCATAGCTGCAGAGAGGGGGAATAGTGGCCAGCAGGGCAAGTTTTCTGGCAGAAAACCGGAGCATGAGATATTGCGAGCGTCTTGCCAGCCAGTAACAGATAATAAAGAGTGCAGAGGCAAGCAGAGAGAGGTGAAGTCCTGAGATAGCCAGGATATGCATGCAGCCCGAGGCCTTGAAGTCTTCCAGCGTTTTGGGGTCAATAGCCGAGCGGTCTCCGATGAGCAGGGCGCGGTAAATCCCGGCCTGCTGTGGGGGAAATGTCTTGTCCAGTAGTTCTCTTACCGCGAGTCGTGTTCTTTCCGGAAGATAACGCAGGGAGTGGGGCCAGGAACTCTCTGTTTCAAGGGGGTGGATATGGGCAGGAGACTGGATTCTGCCAATAACCCGGATATCTCTGCTTGCGAGAAACGAGGGATAGTCAAAACTTCCCGTATTGCCGAAGCGATAGGGACGGGAAAGCTCTGTCCTAATCACCAGTTCCTCTCCGGGTAATAACTCTGTGGGCCACGATCCTTTCATCTGGAGACGTACCAGGCCATGGATGGAAGAGAAGTTGTTTTGATCATGGCGGCGCAGGGTGTGACTGTCCACCAGGAGCGTGCTGTCACTACCGTCAAAAAGCGGCATGCTGTGCAGAGTCCCGGTGAGGACAGCATCTTCTTCCTGGGTGATTTGGCTGTAAATATGTCCTGTTCGAAGAGGGGTGTCAGCAAAATGACCTGCATGGAAAAGGCCGAGTGTAGTGGCGGAGAGAAGAAGAAAAAAGAGTGTCCTCTGTGCTTGATCTTTCCTGAAACAAAAGAGTGCGGCCGTGAGGAGCAGGGCGGTAAAGCTAATGTACGTCCGGAGAGCGAGTGAAAAATAGTCGTGGAGGAGGATGCCGGCAGCAAAAGCCAGGGTCAGGGCTGCCAGTTGATAGTGGCTGAGCAGGAGAAAAAGCCGATTCACAACATTTCGTTGATGAGTTTGATGTGACGGTCGATAACTCCCTGTTGCCGGGCAATACAGGCGCGGGCGGCTTCTCCACTGTCTTTTCGGAGCTGACTGTCCTGCAGAAATCGTAGGAGGGTGCCTGTCAAATCGTCTTTATTCTGAACCACGGTGGCACCACCTGCTATGACTAATTCAGCACTGATTTCTGAAAAATCTTCCATATGTGGCCCATAGAGGACAGGGATCCCGACAACTGCCGGTTCAATGGGATTGTGTCCTCCTTTGGCTACCAGACTGCCACCGACAAAGGCCAGGTTGGCATGGCTGTATGCACTGTTTAGTTCTCCAATGGTATCTAAAATAAAGAGATCCTTGCCGCCTGCATTTATAATACTACGGCAGTTTGCCATCAGGTCCATTGTGGAGGCAAGGGCCTGGAGATCCCTGCCACGATCAATATCGCGCGGGGCAATGATCAGATAGAGTCCGGGGATTTGTTTTTTTAGCGTTACATAACTTTGCAGCAAAATTTTTTCTTCGCCTTCGTGAGTAGAGCCGGCGACCAGAAGAAGTTGATGTTTCGGCAGGCTGAAAGACAGGGAGGGAGTGCATCCGGGTGAGTTATAGAGGGCAGTATCATATTTGAGATTGCCGAAGGTGTGAATCTGGCGCTGATCGACTCCCAGCAGGATAAGGTTTTGCCGGTCCTTTTCAGTCTGCATGGACAGGGCCTGAAAGCTGCTGAAAAGTGGTTTGAAAAAGAAGGAGAAGCGTTGGTACGAGCGCATGGATTTTTCGGAAATCCGGCCATTAACCAGCAGGGTCGGAATCTTTTTTCGTCTGAGTGTGGTCAGGATATTGGGCCAGAAATCCGTTTCCACGAGGATAAAGAGGTCGGGCCGGATTACAGTAAGAAAACGATTTACCACCGGCAGGATATCCAGGGGAAAGGGAAGAAAACAGTCCACTTTGTCATGCAACAGCTTTTCTGCCACCTGGGCACCGGCTCTGGTAGAGGCAGAGAAGACCAGGCGGACGTCGGGCATCTTTTTGCGAAGCCCGGAGACCAGGGGCAGGGCAGAGGTCACTTCCCCTACGGACAGGGCATGGATCCAGAGAGTTTTTTTCTGTTGACTGCTTCTGGTATGAGGCAGGTCGAAGCCCAGGCGACGCAGGGTGCGCAATCGATATTTGCGAACCAGCATAACAAAGACGGCCAGGGGCAGAAACAGGATGGGCAAGAGCAGGAGCTGGAGGATATTGTATAGGGTAATCATTGGTAACGGTTTGTTTTTGATTTGAAAATAACTGTACCACAAATTGCTTCGGCTGGATATGATAAAGGCACGGGTAACCTGTTACTGTGTTGAAGGGTAAATGAAAAAGTAATTCATCCTTGGCCAAAGGGTATAACGATATAATAAAAGAGGTTTAAATGTATAGAGGATCAGCTCAAAAGAGACAATGAATATTATCCTGATCGAAAAAAAGGAACTGTTCGGGAACCGTGTCATTCTCTCCGACTGCCGGGCAAAACACATCATTAAGGTCTTGAAGAGTGAGGTCGGTGATTGTTTACGCCTGGGGATATTGGACGGCGACAGGGGCGAGGCAACAGTGACTGCAGTTCATCGAAAATTTCCTTTTGTTGTTGAACTGTCTGTGGGTTTGATCACTTCCCCTGGACCGCCGCCTGTCATTGATCTTCTCCTGGCTCTACCTCGGCCCATCATGCTGAAACGGATTCTCAGCCAGGTGACGGCCCTTGGGATCGGCACCATTTACCTGGTTAACGCCAACCGGGTGGAAAAAAGTTTTTGGGATGCCGGTTTGCTGGAAGAGAAAGAATATCGGCCCCATCTCATACATGGTTTGGAACAGGCTGTTGATACACGGTTGCCGAATATCAAGATTTATCGTCAGTTTCGTCCCTTTGTTGAAGATGTGTTGCCTCGTCTGGTGACAAAATACAGCCATCTCCTGCTGGCGCATCCTCTCGTGGAAAAAAATCTTTCTCAATGTCTGGACGGCAGTGCGGAAAGAGTGCTTTGCGCGGTCGGCCCGGAAGGAGGGTGGGTGGATTTTGAGGTGGAAAAACTTCTGGCTGCCGGGATGGTCTCTTTTTCTCTGGGGCCAAGAATATTGAAGGTGGATACGGCCGTCGTTGCCATTCACAGCAGGATCAGTCAAGAACTGGAAAGAGAAAGTCCTCGATAAGTTCAGTGCGACCGGAATTTTTTCATACTCCTTTAAGGTTATGAAACGGAGTGCTATGGGACGATAGTCCTGGACGTACCTGCTGAGGAGTTTTGCAATGAACGAAAACTGCCGAAGGCAGGATATTCCGCAGCAACCTGTTCTCTCGTTACCTGTCAAGCATTGTCATATAAATTGTTGGCCACCATGCTCCTGACAAGAGTGTGGCGATGGCAGATCCTATGAGTATGTAAGGTGATTTTTTCCAAAGACTTATGCACAGGAAAAGAATACTTGCCCAGCCGAAAGGCGTCATAAATGATAACAACCAGCCAACTGGAACTAAAAACATCATACCAAAAACATGATTGATCGGTTCCCGGGTTATGTTCCCTTCCGCCTGATAAAAAAAATTCCATATTACCATTGAAATACTGGCTGTTATCAGCATTAACAGAACACTTCCAAACAACCAGATGAAAAATATTTTCTTTCTAGGCATGGTACTATTATAATTCATATTTGAGTGAGTTAAACCATCCGATTACTTATGACAGGGTCAAGTGCGGCAATAATTTTGCCCTCATCGAAAATTGTTACCCTGCCGGTGCTCTGTGAAACAACAACCGCGATCGCTTCACTGTGCATTGTGATGCTTGCTGCGGCCCTGTGACGGGAGCCAAAGCCTTTGAATTGTCGTGTCACGGAGCTGACAGCATCAAGGTGCCGACCGGCGGCCTCGACAATTCCTTTCCCGGAAATAACAAAAGCACCATCAAGCTGGGCAAGCTCTTTGATACTTTCAACCACCTCTGAGGAGTTTATTTCTCTCATGTTCTCAGGATATCCTTTGAACGGGTTAAATATTGCCTGGTGGGACGATTGCATTATCTCTTCCACATTGCCGACAATAAATGTGGTGCCGACAGGTTTTCCCTCTCTGCCAAGCGCTCCTATGTCTAGGGCAATATCAACTACGGCGATGACAGTCTGGAAAAAATTCTTAGTGATCAGTGAGCGGGGATCAAAAGGAAATTCCTCACTCCAGGAGAGGCTCAGGTCGTGAACGGTAATGGTGTCAAGGTGATCTTTTCCCCATGGGCCAAGAACACAGACGACTTTATAGTCGGGTTGGATAACCTGCTGCAGTACAGCTTGCATAAAGGCATATTTGACTCTGGAAAAACGGGTCTGGTTGCCGGACCAGGTTTGAATGACAGTTTTATTGTCGGCGATACAGTCAGGGATTTTTTGATTTTTGGGGATGACAAGGACAATTACGTCATCTTTAATGGAATTGATAGTGCTGACAGCTCTACATGATTGTTCACTGTTGAGAAAAAGAAAAACTTTATCACTATCAGTATCTTTGGCAATCTGTAATGCATTATTGATTAAAATGTTTGCCTGTTCTTCAGCTTTCATGGTGAATTTTGTATCCGTCTATTGTTTTTGTCTCATTGCAAACTGGGCTTCCAGGTACATCTCAGACCTTTTTTCAGACAGGTTGCTTTTGTCAATCAGTCAATTCGAACGGCCCAATTCGATCTCGGTGATTGTAGTATATCATAAGTTTTAGGTTATGAAGTACATACTCTAATAGTTTTGTCTTTAGGAAATCATTGAAATTGGCAGGAGCGAGTTGAAAAAAACAAACGGAACGTGGTTGAATTCTGTTGTCTTGGTTTTTGTATGATGACTATTTCGGAATGGTTTTTGGGACTTGAAAAAAAGCTCCTGAGAGGTGCAAAGACCTCTTTAAGTTATCTCACATCGAGATTCATGGACCAGGCGATCCCATAATTGTTCTTTCTGGTTATCATCAATTTCTTCAAACTGGACAGCAAATCTGTTTTTTTCTGTTGAGACAACTGTTGCATTGTTGCTGAACACGTTTAAGAGGTCATCGTGTTTATTAAATGAAATGCTAAGTGAAACCTTTTCATCAACGGCTGGTTGCATAATTGTTGAATTAATGGCGCATCCACTTGTTGATATATCAATGATATACCCTTTGCCCTGCTTACTGTCTGTTTTGAACTCTACAGGCTGTTGATAGAGACAAAAACGTAACCCTTCATAGTGCTGAGCGTTTTCAAGTTCAGTTTCAGCCTCTTCAAGAGTGGAAACATAAGTGGCACGGTACCCTTGCATCCTTGCTGCAATGTTCAATATTTGCTTAAAAATTATTTTGTTTTTATCTATAACCCGAACTACTTTTCCAACTCTATTGGTGATGAGGTGGTTGGTTATTTTTTTAAATGTCGGTATTCCGCTGAGTGCTGCCAGCGTACATTCGGAGATATCATTTATTACATCAAAACCAGGTCTTAAATCAGCCACACAGAATCTGATATCGGTATAGAGGCTGTCCAGTTTCTGTTTGCTGAGTTTGCCTGCAATTGTGATATACAACCTGTTCTTGGCAATATCAGCAACAGCACCTAAGCGTTTTTTTCCGGCCATGACATTCATTTCAAGATTAGAGAATAAATAGAGAATGCTTTGCATTCCTATTATCTGTCGCAGCAAGTTACCCTGACAAATTCATGGTAAAAACATTTTGCTGGAGCACTGCTTGGGGCTGACAAGGAACCAATTATATCGGAATGTTCGATAGGAACAATAGTATCAAAAACAAATATGTAATTACAACTAAATTATTCCGTTCTGCTTAGCAATTGTGAAGCGATTCTGATTTTTAGATTGCCATAATAGCCATATTTCCGGCTGTTGCATCACTGAAAGTGCCGGGGGAAAAAGTTTGGCCAGTTCAGAAAAAGAGGGATTGAATATTTTTGCAAAGTCTTGGGCTAAGGGTGTTTCAACTGCTGCTATGAATTTTCCAAGTAGCTCAGTTCAACGATTGGTATCTCCCGGCTGTAGCTATGGCACCTCTTTTCTGCCAGCCTCTTGTGAGAAATATGATTATCCCATGGGGTATAAGATTTCGTTATGCACTTCATTACATTTACGTAACACATCCTGAGATAACTCAAGATCCATCGCTGCCAGCGAGTCGTCAAGCTGTTCTGCAGTTGTTACTCCAATAATTGTTGAGGCAACAATGTCAAACTGTTTACTCCAGGCAACAGCCAGTGTTGCCGGCGAGATTCCAGCCTCTTTTGCTATCTTCATGTAACGAGCGGTGGAAGCAAGAGTTTTTTCATTTAAAAAACGGCTGGCCATTGCCTTGATTCTTGGGTCATCCGACGCGGCATAATGAGTAAAGCGGGCTGTCACTTTCTGATCCGTATTGTATTTCCCAGTCAATACTCCACCTGCCATTGGAGAATAGGGCAGCAGCGATATTTTTTCAATCCTGCACATCTCGACCATCTCATCGAGGAATCTACGATTCAACAAAGAAAAATTATTCTGGATGGATTCGAAGCGTTTATAGCCTTGGTATCTTGAGATCATATTGGATTTTGTTGTCCCGTAGGCGGTATCGTTGGATGTCCCAAGATAACGTACCTTTCCTGAACGTACCAGACTGTCAAAGGCCTCCATGGATTCTTCCCTGGGGACAACAGTGTCCGGCCAGTGCATCTGATAGAGGTCGATATACTCACACTTCAGGCGACGGAGACTGCCCTCTACTCCCTTTATTATATGGTGGGCGTCAATGGCGGTAAGACCGGAGCGTACCGGGGGGACAAACCAGCCTGAAGCGGCGCCGACGACCTTTGTCGCGATGATCAGAGAATCTCGGGACTTTCCTTGCAGCCATTCCCCGACAATTTCTTCCGTAATGCCGACAGACTCAGCACGTGGCGGCACCGGGTATACTTCAGCCGTATCAAAGAAATTAATCCCGGCGTTATACGCCTTATCCATGATGGCAAAGGCTGTTTTTTTGTCACACATGGAACCAAACATCATGGTGCCAAGACAGATAGGACTTACCCGCAGACCACTTTGACCGATATATCTAAACTCCATTCTCAGACTCCTTTTCTTTAAAAACGAAGATAAGGCTTATATGACTTTCAACCTGTTAAAGTTACTTCTCTTTTGCAGGAAACACAACAAGGCAAATCAACTATCATTTTGATAGCATAAAAATCTGGCCTGCTGCTCTGCAGGAAGTCTATGGAAATGAGGCAGGTGAGTTCTGTAACAGGTCGGCATGGTCATGAATTGAGCCTAAAATGAATAACAGATTGAGTACCTCTGTTTCCGCATGATGATTTCGTCTGTCATCTGTTTTGAAAACAGATGACAGACGTGACTCGTTCCAGATAACGGTCCCTTGTCATCCTGCTGCATACGTCTGGCAATATATTTAATGTATACAGATACATATGGTTTTGGACTGCGTGTTATAAGGTCTTGTAAGACATGGTTATTCATGATACGATTTTATCTACAATTAGCTTAACGGTCGTGCGGGCTTTTTTGATTTGAAATGGCTGCCTTGATATTGGCTGTTTTGCTTTTGTTTTTGCTCTGTGTTTTACCCTTATGTTTTTTTCTCTCATAACTCAAAGAAGCGAAAAGACGTATACCCGATCATAGACTTTAGAAATAATCAGGTTCGAATATATCAGCATCCATGTGGTATATTGAGGGCAATCCTGTGCGTGTCAAAATGGCTACGCACGTATGTGGTAATCTCTGGTCACGTGGAGTTATACATTAAAATGTTGTTGATTCTGATTCTGTTGTTTGAAACAACAGAGCGGAAAGAGTTTCTACGCACGTAATCTGATTGTAATGACAACCTCTATCATAAAAAAGATTACCAGTTGAAATACATGTTCTGACGCCTCTGATTGATTAACTAAAAAAGTAAATCATCGGCATCTAACGTAACTAGCAAAATAAAAAACATGAAAACAGATAGTTCAAAAGGAGACGGAGTGGATTCAATTAATTTTTTAGTGGATAAAGAGCTCTGCATAAGTTGTGAATCTTGTATTTCGGATTGTCCATATCTTGTACTGACCATGGAAGGGGACATTCCTGTGGTGATTGCCGATCGGGAATCCATGTGTATCAAATGTCTGCACTGCTTAACTGTCTGTCCCACTGGCGCTGTATCCGTAGGCGGATTCAACCCGGATGACTGTCTGATTACAGAGAATATGTTTCCCGAGGCAGAAAAAATGGAGGCCTTGATACGAGGGCGGCGTTCGGTTCGCAAGTATCAGGATGAAAATATTGAATCGGCAGTGATGGAGCGACTCCTGCAAGTATCCTGGCAGGCACCCACCGGTGTGAATGCAAGAGGTGTACTTTTTACCGTGGTTGACGACAAGGAAATCATGGACAGACTTCGCATCGCAGTCCTGAGCAGGCTGGCCGAGCTCGTCCGTGATGATAACCTCCCTGAACAACTTGAATTCTTTGCCGGGTTCGTCAGGCTTTGGGAAGAACAGGGAATCGATATCCTGTTCCGTGGAGCACCCCATATAATCATCACATCCGCACCGAAAAACTGTCCCTGCCCTGAACAAGACTGCGTGATAGCGCTATCCTATTTTGAGTTGTTTGCTCAAAGCTTGGGACTGGGCACTGTCTGGGATGGCCTGGCAAGATTGGCGTTTACCCAATTGATGCCAGAGTTTTCTGAAAAACTGGGAATCCCTGCAGACCATACCATTGGTTATGTCATGGCTTTTGGTAAACCGGCAGTGGAATACCGCAGGACAGTGCCAATGAGACCGGCAGCTATAAACAGGGTCTCTTTTGAGTAAATGTGAATAGTTATCTTATCAGGAAGAAATGTTGACTTGTAGAATCGGGACATTAACTAGTTATGATAATCACAAAAAGATCCACCACCGGAAATATACGTACCATTTCTTTGTCTGATTGATATGTGGTTGTCAACAAGTAGTATCAATCAATGAACGAGGATAAAACATGATACAGTTTGCTCAAGAAATACGCGATCATGAATGGCTGGGATACTATGATAGCTTCAGCTATTTTTCACCTGAGAAAATTCGCCATGGCTGTCATCCAAGAATCATGGAACACGCCGAATCGCCGGAAAAAGCAATCGTGCTGGTTCACGGCCTCTCCGACTCACCGTATTTCATGACTGCAATCGGAGACCATTTCTTTAAGGGCCTGGGCTACAATGTTTATATGCCTCTGCTCCATGGTCATGGCCTTAAAGATCCAAAGGGAATGGAAGGCGTTAAGCTGGAAGAGTGGAAGGCCAATGTGGGGTTTGCCATAGAGTCAGCCGCAGCCAAATCCGAACAGATATCCGTTGGCGGATTATCCACGGGCGGAACCCTGAGTTTTTATATGGCAGCGAATAACCCTAAGATTAACGGCGCACTCTATCTCTTTTCTGCAGCTCTTGATCTCGCAGGTGGCCCTTGTGGATTTTTGGGTGAGTTGAAAGAAAGGCTGCTACGCACCTTCTTAGCCGATGTTCTGGATAGAAATAAGCCGTTAATTGGTGATAATCCATACAGATACGGCTGCATAGACAAGGACGGAGCCCAGGAATTAGCGTTACTGATCAAGGAAACGGATTCCATCCTTGAGAGATACAGCCGAAAAGATCAGTTTCTTAAAAGAGTTTTTGCTGCCCATTCAGAGTGTGATGCAACAGCAGATATCTCGGGAATTGAAAGATTACAAAATGTATCAGTTCCGAATCGATTTTACTTTTACAGAATTCAGAAACATTTTGGCGTATCTCATGCCAGCCTGGTTTTGAAAGATCCCATTCTAAAGAGCGGCGAACCTTTGGAAAAACAGAACCCACAGTTTAAAGAGATGATGGAGGCCATAACCGTTTTTGAAAAAGGCCAAGGAGTATGTGAATCGGAGTAGCTAAATGACTTAGTTTCCGTGAACATGGGTGCGTTTGATTCCTCCCCCTATAAGGGGGTACCTGTAATAATGAGCAAAAAGGATCAAACGATAAAAGACTTTATTCAAAAGTATTATCTTTATATTATCTTGGCTGCCGTGGGGCATAGGACCTTTTCGAAAAGGGGATCAATTCCTTGTCATTCCTTGAATAGGAAGTGTTAAACAAGATTACTATTTTCATTGGGTGATTATAAAATTGAGAGAGCACCCTCTGTTATCTGATTTGTTTTTTTGTGTTCAGTTGGATGACCTGTGTCTTCATATGTGGGCTTTATATAAGTATTATTTTTATTTTTCCTTTTATTGCTTTCTCCGTATGAATAACACAATAATGCAATTCTAATCTCTTTGCTTAGCGGGTTGTTGTGGCAAAGGTATAGGCCTGTTCCTGTTCTTCTTTCCTTTTTTTACCTAAATCCTGACCATGAAAAACCTTTGATTGATCGATAGATTTTCTTGACAAAACCCAGCACGTCATGTCAATACATACCATGAGATACTGAATGATCATTCATTCAGCGTTTCATGGTGGATTTTTCCTTGTGGTCATTATGTGTTAGTGATTATTCGTTTTTGCTATTGTTTTTTCTATGTTAAAGCAGGTGAATGGCCATTGGGGAAAGGTTACGTGATGATTCATGAATCAGTTTTAAAGGAGAATAGGTAATGAAGAAAAAGATGAAAGTAATCGCAATAGCAATCTCTTTGCTTGCTCTTACCGCCGCACCCGTTTTTGCCAGTGGTCATGGACAGAAGGCCGAAAAACCAAGTCCTGACGCTGCTATTCAAATGCTGAAAGACGGTAACCAGCGCTTTGTTGCAGGTCAGCCCAAACAGCCCCATACTGATGTTGCACGCCTGATCCAGGCCGGAAGCGAGAACCAGGGCGACCATGCTTATGCCACAGTAATTGCTTGTTCAGATTCTCGTGTGCCTGTAGAAATACTTTTTGACGCCGGAGTGATGGATATTTTTGTCATCAGAGTGGCAGGTAATGTGATTGATGTCGATGAGGCAGGATCAATTGAATATGGGTTAGCCCATGTGAACACACCAGTTCTCGTTGTTCTGGGACATACCCAGTGTGGTGCGGTAACAGCAGTAACTGGAGTTGTTCAGGGACATGGCCATGCCCTTGAACGTAACATCCCGCCCTTGGTGGATAATATCATCCCTGCCGTGAAGAAGGCCATTGCCGACAATCCAGATGTCCAAGGGGCTGATGTCATTCCTTTTGGTATTGAGGAAAACATCTGGCAGGGTATAGAGGACCTTTTTATGAGCAGTCCTTCATCAAGAGATATGGTGAAAAGTGGAAAGGTTAAAGTTGTTGGTGCAATCTATGATGTGGGCACAGGGAAAATTGACTGGCTCCCAGAAGCCAAAACAATGGATATTCTGAATAAGGTAGAAAATAATCCTGCCCGTGCTATGAATGCCATGGCTGATGCTCATTAAGAGCAGTATAAGTCTTCTCGTTTTGAGCTAGTTTAAAAAAAAAGGCTGAACCAGGTGGCTCAGCCTTTTTTTTAAAAAACTCCAAGGTTATCAATTCAAACCCCATTCAAATGTACGAGTCGAGAAAGCGGAGCATTCCGGACGTTATACTTTAAAATTACCCACCAGCTTGCTGAGTTCGGCCGATAAATGTTGGAGTTGCTCCGCCTTCATTTTTACATCATTGCTCCCTTTTGCGATATCATTTGAGGCATTGTTTACACCCGAGATATCTTCCGCGATGGAGCTGGCAACGGCTGTACTCTGATTTACATTTTCATTCACTTCACCAAGACCTTGGGAAGCCTGAGATATGTTTTGAGAAATCTCTTCTGTCGCTGACAGTTGTTGGGTAATGGCAGATGAAATAGTAGAGATAATTTCGTTGACATTGATAATGACTTTAGTGATATCCTTAATGTCTGCTACTGTAGTGGTCGTTGTACGTTGTACTTCATCGATTTGGCCTTTGATATTAAGAGTGGCTTCTGCAGTTTGCTTTGCCAATTCCTTGATCTCATTTGCAACTACAGCAAATCCTTTTCCTGCCTCTCCGGCGCGAGCTGCTTCTATTGTGGCATTGAGGGCAAGGAGATTTGTCTGTTCTGAAATCTCCGTAATTGTCTCGGTCACTTTGCCTATGGCATCAGCTGCCACACCAAGCGAATTCATTTGAATGGATGCACTCTCTGCCTTTTGGACCGCATCTTCTGAGATGGTATGTGCCTTGCCGGAATTGGAAGCTATCTCATTTATTGTCGCTGTCATTTCCTCAGCGGCACTTGCCACCATTGCTGTATTCGTTGCTGATTCCTCCATAACCGCAGCTACGCTATTGAGATTGGCAGTCATCTCCTCGGCAGCAACAGCCACATTTTCTGAGCGTTTGGAGGTTTCGTTTGAATTATTAAAAAGTGAGGTGGAAATATTGGTCAGTTCGTCTGATGAGTCTTTAACAGATTGTGTGTTTGTTGCCACCTGACGAATGACACCCTGCAGCCTTTCCATGAATATATTGAACCATTTTGCCAGTTCACCGACTTCATCTTCAGATGTTATTTTAAGACGTTTGGTAAGATCACCTTCACCTTCTGCAACATCTCTGAGACCCTTTATAGCTCCTTGTAACGGTCCTGTAATTCCTTTGGCGGTAAGAAATGCCGCAATTAAGCCAAACAGGATACCGATAATGGCAATGATGATGGTTATTGTTATCGCACGCTGATCAATTATAATTGATTGCTGGTGTGAATCGGTGGCAACCTCTTGTGTTAATTCAGTGAGTTTGTTTATCTGGTCCCTCATTGTTTCAAATTTTCTGCTTGCTTCTCCCAAGGAAAGGTCAAGGGCCAATCGTCTGCCCTCTCTGGTATCTTCAATTCTTCCGTCTACAACTTGTCGAGATATGGCGCTCCACTCTTGGTGAGCATTGTCATATTCATTAATAAACTCTACTTCTTTGGCAGACAAACCTTCTATGCTTTTGTACTTATCCCATCTTTCCTTCGCCTGTTCATAGTTTTCTTCATATTCTTTTACCAGGGTGTTGAAAGTTTCTGATTTAACGGTGGCAAAGATCATCGACCGCTCTGCAACGAGCAACTGCTGCAGGTCCCTGTCGATTTCCAGGAGCAAATTGATGGCCGGCATTCTGATGGAAAAGATATCATCCAATTGATGTTTTATGTTTCCGATACTTTTGTAACTTGTAAGGCCAGATATACAGATAATTAATATCATTACCCCGAAACCGATCAGCAACTTTGAGCGAATTTTTAAATTACGAAGAAAATCCATAGATCTGACTCCTTGAGTAGTAAATCCTGAAGAAATTTGCTTTTGCTGTTCTATACAATGATTCCTTTGCTGACCCGTCTGTTTTCACAGACGAGTCAGCAAATTCCTCAGATATTGATCCAGTCACATGACAGGGGAGAACACTCGGCAAGCCTGAATCTATTTAACGGCCTCGACGTCAACACCAAAGGTTATCGCACCAATTGCCTTGCCAGCATCCATTACCGGCACAGATATCTGGACAAGATAGGCCTGTGAGCTGTCATCAAACTTCACTTCATCGACGAAAACTGCGCCATTCCCATCTGCAAATGACTTTTGGAATTTTGCTTCATCACCCTGCCAGTAATCAGAAGTTTTACCGGTCATTGCCACGTTGGCACCCTGATTATCCATCACGAAAATTTCAGCTAAGTAGTTTGTTGATTCAAGAAGGGAACTCAGATGTCGCCCACATTCTGAATCCATTGTTGATTTCATGAATGAATCAATACCGGCTGTATCCTGCCACTTTTTATCTGTGGCTTTGATTTCATCAAGTGTTTTTCCCATACTGTTTTGTTTTTTAACAGCATTTACTATAACAGGGTCGGAACCGTATCCGGCAAGAGTTGATTGGGCAAGCTCCTTGACAGCCTGAGATGCTTCCTCAGCAAAACTGGTAGTAACGTTAAACATGAAAAACAGGCTGATGACGGCGAGTGTTAAGAATTTACGCATTGTTTGCTCCTCTATGATTTGGTTTCAGTTAGTAAATAGCACTATAACGTTATAATGCCTCTGCCATATCAAAAAAAAATGATATATGTTTTCGAAAGTGTTATCCGACTGTCTTGCTTCTGTTTGGATTTTGTAAGGACCTTGTTAGAACTCTATGAGAAGCAGCCACAATATGTCAAGGCTGATCTGGAACTTAATTGTTGTGAAATTTGTATCGAAGAGGAGAGTTTTAAGTTGTAAGTGCACCACAAGACACTTTTGGCAGCACTTTATGAGATCCTGATATCCACCGCACTTTCTCGGAGATTGCAGCTTGGCTGTCGTTGTCTCATTTAAGTCAAGATCTATAAGTACATTACCGCAGCATGTTAACTATTCCATGTACTCTCTTGTGGTATTGAAATGGTTGCCACTTTTTTGCTACGAGACAAAGGGAAAGTGTTAGTTCGGTACATTCTTTGTAGCCAATGATAAAATTATATTATATCTTGATAGGTTAGATATTTCTTAAAAGTGAGATCGCCGAGTTCAAATACGTGATTGCGACAGATCAAAAATGGTATTTTTCTCTTTATATTCTGATTGGCTGAATATCTGGTAGGGAACGAGAGTGTAACTATGTCGAATTGTTTTTTTGATACAAAAAGTACACTGGAGGTCGAGGGTAAGCAGGTTACCTACTATGCCGTTAACGGTGGCGAACTGTCATCTTATTCATCAATTGCACGTTTGCCGATTTCCATAAAGATCCTGCTCGAAAACCTGCTGCGTCATCAGGATGACCGGAGTTGTTCCCGTGCTGATATAGAGGCCCTGGCGATCAGTGCTGGCCGCGGAAGTGACCAGGAGATTGCATATTTTCCGGCGCGTGTACTGATGCAGGATTTTACCGGTGTGCCGGCGATTGTGGATCTGGCCGCTATGCGAGATGCCCTGGTCAAGCGGGGTATTGATCCGCAGAAGATTAACCCGCTGTCTCGGGTAGATTTGGTTATTGACCACTCGGTCAGTGTCGATACCTTCGCTAGCAAAACTGCTTTTGCAGAAAATGTGGCAATCGAAATGGAGCGCAACCGGGAGCGTTATCAATTTTTGAAATGGGGCCAGTCTGCTTTTGACAATTTCAGTGTGATGCCGCCAGGTACCGGTATCTGTCACCAGATTAATCTCGAATATCTGGCCACTGTTGTATTGGATCAAGGCGTGGATTGTGAGTTCCTCGCGTATCCCGATACGTTGGTAGGTACCGATAGCCACACCACCATGATTAATTGTCTGGGCGTGCTGGGCTGGGGTGTGGGCGGTATTGAGGCGGAAGCGGCGATGCTCGGTCAGCCGATTTCCATGCTCATTCCTGATGTTATCGGTTTTGAGTTAAGCGGGCAGTTGCCGGAAGGTATCACCGCCACCGATCTGGTGCTGAAGGTTGTGCAGATGCTGCGCAAGCATGGCGTGGTGGGGAAGTTTGTGGAGTTTTATGGTCCTGGCCTGGATCACTTGCCCCTTGCAGAGCGTGCCACCATCGCCAATATGGCTCCGGAATACGGTGCAACCTGCGGTTTCTTTCCAGTAGATGGTCAAACGATTAATTATTTACGTTTGAGTGGACGTAACGAAGAGAGTATTGGCCTGGTGGAGGCCTATTGCAGGGCGCAAGGCATGTGGCGTGATGAGAATTACCAGACGCCTGATTTTGCCGACACCCTGCATCTGGATATGTGCACGGTGGAGGCAAGCCTGGCCGGACCCAATCGTCCGCAGGATCGTGTGGCTGTCAGGGAGCTAAAATCCGCTATAGATAAATTTATCGAGTTGGATGGCAAGGGCGATCAGCTTCATACCGGTTTCCCCGTAACGGGCAGCACTCAGGATATGCACCATGGCGATGTGGTGATTGCGGCTATCACTTCCTGTACAAATACCTCTAACCCGGCAGTTATGCTGGGTGCCGGCTTGCTTGCCCAAAAGGCGCTGGCAAAAGGGCTAAGGTGCAAACCCTGGGTGAAGTCCTCCCTGGCGCCGGGCTCCAGGGTAGTCACGGAATATCTGCATAAAACTGGGCTGCAGAAAGCACTTGACGGTCTTGGTTTTAATCTTGTCGCCTATGGCTGCACCACCTGTATCGGCAATTCCGGGCCATTGCCGCAAGAGGTACAAGAGACCGTCGAGGCAAATGATCTGCTGGTGTGTGCAGTCCTGTCAGGGAATCGTAACTTTGAAGGCCGTATCCACCCGCAAGTGAAAGCAAGTTGGCTGGCTTCGCCGCCCTTGGTCGTGGCCTATGCCCTGGCAGGTACCACCCGTGTCGATCTCAGCCGTGACTCCATCGGCACAGGCGCGGATGGCCAACCTGTATATCTGCAGGATATCTGGCCGAGCAATGGTGAGATTGCTGAACTGTTACAGACCCTCAGCAGAGACATGTTTACAAAGGAATACAGCAGGATATTTCAGGGGGATGCCGCCTGGAAAGGACTTGATTGTCCCAGTGGCGCAGCCTATGCGTTTTCGACTGATTCCACCTATATTCAGCTGCCGCCTTTTTTTGATAAAAAGTACAGCGGGAATAAAGATAACATTATTGGTGCTCCCATCCTGGCCATGCTTGGGGACTCGGTTACCACCGACCATATATCACCGGCCGGGGCGATCCCGGCAGACAGTCCGGCGGCACAGTACCTGCGAAATCGTGGTGTGTCCGAAACGGACTTTAATTCCTATGGCTCACGGCGCGGCAATCACGAAATCATGATGCGCGGTACTTTTGGCAACATCCGTATCCGTAATGAGATGACCCCTGAACTGGAAGGGGGGTACACGCGTCTGACCGGTGAAAACAAGGCTATGTTCATATATGATGCAGCCATGGAATACCAGTCCAGAGGGATAGATACGGTGGTGGTAGGGGGCAGGGAATACGGTACCGGTTCCAGCCGTGACTGGGCGGCCAAAGGCACATTGCTTCTTGGCGTTAAGGTGGTGATTGTGGAGAGTTTCGAAAGGATCCACCGCTCTAATCTGGTGGGTATGGGGGTGTTGCCTCTGCAATTTATGAAGGGTGAAAATCGGAAAACGCTGGGACTTACCGGCGACGAACATATTGATATTTTGGGTCTTGATAGAGATCTGCAACCTAACCAGAATCTATCTGCATTGATTCATTATCCCTCTGGTGACAAACGTCGAATTCAGATGCAATCACGCTTGGATACCGCAGTGGAAGTGGACTATTACCGCGCCGGTGGTGTGCTCAACTATGTGCTGAACCGCATTGTCGACAATGATTAAAAGGTGGCTGTGATGAGTGAACATTATCGGATTGAGAAGGACAGTATGGGTGAAGTCAAAGTGCCCGTACAGGCATTATATGGTGCGGAAACCCAACGTGCGCTGAACAACGTTGCTATCAGTGGCATTCCCATGCCTGAAAGTTTTATCCGCAGCCTGGGCCTGATCAAGGCTGCGGCCGCCAAGGCTAATAGACAGCTTGGTATGCTTGATGGTAAACTGGCTGACGCTATTTACGCTGCGGCCCTCTGCATTGGTGACGGAGAGCATCTGGAGCAATTTCCAGTGGATGTCTTTCAGACCGGCTCAGGGACCAGCACCAACATGAATGTCAATGAGGTGATCGCCAAGCTGGCCGGTGAGCAGCTCTCACGTGATGTTCATCCCAATGATCATGTTAATTGCAGTCAGAGCAGCAACGATGTCATCCCCACCGCAATCCATGTCAGTGCCAATCTGGCTCTTGAGAATCAACTGTTGCCGGCATTACACCGGCTACAGGTGGTCATTTCTGTTCGCGAAGATGAACTGACAGATCAGATCAAAACCGGGCGTACCCATTTAATGGATGCCCTGCCCATCAGCTTTGCCCAGGAGTTATCGGGCTGGCGGGCACAGCTTATGCTTGCGGAAGAACGCATTGTTGACACCCGAGAAAGACTCTGTCAACTGGCTCAGGGTGGTACGGCGATCGGTACTGGTGTCAACGCAGCTCCGAATTTTGGCTCTCTTTTTGCCAGGTACCTGACGGACATCACCGGTCTGGTCTTTACTCCTGCCGAGAATCTGTTTGCGGCGATCAGCAGTCAGGATACAGCTGTCGAGCTTTCCGGTCAGTTGAAGACTCTGGCTGTGGCACTGATAAAAATTGCCAACGATCTGCGCTGGATGAACAGCGGACCTTTGTCAGGATTGGGAGAAATCAGCATCAAGGCTCTGCAGCCGGGCAGCAGTATTATGCCGGGTAAGGTGAACCCCGTGGTGCCGGAAGCCGTAGCCATGGCAGCGGCCCAGGTAATTGGAAACGACGCTACTGTAACCATCGCTGGTCAGTCCGGTAATTTCCAGCTCAACGTGATGTTGCCGGTGATTGCCTATAACCTGCTGCAAAGCATCACTCTGCTGGCAAACAGCTGCACGGCTCTTGCAGAAACCGCAATAGCGGATTTTGTGGTCAACCCGGAAACCATCGGCAAAAATTTAGAGCGGAACCCTATCCTTGTCACTGCGCTCAACCGAGAAATTGGTTACAGTATGGCAGCTGATATTGCTAACCGTGCCTACCAGGAGAAACGTCCTATTCTGGACGTGGCAAAAGAGATGACCGGTCTCGACCAGGCCTACCTTGCGCAATTGCTGGACCCGAAAAATTTAGTATGATGAAGAGACCTCGGTTTCAAGTCGTTTATAACACACTAACCAATCTTGTATTGTCCAGTGTGCTGGTTGTTTCCCTTGTCGGTTGCGCGGCACCGATTCGGAACCGAGCAGAGGATGTCCGTCTTGTCACCGCTTCCGACCTGCCGGAAAAAAGAGGCCATCCGCTTCTTTCCTTCCTGGTCTCTGAATGGCAGCAACCGTATAACCGCATCGGTAAGGTTCAGGCAGAGGAGAACGATGGCTCTGCACGAGTTTTTGTGGATGCGGAGCAGGCCGTGATCTATTATGAGAGGCAAGGGTTTACCACCGAGCGCGCAGCCTATACAAATCTGGTGTACAGGGTACATTTTTCTGAAACTCCTTTCAGCCTGATTCCTTTTCATCTCACGGCAGGCAACAATCCTGGCGTTTTGGTGATTATCACTCTGGATGGAAAAGAGAAGCCGATTCTTGTCACAACGGTGAATACCTGTGGCTGCTATGTGGCAATTATCCCGACCAGTTATCTTGATGCCGAGGCCTATCCCGACGAATGGCCAGAAAAGGAACAACCTATTTATGGCGAAATCCTGCCTGCACGTCTGGAGATGACCGTGCTCAGCGAGGGCCTGCTGGTCACAATCGGTCCATCGGTACACAGGGTCAAGGATGTTCAGGTTATGCCTGTGAACAGTTCTTGTCCTTCTCTGGAGGTGGTAGCGGAACTGCAACCATTGTCAATCTTGAAGTCCTTGCCGCTTACGGCAGGGCGGACCACCAGTATGTATTATGACCAGTGGCCCCTCAAAGGGCATGTCAAGGGGGCGATTAAGCCCTGGGAGAGTCTTCTGCTCAGTCTTGTCAGTCTCGATCTGTACGTGGGGATGGATAAGGAGTACGGCAATACGGCAGAAAGCGGCAATCCTTTCTACACCAGCCTCAAACCCTGGAACCGGAAGATTTCGGATATGAATGATTTTGCCGGATTTTTAAAGTTTTATGGCTGGAAACTATAGGTGCTGAACAGGTAGTGCATACGCTTTCCATGGGAGTGATTCTCTGTACAGGTAGAGCGGGTTTATCCGCGAACAGTCCCCCACACACAGCTAAAGCAGACAAGCGGAGAGAAATCAAGCCTGTCCGCACCTGAAGCCGCTCCTGGGGAAAAAACAGCTTCTTCTGCCTTTCCCTGCCTGGCCAATCTCTCTTTATTCCTTCATCAGCTCCATGGCTGCATGAATAATAGAGGGGGAATCCAGGTGTGAGTTTTTCCAAAGCGTCTTTTGCGGACCATGTTCGATGAATTGGTCCGGGTGGGCAAGTAAGGTTGTTTTGATATTGTACAGTCTGTTTTCAGAGAGGAGTTCCAGGACCAGGCTGCCGAATCCGCCATGGTGGATATTGTCTTCCACCGTCAACAGTCTCCCTGTTTTCTGCGCCCAGTGGCAGATGAGTTCTTTGTCCAGGGGATTGATAAAGCGAGGGTTAATAACAGCTGCCTCAATACCAATTTTTTCCAAACCTTCTGCTGCCCTGAGTGCCGGGTAAACCCTGTTACCAACGGGCAGGATGAGGATATCTTTTCCTTCGCGCAGCAATTCTCCCTTACCGGGTTCCAGGAGTTGAAATTCCTGGTCTATGACCACATCTTCTCCTGATCCACGTGGATACCTGATTGCTGTCGGTCCCGGCAGAGAGACTGCGGTATGGAGCATGTGCTGCAGCTCATTTTCATCTTTTGGTGCCATGTAAATGAGATTGGGTATGAAACGAAGGAAGGAGATGTCAAAGACTCCATGATGAGTGGGGCCGTCATCACCCACCACACCGGCCCTGTCTATGGCCAGGGTCACCGGTAAATTGGGAAGGCAGACATCATGGATAATCTGATCCAGAGCTCTTTGAAAGAAGGAGGAGTAGATGGCGACCACCGGGCGCATTCCTTCAACGGCCAGGCCTGCGGCAAAGGTGACAGCATGCTGTTCGGCAATTCCAACATCAAAGAACCGTTCAGGAAATTCTTTGGAAAAGGCGGTAAGTCCGGTTCCTGCAGGCATGGCTGCAGAGATAGCTGTAACGTTAGGGTTGCTGCGGGCTATCTTACAGAGAGTCTCTCCAAAGACCTGGGTGTAACTGATTGATCCGGAAGAGGGTTTGGGCACACCTGTGGCGACATCGAAGGGACCGAGACCGTGATAGTTGCCGGGGTTCTTCTCAGCAGGGCCATAACCTTTTCCTTTCTGGGTGATGACATGAACCAGGACCGGGCCATCCACATTGTCCCGGATGTTTTCCAGGGTGGGGATGAGGTCAGTCAGTTCATGGCCGGGAATGGGGCCTATGTAGTAAAATTTCAGGGCCTCGAAAAGCATGGCGGGAGTAAAGAAACTCTTGATGTTCTCCTCGCTCTTTTTCAGGACATTGAGAAAGCGATCTCCGACACCGTGTAGTTCTTTGAGGCGGATCGATATGTGTTTGCGCAGATGGCGGACGGTCTTACTGGTGAGTTGCCGAGAAAGAAAACTGGACATGGCACCCACGTTTTCCGAAATTGACATTTCATTGTCATTGAGAATAACAATGAGGTCTTTATCCAGGTGTCCTGCCTGATTCAGTGCCTCAAAAGCCAGTCCGGCGGTCATGGAACCATCACCGATAATGGCCACAACCCGGTTTTTGTCGCCTTTGAGATCTTTGGCCAGGGTCATCCCCAGGGCAGCGGAGATGGAGGTGGAAGAATGTCCGGTCTCAAAGGCGTCATATTCGCTTTCTTTAAACTTGGGGAAACCGCTCAGTCCCTTGTACTGGCGCAGAGTGTGGAACTGTTTTTGTCTGCCGGTGAGGAGCTTATGGGCATAGGTCTGGTGCCCTACATCCCAGACCAACTTATCATCGGGGGTGTTGAAGACATAATGGAGGGCCAGGGTCAGCTCCACAACTCCAAGACTTGGGGCCAGATGGCCTCCGGTTTCGGAAACGGTGCTGATGATGGTTTGACGCAGATCTTCAGCAATCACATTCAATTCGTCAATGGAGAGCGTGCGAAGATCCTTAGGAGATTGAATGTCTTTGAGCCTTGGACCTGCACATTCGGTACTGTTGGTTGTCAGCATATCATTTGTCCTGAATGGGGCTGGGACTCTTGTTGTAATAGATTGCCAGCATCTTCAATATGAGTTTCACGGTACTCGCTTATCTGGGGTGCTGGTGAAGCTTTTTACTTAAAGACATCTTAATTCTTTAGATCGTATGCCGTTGTCAAGCTTGGCTGTAATTCTTCAGGTGTTCAAGTTTTCAGGTAACAGCCTTCTGTCTTCAGACTACCTTTATCTATTAACCGGAAGATATCCTCTCAGTTATTAATTAATGCGAGCGTGTATAAACGTAATCTGCAAGCAGTCGCAACGGTTCGGCCTTATTGTCAAATTCGGTCAGTGCCGTTGTTGCCTTTTCTACTGCGGCCAGAGCCCGGACACGCGTTTCCTCTACACCAAAATAAGCGGGATATGTGGCTTTGCCAAGTTCGGCATCACTACCCGCCGCTTTTCCAAGTTGTTCCGTGGTGCCTGTGGCATTGAGGAGGTCGTCCACGATCTGGAAGGCAAGACCGATCTGGTCACCGTAACGCTTTAAGGCATCAAGTTGACGTGCATCGGCTCCTGCTCCAATCCCCCCTGCGAGTACTGAGGCGGTAATCAAGGCACCGGTCTTACTGCGGTGGATGGTCTGCAGAGTCTCAAAAGGGTAAGTTGTGTTTTCGTGCGCAATATCCAAGGCCTGGCCCCCAACCATTCCTAGTGAACCGGCAGCCCTGGCTATAACATGAATGATACGCAGCCTCTTTTCAGGATTCAGATTGCCATATGTTGTGTCACTGAGCAGGTCAAAGGCCCAGGTCAGGAGTCCGTCACCGGCCAGGATTGCACCGGCCTCGCCATAAAGTATGTGGTTGGTAGGTTTCCCCCTGCGCAGTTCGTCGTTATCCATGGCCGGAAGGTCGTCATGGATCAGTGAATAGGTGTGAATGCATTCCAGCGCACAGGCAATGGGAAGGAGATCACTTTCTGCTACAGTGTCACTGCCAACTGCACTTGCGGCTGCCAGACAGAGAATGGGACGTACTCGTTTTCCCCCGGCAAAAAGTGAGTAGCGCAGGGCCTCGATATGGGTACGAAAAACGCCTTCGGCAGCAGGAATGTAGCTGTCAAAGGCCCGTTCAACCAACTCCCTCTGTTTATTCAGATAACTCTTGATCTCCATCTTCTAACTCATCAAAGGGGGTTGCAGTCAGTTCGCCTTTTTTCTCCAGGAGCAGCTCCACCTTGGCTTTTGCCTCAGTCAGGGTGTTGTTGCAGTATTCAACCAGGCCTATCCCTTCATCAAATTTTTTCAGACTCTTTTCCAGACTGAGATCGCCGTCTTCCAGTTCCTCGGTGATCTGTTCCAGTCTGGTCAGTGCATTTTCAAATGTTCGTTTTGCCATAAGTGATAGACTCGCAGAAGGTCAAATTGTGAAATGGCATTGTGGATATGCGAAGACGTCGAAAACTCTTCACCTGCTTCGCTGTGATGACGTCATCATAATACGTAACAATACTATTAATATCTATCCTAAAGAAAAAAATGAGTTTTGCTGTAAATGACTGTAAAAAAAAAAGACCATATCCAGTATGTTGTGACCATCAGTATCAGTGATAACTCTTCAGGGTAAGACCTCTTTATATTCACAGATTGGAGAGAAGTCGAGAAGAAAATAGGGAACTGAACAGTTACGATATGGTGGTTTGCGAAAGTGTTTTACCCAACCTGAATAGTTGCACAAATATTCTCTCGAAAGTGAAAATAATGAATACGATGGATAAGGCTTTTAGATTATTCTTACGATGGCTGGAAGTGGAAAGAGGGTATTCCTCTCATACCGTGGAAGGGTACGGTCATGATCTGCGCGAATTCAGGGCAGGGCTTCCCAAGGATCTTGATGTGAAAGCCATAGAGGCAATTCATATCCGTCGTTTTGTTGTGGCCCTTTACGGTCACAACAGCGCAGCCACTGTGGGACGTAAACTTTCTGCACTACGGACGTTTTTTAGGTTTCTTCTCAGAGAAGGATTCATAGAAACTGATCCGATTATAGGTATTGCCGGACCCAAAGTGGGAAAATATATTCCTGTTTTTCTTACCGTTGATGAGATGTTTCGTCTGCTGGAAACACCTGACCGGAAGGATCGTTTCATGCTTCGTGACCTGGCGATTCTTGAGCTGCTCTATTCCACCGGTATGCGTGTAGCTGAACTGGTGTCACGGGATATCTTGAACCTTGATTTTGAAACGGAAATGCTTAGGGTGACTGGCAAAGGAAACAAGGAGCGACTGGTGCCGGTGGGAAGGCCCGCTCTTGAGGCTGTGCGCGGCTGGTTGCCTCTTCGAGAACAGCTTATTCTGGATCGAGCCCGCAGGGGACGCAAGACAGAGAGAGAAGCCCTGTTTTTGAATGGTCAGGGAGGCCGGTTGACCAGCCGCAGTGTGGAAAGAATGGTGAAAAACTACGGTGAACGTGCAGGGATTCCACAAACCGTAACTCCTCATGCCCTGCGCCACTCCTTTGCCACTCATCTTCTGGAAATGGGTGCTGACATGCGATCGGTTCAGGAACTGCTGGGACATGCAAGCCTGTCCACGACACAGCGCTATACTCACTTGACCCTTGACCACCTGTCAGAGGTATATGATAAGGCCCATCCCATGGCAAAAAATAAGTGATTAGGCTCAGGTACACCATATTGCCGTATCTGGACCAAATTGCGTTGCGCTGGAGCATGCTTACAGCCAGTCTTTTGCTTGTTTTTTACAAAGTTCGGTATCATAATGAGTTGGCGTTATCACTGTGGTCTGTAATTAAGAAATGGTTTGATCAATCACGTTTGAACCTGCTCAGAGCAGCAACACCTGTAAACGCTTTCAGGAAACTAATCAGAAAATTACACAAATAACAGGAAAACATGAAAGTACGATCAACAACAATACTTGCCGTACGCCACAAGGGTGAAGTGGCCGTTGCCGGTGACGGGCAGGTCTCTTTAGGAAATACGGTGATGAAGCATCAGGCGCGTAAGGTGAGGCGTCTCTATAATGGCCAGGTTATCACCGGTTTTGCCGGTGCCACTGCCGATGCCTTTACCCTCTTTGATCTGCTGGAGCAGAAACTGGAACAGTATAAAGGTAATCTTATGCGGGCTGCTGTGGAGTTAGCCAAAGAATGGCGAACGGATAAAATGCTGCGCAGGCTTGAGGCCATGTTGGTAGCCGTGGATAAGGATTACTCATTGCTGCTTACCGGAACGGGAGATGTTATCGAGGCGGATAACGGTGTGCTCGCCATTGGTTCCGGAGGACCTTATGCCCAGGCTGCCGCCCTGGCGCTGGTGGGTAACAGTGATCTTGATGCCGAAAGCATCTGTCGTGCTGCCATGGATATTGCCGCTGATATCTGTGTTTTTACAAACCATTCTATTGTGATAGAAAAAATATGAGTGCTATACAGTCCCTTACCCCTAAAGAAATTGTCGCAGAGCTTGATAAGTATATCGTAGGTCAAGCTGCTGCCAAGCGTTCAGTGGCTATTGCTCTTAGAAACCGCTGGAGAAGGCGACAGGTTCCATCACCCCTGCGTGAGGAAATAGCACCTAAGAATATTATTATGATCGGCCCCACCGGGGTGGGGAAGACCGAAATTGCCAGACGGCTGGCAACTCTTGCCCAGTCGCCTTTTTATAAGGTCGAGGCCTCAAAATTTACAGAAGTCGGCTATGTGGGCAGGGATGTGGAATCCATGATCCGTGACCTGGTTGAGATTGCTGTCAGCATGGTGAAGGCAGAGGAAAAGGAGCGGTTGGAAGGGCTGGCTGCCGCAAATGCCGAGGAGCGTATCCTGGATATCCTTTTACCACCAAAAAGGAGCACAGTTTCCACTCCTTATGAAGGGGGGACGGGTTCGCAAGCGTTGCTGCTGGGTGATATGAACTCTATATCAGCAGGTTCACCGGAAAAAACCAAGGAAGAATATACTACTCGGGAGAAATTCCGAGAGATGCTGCGCCAGGGCAAACTCGATGACCGTGAGGTCGAACTCGACCTGGATGATTCCCGCTCTACACCCATGGTGGAAATTATGACCACCTCGGGTATGGAGGATATGCAGTCAAATCTGCAAGACGCCTTCAGTAAGATTTTTCCCAAGAAGAAAAAGAAACGGAAGATAAAAATTCAGGATGCCTTGGGGGCCTTGACCCAGGAGGAAATGGAACGCCTGGTTGATATGGATAAAGTTATCAAGGAGGCCCTGCAGCGGACGGAAGAGTCAGGCATTATCTTTCTCGATGAAATTGACAAGGTGGCATCGCGCAGCTCCGGTAATCACGGCCCCGAAGTCTCACGGGAAGGTGTCCAGCGCGACCTCCTGCCCATAGTCGAAGGATCCACAGTCACCACGAAACATGGGATGGTAAAGACCGATCATATCCTCTTTATTGCCAGTGGAGCCTTCCATCTGTGCAAACCATCCGATTTGATTCCGGAACTTCAGGGACGATTTCCCATACGTGTTGAGTTGAGCTCATTGGGGAAAGATGAGTTCGTCCGTATTCTGACAGAGCCGGAGAGTGCTCTGGTCAAACAGTATACCGCCTTGATGGCAACAGAGGGTGTAACACTTTCTTTTGAGCCGGAAGCCATAGAGGAGCTTGCCGCTATTGCTGTTGAGGTAAATGAGAATACCGAGGAGATCGGAGCAAGGCGGCTTCATACCGTTTTGGAACGGGTACTCGATGAACTCTCCTTTGATGCCTGTGAGCGGGAGGGTGATAGCTTTGTGGTCACTGCCGACTATGTGCAGAAACAGCTTCATGATGTGGTTGAGGACAGGGATCTCAGCCGTTTTATACTGTGATGGTGTTGTTATAATTTTTCATTTGCTGCGGTGCTGAAAAAGATAAGTTATTGCGGTGGGTACGGTATGTTACATCGCATTTCTGTAACTTCGCACCCAGAACAGGGCATGACTATGCCTCGCACATGAAGTTTTAACTTCTTAGCTATCGTTCTTGAGTAGAAAGTAGCATTTTAAACAATTAACAGTAGGTTGACTTGAGGGTGCAAACCCAATCTACACAGAATCGAGAAATATTATGCGCTATACGGATCCGGAGTTAAAATATTGTCCACGCTGTGATGATGAATACAGGGCTGAGATGACAACCTGTGTCTCCTGTGAGGTGGCACTTATTACGGGCAGTGAAAAACTGGCCGTGGAACAGGAGCAGAACAACAGGCTGGCCACGAGATCCATGGAGTTGTCCGCTGATGATGAGTTGGCTAACATCAGAAAAGGGCCCCTAGGTGAAATGAAACAGTTGCAGACCATACTTGCAGCTAAGAAAATTCCCTCTCTGATTGCCGGAGAAAAGGGGAGCTGCGGGAAAGGCTGTTGTGGCGGCGGCGATGTCTATCTGCAGATCAGGATGGAAGACGGACAAGAGGCCATGGCTGTCCTGGCCCACGAGTTCAAAAGAACCACGGCACTGGATTCCCATGATCTGAGTAACATTCACGCGGTATATGATCGGGGCGCAGAACAGACAACCTGTCCTGCCTGTGGTTTTTCTTTTTCTACAAACTCCAGCACCTGTCCCGATTGTGGTCTTTGTTTTTAAGAAAAAGCGCGTGAAGGCAGCCTAAAGTGTCAAAGTCTCAAGGGCTTGACTTCTTTTGGTTCAGGCCAGAGTGGGTTTGTTTCTCGGAAGGAGAACGGCTTCGTTGTTGCGGAAAATAGCGACCTGATTGCGGCCCATCTTTTTGGTATGATATAAGGCTGTGTCCGCAGAGTTAATCAGGTCGTTTTCATTCTGGGTTACCAGAGACGAAAGACTGCTGACACCGAGACTGATGGTCACCAGAATGACCTTGTCCTTGTAATAGAAGGTTTGCTGTTCCACCAGATCTCTTAAACGCTCTGCAACCAGCCCGGCCTTGTTCAGGTTGGTCATGGGCAGGATGATCAGGAATTCTTCTCCGCCATAGCGGCAGATGATTTCCTCGTTGCGAAGATGAAGGGAGAGGCTGGAGGTCACGGTCTTCAACACCTGATCTCCAGCCTCGTGTCCGTGCGTGTCATTAATGGTCTTAAATTTATCGATATCAATCATGATAACGCTGAGATCGCTGCGGTGACGCAGGGCTGTGGAAAATTCCTCCTGTAGCCGTACCAGGCCGAAACGACGGTTCAGGACATGAGTCAAGAAGTCGTAGGAGGCCATTTCCTGTATTTTGTTGTGGAGGAGGGCATTTTGCAGATAGGGTGCCATATAAGAAGAATAGGTTTTCAGTGTTTCCATCTGAATACTTTCCGGTACCTCACTCTGGCCGCAGGCAGCAATAACCAGTCCCACCGTACTTTTCTCGGCAATCAAGGGGATAATTCGGATGAGTTTCGGTTTGATGCAGCCGTATGGGGTGGTGGTAGTCATCCAATCTATACAGTTGCTCTCGGTGTCGATGGTATATGGCTCCCCGGATTGAATGGCATCAGCAATCGGTCCCTGCCAGCTTTCCAGTTTGCGAGGGAGTTTCTCATCCGTATCAAAACCTTTGCTTGAGAGCAGGGTCATCTCTTCTTCAACCTTTCCATAAATGAGACCTGAGGTCATACAGGTGGCCTCAATAAAGTATTTGAGGATGATTTCCGCAGTCTTGTCCAGGGCAACGTTGGCGGAGAGGTCCGAGATCAGATTCCTGAAACGTGTTTCATTGAGCAGTCGCTGCTCCACCGTCCTGCCCATGGTGTTGAAGGCCATGGTCACCTGGCCGATCATGTCATTGGATTTGACCTCAATCTCGAATGCCCCTGTCTGAATATGTCTGCTGAACAGGGCGGCACTGATGTGATTGTTGACCCGGTTCATCCCTTCCACCAGATAGCTGAGTTCCTTGGAGATAAAGATGGAAAACAGGATATAATTTGCAATCCCCACAGTGATGCCTGCCGCAATACACATGAGGGTGAAGCTGATGGAAATCGAGGTGGTATCGTTAAAATATAGCTTTACCAGAGGAGGGAAGGCCACACCCATAAGGAGGCCGAAGAGGATCATACTGAGAAAGAGAATACGAAAGACGTCTCTGTTCTTCACCTCTGTATTTCCTGTGCAGCAATTTGTTTTCTGCAAGGGCGGTATGTCGTCTGATCGGTTTGTAATCATGATTTTTTACTGCGCTGCGGGCTGTCCCCATCGCTTGCGGCGGTTGCCTGTAAGTACTTTCTTTTTGAAGGAAAGGGCCTTGTATCCCAATATTTTTTCAGTTTCTTCTGTAAATTCCCGACAAGGTCGTACCGTGAAATCTTTCATGATTTCTATATCCACTTCTCCCTGCCCGGCAAAATGCATGGTCAGAAGGAGGGGGCAGTTTCCATGATACTGATACAGAACCTGTTTCAGGGATTCCAGCCGTTTTCTGCTTACCTTGTCGCTCTTCAGCTGAATTTTAATCGATTCTGTATGCTTTTCCCGGGCAGCAGGCAGCAGTTCAATGGATTCGGCAATGATCTTCGAACCCCGTTCGTCGTTCTGCACTGTTCCCTGGACAATGATCGGCTCTACAGAAGATAAAATCTGGTAACATTGGGAAAAGGTGTCGGGGAAGACAATCACCTCCACCGCGTTAAGGAGATCCTCCACGGTGATAAAGGCCATGGGGTCACCTTTTTTACTTTTCAGTTGCTTGCAACTGCGGATCAGGCCACCTACCCTTACAGGCTGATCTTCTCCGTATTCGGCAAGGCCGGCGATGTCTGTGTCGGCCACGGTTTTTATTTCATGAATGGCCTGATCCAGCGGATGGCCGGTGATATAGAATCCTACTGTCTCCTTTTCATTGGCCAGTTTTTCACGTTCCTCCCATTCGGGGATATCAGGAAGAAGGATTGCACTTTTGTCAACAGTATCTGTTGAGGGGGACAGGGCAAAGAGGGACATCTGGCCGCTCTGTTTGTCCCGCTGCACAGCCTTGGCCTTGTCCATGGCCTGTTCAAGGATAGCCATAAGCTGGGAGCGTTTGCAGCCAAGGGAATCAAAGGAACCTGATTTGATCAGGCTCTCTATGACCCGGGAGTTGACTTTTCTTGAATCTACGCGGTTGCAGAAATCTTCAAGAGAGCTGTACCTGCCATTTTCTTCACGTTCCTGGATGATCGACTCCAGGGCGGATTTCCCGACATTTTTGACAGCTGCAAGGCCAAAACGAATTCGATCATTGCGAACACTGAAGTTGATGATGGATTCATTGATATCGGGAGGAAGAACCTCGATATCGTGTTCCCTGCACTCGTTAATATAGAGCACTATCTTGTCGGTATTGTTCATGTCGCAGGAGAGTAGCGCTGCCATGAACTGGGCCGGATAATGGGCCTTGAGATAGGCCGTTTGATAGGAGATGAGGGCGTAGGCTGCGGAATGGGACTTGTTGAAACCGTAGCCGGCAAATTTGGCCATCAGGTCAAAGACAACCTCTGCCTTCTTTTCATCGATGTTGTTCTTTTTGGCCCCGGCCATGAACTTGACTTTCTCGTCGTCCATGACCTCGACAATTTTTTTGCCCATGGCCCGGCGCAGGATGTCGGCATCACCTAAGGTATAGCTGGCCAGGATGTTGGCGATCTTCATCACCTGTTCCTGGTAGACTATAACTCCGTAGGTTTCTTCAAGGACCGGCTTGATCTGGGGCAGGGGGTAGTTGGCTGTTGCCCGGCCATGTTTGGTCTCGACAAAATCATCAACCATTCCGGAATCCAGAGGGCCGGGACGGTAGAGGGCCACCAGAGCGATAAGGTCGCTGAACTGTTCCGGAGCCAACTTTACCAGGAGCTCACGCATGCCGGAACTTTCCAGCTGGAAGACTCCCAAGGCGTCACCGGAACAGAGGAGCTTAAAGGTTTTGACATCGTCCATGGGAAGGGCGTCAATGTCAACATCGGTACCGATATCAGCCTTGATATGCTTGAGGGCATAGTCAATGACGGTGAGTGTTTTGAGACCGAGAAAGTCAAATTTGATGAGGCCGGTTTTCTCGGTATGCTTCATGTCGTACTGAGTCAGAGTCTCGCCTTCTTTTCCCTTACAGGTGGGGAGGTATTCCACCATAGGTTTCGGGGAGACGACAACTCCTGCGGCATGGGTCGAGGTGTGTCTGGCGAGTCCCTCAAGGGTCTGGGCTACTTTCAGGAGCTCGGCGATACGCGGATCTCTGTCAGCAGCATCCTGGAGGCGTGGTTCTTCGACAAAAGCCTTTTCGATGGTCATTTTCAGCTGCTCGGGAATGAGCTTGGCAATCTTGTCCACTTCACTGAATGGAATATCAAGAGCCCTGCCAACATCCCTGATAACCCCTCTGGCCTTCATCGATCCATAGGTGATAATCTGGGCCACATGGGGAGCACCGCCATACTTCTGCCTTACGTAGTCGATAACTTCCCCACGTCGATCCTGACAAAAATCCACATCAAAGTCAGGCATGCTCACTCGTTCAGGGTTCAGGAAACGTTCAAAAATGAGACCATAAGGGATAGGGTCGATATTGGTTATGCGCATGGCATAGGCTGCAAGGCTGCCGGCACCTGACCCACGGCCAGGGCCTACAGGGATGTCGTGATCCTTGGCCCAGTTGATAAAATCTGCAACAATGAGAAAGTAGCCGGGGAATCCCATGGAGTTGATGATTTCAATTTCAAACTCCAGTCGTTTTTTATACTGCTCTTCTATCTCCTTGCTGAAAGTGCCTGCTTTGCGCATGGCGGCAAAACGGTCCTTGAGTCCTTCCCGGCAGTCTTTAGTGAATAATGACTCCAGGGTTTCACCTTCGGGGACGGAGAACTCGGGAAAGTGATAGTCGTCGAGATTAATATCGAGGTTGCAGCGATCAGCTATTTCTGTGGTGCTGGCAATGGCTTCCGGAGAATGAGCAAAGCTCTTTTTCATCTCTTCCGGCGATTTGAAGTAAAAGTCATCGGAAGAAAAACGAAAGCGTTTGGGGTCGTTGATGGTCTTGCCGGTCTGGATGCAGAGCAGGACTTCGTGGGCATGAGCGTCATGCCGGTTCAGATAATGGCAATCGTTGGTGGCAACGACTTTGACCCCCATTTCAGCTCCCAGCTTTTTGAGACCTTCATTAACTTTCTTCTGTTCCGGGATGGAATTTTCCTGGAGCTCAAAGTAGAGCCGGTCGCCGAAGATGTCATGAAATTGCTGTGCCTTTTTTCGCGCTGCATCAAGAGTATTATGATGGGTTATCAGCCAGGGGATTTCTCCATGCAGACAGGCGGTAAGTGCGATCAACCCCTCATTGTTTTCAGCCAGCACTTCCAGGTCAATTCGAGGTCTTGAATAAAATCCTTCAAACTGGGCAATGCCTGCCAGCTTCATCAGGTTTTTATACCCTGCATAATTCATAGCCAGGAGAACGATATGATAAGCCTTGGTGGGAGCAGTTGCATCCTTGTCAGCGCGATTGCCGGGGGCGATATAAAATTCGCAGCCGACAATGGGTTTGATGCCTTTGGCCTTGGCCTTGAGATAAAATTCCAGGGCTCCATACATGGCGCCATGATCTGTCATGGCCACGGAGTCCATTCCGTATTCTTTGCATTTGGCCAGCAGGTCGGGAATACGGATTGCCCCATCCAGTAAACTGTACTGGGTATGGACATGAAGGTGTGTAAAACCGGCACTCATATTATTGCTTCAGCCCCTTCGTGCCTTCCCGGAGAGTGTTCTCAAGGACGGTGTTGTCCATTTTAGCATCAGTGAAGTCGGCATGAATCAGGTTGGCTCCGGTGAAGTCAGCCCCCCTAAGATCAGCATCTTTAAGGTTTGCTCCAGGCATGTTCGCACTGAGAAGAGTGGCACCTGAAAGATCGGCACCTTCAAGGTTTGCCCGCCTCAGGTTGGCTCTGCTGAGATCGGCCCCGCTCAGGTCGGCCCCTTTTAAATTGGCGCCAACCAGGTCGGCTTTGCGAAGATCTGCCTCTCTAAGATTACAGCCGGGACAGTCTTTGGCCATGCTCTTGACTGTTTGGCTGATTTCTTCAGAGGAGGCTCCAGGACCGCTGGTGGCAACGGGATCCGGAGCAGGAGCTGGTGTGGGGGCAGATGCTGGTGCAGCAACAGGAGCAGGATGGGAACGATTTGTTCCCTGATCGCGTTCAAGATTTGAGCGAAGAAAGGTTTTTTCTTTCCCTTTTTTTGTTATGATTTTAATGCCTTGAGAGTTGCCCTCGGAGACTGCAATGGTAAAGGCCAGGGCACCGTTGTTGGTAAAAAGCAAATAACGGTCTTTTCCTGCCTCCTGATAGACGGAAAAACAGTTCATATCACCATAATACCAGACACTGAATTTGAGACAGAGTTTGTTATCGCTGTTGATATCCCAGCCCCCGTTGTCCTTGACATTGTTGATCATCGATCTGGCAGACAGGGTACCATCCTGAGCGCAAAAAACAAATGCGTCAAAGTCAGAGGCTACCATGTGCAGGGTGTTATTGCTGACAAGGTTAAATATTTCTTCAGCATTGAGAGGTGTTGCTCCTTTATTTTCTGCGGTGCTGAGGGATGACGCGGCACAGCCAGAAAGAACAAGAAGAGCGAGAATAATCAGTGGGATAAATGTTTTTTTATTCAAAATTTTTCTCCTGTGCAGAGGACAGTGGCGGAGAGGCTTAGTGTAAGAGCTCTTCAGTGCCTCTTCGGGCCTGCTCGTGAAAGCAGACGTTAGATTCATACCCTCCCCTGATAACTCAAAAAACCAAGTTCAATGGGCGGATCACTCTGTATTTTCGGTAATTTTTTTTGCAGCACAAAGGATTAGTGCAATTGCCAGCAGCCTTGGCGATCCGTTTCACTATATTATGGTTTGTGAATATACCACACTCATATGATCATTGCACTTTGAAAGCCGGATTCTTTTTTTGATAAGAATCCGGCTTTGCCGATGATAAACACTCAAGAAAAAAACTCAGGCAGTAATATTGAACCGTTCCTTGATTTTATTATAAGAGACCATTGTCTCCTGGCGTTCCGAGGGAGTCAGAAAGGATTCCAGTTTGGTCTTGAGGATGACTGAATTGAGTTCGGAATCAATAGCAATAACTCCTTCCATGATGATTTTCTGCAGCAGTAATTCCTGGTTTGTTCTTTCTCTGAGAAAAGCCGCAAAGGGAAGGAAAAAGAAATTTGAAAATACAATACCGTATAGTGTTGAAGTGAGGGCAATGGGCACAGCTTTGAGTATGACCGATGTGTCACCGATGCCGCCGAGCATGGAGATGAGACCCACGACGCTCCCTGTGATTCCAAAGGCCGGAAAAAAGTCAGCTATGGCACGAAGGACCCGTTCGGAATCCTCCCTTCTTAATTTGAAAAAATACATTTCAGTGTTGAGAATATCTCGGATTTGGTCGCTCTGGTAGCCGTCAACCAGACAGCCCAGTGCCCTCCTGAGAAAGAGAATGGAGGTCTCGTTCTCCTCATCCTGCAAGGAGAGAATTCCTTGAATTCTGGACTTGATAGAGAGGTCAATCAGGATTTGAACAATCTCGGTCTCTTTTTTGATTCTACAACGGTAGGCGGTGCGTAGGACTTTGAAGACAATGCCAAGTTGCTCGGTTTTGAAACTGAGCAGTGTTGCGGCAAAGGTACCGCCAAAGACGATGAGCAGCCCGGAAATATTGAAGTACAGACTGAGATTACCATTTATGGTAAAGCCGAAGCAGAAGAGGAAGGTAAAGGCCAGCAGGCCGATAATGTTTTTGTTTTTCATAGCAATATTATCGTTAATAAAGATTTTTAGGTGTGGCCTGGACAGCAGGTGGCATGCGTTTGGAAATGATAATTTCCACTCGTCTGTTCGCGGCCCGATTGACAACGTTGGTATTGGGCTGGCGCGGACGATTTGCCCCATAGCCGCTGACAATAAACTGATCAGGCTGCATCCCCATCTCTTCGATAAGAAAGCGGGCCACGCGACTGGCCCTGACAACAGAGAGTTCCCAGTTCGTGGCAAAGAGGGCGGAATGCATGGGCAGGTTGTCGGTATGGCCGATGACGTTGATCATATAGGGTGTGTTTTTGATGATGGTCGCGATTTTCTTCAGCGAATCTCTGGCTTCAGTCGAAAGATCTGCCTGCCCCGTGGCAAAGAGCAGGTCGCCGGTAAGAATGATGCGCATGGTAGTATCTGGAATCAGGTCGACTGAGGCAAAGTCGTTGAGCTTGTTTGTGTTGAGCGACAGCACGCTTTTGTCGTAAATTCCGCTGAATCGATCTGATTTTTCTTCCCCGGGCGGAGCTTTCTCTTCGACGGGGAGCAGAGGTGCAGGCTGCAAAATATCCTCTGCTGAAGAGAGTATTGGCAAACTTACTGACGGAGCAGAATCTTCCGTGACGGTTAGGTCAGGAGCCTGTTCTGCTTCGGGTTCAACCGTCTCCTGTACTGCCCCTGGCGCTGTTGATTGGCGGACAAGGTCAGCATTTTCCTGGAAGACGTCGTCGACGTCGATGGCATCAATTGTCACCTTTTCCAACTTTTTGATGGTTCCTGCGGTGACAAGGGGGGCCTTGTTTCTCAGAGGGATGATAGGAACGATGAGATCACCATCTTTTTCAATATCAAGGGCTTCAGTGGTACTCCCTCCGACAACTTCCGGGGTGTGACTGACTAAAAAATCCTCATGGGCTGCCTGATAGACAAACAGGGAAAGAAAGAGGATAAACATGGTCATCATCAGATCGGACCAAGCAATTGACCAGTGAGTGCCCTTAGGCAGACGTGAACGGTAAAAGGAGTCCTCTATGACAAAACTGTTTTCATAGAAGCGATTCTCTGGAGCAGGGGAGACAAGTCTTTTCCCGATAAGCAGATCGGCGGCTGGGAGAACCGGAGCAATGGCTGCATTTTTCGGCAAGGGACTGGAATGTTCAGAGGGCTCAGGTTGCTGGTTCATATGAAAAGCGGGATACATTTTATTCTGTTTCAACGAATGATCTTTATTGTCATATCGGAATAATTGTAGAAAATCAAAAGAAAATATTTGTTAGAGGCCAAGAGTAAAACAGGGGGCGCTACGTTGGCAACAAGTATTGACAGAAACTTTTGAGTGACAGCAGCCTTGTTAGAGGGTTTTTAAAGTGTGGGGCTCTTCTTTTGAGTTGTTTTGTTTTTTTTAAATCCGGAAAAGTTGCCAAATGGAGTGAAATTCCCCTTATGTATCTGTTGCAGGAGGTCTTGTGGTTTATTGATGAACTGTTGCACATCTTCACGCGGCACGAAAAATTCATCATTAAATCCTGAAATGAGATTCCGTTGTTCCCATCTTGATATGTAATACTCAATTATTTCAGGAAGTTTTGTGAAAATTGTCTGCTCGGGCCAGGGATCTTTGAAAGATGAGTTCTGGAGTTTTCCTGCGTCCAGCGTCTGACTTTCGTAAAACTGATCCAGGAACATGAGCTCTGCCGGCATTTTTGCTGTAATCCCTATTCTCAAGAGTGTCTTCAGGAGAATGCTCAGGCAGTGTGCCCCAAATTTTGCAATGCCCAGAGGAAGGAAAATGTTCCGGGGTTTGTTCACTCCCAGGAGATTTTTGATTGTTTGAATGAGGTGGGCAAGTTCAACAGGTTCAGGATCAACAAAGTGATAGATCTGTCCGGAAAATTCCGCTCGATTATGAAGGATATGATGAACAAAGAGAGGAATCTTTTTTGCATTGGAATAGGAGTGTTTCACTCCTTTTGCGGTTAAGAATATGGGCATTGCCTGATCAGCTACTGAATAGAGCAGTCGGTGAAATCCTTGTGTTTTGTGATCATGTTTGCCATAGACAATTGCCAGTCGGATGGCAGTGAAATCAAGGCCTTCATGCTCATGCATATGTCGGAGCGTCAACTCACTCATGAGTTTGGATTTGGCATAATTGGAGAGAGCTGCATCAAGGTTGAGTTGCTGCTCTTCGCTGAGGCGGTTACCCGAAGGCAGGACGGCAGCTGAACTGATGTATATATAGGGGATATGCAGTCTAAGTGCTACTTTCGCAAGGTTTATGGAACCAATGTAATTTATGGTGTAGGCAAGTTGAGGGTCGCTGTCGATGGCTGCAATGGCAGCGTTAATAATAAAATCAGGTTTCCATTTACTCGTATAACGTTCTATGTCTTCTGCAACAGCCAGACTCATTTTTTTTGAATTTGGGGAAAGGATTTCAATATTGTTGAGACAGCACTTGCTGAAGTAGTGAACCAGAGCACCACCAATCATTCCTGACCCACCCACAATAATACCACGGATTTTAGTTGGTTTTTGCATCATAATGTTCAGGGGAAAAACATTTTATTCTGTTTAAGCTGGTAATTGACAGGAATAAATAAATTGTCTTTTTTCTTATTTATATCAAATACAAATATCAAAAACAAGCAGGGAGGGTTCCCGACATAACAGCTGATTGCTCTCTGTTGACCTGTTGCCTGGGAAAAAGATGGATTGATAGTTCTCTTGATTTGTGGTGTGATTGTTATCGGCAGCAAGCAGGCAGCCATCTATAATAAGGACTCTTGTTTAATTGTAAGCCTTCTATTCTCCCTGTATCCAGATGAAAACACTCTTCTGTCTTTTTTGTATGTTATTCAACGCCACCATCGCTTCAGCCGTGGAAGACACGGGAGCGGCCACTCGTTGTCACTGTTTTCAGGAGCGCTCATTTGATTTGCAGAACAAATATGCTGCTGACAGTTACCTGCTTACGACTAATTTTAATTCATTTATTGCTGCAAATTTCCATATTTCAAAGAGTCAGATTGTGATGATGAAAATGAAAGGGGGAGTTGAACCGGATGACCTCCTCATTGCCTTATATGTTGCACGGGCTTGTCATGTTAAGTTGAATGTTCTGCTTGCTATCCTGGACAATGGTGGAAACTGGCAGCAGATTCTTGAGTCGGAGAGTATTTTAAAACAAGGATGTTCTAAAGATGTGTTCGGCGATCATATTGATATCGATAAAAAAAAGGAGGTAGTGGTTGGGCGTGTTACTGGACAATTGTTAAAAGAATATTATGGGGTTTTGACAGACGATATTATTGCGTTGCGTAAAAAAGGGGCAAGTGATCGAGAAATTGCTCTTCTCTTCAATCTGGAACGGTATGGGGGGATAAAAAGAAATGCGGCCGAAATTCTGGAAATGTATAGACAGCAGCACATGAGCTGGGGAGAGATTGCTCAGAGTTACGGCTTGAGTCCGGAAGAAACCGGAAAGATCTTTTTACAAGAAGGATCGTTACAGAAACCCGATAAAAGCCACTGAGTCTTCTGGTAAAGACAACTAACCTGAAAACTGCTCGGAGACCCTACTGGCTGACAAAGTTTACACAGGGCAGGGTAGGTTTTTTGCAATTTTTTACTCTTTGAGATTGAGTTTGAAGGGGATAGGACGAAAACAGAAATACGTCAGGTTTTTTTTAAAGGAAGAAATCTACTGGCTAGGGCTGGAAGGAGAAGAAAAAAAGGCGAGATGCCGTGAAGGCTCGTAACGGAGGTTGTTATTTATGATAACATCCCGGTATACGAAAATATTTAACGCGACAATTATAATGATACAAATGACTGGATAATCACTCTGGGTACAATGCTTCAAGAAGCGTAGGTGAATGATTGCATTCGTATCTCCTGGTTCTCTTTCCTTTTCGGTGTGCCAGGATAGAAGCAAATTCTTCTTCACTGAGTCTGGAGTTTTTTTGCTTTGCTACGTAGACCAAGCAATCAATACAAATATGAAATGAGCAGGCATCATCTTCCTTAACCCGTTCCCAGCATGGCTTTTTTTTATCTCCAGCCAAGAGACACTTGTCCTTTCTGTTACACTGGATGATTTCCCAACATTGCAATTTGTGTTGTATGGACACGGTTTCCTCCTACTCTCTACCTCAAATTAATAATACCTTGAAAAATTGTCTTTTTCGTCTACTCTCTGCGGCATGTGAAAAATTTTATCCTTTGAACATTAGGAGGATATGCCACAATTGTATTTCTTGCGGGGCCACTGCGGCAACATCTTCTGCATGCCTCGGAGTCTCGCAGATCAGTTTATCTGATTTTGAATGGAAAGCCGAATCTTTTAATCACGTTAAGGTATTTCTGGTTACGTATTGAATTGACACGAATTAGTTACGATTTTTTTAGTAGTTAATATTGATTGATGTTTCAATGTGTTAAACATTCTCGTGTGCTATTCCAGTAACGATGTGCTTGGAGAATATATATTTCCTAATCGTAATCTACAAAACACAAATCGTCAATTGTCTAAGTGTAGGAGCGTTACTCATTGTGTAGTTAACGTCTATATGCGTAGCTGAGTTTTATGCGAAATAAGAAAAATTTTGACAGGCCAAACAACTCTTTAACTGATCCATCATCCAGGATACCTGCTCATCAATCTGCCTGTGTGGATTTTATTACAAAAAGCTGCTCTTCTGCGAAGATGACAAAGCAATATCTAATTTATTCTTCCCAGATAGTAAAATTTATAATAGAAATGATTAGCATCAAAAAAATAAATATAAAACTCTAAAAGAGAGCTCTATGTCAGTCACAATACGTCAACTTAAGATTTTTAATGCAGTTGTAGAAAGTGGTCAGGTAACAAGAGCAGCTCAAAGCCTCTCTATCACCCAATCCGCGGTCAGTTTAGCTTTGAATGAAATGGAGAATCAACTGGGTGGAGATTTGTTTGATCGGTCCGGCAGGTGTCTTGAACTTAACGATAGAGGCCGATTCTTTCTGCCTTTCAGCCGAGAGATTCTCGATAAGTTAGACAATCTGGATAGATTGATGAATGAAAAAGATGGCCAGTTTGGTGGTTCGCTGGATCTGGTTGCCAGTTCTACTATCGGTAACTATGTCTTACCTTACCTGCTCACTGCCTTTAAGAGTATGCATCCCAATGTTTATTTCAATATGCGGGTATGTGATACTGAAACAGCAGAGAGACTTGTCGTTGACCGGGCAGCTGACCTTGGCTTTGTTGAAGGTGAGGTAAATAACGAGCAGGTAACGGCCAAGTCCTGGTTTCAGGATGAACTTGTTCTTATCAGCCGTTCTACAAAAAACAAAGAATCAAAAAATGTATGTAATGTTGCAACCGACATAAAAAAATATCAATGGATAATGCGCGAAGCTGGGTCAAGAACTGCTCAGATATTTAAAAGTAAACTTGGTCAATACGTAACAGACCTCAATGTGGTGATGGAACTGGGTCACACTGAAGCCATCAAAAATGCAGTTGAAGCGGGTGCCGGCATTGCCTGTCTTTCCAGTTTGACCGTATGCCGGGCAATTAATCGGGGCAGTCTGCAAAAGATCGGTCTTGAGGGCGTTGACATGAAACGACAACTCTATGTTATTCAACACAAGAATAAGGCCAAAACCCGTTTGATGAATGAATTTCTCGACTTTTGTTTTCTCTTAAGTGAATGTCGTGAAGGACGCATCTGTCTCTCTTCACCAGAAAATTTTCAGGACCTGGTACTCAAGTTCATCGAAAAAAAACAACATAACCGGTGAATAAGTTAGCCCATCCTCACAAGCTACTATTGCATTGGCTTGGAGAGGAGCCTGGTGCTACGCGCAGGTTTCATAGAGAAAACAGAAACAATGAGCCTTCTGTTGTATGCGTCCGGGATCTTCGTTCGTTCACGTAGTGTATCCTTGACGTAATTTCAGATATTCATTTCCAGTTATGGGTGCATTCCTGTTAGTAACGGGCTATGGAGACAGATAGTTGTCAGGTGTCTCCACAGCCTTGGTCAACAGTTACTGGTATGCATGCATATCTGCTAGAAAAGAGTGACTTCTTACTGACGGAACGTGAATGTATACTTGAAAGTCTTTGGATCAAGCCAGTCAAGAGTTGTGTTGCCAACCTGGGCATAGGGATAACCGAATGTGTTCAGCGAATCTCCCTGCTGCGGCGGATTGAGCTGAAGATCACGGCCCATGGCCAGCTTTACTCTGTATTGGTCCCAGCCGCCCCAGAAATAGTCTCGGTAATGTGTGGTTTTGGCATCAACAAGCTCTAACTTCTCTTTCAGCATCATCTTGCGCACATCCGCCGGGTCAACAGGTACCCAGTCATATCCCGGCAGGTAAAATTCCGCCCAGCAGTGTTGCCAGGAGGAGATGTCTTCTTCTGCCTTTTTTCCCTGACGAATACCGAAGATCTCGCGGGCAGGAATGCCTGCGGCACGACAGAGGGCAACAAAAACAGAATGGATATCAGTACATTTCCCTCCCGGGGTGAGCAGCAGTGAACAGACATCACCGGGCCCACACCCACGAGTTTTGGGCTCGCGGTACATGGTTTCGCAGGTCCAGTCATAAATTGCCTTGGCCTTTTCCAGTACGCCTGTTTTTCCTTGAGTGATCTGGTCGGCCAACACTTTGACCTGACCGTCGATTGGACCAAGACTTGTTGGTTTGAGGTACATGGCGTAATCAGCAGGGTCCCAGGCCACTTCTTGGGAAGGGAAATCCCGGCGCATCACTTCCTGGCGGACAACGTGAAAAGACAGGGTCAGCTTACGAGTCGCACTCCCTTTGTCCCAGCGGGCGTAGAGCATGGGGGTGGAGTAGACCTGATCGCTGTAAACGGCCGACTCTGCGTAATCACCGGTAACCTTTACCTTGCTGATGAGCTGGTCGCGGTCAGAGAGGGGATACGGTATCCAGAGCTGTGCCTCTTCATTGGGGTTATGACCTGACAGGTCAAATTCCATGCTGATAGTTCCGCTACTCTCGTTGCCGGCCCAGGCCCAGAAAGGAATGAGTAGAAAGGTGACAGTCAGTAAAAAGCGTAATAATTTCTTCATCTATTTTTCTCTAGTTGTTATTTCGCACGTTAAGTGCGTCTGTGGCGGTGCTGTTTTTTAACATGGCAGGCAAATGAATATATGTGTTTAAACCTGTCACCATTATGTTACCTTCTGTGTCTTATTTGACTTCTTCCGCTTCGTATCCGGCTCCCTTCCACGCAAAAATTCCACCGGGATGGCGAAGAACGTTTGTGTATCCAAGTTTCCTGGCCCACATGGCGCCGTTGTGACTCCTGGTACATTTTACAAAGCCGCAATAGATAACAATGGTTTTATTCTTGTCAGGTCCGAGGAGGGCGGCAAAATCTTCCTGGCTTTTGCCATCAGTCTCTTTGCTGTCCCATGTAGTCATTTCCGGAATGGGGAAAAGAAACTGTTGGGCGCCGGGGATATGGCCTTTTTTATAGCTGTCTTCGTAGGGCATCGTGTCGATAACCAGAATTTCCTGGCCGGAGTCGATCATCTTTTTCAGCTCCTCCGTGCTGATCACGCCATAGTCACCTCTGAGCACTTCCCGGACAAGCTTGACTGCACCTGTCTCGATTTCCACTTCTTTTTCAAATTTATTGGCACCGAAGGCCATTGCGGATAGGCTGAATCCTAGAAGCAGGGTAAGGACTACAGGTGTTGTGAGCATGATTTTTTTCAGTTGCATGTTTGACTCCCTTTCAAAAAAGATTAAAAAGATAGAACCGTTTTTTTTCGGTCCGTAATATATTGAAACCAGAATAAATAGAGGATCGGGATAAGAAATCCCAAATCTCTGAAAAGTGCACTCCAAAGGTTGTGGTATGCCTGTTCCGGATCTTCCGGGCCAAAACAGCCGCAGTCCACATCCAGTCCTAGCCGGATTCCGTAACTGAGCACAGCGATAAAGAGAATCATAAGGGTGGCAGCAGCTGGGAGGCATATGCGGACATTGCAAAGAAGCCCGGCTGCGACAATGATTTCCAGGAGAGGCAGCAGCAGGGCGGCAGGCATTAGCAGGGGCTCAGGCAGCAGGCCGAAACCGGCGATGACAACTGCGAAGCTTTGCGGGTCAGCAAGTTTTGTAATCCCGGCATAAAGAAAAGGCACACTGATGAGCCAACGGGAAATTCTTGCCATCCAGGTAAGGGCAACAGGGATTGCTGCATTTCTCTTTTGTTGCCTGTTCTGGGTCAAACCTGACCACCCCGCCTAGCTGCCTCGATGGCTGCGCCCAAGGCGCCAATGAGGCTAGGGTTTTCCGGGACTACCACCTGCACATTTTCCAGTCTCATCCGGACCATCTGCACGATGCAGGGATTGTTGGCCACGCCTCCTGAAAAGGCAATGAGTTCACCAAAACCGATACGACCCAGCATGGCAATGATACGGTCGGCCACAGAGGAATGAACCGCCCGGGCGATGTGCTGCCTGGGTATTCCCCTGTTTTTCATTGAAATAACTTCAGATTCGGCAAAGACCGTACACATGGAGTTGATCTGAATTTCCTGCTCCGAGGCCAGGGCAGCCGGACCGAAATCACCAAGGGGGTAGGCCAGTGAGGTGGCCATGATTTCCAGAAATCTCCCGGTGCCGGCTGCGCATTTGTCATTCATCTGGAAGTTGGTAACCTGTCCTTTGACATTGAGCGCTATGACCTTGGAGTCCTGTCCTCCAATATCCACAACAGTAGTTGCCTCCGGCAGCATGGTATGTATGCCCATGGCATGGGCCTTGATTTCAGTGATAACACCATCGGCAAAATGTTCGTGGGCCAGATGCCGGCCATATCCCGTGGCTATAACATGCCTGGGGCTATAGGCCTTGATCATTTCCCTGGCCTGTTCATGCGGTTCAAAACCGCTTTCCTGCAGCTTATGGTCTACCATCCTGCCATCCTGCCAGGCCGCTACTTTGATCGTCCGTGAACCCAGATCTACGCCTACATACATAGTGTACCCTTCCGTCGTACAGGCTTATTCGCCTATCTGCTCAAGGAAGGCCTCGACCCTGGTCTGCAACTGCCCTACATCTTCGGGCGAGTAGTCGGATTCAATGAACATGTATGGAATTCCTTCTCTCTCACATGCCTGGCGAATACGGATTTCCTCAATATTATAGGTGTGGCAAAACTGCAGGGAGTAATGGATGATGCCCTGCGCACCTGATTCTTTGTATTCTCTGAGAACCTGGTCGATCCGTTCATTATTCGGGGTGAAACAGGAACAGTCGATCTGCATGTATCGACTGGTGAGGTTTTGCAGGATGGTTTCCATGTCTTCAGCGTTTTCATCCATCAGGTCCTTGTAATAACGGGTTCCGATGCAGCTCTCCTCGTTGACGATGACTGCTCCAGCCCCTTCCACCAGATTATGCAGTTTCCAGTTCGGCAGGGCCATGGGCACGCCGGCGACCATTATCCTGGCCGCGTTTTTGCTGGGGATGGCCACATTATCTGCAATACGTTTTTCCAGCTCATCACACAACTCGTTCACCTCTCTGGCAAAGCGAATCGGTTCGTCGTAAAAGGCGATCTGCTCGATGAGCAGCACATCTTTGCCGGAGATTGGTGTGGGGTTGGTGTGGCGCAGGGTGTTGAGGCGTTGCAGGGCCTTGCGTTTGTTGTTCATTGTCCTGGTGGCCCGCCTCATATCTTCAATGGTCACCTCTTTTCCGGAAAATGACTCCACCTTGGTCTTGAACGCCTTTACTTCGGCCAACCACATTTCCTGATCGGTCTGATTTTTCATCTGCGGGATTTCCATGACATGGGTGGGTACCATCTCATCAAGAATCTCCCATGTTTTTTTCTTGGCATCGCAGGTGGTTTCCCCGTAGACGAAATCAAGCACTTGGAAATAGGGGCAGATACGGCCGGCCTTAAAGCCAAATGCTGATTTCACCATGGGACAGATATTGCGCGGCAGGATCTTTTCGGCATCGGGTACCGAGCCCTGGGAGCCTCCACAGAGACCGACACAGACTCCGCCGGCTGCAAGGACAATTTCTTCCGGAATATAGACGCAAAAGGTGCCGATAACCGGTCTGCCTTCTTCCTTGGCTGCCAGCAGTTCTTTGATCCGGCTGCCATGAAGCTCTGCTATCATGTTGTCAAAGTAGGCCATGCCGGCAGGCCTGTTTTTCTGGGAAAGATAGGTCTTTTCAAAGATCTCGCCCAACATCAGGCGCATCTTGTCAAATCGTTCCACGTCCATATCGAGGTCCTTCCACATCTCCGGATAGGCCTTTATTTCAAAATGTGTCATCTGTCTGTTCCTTATCGGCAATCGCCCTGGTCTTTATCTTTCTGAAAATTATCTGTTTTACTGTCGTTTCCCATCAGGGCATAGTTTCCTGTTCTGATGGTAGGCTCAATCAATTGCTTATCAGCATATTGCGATAGGGCCAGTTATCCACACCACCCTGTAGAATTGTGAGCTTGTCTTCGGGTACGCCCTGGCTTTTGAGATAGGAGTAACATCTTTTAGCTCCTCCACCACCACGGGGACAGACAACTACCACGTCATTACCGCTTGCCTTATAGGCAGCCACGGCCGGATCGATCTGTTTTTGCTCGGCGTCAGTCTTGACCGGAAAGGCGTTTGTCTCGATGGAACCGGGGAAATGGTGGGCAGCAAAGGAGGCCTTGTCCTGGATGTCGACAATGACCATGGGCTTGCTGGTCTCAAGCCACTGTTTAAATTGATCAGGCTCCAGGTAATTAAACTTCTCAAAAATGGCTGCCACATTGAGCAGACAGAGAAGGGACAAGGCAATAATGGCGAGTCTTTTCATTGGGTTTTTCCTTTGTTAAATGAATGGCGTGAACGTGTCTATAGGGCCTATAAGTAAGAATTTAGGAATGATTACCTTAATGCATGCTATAGTGCAAATAGGAAATACCTATTTGCGGCGGCCGCGGGATAGCTTGACATTTCGGACTGACAAAAGGTTCGCCTCTTGCACACTCAAAGGTGCGCGGGATCTCTCTTGGAAAAAGTATCGTTGAATTAGAGGAAAAAATCCTGTATTCGATAAGAGTTATGGCATGGAACATGCTTTGCAGATGTAGCCCAATAACAAGAACCAATGAATGAAAAGGAGTTTTCTGTGAACCAACTGACTATTGGCATGGCAATATTTTTTTTGCTTATAAACGCATTAATTGCAAACAGTGCTGTTTCTCCAGGTAGGACTGAATATATGCAGGCCATCAAAGAGGCCCGAATGGATATCTGGAAAGAATTATCCACCAACAATGGGTCGTCAGCGACTGTGGCGATCATGGATGATGGACAGATTGTATATTCGGAACAGTTTGGCATGCGCAGTCGTGAAAAGTCGTTGCCGGTCGATAGGGAGACCCAGTTCAATATAGGCTCTATCAGCAAAATCTTTACCGCTGCGGCGATGTTACATCTAGTTGATCAGGGAAAGGTTGAACTGGATGCACCTGTGACGAAGTATCTTGCTAACTTTCGCATGGCAGATAAACGATATCAGGATATTACCGTGCGGATGCTTCTGAATCATACGTCAGGATTGCCGGGCTCAAACATGAGGAATGCATTCGGTTCCCGTGAAAATCCAAATTATATTGATGAAACCCTTGCCTATCTCGCAGGGAACAGGCTCAAACATGAGCCAGGCCTGGTGAGTGTCTACTGTAATGATGGTCTCACTGTCGCAGAGGCAGTTATTGAGCAGGTAAGTGGAATGTCATATGCAAAATATCTGCGACAACAGATATATGAACCGTTGCGGATGGGCCAAAGCAGCTGCTCTTTTAAAGCTGGAAATGAAAATATTGCGCAGGTGTATGAGCAGACAGGATTGCCCATGCCTCCTGAGTACGTAAGCGCGTTGGCCACAGGCGGTATTTCCGCGACTGCCGAAGATCTGTGCCGTTTTTCCACTGTTTTGTATAGCAATAAATTATTATCAACCGCTTCAATTGAAGAGTTCAGCAAAGCTCAGTATGGGCTTGAAACCGCCGTTGGCGAAAGGACTTTTTTGAATTTCGGTCTGGGATGGGATTCCGTGCAAATGAGGAAATTTGCTGAACAGGGGATTACGGCTTTGGGGAAAAGTGGAGGTACCACGGCGTTTTCATCCCATATCCTGGTTGTCCCTGAAGAAAAGCTGACAGTTGCCCTGCTTTTTGCTGGAGCGGGAATAGATGCAACTTCAGTGACTGAAAAGGTCATGCAGGCCTTGCTGGAAGGAAAGAAAAAAGTAACGGAAAAGAAAATGATTTTTCTGCCTCCCGGAAGAGCTGTTATTCCCAGCAGTATACTTGCGCTTGCCGGGATCTATGCTTCTTCTAATGCCATCATGAAATTAAATTTTGATTTAGATTCAAATATGTTGGAGACCAGTTCCTGGGATGGAGAACAATTCGTACCTGCCGATTCTTCGCAATACAAAGAAGATGCTTATTTTCACTCAGAAAACGGCAATAAATATTGGCTGAAACCCTATGGTGAATTGAATTACCTTCTGCTTGCTGTCGGCGAAAACTACGTTTCCCATATTGTCACTGCTGAAAGCATTGCCAAGAGCGATTCTTCATGGACGGGCTCGGCATTTGCCAGAAAACTGTGGGTATTTCGCAATGCCACAAATTATGATTTTATTGAAGATCTGGCTGAAACCGGACAGATACCTGAGTTACCAGGCTATATTTTCTTTGATGGCAACAATATGATGCTGTTAAAGCTTGAGAGCGAGAGTTCTGCCGGAATGAGTATGCAATATGCCAGGGATCTCTTTGCAATACAATTAGAGGAAGCCGGTGGTGAACAATGGCTTAAGACCGGTAATTTTATCTATTCAGAGGCAGACAAAGTGAGTTCACTGCCAATTGCCGGAGAGACGGTCAGCCTCGGAACTGCCGGTTTGAATGAATGGCGAAAAACTGACAAACAGGCAATCTTCTCATGCGCTATCCCCAGCGATGGCAGAGTGATGATATTTTCTCAAGATAAACAACCCATCTTCGACAGTCTGGAGAGTACTGCCATGCCCATCGTTGTTGGTGGGGGAAGTTTTATCTCCTTTATCGGCACAGCAGGGGATGATTTTGTCGTCACCTTGACGTACTGAAAAAGTGCCAGAAAAAGCCTTTCCGTTAACTGGTGCTGCGGTGCATTTTTTTTATACTAGTTCCAGAAGGCCAGTCCGCTCCAGATATTCCAGGGCCTGCCACAGATCTTCTTCACTGTGGGGCTCCAGGGTAACAAGAGGGTGCAGGTTTTTTGCGGCCAGAAAGTCGAAAAGGCCAACGAAATCAAAGGAGCCCAGGCCCAGGCCGAGATGCTGATCACTGTTGCCGTTGTTGTCGTGGAGATGGAGCTGGCCCAACCAGGGAGAGAGTCTGGGCAGCCATTTTTGCCAGTCTGTCTTGGCAAAGGTCATGAGGTGGCCGACGTCGAGGCAGAAGCGGGCATGGGGAGAATCCAGGGCAGAGAGGATGGCCTCGTGGGCTTCCGGGCTGTTTTCATAGGTGTTTTCCAGCATAAGGATGGTTCCAGAGGCCGCAGCGATCTCTGTCAGTTCGCGCCATGTCGCAATAGCTGCCATCCGCCACTCTTTTTCTTTGTAGCCCTGTTTGTTTTGTTCATAGTTTAAATGACAGACTACTGATTTTGGGCGAAAGACTTCGATCAGGCTGAAGGCCTTGCGCAGTTTGTTGCGGCTTGTCTCAAGGATTTTTGGATCAAGGGCACCTGGAGCAAGGTCAAAAAAAGGTGCATGCAGGGTGCATTCGAGATTGTTGTTCTGTAGGATTTTGGCAATTTTTATGAATTCTTCCCTGGGTTCATCGTAGAGGCAAAGACCTTCCAGGCCGATTTCCGGCTGAATCCCATGCGTAAGAAAAATATCGAGATAGCGTTCTTTGAGGTCATACCAGGGGGCATTGACAAAGCAGCGGGAGGTAATGTGTTTAAAATTCGGTCTGGACATTGTGATCCCCGAGGATATTGTGGAAAAAGTTATAGGAAAGGGGAAAGCAGAATCAGCGTTCTGCCAGATAGTTAATCATTTGGCTCATGGAGAGTTTCATGCTCGATGGTCCTGAGCGGATGAAGAAATCTTCATTTTTGCCTACTGAGAGAAAAACCGGCCGGCGCACCCGTTCACATTCGATGATGAGAATCGTTTTTTCCTGAATAGTCAGAATCTTCAAATGAATAAAGCGGGAAGATTCAGCCCCGATATGCGTATTGATCAGATTTTTAAAATGCAGTCGGCATTTGTCTTCATTGGCAAAATTATCGGCATCAATCCCAATTACTGTTCCATCGTCTTCCACGCCGATAAGGAGGATTCCGCCATCACTGTTCATGAATGCCGTCACAGTCTTGAGCCAGGCCAGCTCTATTTCTTTTCCAGTCTTTCCGGATTTCAGATTGGTGCGCATGGTTGATTTGAATTCCAGGGTGGACGACTCACCTGCCCGGATGAGTGCGGCAATCTCGTTTTCGTAGCCATAACTGTCGATATGTTGTTGCGGCAGATCTTTGAGCTGGTGGCTGTATCTCCGGACCAGAAAGATTGTCATGAGAATACCAGTCAGGAGAATGGACCCGGCCAACATACCAAAGCGCAGCCACTGATTGCGAAGATTGGAAAATATATCGCTTTGTGGGATGACGATGGCGACCCATAAATCACTTGTCAGATCATGAAGCGGGGTAAAGCCAAGCCACCAGGTGGTGTTGTCGTTCTTTATGGAGATAACGTCGTTTGCAGGGCTGGGACTTTCCTGAAGTTTTCGGGTAACGGCGCTGAGAAGTTGTTCTGAGATGTTTTTCCCTTTTTGTAATGAGACGGCACCTGATGGCTGCATGTTGTTATTTCTGAGATTGTTCAGGAGGCTCCCGTCTTTCTGGAGCAGCAGTATCTGGCCATTCTCAGTAATTTCAAGATCCTCCATGAAGAGCATGAGCTCTTTAATTGTAAAGGAGAAGGAAGAGATAAAAGAGTTGTTCGGGGTGTCGCGCCTTGACCAGCTGAGACTTGCCGTGATTCCGACATCCTCTGATCCTCTGAGGATATGGGGATCTGTCAAAAAGAGGTTGCCGGCAGGTGCGATGGTCATTGCTCCGCGAAACCAGACGGATTGTGCCGGGTTGTAACTGTCATTCGGGTTTTCTTCCCTGTTGATAAGCTTCCCGTTAATTACGCTTGAGGTAATTGATCGTCCCTTTCGATGTTGATAGAGGAGCCACTGGTTGTTGTGATGAGACAGGCTCACTTCATTTGCTTCTGTATCGGCAAGAGCAATTGAACTGATAGTCGGTTGAATCTCCATGAGAGCCTGGAATTGCCGGGCAAGCAGTTCGGGATCGTCAAGTCTGAGCAGGTTGGATTCACCCCACTTGGCCAGCAGCCTCATGGTGTTGTTCAGAGGGGTGGTGAAGGATTGAAAACGTTTTTTTACCAGGCGATTGGAGTCATTGATCAGAGCCGTGGAGATGTCGTTTTGGGTCTTGATTCCCTGGACCATGACAATGGTGAGAATGGCTCCGGAAGTCACAAAGAGAATGAGCAGGATGTCGCGCAGGAGGCGTCGCTTGATATTCCTGGGGCAGCCTTTAATAAGGTCGAAGAGTGTTGCTGTAAATGACATAGGAAGAAAGATCTCTGTTACGCTTTGTCGGTGCTGAGGAGTAAGGCAATATACCCGACAATTCCGGCAACAAGTGATGCTGCAAGGATACCGATTTTGGCGTTGAGCAGGTACTGAGCATTATCGAAGGCCAAGCCTGCTATAAAAATAGACATGGTGAAACCGATTCCGGCAAGCAGGGCAACACTTGCAATCTGGGCCATGGTCACCCCCTGGGGCAGGCGGCTCCATCCCATCTTGATTACCAGCCAGGAAAAAAGGGAAATGCCAATCAGTTTTCCTCCGATAAGTCCCAGGATGATTCCAAGAGTCACAGGATGCAGCATGGTGACGCCCAAGGTAGAGAGGTCGATGGGAATCCCTGCATTGGCAAGAGCAAAAATGGGAATAACCAGAAAAGAGACCCAGATGTGCAGGTTATGTTCCATGCGTTGCAAGGGGCTTTCCATCTTGTGAACAAAATTTTCCATGGATTGAAGGATCTTCTGCTGTCTGCCGTTCTCCATGATATGCTTTTGGTGCTCATGGAGGTCCTCGAACTGTGTAGTTAACTTCCTCATCCGTTGGACAAAAGGCAGGGCTTCACAGTAGGAGTTGGCCGGTACGGTCAGGGCGGTGATGACTCCGGCCAGGGTGGCATGAACACCGGATTTGAGCATTCCCAACCAGAGCAGGATGCCAAAGACGATATAGGGGAGGGGGTGGCGTATCCCTGCCATATTCGAGAGGATCAGCATTATCAGAGCCCCTCCGGCAAAGATGAGTGCTGTGGTGTTGATCTGTTCAGTATAAAAGGCGGCAATGACGAGGACTGCTCCCAGGTCATCGACGATGGCAAGTGCCAGCAGGAAGCCGATCAACGCTCTCGGGACACGTTTTCCAAGCAGGGCCAGCACGCCCATGGCAAAGGCGATATCCGTGGCCATGGGAACGCCCCAGCCGTTAATGGTGTCGCTGTTGCCATTAATAATAACGTAGAGCAGGGCAGGTATGATCATCCCTCCGAGTGCAGCCGCTATGGGAAGAATGGCCTGTCTGCGGTCGGCAAGTTCTCCGACGAGGATCTCTCGTTTGATTTCCAGGCCCACGGTAAAAAAGAAAAGGGCCATCAAACCATCATTGATCCAGTGATGCAGGCTGTGAGAGATGACAAAATCGCCTCCGCCTATGGTGATTTTGGTCTGCAGGATAGCATCATAGGTGCTGTACAATCCCGTATTGGCAATGACCAAAGCCGCAACAGTACAGGCCATGAGGAGTAATCCGGATGAGGCCTCGGCATGGACAAACTCTTCAAACGGGGTCATGGCCTGTCGGAAGGTTTTTTCAAGAGAACTGGAAAAGAGCTTTTCAGCACAACTTTGAGATTTTTCGTGTTTCATAAGAAAAGGTTGTTTTTAGAAAATGAAGAGGAAGAAGGACAAGAAGTCAGATGCTTAATCGGCCTTGGTCCCGGACAGGACTTGTGAGTTAGTCACAAAGGAAATCCCCTGTTGCATTTTCGTTCCGATCATAACCCCTTCAATGATGGGTTCTGTAACACTGTCTTTGCTGCTCCAGGAGACAATAAATTTTGCTCCTGATCCTCCAAGCGTATCTGATTCAGGAACAATGTAGCGGGTGGAGGCAAGGGGGCCGATTATTAGAGGTTTTGCCAGGTAATGCTGGAGTAATTTTCCGTGGGAATCGTAATAGTCCACCTTTTCCAGGGTAAAGGAGTTGTGCTGGTCCGTATTCCTGATACTGACTATGGCGGTGAGCTGAAACGGTTTGTCTTTGAACCGTGAGTCTGCATAGATATGCGAATAGACAGGCACATATACTGTCTGGGCAAGCCAGCGCTCAACCGTAAGAGCGCTGCTTGCTTGAGGAGAAAGGAAAAGTAGAGAAAAGGTGATGAGAAGAGTGGAAAAACGGTAACAAGTTTTTGCTATCATGATAAGTCTTTATCCGCTGAAGAGGTGAGTGAGAGAATCTTGGCAGAAATTTCCTGACTGAGACGGGTGAGTCCCTGGCTGAGTCCCTTGACCAGTGCATCATAATCCTGTGTCGCAGGTGGTATCTTGTAATGTGAAGTTGCGCTATGGAGGATGGTTTGATTATCCTCTGACAAAATTCTCCAGCGGGCTTCAATAATCGCCATCCTGTTCTGATCTTCTTCAAAGTGTAGAAAATCAAGTTCCAGGCGAAGTCCATTCCCGGAGGTGGTATTTGGAAAACTGTAGACCTTTTCATTGTTAAGCATTTGGCTCAGCTGAGTGATGAGTGCATTGCTCAGCATCTCGGAAAGATTTCCAGCCCAGCGGTGCTGTTCTATCAAGGAAACGGAATTGCTTGTGCGTTGTTTGACGAGTTGTTTCTGGTCAAGGAAGGAGGCGACGCGAACGGGACCTACCAGGATAGTCGGCAGATCATTTTGAGGGGGAGATACGGATGCCTGCCCGGGGTTGCTGAGAGTATGATAGTAGAGGGGTATGCCCTGCTTCATGCATCCGCCTGCCAAAAAGAGGAGTAGCAGGAAAGCAAAAAAACCTGCTCTGTACAGTATATTATTGATCATGAGCGGCGTCTCCTGTCTTTTGCAGCCCGTAGATCAGGGCCTCGGGGTTACGATGGAGGAATGTACTCAGATTCTGGATGGAGTTGGCAGTTTTTTCGAGTTGACGCATTGCCTCTGTGAGTCTGAAGTAGAGTGGAGAGCTCGGTTGTATTGTTTTTTCTGCCTGGTCCAGAAGTTGATCTGCATGTTGCAGGGCTGTGTCAAGGCGGGAAAGGGTTGTTGTCATATCATCAATGAAAGGTGACATTTTCGCATCGAAAGAAGTGATTGTCTGGTCTGCATGAATGGCCAGTTCATTGATATGAATGAAGCTGCTGTCCATGTTTTGTAAAAGAGGAGAGATCCTGTTGTCAATTTGGGAGAGAATGGAATCGAGACTAGTTGTGGAGGTGTCTAGTTTGGTTATGATGTCCATTGTTTGCTCACTGTGCAGAGCCTGGGCAAGACCGGTGGTCAGACTTTCGATGGCGTTGAGGGTACTCAGCGTCTTATTGTACAATTCGCCGAGGTTCATGTTTTCCAAAACCTGGCTGAGTTGATACATCTCCGAGGGGAGAGTGGGGATTTCGAAATAGGCATCGTCCTGGTTGTGGTATACGGGAGTCGTGTTGGCGTAAATGGCCAGATCGATGTAGAGCTTACCGGTTACCAGACTTTGTAACTTCAGTTTAGCTCTAAGGCCTTGTTCACACATAGTTTTTAAGAAATCATTTCTCTTGTTTTCGTCGGAGCTGTCGGAACCGTCGCTGATGATCGATTTTCCGGGAATGAGTGAGATCAGGACGGGAATAACAATCTGATGCTGCTGGTTGTCATCAGTCTGAATGTGAATTTTAATATCCTTCACCCTACCAATGGTCACACCACGGTAGGTTACTGGAGCCCCGACAGTCAGTCCCTGAAGGGAGCCGTCAAAGTAGGCGATCACTGTATCTGTTTTGTCGAAAAATTTGGAGCCTCCAAAAATAAGGATTGCCACCGTAAACAGGAAAAAAGAGAGGAAAACAAAGGCACCTATCAGTGCTGGCTGTAATTTTTTGCTCGTCATGATTAGTGTTGCAGTCCTTTTTCTGGCGAGAGCGCATTACGGCTGAGAAACTGTCTGACCTTAGTGATATCGCTCTCTTTAGCGAGTATTTTGGGGTTGCCGGTGGTCAGCATGGTTCGTGTTTCAGTATCGAGAAAGACGGAATCATCAGCCAGGGCGAAGATTGACGGCAGTTCATGGGTTACCATGACAATGGTGGCTCCGAGACTGTCTCGAAGTTGAAGGATCAAGTCGTCGAGCGATTTTGAACTGATGGGGTCAAGACCGGCAGAAGGCTCGTCAAAAAAAAGGATATCCGGGTCCAGGGCCATGGCACGCGCAAGTCCAGCCCGTTTTCTCATGCCACCGCTGATCTCTGAAGGGAAGTAGTCTGCAAAACCTTTAAGACCGACAAGGGCAAGTTTGAGGGCGACGAGCTCGGTGATAATTTTGGGAGAGAGGTCGGTGAATTGCTGTAAGGGAAGGGCAATGTTATCACCAACGGTCATGGAACTCCATAATGCACCGGACTGATAGAGGATTCCAGCTTTTTGCAGGAGCTGTATCTGCTCCTGGGGAGAACTCTTCCAGAAATCTTTGCCATAGTAATGAATAGTACCTATTGCCGGGCGTTTGAGGCCTATCATATGTTTGAGCAGGGTGGATTTGCCGCACCCGGATTCTCCCATGATAGCAAAAATAGTCCCTTTTGCTATGGAAAAGGTTAAATTCTGCTGCAGGATAAAATCGCCATAGGCCATGGTCAGATCCTGAACATCGATAAGGGGCAGAGCGGAAGTCATGATAATACTACTATACTCCAATGATGTTAAACAGGAAAGTGAATGCCGCATCTGCCATGACAATAAAGACAATGGCTGTTACTACAGCAGAGGTGGTGGCCTTGCCAACAGAAGAGGCACTGCGACCGCATTGTATTCCTTTAAGGCAACCGCAGAAGGCCACAAGATACCCGAAAACTGCGGCTTTGATGAGTCCTACTGAAAAATGATTGAGGGTGATGGCCTTGATAGTCTGTTCGTAATAAAGACTGGCACTGATGTCGAGGGTCAGGCAGCCGATAAAAAAACCACCAAGAATTCCAATGAAATCGGCCCAGAGGGCGAGCAACGGCATCATCATTATCAGGGCCGTCATCCTGGGAATAACAAGAAAGTCCATGGGGCTGATTCCCATAGTCTTGAGAGCATCAATTTCTTCATTGACCTGCATGGTGCCGAGCTGGGCAGCAAAGGCCGCACCGGTGCGGCCGGCAAGAATGATGGCAGCCATCATGGCCCCCATCTCCCGGGTCATACCCAAGCCAACCAGGTCGGCTATATAGATATCAGCACCAAACATTTTTAATTGCACAGCACCTACAAAGGCCAGGATGACACCGACAAGAAAAGAAATCAGAGTGACGATGGGCAGGGACTGCGGGCCACAGTCATAAAGAAAATAGAAAAAATCCTCCTTGAGAAAACGGGCTCTGCCAAGGAAAAATCGACTGTAGGCCAGGATGATTTCACCGGTGAAAATCACCATTTCCTGTGATTCCCGCAAAAAACCAAGGGTATGATTACCAAGGTCTGCAAGAAATCCGGGGGTGGTAGTTTTTTCTGCAGCGGATGGCTTGTCTTTGTTTTGTTTGGTCAGCTGGAGGAGATTCCGAACACCTGGAGGGAGACCTTGATTATCCACCGTGATGGCTTGAGATTCAGCCAGGTCGATAATTCGTGAAAGTTCGATAAGTAACCTGCTATCCCATTCATTGAGATTGTCTGTGTTGAAGCAGAGGGTGGTCACAGGGGGAGAGAAGAGGGGATGGATGGCAGGAATAGCGCAAAGCGGAGTATGAATAGTCCAGGAACCCAGAAAGGTAAGACAGAGACGATCTCGGTCTCTATTGGTTTGCAGTGCACATTCTGTAGTCATGGGTAATGATCAATTCAGAGTGGACAGACAGCAAGACTGTAAAAACAGTATATACAAAGTGTACAAATTTCCAGTTACGCACTGGATGAAGAGTTCGTACTTATGCCATCATAAGTTATTCCGTACCATATACTGTTCTCACTGCAGTTGTCTAGTGGATTCCGGCGTATGCATATAGCCCGAACGTGTGACATCAGATCCTTCCTGGTATTTTTTGAATATTCCTGGCGCCCTTTGTCTGCCGATTTCCTGGTCACGTTGACTTGTGTTTCCTGTGGATAATTTGGGCGCATCAGGGGAATATCTTTTCCTGACAGATAACGATATGATACTTGGTGGGAGGGGAAGTATTCTGTTGTCTGGTAATTGCTGTTAGAATTTCTTTTTCGTTCGTTCACCTCGCCGAATAGAGGAAAGGAGAGTGGTTTTGTTACCCGACCCATATGCCTTATTTCTGGCATGACGCTTATTTCCTTTGTTCTGCCTGTGTCATCAATTAGAGCTTTTCTTGAAAGCGGCTTTCTTATTCGACAGCATACTCATTTGCTTGTTTGGGGCTGGGTACAGGCAGCATACTGCTTGTACCGCTACAGAAATTTAACAGATTTCCCGCTAATCCAAGAAGTAATAAAATAAGACAGACTTTACTGATAAATCCTAACCGTCTGATTTGCTCTTTCGGGTTTGCTCCACACTTGGGACATGCTGTGGCCTTTGTGCTAATCGGAGTGCCACACTCGGTACATTTTATCACTCTCATGTTTTTATCCCTTTAGATGCCGGATCTGATTTGAATAAATACACGTAAGCCTGTAGTGCTGAATAGATTTCTCCTCAAAAAAGGAAGCTGTTTCATACTATTTTAAAAGAGAATTATTTTGAAGGGCGAACTCCACGCACAGAGCCTTTTTTATCTTTTACCCAGCGAAACTCTGATCCGCCGCAGAGTGGATAATCTTCCCAATACCCAGACTCACCTTTGTTCTTGTTGCTTACCCAGTGACCTGCTTTGATTTTGATGGGGCAATCTCCTTTTTTCATTTCAAGTAACTCAGATAAGTTGAGGCACTCGTCACGAGTCGGTAATCGCCAATCATCGAATCCGCCGAGTTTCAGTGTATTGACATATTCATTGGCTTCATTCCATGTGGAGAATTTCTGACTCTCTTTGATCTGCCACATAAGTCCTGATGGAAGTTGACGACATACTCCATTTCCCATATCCTTTAACAGCATTTCTTTACTGGAAACAGTGCGATCAGCGGTTGCTGTGGATTTGTGGCAGGAAGAAAGGCTGAAAAAACAACCAACCACTAGCATGAAAAGAAGAGCGAAACGATAGATTGTTACAGGCCGCATATACATTCCTCCTAAAATTTCTCAGATTAGGTGTAGATACTAAGAATTTTAAAAAAAACAGCAGGGTTTGTCTTTTAAGGGCAACCGAGCTGGCTTATAGGCTCAGTGGTTAGTCGTCGCTGTCTTGCAACAGGCGTGGCTCTTTCTCAATTAAAATTATACGATCAAAAGGGATCAAATGTCAAATGGGACGAAAGGAGGAAATGTGTCGGTAATCCTATATGATACGGCCATAAAGGAAGGATTGAGTCGGCAGACTGGACAACGCGTTACTGCATCTTTCATGTATCGGCAGAAGGAACACCACACAGGCACATGGTTTGAACTGAACAAGGAGTGTAGAATCTGATACGGTACTGCAAGAGACAGGGGGCGGTCCGACACATATTCCGTATAATCTAACAGGGGCTGTTCAGTCGGAATGGCACCGCTGTGATTTATAGAAGGTTGTTTTCAACAAGATACATGGATAATATGCCCTTACCTTTTACTTCAATGTCGCTTCTTTTGATAAAGGTGAATCGATCTTGCAGCAACATATAGGTTGCCTCGGAGATGTTGATTCGCATCGGTAAGGAAAGCTCTTCCATTCGCGCGGCAATATTTACTGTATCACCAAAGATGTCATAGAGGAATTTTTTCGAACCGACTATGCCGCTCACGATCTTACCACTGTGTATGCCAATCCGGATTTTCCATTGTTGTCCTGTTGAGTTGTTGCGTTTTTCCAGAAAGTTAATCATTCCCTTTGCAGTCTGGACAACATTGAACGCATGTTGCCTGTTTTCCACAGGAACACCACAGGCAAAGAGATAGGCATCACCCATTGTTTTTATGCGCTCACAATCGTACTCTTCAGCTATCTGATCAAATTCAGTAAATATATCATTGAGTTCGCCTATGATGAATTCGGGTGCAAGTGAGGAGGCGGTGGCGGTAAAAGAAATAATATCAGCAAAACAGACAGTTACCTGGTCAAAGGAGCGTGGCAGGCAGGTTCCTGTTTCCATTAATTCCCTCGCCACGTTGACCGGGAACACATTGAAGAGGAGTGATTCTGTTTTTTGTTTTTCCTGTGTCAACTGCTTGTTTTGTTCACTAAGTTGGTGTTGCAGTCGACTGAGTTTCAAGTGGGTGGAGAAGCGGGCCAGGACCTCTTCATGATAAAAAGGCTTGGTTATATAATCTACCCCTCCTGCTCTAAATCCGGTCAACTTGTTTTCTGTTTTATCCAGTGAGCTGATGAAAATGACAGGGATATCCCTGGTCCGTCTGTCTTTTTTGAGTATTCTGCAAAGTTCATAACCATCCATGCCGGGCATCATGATGTCCAAGGCTATCAGGTCAGGTAATTCATGTTCAAGAGTTTCTAGAGCAGCTTGTGCACTGTCAGTGCTCCAAACCTGGTAACCATGTCGGGTAAGGAGGTTGGATAACAACGTACGATTGACCAAGGAGTCTTCTACAATCAGTATGATTTCCTTTTCTGTTAGAGATGGAGACACGGTTGAGGTGGGGGGAGTATGCATACGTTTATTGACGAGATCAGCTATGACAAATGGGCCTTGTGGCCAGGACCTTTCGTTATCTGTGAAAAATTAATAATTAATTTAATAAGGTACTTCCTACACATTTATAGAGTGTTAAAAGCGTCTGGCGTTCTTGGAAGGCCAGCTTGCCTCGATAAGGAATACGGCTTATGCTTATTTTTGAATTTCTTTGGTTTCAGGCTCATTCATATCCGGGTAAATTCCTATGGCCTTCTCAAGACTGGCTAACGCCGTGTTGTAACCGTAATACGCAGTTACCAGGTTACTCCTGGCCTTTGCGATCCTGAGCTGGGCATCATTAAACTCTATCATGTCTCCCAGGCCTGTTTTATAGCGTTGATCTGCCAGATCAAGGTTCTCTTCAGCAAGGGTGAGAATTTCATTGGCAAGAAAAACTGATTCCCGTTGTTCCTCGGCAAGAAGGAAGTTGTTTGTCACTTCCTGCGTGACAGTCAGTTCAATGTCACGCATCTGTGCTTTGTAACTTCTTAAACTGGATTTCGCCTCAGCGACTTCACCCTGGGTACGGAAGCCTGAAAAAAACTCCCAGTCCAGGGCGATGCCAATCTGCCATTGGTCTTGAAGCGTTGGCAGGTCAGTGTTGTAAGTGTCATAGGAAGCTGTAGCGCCAAGTGTCGGCCAGAAGCCGCCCTGGGCAGCGGTGAGTAGTGATTCGGCAGAATTGATTGCTTTTTGGGCCTGCTGCAGGTCGGGGCGCTGGAGAGTGGCTGTTTGCAGCAGTTCTTCTCGTGAAACCGGCATGGGGGCAAGGAAATTTATAAATTGTTTGAGATCAAGGTCTTGCTCTTGAATGAGGTAGGTGCCCTCGCCAGGATTTGTTCCTACAACTTTCTCCAGGGCAACTTTGGCAGATTTCAAGGCAAAGCGGCTCTGGAGTAACTGCAATTTGGCGTCTGTCAATTCTACCTGGGCATTGGTAACGTCAATCTTGGACTTTACCCCTGCCTTGAAGTATTCCTTGGCACGGTCATAATGCATCTGATAGCTCTTGACCTGTTCATTAGCCACCATAATCAAGTGATGTTTTTCAAGTACACTGTAGTAGGCTGCTTTGACTTGGTATATGAGATCTGAGCCAACGGAATTCAGCTGTGCTCTTGCTGCTTCAATATTATAAACGCTGGCGGAAATTGCACCGGTGGTGTTGCCAAAATCATAAATAAGCTGGTTTGCAGACAGATTTCCGGACATGACGCCGGCTTCATCAACAGGCGTTAAGTCGTTGATATGGATGCGACCGGCTTCGCCTTTCGCTGTGAGTCGGGGCAAGTATCCACTGACGGCCTGAGTCTTTCTGCCTTCTGATGCTAATACCTGGCTCCGGGCTATGGCTACTGCTGGGTTATTGCGAAGGGCAATTTCAATGAAATCTTCGAGGCCGAGTATCGGGCCAGAAGCCGGTTCGGTACTGTATCCGTTCTTCGGCATACCAGTAGAACAGAGAATGATGATAAAGGAGAGTGCTTTGAGTGTAAGGCGCATACGATTACCTGCGGATCTTGTATTAATAATCCTAAACTAGCTGCCGATTGCGAACTTCTTCTTCGACACTGACAAATTTTTCTCGCACCGTCTCCAAAAGGACATAGATAACGGGGACCAGGAGGGTGGAGACAAAGGTTGCGGCGATCATTCCTCCCATGATGACAACGCCAATGGAGCGCATGGTCATGGCTCCGGCACCCGCTGCAAAGGCGAGGGGCAGGACGCCGAGGAGAAAAGAGATAATGGTCATCATAATGGGTCGGAATCGCAGGCGAGCAGCATTTTGCGCTGATTCTATAATGGAGAATCCATCTTCTCGCTGCTCCTTGCAGAACTCGATAATGAGAATCGCATTTTTAGTGGACATGCCGATTAGCAGGATCAGACCCACCTGGGCAAAGAGATTATTGTCGATTCCGGTGATCTTCAGGGCGACCAAGGCTCCGAGCATGACCAGAGGTACGGGGATAAGAATCATAATAGGCAGTACCCAGCTTTCAAACTGGGCGCAGAGAAAGAGGTAGACGGCAACAATGGCAAAGGTGAAGACGTATATGGTCATATTGCCGGCAAGCCTTTCCTGGTAGGACATACCGGACCAATCAAAACCGTAAGTCTTGCTTGGCGGTAACACCTTCTCTGAGATTTCCTGCATTGCTGCCATGGCCTGACCTGAGCTGTAACCTGGAGCAGCTCCACCGTTGATGGTGATGGATCGGTACATGTTGTAATGCTGTAGGTTCTGGGGGCCGGTTTCAAAGGAAACCTTGAGCAGGGTGGAAAGGGGAACCATATTACCCTGGTAATTCTTAACAAAGAGTTTGTCTATATCTTTGACCTCACTTCTAAAGTTCTTGTCGGCCTGGACATAGACCCGATAGACCTTGCCATATTTGTTGAAGTCGTTGACATAGAAAGAACCAAAATAGGCCTGCATGGTGGAATAGAGTTCAGACATCTCCACCCCTAGTGCTGCTGCCTTTCTACGATCTACATCGACTGCGAGCATAGGATAGTTGGGGGAATATGTGGTGTATGCTTTTTCGATACGAGGGTCCTTATTAGCCTCGGCCAGGAGTTGCCTCGTATAATTAACAAAAGTATTGAGATCACCGGAAAGAAAATCCTGCATTCTAAAGTCAAAACCGCCTACTGTTCCGAGTCCTGGTATTCCTGGAATATTAAAGGCCCCAACATTGGCGTCGGTGATGGCTTGTCCTTTTTCATTGATGGCCCGGATAATGCCAGCCACTTGAAGTTCCGGTGTTTTGCGTTCCTCCCAAGGGGTCAGGGAAATAAAACCAGCACCGGAACTGGAATCCAAAGTTGAGGAAAGTATATTGTAGCCATCAATGATGACCACATCTTTGATTCCGGGAATGGCGAGGAGGATCTCTTCGAATTCTTTGCGTATTTCTGATGTTTTTTCGATGGAAGAACCGGGTTTGAGATTATACATGACCATTAATGCGCCCTTGTCCTCTTCAGGGACAAAGCCTGTGGGAGTAATGGTAAAAAGATAGTAGGTAACCCAGACCATCCCGAAAAAGGCAAGCATGACCAGATAGCGGGTCTTGATCAGAAAGTTGACAGTGCCGGTGTAGATGCCTGTAACCCAATTAAAAAAAGTGTCAAACCAACGGAAGAAGATAAACTTCTTGCTTCCTTCCTTGGTACGTTTAATAAGGATGGCGGCCAATGCCGGTGACAGGGTCAGCGCATTCACCGAGGAGATGAGAACTGAGAAACTGATGGTTAAGGAAAACTGACGGTAGATGGAACCGGTCAGCCCAGGCATGAAAGAGACTGGAACAAAGACAGCCACAAGGACCAGAGTAGTTGCTATGATTGGGCCAATGAGCTGGATCATCGCTTTTTTGACGACTTGAGGAACGGTCAGATCCGGTTCTTCGCTCAGCAGCCTCTCCACGTTCTCCACTACCAGGATAACGTCATCGACCACAATACCAATGGCCAGGATCAAACCAAAAAGGGTCAGAAAGTTTATGGAAAAGTCTGCAGCTTTCAGTATGGCAAAGGTTCCTACAAGCGACACAGGAACGGAAATGACGGCAATTATAGTGGGACGGATGGATCCGAGAAAAATAAGGATGGTCAGAACAACCAGTGCCACAGCAATAAAGAGTGTTTCCACGACGTTTGCAATGGCTACGTCAACAAAGAGAGTCGTATCGTAGGGAATGCGGTATTCAACCCCTTCTGGGAAACGGTCTTTGAGTTCTTCCATTTTTTTAACAACGGCCTGTTTAATCTCTAAAGAATTAGAGCCGGGCTGTTGATAGATGGCAACGAGGGCAGCTTCTTTTTTATTGATAAGAGCATTCCAGTCATACTTTTCCGATCCCATCTCAACTTTTGCCACGTCTTTGAGGTAGACCAGGGTGCCGTCATCCTTGAATTTGATTACGATGTTCTCAAATTCCTTGACCTGACTGAGACGGCCATCAGTGGTGAGGACAAATTCGATCTGTTGATTTTTAAAGGTGGGCGCGGCTCCGATACGACCGAGAGCAGCCTGCCTGTTCTGAGATTGAATGGAGCTGATAATATCATTGGGACTGAGTCCCAGGGATTTCACCCGATCAGGATCAAGCCATACACGGATGGAATATTTTTTCTCCCCCATGTTGGTTGCTTTCCCGACACCGGGAATACGGCGTAGTTCGTCGAGGATATTGATGTTAACAAAGTTACTAAGAAACTTGTCATCATAGCGTTCATCGCCGGTTACGCCGACAAAACAGATGATTGAAGGAGATTGTTTGTCGACCATAACTCCTTGTTGTTTAACTTCGGATGGGAGCTGAGGGGTGGCCATGGAGACCTTGTTCTGAACATCCACAGTGGCAATATCCAAGTCATAGCCAGGTTCAAAATAGATATTGATAGTGGAGGTCCCGGAACTGGTGGATGAGGAATCCATGTAGATCATACCCTTGACCCCATTGATCTGGTCTTCGAGGGGACGGGTTACGGACTCTTCTACAGTATATGCATTGGCTCCGACATAGGTGGCAGAAACGACAACCGTGGGTGGCGTTACATCCGGATATTCCTGGATGGGCAGGATGACAATACAGACCGCCCCTGCAATCACGGTCATCAGAGCGATGACCATGGCAAATATGGGTCTTTTAATAAAAAATATGGATAGCATATTTACTCCGTGGGGGTCATCTTTTGTTGCTTCAAGACTGCCATGACGCCCTTTTCGGCAGTGACATCTTTAGCTGTTACCTTGCCGCCTTGCCTGACTTTTTGCAGTCCTGAAATGATGACCTGGGAATTGTCTGGCAGTCCTTCCGTGATCTGCAGGTAAAACCTGCTCTCAAACCCGCGTTTGACATTCACTCGTTCAGCCTTTCCGTCTTTGTTGACAATGTAGAGAAAACTCCCCTGCTGATCTTCCATAACCACACTGGGAGGAACCATCATGAATTCAGATTTGTCAGAGACAAAGACATCCACATAAACAAAGGTACCTTCAAGGATGTCATGGTCCGGGTTGGGAACAATGGCACGCATGGTGATGGTGCCAGTCATTCGGTCCACACGGTTGTCGCCAAAATCGACCTGCCCCTGGTAGGGTTCTCGTTTTACCAGATTTCCCCGATTATCAGGGACACGGACCTTGGCAGGCATGATCTGCATTGATTTATGCTGGCGCATGATCTGGAACTCTTCTTCACTGGGGTTGAAATAGGCGTACATGGGATCATCAAAGATGATGGTGGCGAGCAGAGTTTTTTCTGCATAGCCTACGATATTGCCGACATCCACCTGCTTGCGACCGACGCGTCCTGATTCTGGCGCAAGGACATCGGTGTAGCTGAGATTGAGCTTTGCTTCCCTGATTGAAGCCTGATCAGATTTAATTCGGGCGCGCAGTTCATCGGCCTTGGCAACGTACTGGTCCAGCGTTGCTTTGGGCGCCAGATCTTTTGCTACCAGCGGCTTGTAGCGATCCACATCAGAAATTGCCAGATTCAACGAGGCTGTGTCCTGTTCCAGTACGGCCTGTGCCTGGTCAAGAGATGCCTGGTAAGAAGTTTTTTCAATGACAAAGAGTTTCTGGCCTTTTGTTACAAAATCACCATCGTTGAAGAGGACCTCTTCCAGGGTTCCTGAGACACGGGCCCGGACTTCTATGCGCTGGGTGGCTTCTGTTTTTCCGGTGTATTCCAGCCAGATAGGAACCTGTTCTTGTTGTACGGTAATTGTTTCCACAGGCAGAGGCGGTGGTGCCTGTGGGGTGTTTTCCTGTTGATTCTTTTTATCAGAAGAACAGGCGGACAGAGCTAGACAGACCCCAAGACAGAGGGGCAGGAGTTGCATTTTACCAATCATTGAATCAGTTCCTATTGCAAAAAGGGGTGTAAAAAAACAAAACGACCTGGACTGCCAGGTCGTTTTCTTAAAGAGTCTTTTATTTTGGGTATAAGGGATATGTCTCGATGAAGATAAGTAAGAAACTGTTACAAAATATCCGCCAAAATCTGTTGGAGTTGCAGAGCAAAATTGATGGGGTTAATAGGTTACCTTGGTGGTTGTTTGCTTACCCTGTTCTGTTACCAGAGCACGTAGTTTATCGGCCTGAGGGTTTGTTACCATATGTCTGATAACAATGTCGGCAGGAGTAGTGGGTTGTCCATAATATGATTCGTTCCACTTGTTGCGAGGGCTGATCACAGCTCCTTCGATGGATATCCCGGCAAAGGCTCCTTTGGATCTGGCAAAGGCAAGGATGTCTGTCGTTGCTGCCTTGACACCCGTTCCCACAGGTCCGGCTGCTACCGTGGCATCTGCTCCAAGTTTAAAGGATGTGGTCAGCATGGAATCCATACCTTTTTCAGTCATGATCATGAGGATGATTTCCGAGGCTTCACCGCCGGCCTGCAATCCGAATGAGACAGATCCCATGGTGTAAAAAGCAGGATAGCTCCAGTCGCCGGTTTTCATGTCTTTGGAGAGTAGTGCTCCTGAGCCGCCGGAACCACCGATGATAAAGCCTGCCTTCAGCATTTGCGGGACAATGAAGATTGCCTTGGCGTTTTGAACATTATCGCGAAACCATGTCATATTCGGATCTTCCTTGAAGCGTTGAAAGACGACGCTGCTTTCATCCACCAAGGCCTGGGGATCGGAATAATCTTCGCTGGAAGCTGAGACTGCATTGATACTGCTGGTTATCAGAAAGAAAAGAGAGAGAACGCAAATTCTAGAAAGTGTCATAATATTCTCCTTTTTTAAGAATTGAACTGCTATAGTGGCGCAAGTGGGATTGCACCATAAGATAACCAGCTGAACAAGCAGGTTTTTTTTATTATATATGAAGGCGCTTGGAAAAGTCAACCACTATGCTAGCGCAGTATGATATTGAATTTATCACAGAAAAAGGAAGAGATAGTATGGTTTCATTAAAAGAAAGAATTTTGTTAGCGATCTATGATGAATTTGAAACATGGGCAACGCAGGAGAAAATTATCTGTAAAAAGGGTTGCCGTGTCTGTTGTACACAAAATGTGACAATGGCTGCTGTTGAAGGGGATCTGATCCACCGTCATATTCGTGAGAATGGGAAAATGGAGTGGTTTGCGAAAAAAATGCAGCAAAAAGGAGTTACCAGGCGTCCTGAAATGACAACCAACGGTTTTGCCGCTGCCTGTTTGCAGGGAGATGATGTGGAGTCCGGGGCTTATGGCAATGAAAGTGGTTGCCCGTTTTTGGAAAATGACTGCTGCGCTGTTTATGAGGTTCGACCTTTCTCCTGTCGCTGTTTTGTTTCTGAAAAAAAATGTATTCCTGGAATATCAGCCGTGATTTCAGAAAGCTATCTTGCAGCTTCCACTGCAGTTATGCAGATTATTGAACATCTGGGGCAGGGTGAATACTGGGGGAATATGCTTGATGTCCTCCTTGCTCTGAGCGATCTTCCTGAAAACAGACAGTATATCGGGCTGCTGCCTGCATCGTCAGCAGATCAGGGGCGTGCGCAAGTGGTGAAGGCATTGCCTCTTCCAGGTTTTCTGTTCCTGGAAGAGGATGTGGAAATATTAGGCCCATTACTGCAGAGAATTTTTGCGCATAAGATCGAAGAGAAGAATATTGAGGATATTTTGAACAACAGGTAAGCTTCATTTGCGTAGGAGTTAGGATCAAAAAAGGCCCCTTCTTAGAAAAGAGGGCCTTTTTTGATTGTTCTGTTGAAGTGAGGATAACTATCTGTTCCGATAGTGTAAGGATTCCAATGGACTGGCTGACAGCAGCGTTACCCTTTTTAAAAGTGCTTGGGGCCTTTTTCCTCATGCTGCTTGGAATTCGTTTCAAAAGAGGTCTGGCCATTTCTATCCTTGTCGGGGCTCTTGCCATGGGTTTTTTCTTTGGTCTGTCACCGTTGACCTTTGCTAAGACAGGCCTGTTGGCTCTCACCTAGGAAAAATTTCTTTTTCTCTTAGCCATAATCGCTTTCATCCTCATCCTTTCTGACGGCCTTGAACGATCTGGCCAATCAAAGCGGCTCATGACCATGTTGTCTGGCTATCTCCACAGTCCCCGACTTCGCTTGATCTTTTTTCCTGCTTTGATTGGACTTTTGCCCATGCCTGGTGGAGCTGTTTTTTCAGCACCTATGGTGCAATCTGTTTCTGAATCCATGGAGCTTACAAGTGGAGAACGGGCATTGATTAACTACTGGTTCAGGCATGTTTGGGAACTTGCCTGGCCGCTTTATCCAGGGATTATTCTTACCGTGGCTTTGGCTGACATCCCTTTGCTCTCTTTTATTTCATGTACCTGGCCCGGTGTCCTGATGATGTTTTTTCTCGGGTGGTTCTTTTTTTTGCGTCCCTTGCAGGCTAGAACGAGCAACGAAGAAGGAGCTGTTTCATCACAACGCGCCAAGATAGTGTTAGTGATGAAAGAAGGGATGCCTTTGCTGATTGCCATTATAGGTGCAGTTGGACTTGAAAGTCTGTTGCCGGTTTTGGCCCCGAAATTTTCTTTTGAGTGGGGTGTTATTGCAGCTCTTTTTTTCGCAGTTATCTGCATGATGGTACAAAATCGTCTCGGCCTGAAGTTTGTGATGGCTGTTCTTGGCAAGAAAAGTCTGTGGACCATGCTTTCGGTCATAGCGGCAATCTTTGTTTTTAAAGATATCATGCAGGCGGCAGGCGTTGTGGATGCCATGGCTGGTGCAGCAGGCGACGGAATCGCCCTTGTTGCAGCTGCCGCCTTTCTTCCTTTTCTGGTAGGCATGGTGGCCGGGATCAACGTGGCCTTTGTCGGAGCCACCTTTCCCCTGTTGCTGGCACTCCTTGCCACTCTCGGAATGCGCGATCAGACCATACCTTACCTGGTACTGGCCACATTTTTCGGGTTCACCGGCGTGATGATTTCTCCCCTGCACATCTGTTTTGTCCTGACCTGCGAGTTTTTTGGAGCAGAACCGGCCAGAACCTGGCGACGTTTGGTTTCCCCCTGTGTATGCTTTGCTCTGTTTGGCTGTCTTCTGTTCTGGCTATTATTGACTTTGCTGCCAGGATAATGCGGTGTTTTCTTGGTCTTGAAAGATACCTTTTGCTTCCGGAAAGCAAAAGGGGATATACTGATGAGAAATCGTCACTATGAATTGAATCTTGTCGTCTGTTAGGCGCTAACAGTTTTACAGCGGATATTTTTTTACCACCTGAGGAGTTTTGTCATGTCCAACAAAATAATGGTCCCATTGGCCCTTTCTGATTACAAAAACAACCTGTTTAAATTTGCCGTTGAGCAGGCCAGGAAGACAAACGCGAATCTCCTTCTTGTCCATGTTATCGAAGAAAAAGATGTCAAAGCCATACGTAATATTGCCTCTTATGGCTTCCATGTGAATGAAAAACAACTGTTAGAATCCATCCGTCAGGATAAAGAGGAAAAATTTGCCAGACTCCTCAAGGTGACCGATTACCCCCATGAAAAAATAACAAGTACACTCCTTGAAGGAGATCCTGTTGACGAATTACTTAAGTTCGCTGTTCGGGAAGAGGTGGAGATGATTATCATGGGGATTCGTGGTAAATCGGACCTTCTGCACACCTTTACCGGGAGTATAGCCAATACCTTGTTTCGTCGATCCCCTATTTCTATTCTTTCTTACAGGGATCCGGTTAGCGCTGAACGTTTGCGTAACAGGCTTGGCGAATAAGTTAGGAACTAAGTCCTCTTTTGACGGCCTGTCCAAGTTCTGCAATAGTGTAGGGCTTGCGGACAAAATCTTTGGCACCCAGTGCAAAAGACTTGCTGATTTCTTCAGAGTCTGAGTAGCCGCTGACAATAATGACCTTTTGCTCAGGATGCAGTTTCAGAATAGCCTCAAAGGTCTGTCGTCCGTTCATGCCCGGAGTCATGCACATATCCAGCATAACCAGGTTCACCTGGTGAGTTCGGAGGAAGGTCACGGCTTCCTCTCCGCTTGCTACAGCAGTTGCTGCATATCCAAGGACGTTGAGTAGTTTGGAGAGAAGATCGCGTTGCATCCTCTCGTCGTCAACAATAAGAATGGATTCGTCTGCTCCGGAGAGGTCGGCATTATTCACTGATGCGGATATCATGTTGTTCGTCATTTTGATGGACATCGCTGCCTGACTCTCCTTTTTTAGATTGTGAGCAGGGTAGTGCTGAGGTTGATATTATCGCCTTTGATTCCCAGTTTGTCCCTGAGATTGTTTCGATGATATTCAACGGTGCTCAAAGAGATATGAAGCTGTTCAGCGATCTCCTTGTTGCTCATTGCCTGTCTGACCAGGTCCGCTACTTCGCATTCTCTTGGGGAAAGGCGGGGGTATTTCAGGGCCAGCTTTTTTTTAAAAGATTTGATGCCCAGATCGTTTATGTCGATTATTATACCGAGGATGGCAACAGGATGTTCTCCGTCATTTTTTCTTGTAATGACTGAGCGATAGATAACAACATCCCGGAAAAGACCTTTGGCATCGCTGACAGATTTCTCATGTTCGAATACACCGCCTTTCCTGAGCAGTTCTTCTTCCAGTGTTGCCTCTCGGTCTGTCAGATCTTTGAGTTGCAGATCCCGTGATGTCTTCCCTAATAATTTATCACGATCAAGTCCGGTGAAATTTTCGAATGCACTGTTGGTGTGGATATAAATCCTGTCTTCATCTTTAACAAATACCGGGAAGGGGATGGCATCGATGAAGTATTGAAAGGCTGTGGAATCCAAACCCAAGGAAGCTGCCTGCCTGCCCAGTGACTCCACGCTCTGGATATCAAAAGTTATCGGTTCCCTGGTCTGCGGAAGTCGGGTGTAGCGGCGTGCCAGGGCAATGATTTCGTTGAGATAGAGTGGCTTGCTTATCAGGACAAAGACATCCAGCTGGTAGCATTGGTCAAGTGCCCTGTCATCCTTATATCCTGTCATGGCAATGATGGGGCAGGGTGTGGCCGTTTGCTTATGGAATTCTCTGAGAAATGAAACACCATCAAGGATAGGCATTCGGATGTCAAGAAAGATCAGATCGGGTTGAAGGGCAATGGCCTGGTTAAGCCCGTCCTGTCCATCAGAGGCAAAATGAAGGTCATAGCCTTCTTCTTCTAACGCACCGGCGATAAACGTGCGGATAAGGGGTTCGTCATCAATGATGAGGATTTTGGGTTTGGTCATGTGCTGAACTGTACAAAGGAAAAGGGAAAGAGAAAAAATATCTCTGATTATTGTATAGCTTTTGTAAGCATGGGGTGTCAATACCGGGTTTTTGCCAGTTTGTTCCCTTATCCTCTTAAAATAAAAGAAAAATGAGACGACATCCTAGTAATATGAAGGGGCTTGGGCGAGTGATGAAGATAAGTTGCCGGATGGAAGAAATTGTGTTTTGTAGTGGTGGATTTTCGTTTTATTCCGTGGTGACGCGTTGTGTGACCTCTGTGAAAAATGTTTTTTGAAAGTGGATATCCCATTTGTGTGTGAGAAAATGATATTATCAAAACAGAACCGGCTGGAACTTCTGGCTCCAGCCGGTTCTCTTGAATCCTTCTTTGCGGCTCTTGAAAGTGGTGCCGATGCCGTTTTTTGTGGTCTGAAAACGTTTTCTGCCCGAGCTAAGGCCAAAAATTTTACCTTAGCAGAACTGGAACGTCTGACTTGCTATAGCCATTCAAAGGACAAGAGGATCTATGTCGCTCTGAATACCTTGATCAAGGAAGCGGAATTAGCCGAACTGGTCGACGTCCTTGCTGCTCTTTCTGATTTTCAGGTGGATGGCCTTATTATTCAGGATCTTGGCCTGTATCACCTGGCGCACACCTATTTTCCGGAGATTCCCCTCCATGCCTCCACCCAGATGACCATTCACAACATCGCCGGAGTTCGAATGCTGGAGCGGATGGGATTTACCCGTGCAGTGCTGGCCCGGGAACTGAGTATTCAGGAAATTGCACATATCCGAAGCCAGACCACACTCGAATTAGAACATTTTATCCATGGGGCTCTCTGTTATTCAATATCCGGCCACTGCCTTTTCTCTTCTTATATTGATGGCAGAAGCGGCAATCGTGGGCAGTGTATCCAGCCCTGTCGGCGACGCTATCACTCGCACAAGCAGCCAGGTTTTTATTTTTCCACCAGTGATTTTTCGGCGATTGATCTGATCCCGCAACTGGCTGAAGCCGGGGTAATGAGTCTTAAAATTGAAGGACGCATGAAAAGTGCAGAGTATGTGGCCACCGTGGTTTCTGCCTATCGGATGGTTCTTGATGCACCATCTGGGAGCATAAAAGATGCTGTAGTTGAGGCGAAACGCGTGCTGGAAAATGCTATGGGCCGCAAAAGCACAGACGGCTTTTTGTCTGGAAAGGGTGGCGCTGATATTGTTTTGCCGGAACGAAAAGGAGGAATCGGCCGGATCCTTGGGAAGGTGGAGCGACTACAGGGAGGAGCTGTTTTTTTCAGAACAGATGACATAATCCATGTGGGGGATCGGCTTCGTATTCAGCCTGGAAATGATCGGGCAGGGCAGGGGTTTACGGTCAGGACATTGCAACTTGGCAAAAAATCGGTAAAGCGGGCAGGTAAAGGCAGTGTTGTTTCAATTCCTTTGCCTTTCAAGGGAAAGGTTCGGCCCGGAGATCTGGTTTTCAAACTGGGTATGGGCAAATCTTTTACCATGAGTGAAGAGGCCTGTCGTAAACGTCTGGTCGCGGCTCCTCCTCTTGCGACAGCTGTGGAACTTACTGTTCAGTGCAGGAAGGAAAGCCTTCTGGTTGCGGCTTCAGTTGAAGGGGTAACAGTGACCAGAGACTATCCCGTGGAAATGCTTGCCGCAGAGCGGTCACCGTTAACGGCAGAAACACTTCTGGGAGTATTTGGCCATACGGGTTTTCAAAGCCTGTCATTAACAAAGCTGCATGCAGCAGACCTTCCTCCGGTAGTGATCAAGCCCAGTCGTCTCAAAGAAATCCGGCGGGACTTCTATAAATATCTTCTGGAGCTTCTGAGCATAGAGCGAAAGAGACAGAAAGAGGCACGGTTGCAGAAGGTTAAAGGGCGGATCCTGCCTGTGCCTGAGGGCAGAGAAGAGTGTTTCCGGAAGAGTCTCTATCTGCTTACTGATCGTATTGAGGATCTGGCAAAATTGGCGGATAATGAGGATCTGCAGTTTATTGTACCGCTTAACGGGCAGTTGCTTGAAAAGAGTGAAAAGACTCACCAATGGTGCGAAGGAGAGCGGCAGCGATTGATCTGGGATTTGCCTTCCGTAGTTTTTGATGAAGAATGGAATATCCTGCAGGAAACAGTGAACAGAGCATTACACTTAGGATTCCTCCGCTTTCGTTTGAATAATTTGGGTCATCGAGATCTTTTTTCTCAAACGGACAAGGTTCAGATGTTGGCTGGGCCCTGGCTATATATCCTGAACAGTCAGGCTATTCAGACCTTGCAAGGTCTTGGCATCCTGGAGTGCTGTCTGTCTCTGGAAGATGATAGAGAAAACATGGCCGGATTGCTGACAGGAGGGAATCTCTGCAACCTGCTGGTTACCGTTTACAGTCCCATTGCTCTTTTTACTTCTCGTATTCCATCTGCTTTTCAGGAGCAGGACGCTTCTCTGCAGAGTGATTCCGGAACTTCTCTTCACCTTCATCAATATCGTGGGCTGACTGTAACTCAAGCCAATGAACGATTCTCTCTGCTTGGAAAGCTCCATATGCTGCGCAAGATGGGATATTGTGCCTTTGTTGTCGACCTCACTGGAATCGGTCTTCTCACGCCCCAAGGTCAGCAGATTCTCCAGGCCTTTAACAAGGATCTTGTCCTGCCCGGGACTAGCAGTTTTAATTTTGACAGGGGCTTGGCCTGAGTTGTAAATCCATCATGGCCAGGAATGTCTCTACCTGATCTCGAAGCATGGCTTCCGGAAAACCAGCCAAGGCCAGAATCACGAGTCCTGAAGCCGTGGCTGTGATGACTCCGGCCATACGCTGGCAGGCAAAATCAGGCGGAAGTTCTCCTTCTTTTATTCCTCTGTAAAAGTCCTGCTCGATGAGTTCTTTTTCCTGCCAGAAGAGAGATTGTGCCAGCTTCTTTACCTCTTGGTCGTGCTGTTCATTTTCCAGAACGGAAAAAATGACCAGGCAACCGCCGGGAGTTATGTCATTGAACTGAAAGTCTATGACCTTATTGAGCCAGTCTTTCGTCATTGCCCTACAGTCTGCAGACTCGCTGATGGTTTTGATCAGCATCTCCTTAATATTGTCGCTATACGTACTAAGCACTTTCATAAAAAGACTGCGCTTGTTGCCGAATGCGTTGTACAGGCTGGTTCGTTTCAATCCTGTTGCCTTCTCGATATCCTGGATTGAGGTTGCTCCATAACCTTTTTTCCAGAAGAGATTGAGAACAATATCCAATACCTCGCCATCATTAAATTGTTTGTTTCTTGCCATGTATGCTGAACCGTTTTTGTGGTTGCTGAGTTGTTTTTTACTGATCGGTATAAAAAACCTTGACTGGAAGCCTGGGGCGTATGATATTGTAACGTATGGTACAATATTTTTCAAGAACACGCCACTTCCTTTCTCAGGCGTTTTTTTCGCCAGATCAGTATACTTTTTTTATCATCTCTGCAGGGAGACAATCTTGCTTCAATCACTTTTCTCCACTGATCTATCCAAAGAGGCCAGATGGCCTTGCTGGATTTTTTCGGTAGATTCTCTCGATTCCCCAACCAGAACAGGAGGTAACTATGCAACGTACGTATATCGGGGTGATTTGTTTTTTTGTTTTGGTAGCCGCAGCGCTGTCTGTTTATGCCACCCCGGCAACGCGGCATGATGTCAAAACAGGGACATGCAGGGTCCTTAATGATGGTCCTCTTGAGTGGGAAAGCAGGCCTTGGGGGGAAGGAGGCAAGGCTTTCAAACAGGTTTGTAAAAGCTGTCACACCCGTGATAATATCGAAGGAGCAACTTTTCTCTGGGAGGAGTCCAAGACTTCACGGGGCTGGAACATGGTGTTTACCAAGATGCGGGCAAAGTGCGCAAGAGATGGAGTTTGGGCAAGGCTTTCTGATGATCAACTGCTTATGGTAAATGACTATCTCTATCGCTGGGCTTCCGATTCCATGGATATCAACGATAGCGCCTGACGCTAAAAGAAACTCTTCCGGTCCGGAAGAAAATTTCTCAGGACAGGGGCTTTCAGCATAAGAGGTTTTTCTGAAAGTCTTGCATGAGGCGGACAATGGTGCTTTCCGCCTCATCCCTGTTTCTGTAGCTCCTCACGTGAAAAAAAGGGTTTCCTTGAATCATGGCTGAGAGCATACTCCCTTTTTTCTCTCGAAAAAGACAGACAGTTGGGATTCTCAGGGTTTCGGCAACAGCCAATTCATAGCCAACCCCCAGAGAAGGAGTGGTTACTTCGGCGACAACCAGGTCTGCTTCTGCAATCCAGCGCATGTCTCGTGCAAAAATTTCTTTTTCACTGAGAAATTGTTCTTCCTGCAGGAGATCTTCGTTCCCCACATGCTCAGTGAGAATTCTGCCGTACTGTTTCAACCATTGGATGAGAGTGGCATAGAGTTCCGCATCATCTCGACCTCCACGAATAGCTCCGGCAAAGTATATATTCAGTTCTGCCTGTCTTGATGGTTTGCTCATTGGTGACTCCGCACTGAAAGGGCTTGCCCTGTCTTCCGTTATTATACGCCGGAGAGAATTCTCTCTAGTTCATCGGCAACTGTTTTGAATTCCGATTCAATTTCCAAAACCCTTTGCAAGGGGTCATCCACACGTGTTTCCCGGCCCATTATCTCCAGTTCATGACAGAGAGAGGACAGCCGGCGTGCACCTAAACTGGCGCTGCTCGATTTTAAAGTGTGCGCTGCCTGCCAGAGTTTTTCACTGTCATTTTTTTCAGCAGCTTGCTGGAGGCTCTGCATAATTCCCGGGCTGCTTCGCAGGTAAACGCTGACCAGCTCTGTTCTGATATCAGATTTCCCCGGTTGCTGCAATTGGCGAAAACTATTCAGGACACTTTCGTCGATATGGACTTGTGTCGATTGCGTGGCACGATTCTTCAGTATCTTTGTCGGTGGCCCTGGCAAGTTTTTTATGCAAGTGTCCGGGAGCCATTTCGACAGAATAATTGCCAACTGTTGTTCATTAAAAGGCTTGGTGATAAAGTCATTCATGCCGACTGCAAGGCAACGTTCCCGGTCACCCTTCATGGCGTGTGCGGTGAGGGCAATAATAGGAGTTGGCCCGGTTCCTGCAAGATTTTCAGCTTTCCTGATTTGTTTGGTAGCCTCATAGCCATCCATGACCGGCATCTGGCAATCCATGAAAATGAGGTCATAGTTCTTTTTCGCAGTTATGGTAGCAGCTACCTTGCCGTTATCAGCCAGATCGATCCTGCAGCCCAGGTGTTCCAGTAAACCCTGTGCCACAATCTGATTGGTGGGATTATCTTCAGCAACAAGGATCACTGCATCAAATTTTTGGAGAGCTATTGGTTGGTGCGGCCTGTCTGAAAGGGATTCATTAAAGCTGCTGATGGCAAACACCGTTGTAAACCAGAAGGTCGCTCCTTGTCCTTCCACACTTTCCACGCCTATTTCACCATCCATCAGGCTCACGAGTTGATGACAGATTGCCAGGCCAAGACCGGTGCCTCCAAATTGACGGGTTGTGGATCCATCTGCCTGGGAAAAAGCACAAAATATCTCCTTCTGTTTTCCTTTGTTGATGCCTATGCCTGTGTCGCTGACTTCAAAACGAAGGTAGGCGCTATTTCCTTCAATTTTTTTCAGAAATATATTGAGTACCACCTCTCCACGATTGGTAAACTTTATAGCATTGCCAAGCAGATTCATCAGTATCTGTCGCAGCCGTCCCGGGTCTCCCTCAAAATGAGCCGGTACTGCGGAATGGATAAAGCAAGCGAGGTTTAAATTTTTTTCATTGGCCCGTTCGGAGAGCAGGTCGACAGTCTCCTCAGCAATCTCTCTGAGGTCAAATTGAATCAGTTCCAACTCAAGTTTGCCGGCCTCAATCTTGGAAAAATCGAGAATATCATTAATCAGGTTGAGAAGTGATTCTCCGGATCTGCGTATTGTGTGAACGAATTGGTACTGTTTTTCGTTTATCGACGTATTCAAGAGTAAAGAAGCGATTCCGAGTATGCCGTTCATGGGCGTACGAATTTCATGACTCATCTGGGCAAGAAATTGTGACTTGGCCAGGTTTGCATCTTCGGCCGTTTTTTTGGCCACCAGCAACTGTTCATCTCGTTTTTCAATATCGTCAAGTGTGGAGTTAATGCCTTTGACCAACACTCCAAGTTCATCGTTGGAGTTTTTTATGGCGCGTATGGAGTAGTTCTTTTCCCTGCGGACTCGCTCCATTGTTTCTGCAAGCTCAAGGATGGGCCGAGAAACGACTCTGTTGAGCAGGGATGATAAGAGTGCGGCAAGAAGCAGAGTAGTTGTGAAAATACCACTGACGACATAGATGAGGCGGGTAAGTATGGCATGGAACCCAGACTGGTCTGCCTGCAAAACAAGAGTGCCGATTGTTTTTCCAGGTTTCCCAACGAAAACAGAAAGAGCCATATGATTTTTATGAAAGTGATGAGCTTCGCCCAGTAACTGAAGTTTGGTTTCTTTGAAATGGTCACGAAGTTCTTGCGCATTCTCAAGAGAAAGAGAAGGTTTTTGGTATTGGGAAAATTTCGTACCGTCTGCGGTAAAAAGTAAAGCCTGGAGTATATGGGGTCTTGCGCTCAGGGAGGAAAGTATTTCGTCCGCTGTTTCGGAATCCATGAATTCAAGAGGAGCAGTGCAGTTAATACCGATAACCCTGGCCAGTCCTGAAAGATCTTCTACTACAGATCGACGGAACGAAATAATTTCCCGGCCGATAAAAAATCCTGAGGCCATCAGGGAAACCAGAAGACAGCTGAAGATTATGATAACAGTCAACTTGATATTAATGGAGAGATCGCGAAATTGTGGAAAGGTCATCTGCTTTTTTGGGCTGTGAAAGTCACTTGCTGGTCCGTACCTATTGAATTTTATGGGCAACAGAGAGCAGTTTCGAACTGATATCTAAACCCATCTTTTGGCAATTCGTTCTGCTGATGTTGAAGCGTATTTTTTTGCCGACCATAACAAAATTGATAATTCCTGACTTGTTAAGAAATTCCGGTGAATTACCTACAATAAGAACGGAACGGCCGGAGAGTACTGCAGTAATTTCATCCATTCTTTCCATCTCGGAAGCGGGAATAAACAGGATGTGACTCTGGCGGATAGCTGGAGGGTCTTTAAAGCGCCTGACTTCGACGTTTCTGCCGTTTGCGTTAAAGGAACGGGCTATCTCATCAATTGCTGAGCCGAAAGGGTCGCGGCCGAAAATACCGACGGTCACAGGAGCACGAGCGTCAGCGAAAGCCTCCTCAGGCCACTTGACGTATGAGCTGAATTTTATGAGAAAAGCTGCCTGAATTTCCATGGCCCGGGCAGATTGCAGTTCACCATATGCAGAAATGGTGTTCATCTGCAGAAAAATAGAGAAAATGAGGAAAAAAAACAGCTTGTGAAACATTCTGCGCAGCTACCTAAAAAGTAAGGGTAAGTTTAGTGTAAAACGTCTGCGGAATATTGCTGGCAAGGATACCGTCCATAGTGTCATTAAATTCCTGGTGAGAATCGTTAAAGAGGTTATGCCCGCCTGCGCTAATTGTCATATCTTCAGTTGGATGCCAGGCAACATTGATGTCAAGACGGAGATAAGAGTCTATCTTCAGTTCGTCCAGGGAGTCAACGCCATATAGGGTGGTGTTGAGTTCAAAATTGCCAGGCAGATCGATATAAGAAACGAGTGAAAAGAGAAAGTTGGCATTTTGATCTTCTTCGAAGCCCTGTCTCGCTTCCTGGGAATCACCCATGTTCAGGGCATTAAACTGAAACCAGGTAAAACCACCGGTCAGTCGCCACCAGTTGGCAATGCTCCATCTGCAGCTGATTTCAGCACCGTAGGTTTCTCCGTCCATTCCATTATCAATCTGTATAGGTAAAATGAGACGGGATGATGTTGATGAATACTCAGGAAAAGGAGCACCCATTGGTAATCCATTTATGAGATTTTCATATTTGTTGTAGTACATGCTCAGATCAATGAAGATATTATCGTTGAGTCTGGCACGGTAACCGGTTTCATAGGAAAAGACTGTTTCTGATTCTGCCTCCTCATTACCAATAAGACGGACAAAAGTGAGTAATCCCTCCTGTTGCGAGGATAAAAGGAAAGCACCTGCAGTGACATCTGCATCATGCTCAATGCGGGAGGGAGTACGGACTGACCGAGATATCGCACCCCATAGTGAATGATCGGCACTCAGGTTCCACATGGCACGAGCGCTGGGCTGCCATTCAAAACCTGTATAATCATTGTGCTCCAGTTTGGTCCCCAGAGTGATCTCTCCCTTGTCTTCGGCAAAGGGAATGCGTCCCTGTAAAAAACCGCTGAACAGGTTGTCTTCTCTTATTTGAGGGTCCAGACTGTAAGAGTATATTCCTGGAATTGCCTCTTTGCCTGCAGTATTGCCTTTTGTATAGCGGTAGCCCATTCCCCAGAGTATTTCCAGCCCGCTAACCATGTCCAGACGGTGCTGCAAGTCAATGTCCATGGTGTCAACCGTCTCATCGACAAAGATCTCGTTGCGTTCGATATGGTCGTAATAGGCCTGAACGGTTATCTCTGAATCTTTGGAAAATGTGCGGATCCAGCGGCCAAGCATATTTCCGCCGGAGACGGGGGCATCGGTGAAATCGATATTTTCATAGGGCGGGAAGGGGGTGAGGTATTTGATCGACTCTCCTGATTCTCCTTCATATAAATCTCCCTGAAGCGTCACTTTGTTTGACGCTGTAAGATTCATATCCATTCGAAATCCTCCACGGGCGGCATGCCAGTTATCGGCAGCGTCTTCGTCCGATGGAGTTTCAAAGTTGCCACGGTCGAAATACTTCCCATAGAGACGATACGATACCCTGTCGTTCAGCCAACCTCCATAGCGGGTCGAGATCTCACCACTTGCGCTGGTTTCAGCCTGGACGGAGACAAGACCACCCTGGGTATCAGCACTGTCCTTGCTGATGATATTGATAACGCCATTCACCGCATTGGCACCCCACAAGGTTCCTCCGGGGCCACGGACAACTTCTATGCGATCGATATCTTCCAGCATGACATCTTGCACATCCCAGAATACTCCGGAAAAAAGGGTGGAATAGACTGTACGACCATCAATCATGACCAACATTTTATTGGCAAACCGGGAGGCATAGCCACGGGCGCTGACTGCCCATTTGTTTGCGTCAATCTGATATACGTGCAGACCCGGAACCATGCGCAGGGCTTCCGGAATGCTTTGAACACCGTTTCTACGAAGATCCTCCTGGGTGATGATATAGATTGCCGCAGGAGTATCGGTTACTTTTTCAGGAACCTTGGCGACGGATATAACTTCCAGATCAAGGAGTTCATTCAAAGAGAGAACACCAAGATCTTTAGCGCTGACCGGAGTGGAAGAGAGCGTGCCCAGAAAAAAGCATACAGCCATGAGATGATGAAGAGTCAGGAAGAGTATTCTGATTTCTTTATTTATTAACGGTGAGTTCATATCTGCCTTTTCTTGTGTGTCCTCGATAAGACCTGCTTGTTTATGTCGTAGTGGGAAAAAAATGCGACGGGTTGTATAGGATGGTATAAGGCTCCATTTTGTATTTATGATTGTTACTGGTTATTATTGTTCTATAAATTTGCCATAAATTATGATTTACAGTTAGGTTCAACCAGTAACTTTCCGGATACTGGATTGAAAAACATAGTTACCGCACTGTAAATATAATGATTTCAGTATCTCCACAGGAATGTAAATATATTCTAATATTCAATAGAGAATGTCAATATGATTAAAATAATTAATAACACGAATGGCTGAATTCATGGAACGGCTGAAAAAAACTTAACGGACGAGATCTGGAACCCTGGTATTACGATATACACAGATTGAACTACTAAGGAAAAGATAGACACAAAGCTAAGAGGCTATAGAATGTTCTGAAGAGGTGTTCACTATTTGTGAAACAACGGGTAGTTTGATACGGCGCAAATTGCTATGGCGGTCAGACTGCTCTCTGGTCAGAAAAATAGAATGTTCTCATGCAATGATGAAAGTGGTTATGAAAGAGTTTCGATACTAAGAGCCAGAAGGCTCTCAAATTATTTTTTGGATTGTTGTCAGAGAATGAGAAAATATATATGTCTATGCAGGCAGGAGGCCTAATCGTACTATGAAGACAAATGTGACTGTGTTGAAACCGTACCCTTTTCAGCCGGGTGAAAAAATCTTTATCGAGAGTGGACCGCGGCGCGGGGATTGGCTGGTACTTACCTGTGATGAGAAAAAAGTTACTTTGCAGTGTCCGGTCAGTAAGAGAGAATTCTCCTGGGATCGTTTCTGCTTCCATGTTGAGAACCGTGAACAGGAGTGGCCGATGCCGGAGTAATGATAACGTTCTTGACTCAGATATGCATGTCAGCCACCATGGCAATAAGGATATAGCGGCTTAGCTTTCCAAGGAAAACAAGAAAGAGGAAGAGCAGTGGCTGCAGACGCAAGATCCCTGCAGCCAGACATAAGGGGTCACCGATGATGGGAAGCCAGGCAAAGAGGAGAGAGATGGCACCGTAACGTTGGTACAGTTCCATGGCCCTGGCCGTCTGTTTTTTGTCTACCCGCAGGAGTTTTCTCATAAAGAGCTCAGATCCCCAGAGACCTATTCCGTAGGTGATAAAGGCGCCTAAGACATTACCGAAGGTGGCGACAGCAATCACCTGTGTCAATGGCAAGCCCTGCAATATAAGGGCGACCAGCAGCCATTCAGATCCAAGGGGCAGGAGAGTGGCCGCCAGAAGACTGAGAAGAAAGAGGGCCGGAAGGCCATTGTCAAGAAGGAAGTTCTCCATTTTTTTTATTACTACGGATTGAGTGTGTTATATGAATGTCTCTGGATGGGAAGATAGGGGAAAGAATTCTTGTCCAGAGAGTCGCTCAGCCGTTCGAGACTACCCATTTTCCCCCGGTGTTGCCAGGATAATCGTTTTTTACATGTTTCCTATAGTTGCTTGAGCAATGAGAAAATAACTTACCCCGAAATTTCTCTGTCACGAAGAGCTTCTACTTTTTTTTAGGAAGAAAATTATGTCTATTTTTCTGATTGGCTATATCATTATTTATTCGGCAATGAATGGGTATTGCTATTGCCGCTTGCTTCCCATCTTGCCTGATAGTCGGGTGGTCCGATCTTGTCTCTCCGTCTTTCTGATGGGCATGGTTCCAGCACCGATAGTGATACGGATTCTTGAACGTTCAGGATGGGAGATTGGTTTGATGTTTGCTGGGCTGGTGGTTTTCAGCTGGATGGGGCTTCTTTTTCTTTTTGTGGTTTTCTCCCTTGTCCTTGATTCTCTGCGTCTGTTGCTATGGATAGGTAAGCGATTTGGGATTGGAGGCTTGCCCTGGCCAGTGTTTTCTTCGCAAGTCGCATCCCGGATGGGTGTGGTCTTTGCGCTGATTCTTTTTGCTTATGGTCTGTTTGAGGCCCAGGACCTGCGGCAAGAACACGTGATCCTCTCTTCTGCAAAACTTCCACCGGGTGTCGACAGGCTCCGGATTGTTCAGGTTTCCGATGTTCATCTCGGTTTGCTGGTTGGGGAAAGGACCCTTGGCCGGATCGTCAAAGCAGTAAGAGAGGCTGAGCCGGACCTTCTTGTTAGCACCGGCGATTTGGTGGATAGCAGCCCGAAAACCCTGATACGGGAAGCTGAGATGTGGAATGGGGTGAAGCCGCGATTGGGAAAGTTGGCTGTTACCGGGAATCATGAATTTTATACCGGGATAGAGGATTCCATTCGTTTTACAGGCCAGGCTGGTTTTGTTCTCCTGCGCGATGAAGTACTGGACCTAGGCCCTGTTGTAGTGATTGGTCTTGATGATCTTCACTCTTCTTCAGTGCCAGAGAATCCTGGGGATAGAAAAAATTTTTCTCTGTCGGAGGAGAAAGCGCGGCGATTCCTTCTTCTTCTGAAGCATCGTCCGGGCCTCAGTTCTTTGTTTACAGGGAAAGCTGATCTGCAACTCTCCGGTCATACCCATCAGGGGCAGATTTTTCCGTTTGGCCTGCTGACGCGGATGGTCTTTTCCTATCCGGGAGGATTATCCGAGGATGGCGGGAAGTGGCTCTATGTCAGTCGTGGCAGTGCTACCTGGGGGCCTCCGATAAGGATTTTTTCTCCTCCTGAGATCACTATTATCGATTTGGTTTCGGAACATGTGGCAAAGGATCAATATACGATGGAGTCCTTTGTTCAGAAAGTGCAGTAGAGGAAAGAAAAACATTTGGCATAAGACAGTATTTGTCGTGGAATGGGACAGGGTTGAACAGGGGGAAAAGGGAGAGGGGGATGACGGTTGGAGCATGAAATACTTGAGGTGGAAAATTCTGACAAACCATGTGCGGAGATATTTGCGATCAAGTGGATACTAAAGATTAGCGGGCGTGAAAATGAAAATGTTTACAGGCAGTCACCCTTACATCCCGTTGCGGGTTGAAGCCGGCTTGCCTGAAATCATCTGCCCAATGCTGATCGGGGTAACAATTCTGCGAAGCCTGTGACGAGTTCGTTTTAGCCTTTTGTCCTCTTCGGGGCCTTGCAGGAGGAACGAAAGCTCAATCTTTTTCAGTGAGTTCAGCAAGAAAATGTCTTCTCCAACCACTTTTCTGTTTGATTTGCGCAGCAGGGAATGAGGAGAGTTTTACCAGTTCTTTCAGTTCGCTTTTATTACCCACCAGGGCGGGATCGATTCCGTGGATATCGCTTTTGAGGATTATAAAATCGTGGAGTTTGGTCAGAGCTGTTTTTTCTTTTTTGTTAAGCTTGATATTCTGTAACAGGGAGGGGCAGTCTTTTTCAGGTCGACTAAGCCCTTTGTTTACTAGTTGGATCAGTATATCACCATAGGCATTTACGCATCTGCTGGATATGTCGCCGCACTCCTGTATGGCAGATTTGTCGCGTAACTGCTGTCTGGCAATGCAGAGGAGGACACTGTCACGGACAATATGTCCTCTTGGCCGATTTCTTTTCCGTGCTTCCTCTTCCCGCCATGATGCGAGTTCCTGGAGAATGGCAAGAGAGGGACGATTCAGTTTGCTTGCGCCTCGTATCTTGCGATAACGTGACAGGTCACTCACTCCGATATAGTTCTTAGGATCATTCAGCTTCTGGAGTTCTTCTTCCAGCCATTTCACGGTTTCCGGCATGATACGGGCCAGCAGTAGGACACGTATGGCCCGAAGATAACGGACATCGTCCATGGCATATTCTTTTTGTCGAGTGTGCAACGGACGATTGAGCCAGTCTGTCCGGGTTTCTGTCTTTTCCAGTTTTATGTCAAGGAGGAGTTCGATCAGGGCTCCCAAAGAAAGGGTAGATGAGAGACCGGCAAAACCAGCTGCAAGCCTGGTGTCGAAAATGTTTTTCGGATCGACTCCTGTGGCATTGCGCAGAATGGCAATGTCTTGAGGGGCATCATGAAATATTTTGACAACTGCGGGATCAGCGAGTAATTCTCCTAAGGGAGAAAGGTCATCTAATGCGCAAGGATCGATGAGGAAACACTCTTCGTTGGAAAGAGCAAGCTGGATGAGTCCCAGGCGAGGGTAATAGGTTCGTTCCCATACAAATTCCGTGTCTAAAGCTACTGCATTAGTTTTGCGTGCCCGTTCCACCAGGGCCTGGAGATCTTCTACGTTATCAATCATTGCTGCCTGCTGTATAAAGAAGTTTCATTGGAGTACTTAAGTAATATTCTTTCTGAAACAAGACATATCAGCAAAGAAAATACAAGCAGTAATCGCATAATATGTGTTTGTCCCAGACTTTTTTGTCTCTTACAAGCAATTTGCTTGTTTTTTTATGGTAATAAACTCATTATCATAATAATTCGAAGAATTACTATCTGTTGTTAACGTATCTGCCCCTTCCAGGGGTATTGGAAAGAATTCTTGAAGGATGGATGTCATAGCAAGGCGCCTGTCTGGATAAAGAATCGAAGACTGCCACTATGTTATTTTATATCCTGAAGCGGGTGGGACTCATGATCCCAACCCTTATCGGCGTGATGCTGATTACGTTTACCGTCACCCAGTTCGTCCCGGGAGGACCGGTAGAACGAATGGTTGCCGAAATGGAAGGGGTGGGCAAGGGCGGAGAGGTCGGAGGGGGCACCTCGTTTTACCGAGGGGATTCCGGTCTGGACTCCAGTCGTGTGGAAAAACTGAGAGAGCTCTACGGCTTTGACAAGCCACCGGTTCAGCGTTTTGTGGCCATGATGAAAAACTATCTCGTTTTTGATTTCGGTTCATCCTATTACTATCATCAGTCTGTGGTGGACCTTGTCATATCACGGATGCCGGTTTCCATGTCTTTGGGGTTGTGGAGTTTTCTCATTGTTTATGGCGTCTGTATTCCCTTGGGAATCGCGAAAGCTGTTCGTGACGGTTCTCGTTTTGATATTTTGACCAGTACCGCGATCCTCATTGGCTATGCCATTCCAGGGTTTGTCCTTGCCATTGTTCTCATCGTTTTGTTCGGAGGAGGGTCGTTTTGGAATATTTTCCCTCTGCGGGGACTGGTTTCGGATGGCTGGTCTGAAATGGGTCTGATTCAGAAGATACTTGATTATCTCTGGCATATGGTTCTGCCTATTATTTCCAGTGCTGTGGGGAGTTTGGCCGTAATGACCATGCTGACCAAGAATTCCTTCCTTGAAGAGATCCGTAAACAGTATGTACTCACGGCTCGTGCCAAGGGATTAAGCGAGCAGCAGGTTCTGTATAAACATGTATTCAGAAATGGGATTATTCCCATCATTACAGGATTTCCAGGATATTTCATTGCTGCATTTTTTACCGGCAGTCTCTTGATCGAGACAATTTTTTCTCTGGACGGAATGGGATTGCTTGCCTATCAATCTGTTTTAAATCGAGATTACCCGGTGGTATTGGGGACTTTGTACTTTTTTACTATTATCGGTCTGTTTGCCAGATTGCTTTCTGACTTGAGTTATGTCTTTGTGGACCCGAGGATAAGTTTTGACAGTGTTGAATAACAAAAATAATGGTGATAAAGCTATTGGCCTGGGGCGCAGGCGGTGGCGACGCTTTTGTCGTAACCGCAGAGGCTTTTACAGCTTTCTGGCTTTTGCGCTCTTTTTTTTCCTCAGCCTCTTTGCCGAGGTGCTCAGTAATGATGTCCCTCTCCTGATCATCTATGAGGGAAAGCCTTATTTTCCTCTGTTTAATAAATATACTGAAACAACCTTTGGCGGCGATTTTGAGACAGAGGCCGACTATCTTGACCCCTACATTCTGGAGAAGCTGACAACAAAGGGGAATAAAGTCTATTTTTCATTTAACAGACACAGCTATCAGTCCATCAACTTTGATATTGACGGGCCGGTGCCGTCTCCTCCCACCAGGGAAAATGTCTTTGGGACTGATGATCGGGGAAGAGATGTTTTTGCCCGTCTGCTTTACGGCTTTCGCCTGAGCGTACTTTTTGGTTTTGCCCTCACAGGTGTAGGTACGTTTGTCGGGATTATTGCCGGTGCTGTTCAGGGCTTCTTCGGAGGGAGGACAGATCTTTTCTTCCAGCGATTTATTGAAATATGGGGAGCCATGCCGGAGCTTTATCTGTTGATCATTTTTGCCTCCATTTTTAAGCCCAGTGTTCTGCTGCTTCTTATCCTCCTGTCCCTGTTTAGCTGGATGGGACTCTCCGATTATGTCCGGGCGGAATTTCTCAAAGGAAGGAATATGGAGTATGTGAAAGCGGCCAAGGCCCTTGGCGTTTCCAATGTGACCATCATGTATCGCCACCTCCTGCCCAATGGCATGACGCCGGTAATCACTTTTCTCCCCTTTAGGATGTCTGCATCCATCCTTGCCTTGACCAGTCTTGACTTTCTGGGACTGGGGGTGCCGCCATCTACACCGAGCCTTGGTGAACTCTTGGCTCAGGGAAAGGCCAACATTGACGCCTGGTGGTTGTCACTTTCAACCTTTCTTGTTCTGGTAGGGACTCTGGTTCTCTTAATCTTTATTGGAGAAGCCCTGCGTGAGACCTTTGATCCAAGAAAAAGTTGAGGCGGACATGCTGCCAGGGAGAAATCTTTTCTCTCTGGGGTGGTGCCAGGCCATTTTTTTTGAGAAAAAACATTACCCCTTTCTTTTCTGAATCGTCCTCTGTCATTGACATTCCATATTTCTAAATTTATCATGGGACTAGTGGTGCCATTTTTTTTGTATTTTTCAATCTCTGACGGATCATTTGTCTGGTGAAAGAACGGAGCGTTTTTATGCATTACTCTGGTTAGACGGTGGCAACGATAGTTGGTTAATTTATTCATATGCAGGTAACAAATTCAATGCAACAGAACTCCATAGCAAGACTGGGCAATACAGGTCTATATGTGGTCAATGATCTTGGCCGCATGGGACTTTATCTGTTGCAGGCTGTCCAGGGGTGTTTCAAACGCCCTTTTCGCTTTGCTGAATTCCTTCGCCAGCTGCACTTTATCGGTGTCGGATCGCTTGTTGTTATCTTCTTTACCGCTGCCTCCACGGGAATGGTGCTGGGGTTGCAGGGTTACTATTCCCTGCATAAGTTCGGTGCCGAAGGCATGTTGGGGTCAGCTGTTTCACTCACTCTTATCATGGAAATGGGGCCTGTACTCACCGCCTTGATGGTCGCTGGACGCGCCGGGTCAGCCATGTGTGCTGAAATTGGTATCATGAGAATCTCCGAGCAGATTGATGCCTTGGACTGTATGGCAGTGGATCCCTTTCGCTATTTGATATCTCCGAAATTCCTCGCCGCCCTTGTCTCGGTTCCGCTGCTTACCGCGCTCTTTGATGTGGTTGGCATTGCCGGTGGATATGTGGCTGGGGTCAAATTGATGGGTGTCAATTCAGGCAGTTATTTGGAGGGGATGCGTACCAGTGTCACCAATCACGATATCTGGCTGGGTGTCGTAAAATCCTTCGTCTTTGGCCTGCTGGTAGTCTGGATCTGTACCAGTCGGGGATATTTTGTTCACCAGATCAGGGGGGCCGGTTTTGGGGCACAGAGTGTGTCCAAGGTCACGACCCAAGCTGTTGTTCTGTCATCGATTTCCGTGCTTATTTTTGATTATCTTCTCACCGCTGTCCTCCTATGAACGATATAGCCATAGAGTTTAAAGATGTGGAAAAGTCCTTTGTCCGCGAAGACGGCGACAGGCAGGTCATTCTGGATAAGGTGAATTTCACCATTCCTGCCGGTAAAACTACGGTGATAGCCGGAGGTAGCGGTCAAGGTAAAAGTGTTACCTTGAAGCTGGTGTTAGGCTTGATGCAGGCTGACAGCGGACAGATCTTTGTGGCCGGCAGGGAGAGCACCAATAGTCGGGGACGGGAGCTGGAAGAGTTGCGGTCGCACTTCGGTGTCCTTTTTCAGGGATCGGCTCTCTTTGATTCCCTTACGGTTTTTGAAAACGTAGCCCTGCCTCTTAGAGAGCGCACTCAAAAGACGGAGAGTGAGATCAGGGCGCAGGTTCTTTCCACTCTGGAGCAGCTTGAACTTCTGGGCCATGAAGAAAAATTTCCTGCTCAGCTCAGCGGTGGTATGAGAAAACGGGCAGGTCTGGCCAGAGCGCTGCAGTTGAAACCCGAGATCATGCTCTTTGATGAACCGACTACTGGGCTTGATCCGGTAATGACCCAGGAAATCTATCATCTTTTTGCCCGAACCCAGAAACAGATAGGCTATACCTCCATAATTGTCAGTCACGATATTCCAAAAGTATTTAATCTTGCCGATCAGGTTATCGTTCTCTATAAAGGAGGGATGGATATTTTTACATCTCCCGAAGCGATCCAGTGGTCACAAAAAACCCATATTAAAGAATTTGTTAAAACCACTATGGGGGAAATTTATCAAAGTCACTTGGTGGAACAATGAAAAATAGCAGTATACAATTCTGGGTAGGGATATTTATGATTGCCGGGTTTCTCGCCTTTGGCTATCTAGCCCTGAAACTTGGTGAGGTCTCGTTCTTAAACCGCGGTAAAAATTATACCATCACCGCCCAGTTTGATAATATTTCCGGGGTAAAAAATGGTGCTTCAGTACAGGTCGCCGGAGTGGTGGTTGGGGAGGTTGCCAAGGTCTGGCTTGATGAAGATGGCGTAGCCAATGTATTTTTACTGATAAATAAAGAAGTAAAACTGAGCACTGATTCCATGGCCTCGATTAAATCACAGGGTCTGATTGGAGATAAATACGTACAGTTATCTCTGGGAGGTGAGGAAGAGTTCTTTCATGAAGGTGATATCCTGACCGATACCGAATCCGCGATAGATCTTGAGTCTCTTATAAGCAAGTTTGCCTTTGGCAATGTAAAATAATTTGGGCGGTTCAGGGTTGTTCCCGCTATGTTGACAACTATGAGATACAGTATCGTTTATTTGATGGTGATTTTTTTGCTGGTTCCTTTGGGTTGTGCCCAACGTCAACAGGCAAGCAGAGACCATGCCCCATCGCTGGAAGCTGCTCAAGGGGAAGAGAATGAGTTAGACCTCCTCAATGACAATTTTTTCGATGAAGATCCTCTTAATCGTGAACCGAGGTATTATGATCCCCTGGAGCCAATGAACAGGGTCTTTTTTGAGTTTAACGACAAACTCTATTATTGGGTCATGAAACCCGTAAACAAGGTATACACCGCCGTCCTGCCGATAGATATACGTTACAGTTTTGGTAATTTTTTTACCAACCTTGCTGCTCCAATCCGGCTTTTGAATAATCTGTTGCAGGGAAAATTCAGTGATGCGGGAATTGAACTCTCTCGTTTTCTCATTAATTCCACACTTGGTGTGTATGGTTTAGGGGATCCGGCTCTGGTCGATTTCGGACTGGAACCAAAACCCGAAGATTTTGGTCAGACCCTTGGCCTCTGGGGGGTGGGGGAGGGTATCTATTTCTGCTGGCCTATTCTCGGACCGTCTAATGCACGAGATACGTTAGGTTTTGGTGTAGACGTCTATTCGCATCCGGTGGTCTATTTTAATGATGATCTTCTGGTCAGTACGGCCTACTATTCCGAAAATAAAATCAACTTGCTCTCCCTTAATCCGGATGCTTACGAAGATCTGAAGAAGTATTCACTGGATCCCTATGTATCTATGCGCCAGGTCTATCTCGACTACAGAAGAAACAAGATTAAGGATAAAGCTTCAACACAGAATGTTGTTGATGAATTATAATCAAATTTTAGCCGTGAGGATATCGCGATGAACGCCAAGCGTTTCTTTTTTCTTAGCCTCTGTCTCTTCTTTGTCCTCAGTGGATTGCCTGCTGCCCTGGCTTCACTGGGGCCCACCGAAGAGCTGAAGCCCACCCTCAATAAAATCATTGATATTCTAGCTGATTCAAGTCTCTCAGGAATACAGCATAAAGAGGAACGACGAGCCAAAATAATGGCTATTGCCACGCAGGGATTTGATTTCCCGGAGATGGCGAAACTGGTGTTGGGTAAGACCTGGAATACCATCGATCAGCAGCAGCAGACACATTTTGAGCAGCTTTTCACCAAACTGCTTGAAAATACTTACATTGGAAAACTTGAGAGCTATTCGGGCCAGGAAGTGAAATTTCAGGATGAACGAATAAAGGGAGATAAAGCGCAAGTTTCCACTGTCGTTGATAACAATGGAGTCGCTATTCCTGTTCATTATGTCATGCTACAGAAGGAATCCAGCTGGAAAGTCTACGACATCAATATAGAAGGCGTAAGTCTGGTCCGAAATTTTAGGGAACAGTTCAAATCAATTCTTAGAAAAGAAAAATTTGACGGGTTGGTCAAGGTTATAGAAGAGAAAAATGCCAGTTTTTCTACTGAGGGCAGCAACTAGTGGAAACCTCTTTTTCCTTTTTGGATTTTCTTGATGAGGATGAACGTCATTTCCTTTCTGCGCTGCTGAGTGAAAAAAGCATTTCGGCGGGAGAGGTTTTGTTTGAATATGGTGATCCTGCCAACATCTTGTATTTTTTGAGTGAGGGGCGTCTTTCTGTTCATAAGTATACTGGATTCGAAGAAAAGCTACAGGTTATTGCCTTGTTGGATCCGGGGGCTATGGTCGGTGAGGCGGCCCTCCTGCAAGGCCATGTTCGTCAGACACGGATTGTAGCCATTGAAGATTGCAGACTCTATTGTCTGGACAGGCATGATTTTGCCAAACTCAAAGAACAGTCTAAGGAACTGACTTGTCGTTTCCTTGAGCATATTCTCTCTATTGTCACGTTGCGCCTGGAAAGGACATCAGACAGGCTTGCTCGCGTTTTATAGTTTCCGCTGAGACAAATTCGGTGCTTGTTTCTTGGAATTTTTTCTCTGTTCTCTGTTTTTTTTCCATGAATTGGGTGTCCAGGAATTTTTTTCTAGCCATTCTTCCAAAAATTGGGTATTTCTGTCTAATTCGTCTGTCCCAATATTGTTGTCAGTAGCGGAGAGATAAAGAAGAGTCAACTTAGTGACATTACCAATGAGAGTAATAGATTCAGAATCACCGAATCGATTACATTGATCCGATGATGATTTTGAGCAGAGTATACTGATACAAATTGATATCGCAGATAAACGGCGCAGCAACTGACTGTGCATTCTGTTCGATATCTGCTGGTTGGTTTGATTTATACTGCAATAGCAGATGCACTTCGAATTTGACGAAACGCTTACCATTTGTGGCTGGCAAATGGACCGTAAATAGTAAATGAGTATTGTTGCAGTTAAAAAGGTTGTGGAACGGTGCATGTTGATGAGCCGTTTATTGAAAGAGACATGATTTTCCAGGGGCAGCTTATTCTGGCCTTGCCTGCTCATCTTATATGTAAAGATGGATGCAGAGATTATGTGTTTGCTGTGGAGTGAATCTGAATAAAAATGCATGTCAATGCACCCGAAAAGGTTCAGGTCCTTCTTATGCTGTTTTGGAAAAAATAAAATAAAATTAGTTATTTCATGCCGCTTGACGGCAGTTGATCTATTGGAGGAAAGCATGGCTCTACCCAAAAGAAGACATTCCCATTCTCGTACCCATAAAAGAAGATCTCATGATGCCTTGAAGGCACCTGGGGTTTCAACCTGTGCCGATTGCGGTGAACCCAAACAACCTCATCGTCTTTGCCCGAGCTGCGGTATGTATAAGGGGCGTTCTGTTTTTAGTTTGGATGCGGAATTAGAGTAGGACGTTTGCCGTGCATATTGCCTTGGATGCCATGGGAGGGGACCATGGGCCTGATGAGCTGATTGCCGGCGCAATACAGGCAGTGCAGGAAGTCGGTCTGCGGGTGACCCTGGTCGGGGATGAGCAGCTTATTGGTGCTTGCCTCGACAGGTTGTCACTAGGCAGCGATGTGTTGTCCAGGCTGCAAATTGTTCATACGTCTGAAATGGTTGAAATGGGGGAATCCCCTGTTGAGGCTATTCGCAAGAAGAAGAATGCCTCTGTAATGGTCGCTTTTGATCTTGTGCGTAATGGAGAAGCTGATGCTGCAGTCAGCGCCGGAAACTCCGGGGCAACCATGGCTGCTGCCATTCGTAAGCTCGGACGTTTGAAGAACGTTTCTCGGCCAGGACTTGCCAGTATTATTCCCACCCTGAAAAAGCCAGTGGTTATGATGGATGTAGGGGCCAATGTAGATTGTCGCCCTCAGCATCTGTTTCAGTTTGCCCTCATGGCTTCAGCCTTTTCCCCGATTTTCGATATCAATGCTCCCCGTGTAGGAATCCTCAGTATTGGTGAAGAAACTGGAAAAGGAAACCAACTGGTGAAAGAGGCACATGCCATGCTGGCTGCAAGTTCATTGAACTTCATTGGTAACGTTGAAGGCAGGGACATCTTTCAGGGTGATGTGGATGTCATAGTCTGTGACGGTTTTGTAGGCAATATCTGCTTAAAGGTAAGTGAGGGATTGGTCGAGGCTGCAGGACAGATGATCCGTGAAGGGATTATGAGTTCCTGGCGGTCCAAGATTGGTTATCTCTTAGCCCGCCCGGTATTTCGTCGTTTGAAAAAACGTGTTGATTATGCTGAATACGGTGGTGCTCCACTTTTAGGAATCAATGGGACAGGATTGATTTGTCATGGAAAATCCAGTACCGCTGCAATTAAGAATGCACTCATTGAAGCCGGAAAGATTGTTGAAATGAAAGTTAATGCAAAAATCGAAGACAGTATTGCCGAAAATCTTGATGCTACCAGGGAGAGGAGTTGATGGGTGCGGTTATTCTGGGAACCGGTTCCTGTCTCCCTGACAGGGTTCTTTCAAATCACGATCTTGAAAAAATAGTCGAGACAAGCGACGAATGGATTCGGACCCGTACCGGTATCAAGACGCGTCGGATCAGTGGTAAGGGTGAAGAAGCATATCGCCTGGCAACTGTAGCCGGTCAGCGTGCTATGGAGATGGCAGGGGTGACGGCAGAGGAAATCGATCTCATTGTTGTTGCCACCATCAGTTCTCATATGCTCATGCCTTCATGTGCCTGTTTTGTGCAAAAGGAACTGGGGGCAGTAAAGGCCTTTGCCTTTGATATTAACGCGGCCTGCTCCGGATTTCTCTTTGGTCTGGATATGGTTGACAAATATCTTCGGGCCGATCGGGAGAAAAAAATTCTCCTTATTGGAGCCGAGACACTTTCCAGCCACACAGATTGGGAAGATCGAAATACCTGTATTCTCTTTGGAGATGGCGCAGGTGCTGTAGTCATGGGATATCGTGATGAAGCTCGTGGAGTTGTTGCCTCCAATCTGTTTTCTGATGGTAATCTCTGGAGTCTTCTCTGTATGCATGCGGCTCCTTCCTGCAACCCGGATCTTAATCCGCCGCAACATCCCGGCACTCACATCCTCATGGAGGGCAGGGAAGTCTTTAAATATGCGGTTAAGGCAATGGAAGGTGCCGTCTTGGACCTTCTGGCCAGAGAAAAGGTGGACCTTGACACCATTGGGCTCATGATTCCTCATCAAGCCAATATCCGTATCCTCAATAAGCTTGTTTCCCGATTAGGTCTCCCTGCAGAAAAAGTATTCATAAACGTCCAGAAATATGGTAATACATCCGCTGCTTCCATCCCCATTGCACTCGATGAGGCAAGCCGGGAAGGAAGGCTTAAACCCGATGATTTGCTCTTGGTTTGTTCTTTTGGTGGAGGGTTCACCTGGGGAGCTGCTTTGGTAAGATGGTAAACAGGAGAACCAATGGATTATTTTCTTTCAGAAGAACAGAGTATGATTGTAGAGATCGCTAAGCAGATTACTGACGAGCGTATCATTCCACAGCGTGCTGAATTAGACAGAAAAGATGAATTTCCGCGCGATATTCTAAATAGTATGGCTCAAGCTGATCTATTCGGTGTGCCGATTCCTGAAGAGTATGGTGGTTTTGGCGGTGGATGTCTGGATATTGTGTTGGCGTTGGAACAGCTGGGCCGAGGCTGCATCGGAGTGGGAACAGCCTTCGCCGCCAGTGCACTTGGCGTCTATCCTATCATTATTTCAGGATCTGAAGAGTTAAAAGAAAAATATCTTCCTCCGGTTGCCGCTGGGAAGAAGTTTGCTGCTTTTGGTCTTACCGAGGCCAATGCCGGTTCTGACGCTTCAGGGATTCAAACGACAGCAGTTTTAGACGGTGAAGAGTGGGTTCTGAATGGAACCAAACAGTGGATAACCAACGGTGGTGAAGCGCAGATTTATACAGTAGTTGCGATCACTGACCGAAAAAAAGGGCCTCGCGGGGCTTCCATGTTTGTTGTGGAAGAGGGTGATGCCGGTTTTTCCTGCGGACCCAAAGAAAAGAAGATGGGTATCCGTGCCTCATCGACCACTGAACTAATCTTCAAAGACTGCCGGATTCCCAAAGACCGGATCATCGGACGAGCGGGAACTGGATTTGTTACGGTGATGAAGACGCTTGACTCTTCTCGCCCAGGTATTGCCGCGTTAGGCCTTGGAATTGGACAGGCGTGCCTGGATGAGTCAACTACCTATGCCAAGCAGCGGGTGCAGTTTGGCAAACCTATCATTTCTTTCCAGGCCGTACAACACATACTTGCGGATATGGCTATTCAGCTTGAAGCTTCACGTGCTCTGGTCTATTCCGCTGCAAAACATATAGATGCTCATCCCAAGGATATGTCAAAGGTCTCCTCTATGTGCAAGGTTATGGCCACGGATATGGCCATGAAGGTGAGTATCGATGCTGTTCAGGTCATGGGTGGTTATGGGTATATGCGTGAATATCCTGTTGAGAAAATGATGCGTGATGCTAAAATCCTTCAGATATATGAAGGAACCAATCAGGTGCAGCGAAACGTTATCGGTCAGGAACTTAACAAAGAATATTCCCGCAGATAAGACGACAAGAGGAATGTAATGAAGATTATTGTCTGCGTTAAACAGGTTCCAGATGCCAAAGATGTACGCTTGGATCCGAAGACAAACACCCTGGCCCGTGAAGGTGTCCAGTCCATAATGAATCCCTATGACCAGTATGCTTTGGAAGAGGCAGTGCTGTTAAAGGAACAACTGGGTGGAGAAGTTACGGTGCTGAGTATGGGACCACCCCAGGCCGTGGACGTTCTACGGCAGGCCATATCCTTAGGGGCAGACCATGGAGTGCTTGTGTCTGATAGGGCCTTTGCCGGTGCTGATACCTGGGCAACTTCTTATACCTTGGCCAAGGCCATTCATAAGATCGGTGATTTCGATCTCATCCTTTGCGGTAAACAGGCAATTGACGGGGACACCGCTCAGGTGGGACCAGGTCTTGCCATCCAACTTGATATCCCCTTTGTCACCTGTATCCAGAAAGTCCGGGAGGCCAGTGAGAGTGAATTAGTTTTGGAGCGGATGATGGATGACGGCTACGATGTGGTAGCTGTCTCATTGCCTGTATTACTGACCGTAGTCAAAGATCTGAACATACCCCGTATTCCTTCGCTTAAAGGCAAGATGAAGGCGAAAAAGGCCGAGTTCAAGATCCTTTCAGCTGAAGATATCGGAGCTGATTCGGCCTGCATAGGTCTTGCAGGATCACCCACGCAGGTGGTCAGCGTCTTTCCTCCGCCACCTCGCGGCGAAAGGGCTGTCTTGACCGGAACCGTCGAAGAGCAAATCGAGCAGTTGGTTGAAAAGATTGCTGTCTACCTCTAATTCTGAAGGACTTTTTTTGTACCCCTTTTGAGGGATATAAGTGCTTTTATAATTGGTAGTACTGCAAGGGATTGCTTTATTCTTTAGTTTCTTGTCATAACAATCAAGAAAATTATTTTTTAAGGCACTAAGCAGACAGGAGAAAATAATGTTGATCGTAGATAGTGAGCTGTGCATCGGTTGCGGTGTCTGTGAGGAAAGTTGTGCCTTTGGTGCCATTGAAGTTATCGACGGTTGTGCCGTGGTTGGAGATGCCTGTACGCTCTGCGGTGCCTGTGTGGAGAATTGTGAAGTAGAGGCCCTGCAAATAGAAGGTGCGGAAAAGAGCGTTCAGGCAGATCTGGACAGCTGGCGTGGTGTTTGGGTCTATTGTGAATTCAGAGCTGGAACTTTGGCACCAGTGTCTTTAGAACTTCTCGGGGCAGGCCGAAAACTTGCTGATGCCCGTGGTGTGCATCTCTCTGCCGTGCTTATAGGCGCGGGCACAGGAGATACCGCACAGAGGCTGATCGGCCATGGCGCTGATATCGTCTATCAGGTGGACGACCCTGCTCTGGCTTATTTTACGGATGAAGCTTACGGCGCAGTATTGATTGATTTGATCAAAAAACATAAACCTGAGATAGTTCTTGCCGGTGCTACCGCGATAGGTCGTTCTTTTATCCCGGGTGTAGCTAATAGTCTTGGTGCCGGTTTGACAGCCGATTGCACCCATCTCGATATTCGTTTAGATGATGGAGCCCTTCTTCAGACTCGTCCAGCATTTGGTGGAAACATCATGGCTACCATTGTTTGTCTCAGTTCCAGACCTCAGATGTCCACTGTTCGTCCCAAAGTAATGCAGGCAATGGAATTTGATGCTGCCCGGCAAGGTAAAATTGTAAATGTCACACCGGATCCTGTTTTACTGCAGACCAAGGTGCGTGTTTTAGAGTCAGTTGTTTTCGAGCAGGATGATGTAAATATCCAGGAGTCAGATATTCTGGTGGCCGGTGGCCGAGGGATGGATAATGCCAAGGGATTTGAGCTTATTCGTGAGCTTGCCGATTCTATTGATGCTGCTGTTGCCGCAAGTCGAGCCGTGGTAGATGCCGGATGGATCGGATATCCGCATCAAGTCGGGCAAACCGGGAAAACCGTTGCTCCGAAACTCTACATTGCCTGCGGTATTTCCGGAGCTATTCAGCATGTAGCAGGGATGCAGTCGTCAGAGACCATAGTCGCCATCAATCGTGATGAGAATGCACCCATTTTTGATGTGGCAGATTTCGGTATTGTCGGTGACATGTATAAAATTATCCCCATGCTTATCAGTAAAATAGAAGGACATCGAAAATCATGAGCCTAAAAGGAAAAAATGCACTGGTTACTGGAGGAAGTAGGGGTATAGGACGTGCTGTCTGTATTCGTCTTGCAGTTATGGGCGCTCATGTATATATAAATTATGTGAGCAATCCAGAGGCTGCAGAGGAGACTCGGCAAACGATTCTTGCTGCTGGAGGGACAGCAGATGTTTTGGCCTTTAACGTTGCAGATCCTGCCCAAGCGGAAGGCGCTATAAAAAAGCTTATCCATGATGCCGGCTCCCTTGATATTCTTGTGAATAATGCTGGTATCACCAGGGATGGGCTCATGGCCAGGATGAAAGAAGAAGATTGGGATACTGTCCTTGATACAAATCTTAAAGGTTCTTTTATCTGCGCCAAAGCTGCGTCCAGAGCAATGATGAAAAAGAGATGGGGGCGGATCGTCAATATTTCTTCAGTGATTGGCTTTGCCGGCAACGCCGGGCAGGTTAATTATGCCTCAGCCAAGGCAGGTATGCAGGGCTTAACCAAGTCCATGGCCAAAGAGTTTGCCTCCCGCAATATTACTGTCAATGCAGTGGCACCAGGATATATTGTAACAGATATGACCAGTACCCTGCCTGAGGAGATTCAGGAAAAGATCAAGGCGGAAATTCCTCTTGCCTGCCTTGGGAAACCTGAAGATGTGGCTGGTGCAGTTGCCTATCTGGTTGGTGATGACAGTACCTATATCACAGGGCAGACCATTCACGTCAACGGCGGTATGTATATGTGATTTACAGTTTGTTCGGAGTCTGTTACTAGTAGTAAAGTTGAATTTATTTGTAATTGAGTTACCGGGAAGACCTGGGCTCACCAAAAATAGAATAGATAACCCCATACAGGAGATAGGAAATGGCAATTGAAGAGCAGATGGTAAATATTATTGTTGAGCAGCTGAGTGTTGATAAAGAAAAGGTTGTTCCCAATGCTTCCTTTGTTGATGATCTTGGTGCAGATTCCTTGGATCTTGTTGAACTGATCATGGCCATGGAAGAGGAGTTTGATGTTGAGATTCCCGATGAAGAAGCAGAGAAGATCAGTACAGTGCAGAATGCCATAGATTTTGTAAACAATTTGAAATAAGCGTTTTTCAGGAACTGCTGCAGTTCCTGAAACTCCCTATCAGAAAAGCATATATAATTTCAAGAGACGTTCAATGGTAAAACGTAGAGTCGTGGTTACCGGCGTTGGACTGGTAACCCCCCTAGGGACAGGAACAGAAAAAACCTGGAATAATATCTGTGCTGGCAAGAGTGGAGTCGCTTTGATTACTCGGTTTGATACAAGTGATCTTTCTGTTCAGATAGCAGCAGAGGTTAAAGATTTTCACCAGGAAGATCATTTTGACAAAAAGGCCGCGAGACATCTCGACCTTTTTGTTCAATATGGTATCGTGGCTGCAAAGTTTGCCGTAGAAGACAGCGGGATAACGATCAACAATGAAAACTGTACTCGTGTCGGTGTAATTACCGGTTGTGGTATAGGTGGGCTGCCCATCATTGAGAAAACCCATACTGCCTGTCTTGAGCGCGGGGCTAAGAAAATATCACCTTTTTTTATTCCTATGGCCATTCCCAATATGCCTTCCGGTCACATTTCCATGCAGATTGGAGCAAAGGGCCCGAATCTTGCTCTTTCCACCGCCTGTGCAGCAGGAACCCATGCGGTGGGTGAGGCGTACCGTTCTATTGTTTATGGAGACTGTGATGTCGTAGTTACCGGAGGGACAGAGGCTGTCGTCTGTCCTCTGGGAGTCGGGGGATTCAGTTCTATGAAGGCCTTGTCCACAAGAAATGATGCTCCGGAGCAGGCATCTCGTCCGTTTGATAAGGACCGTGATGGTTTCGTAATCTCTGAAGGTTCGGGAATGCTGGTTGTTGAAGAACTTGAGCATGCTCTCAAGCGAGGTGCCAAAATATATGCCGAGATCGTAGGCTTTGGTGCTTCGAGTGATGCCTATCATATCGCGGCGCCACCTGAAGACGGTGAAGGGGCTGCGAGATGCATGAATATGGCATTGAAGGACGCAGGTATGAATCCTGCTGACATTGATTATATCAATGCTCATGGGACATCAACACCTCTTAATGACCGATGTGAAACTCTGGCCATTAAAACTGTTTTTGGCGATCACGCCAAAAAACTTGCCATTAGTTCAACAAAGTCGATGACAGGGCATATGCTTGGTGCCGCTGGCGGGATTGAGGCTGCCTTTACGGCGCTTAGCATTCGAGATCAGATTGCGCCACCTACCATCAACTTACATACGCCCAGCCCTGAATGTGACCTCGATTATGTTCCCAATAAAGCTAGGAAGATGGAGATAAGGGCTGCACTTTCCAATTCCTTTGGTTTTGGCGGTACGAACGGTGTTGTGATCATGAAGCGTTTTGATGGCTAATGTTTTTTACAATATTCGTTTTGTAGAAATTCGCTGGTAAGGAGAAAGCGGTGAAGATAGCAGTTGGTTCGGACCATGGTGGTCTTGCATTGAAAACGATTGTTCTTGCCTTGTTGCAGGAGCTTGGTCACGATGGAGAGGATGTTGGTTGCTTTGATACCGACTCCGTTGATTATCCGCAATTTGCCGATCTTGTGTGTGGAAAAGTTACCTCTGGCCAGGCAGACAAGGGAATTCTGATCTGTGGAACCGGCATCGGTATGTCCATGGCTGCCAATAGACACGACAACATCAGGGCTGCGCTGTGTAGTGAACAATATACAGCACGCATGAGTCGGGAACATAATGATGCTAATGTCCTATGCATTGGAGAAAGGGTGACTGGTCCAGGTATTGCTGAAGAGATTGTTCGCACTTGGTTGAGTACCCCTTTTAACGGTGGAAGGCATTTGCGTCGCATTGAGCTGTTTAATTGATAGAGTTGTATTTATTCTGGTACATGAAAACCGGCATTGCAAAACAGGCATGCCGGTTTTTTCGTGTGTTACACATTTGAAGTGAGAGGAATTAAAGTATGTCATCCTTGCAAAATACAGATCCGGATGTCTTTAGGTTTATCAACAGTGAATTTGATCGTCAGAATAGCCAGCTTGAGCTAATTGCATCAGAAAATATTGTCTCTGGTGCGATTCTTGAGGCACAGGGGTCTATTTTTACAAATAAGTATGCAGAAGGGTATCCTAAAAAGAGGTATTACGGCGGATGCGACTATGCTGACGAGGTTGAGACTCTGGCTATTGACAGGGCTAAAGAAATATTTGGTGCTGAATATGCCAATGTGCAGCCTCACTCCGGTTCCCAGGCTAATATGGCAGTCTATTTTGCGACGCTGAAACCAGGAGATAAAGTCCTGGGCATGGATCTTGCTCATGGAGGACATCTGACCCATGGCAGCAATGTTAATTTCTCAGGACAGTTGTTTAATTTTATTTCCTATGGTGTTGATCGTAAGACCGAAAAGATCAACATGGAGGAAGTGGAGCGTATTGCCTTTGAAAATCGCCCGAAGATGATCGTGGCCGGAGCCAGTGCTTATTCTCGGTTTATCGACTTTGAAGGATTTAGAAAAATAGCCGATCAGATCGGCGCTCTGTTTATGGTGGATATGGCACATATTGCCGGCCTTATTGCCGGTGGAGTTCATCCTTCTCCTGTACCTTATGCCGATTTTGTCACTTCAACCACTCATAAAACCTTGCGTGGCCCAAGAGGCGGATTGATCCTTGCTAGAAACAAATGGGAGAAAAGCATTAATTCTAAGATTTTTCCAGGGATTCAAGGAGGACCGCTCGTTCATGTGATTGCAGCCAAAGCAGTCGGTTTCAAAGAAGCCATGAGTGATTCTTTTAAGAAATATCAACAGCAGGTGGTGGTTAACGCTGCCGCCCTTGGGAAAAGCCTCGTTGATAAAGGTTTCCGCTTGGTGTCCGGAGGCACTGATAATCATCTCCTGCTCTTGGATCTTTCCAGTAAAGACATTACTGGCAAAGAGGCTGAAGAGCTTCTTGAAAAGGCTGGGCTTACCGTTAATAAAAATGCGATTCCCTTTGATGGTCAGCCGCGTTTCGTTACCTCTGGTGTTCGAATCGGCACCCCTGCTGTTACCACCAGAGGCCTTAAAACTGCCGAGATGGAACTCATCGCCGCTTGGATTGAGCGTGTTATCAGAGACCGGGATGAGGCGAGCATTGCTGCTGTTCGTAATGAAGTGCGTGCATTGTGTGAGAGATTTCCTCTCTCCGCTGTTATTTAGTGCTTTATACATAATTTTCAGATTTTTTATTAAAAATAATGAAAATTCTTCGTGCTACTATCTACCCTTGGGAAGTTGCCTTCCTGAAGGGGTGCTGAGGAGAGTTCGTTTGGAATAATGCAGCCTAAGCCTATGGAGACAGCATGAAATGTCCATATTGTGGTCATCTTGATAACAAAGTCATAGATTCACGTTTAAATAAAGAGTCCACCATCACGAGGAGAAGGCGTTCATGTCTTTCCTGTGATCAGCGTTTTACCACCTATGAGCGGCTGGAAGTCATGTTGCCAATGCTGGTCAAAAAGGATGGTCGACGAGAGGTCTGGGATCGCCAAAAAATGGTAATCGGTCTAGAAAAGGCTTGTGAAAAACGACCTGTCAGCTGTGACAAAATCGATGAGTTTGTTGATGAGATAGAAAAAAAGCTTCAGGATTACGGGTCGAAAGAGGTGCCATCCAAAGTCATTGGTGAATGGGTGATGGAAGAACTCCCGCGTCTGGACGAGGTCGCCTATGTTCGCTTTGCCTCTGTCTATCGTCAATTCAAGGATGTCAATGAATTTATGGATGAATTAAAAGGCTTGCTCGACTCAAGGGACCAAAGCAAAGCTGACGGAACTTCTTGAACAGATGACTGATTCTCCAACAGATATTCGTTTTATGCGCCTTGCCCTTCGCGAGGCCAGAAAAGGACTGGGGAGAACTTCTCCTAACCCTTGTGTCGGTGCAGTGGTTGTCCAAGATGATACGGTTGTCAGTTGCGGGTATCACAAAAAGGCCGGAACCCCTCATGCTGAAATTCATGCCCTGCGCAAGGCTGGTGACCGGGCTCGCGGAGCAACAATCTACGTTACATTGGAGCCCTGCAACCATACTGGACGAACGCCTCCCTGTAGTCATGCTGTCGCCGCTGCCGGAATTAGGCGTGTAGTGGTGGGTATGCAAGACCCCAATCCTCTGGTTAGGGGGAGCGGCAACCAGTATCTCCGCGAACAGGGAATTGAAGTAGCCGTCGGTGTCTTAGAGCGGGAATGTCGAGATTTGAACCTGCCCTTTTTTAAACACATTACCTTCGGAATGCCATTCGTGGTGATGAAGGCCGGTATGAGTCTTGACGGCAGAATCAGCTATCAACAGGGGCAGCCTGGATGGATGACAGGGGAGTGCAGCTCGAAAAAGGTGCATGGGTTACGCAACACTCTCGATGCCATTCTTGTAGGTAGAGGTACTATTACCGTAGATAACCCCTCTCTAACTACCCGTCTTCCCGATAAGCGTGGCAGAGATCCCGTGCGGGTGATCTTGGACAGCCGGTTGCAGCTTTCGCTGGAATCTAAAATTCTTCATTTGGCTTCACCAGCACCAACTATTCTTTTTTGTAGCCCCTCAGCCGATGAAAAGAAAAAAAAATTGCTGAGCGCAATGAACAACGTTCTTGTCCACAGAGTTGACTGCGACGAAGATGGAGGATTGGATTTACGCGCTGTCTTGGTTTGTCTTGGCGAGATGGGAATATGTTCTCTCCTTGTAGAAGGAGGGGCAACTGTGCATGGTAGTTTTCTTAGAAAGGGGCTGGTAGATAGAGTTTTCCTCTTTATAGCCCCTTTGTTTGCTGGTTCCAGCGGTACGCCTCTGGTGAGTGGTCTTCCGATTGGAGGTCGGAATGAGGCCTTAGCATTGAGAAATCTGCACTATAGTCGATGCGGTAATGACATGCTTGTGCAGGGCGATCTGTTCGATCCTTTTCTTTGATAGAAGAGCATTTAGCGAAGATGAGTTTATTCTTCTTTTCCTGTTGCCAGGGATTTTAGTCCATCGAGTTGATTTTCTACCTCTGTTAAGCTATCAAAGCGCAGAGTGACATATACCTCATCTTTTTCAAATGCCGGACTGTGACAGATAGTACATGCTGCTGGCAGCTGCATTTTATGTACAGTTTTTTGAAAGATTTCTTCTGCGGTGTTGCTTTGCGGGGATAGTCTTTTCTGTAGGATTGCGAGAAGAGTTGATGCCTTTTGCGGACGATTCATTTCAGGATGATCAAGGATAAGGGTAAGGTCCGGCTCTGCCAGGAGTGCGGTAATTGTCTTATCCTGTCCAAAGGCCAGGTCTGTTGACAATGCCAAAAGCCTTTTCTGTTTCCCTCCGCCAAGTTCCAGCTCTTGAAATATCCTGTGGAGTGTAAGTCTGTCATCAGGCGTGAGCTGACGCAACTCAAGTGCAATTTTTTCTCCTGTCTCTCCCAAATGGATACTCTTCTGAATTTCTGCTTCTAGATCCAGCAACAGCAGTACTCTCAAAATCATATGGGGTTGTACATTTTCTTCCAGGATTGGGAAAAAATAATTGGCAGCCTCTTCAAGTTCCATATGCTCAAGACAGTATTTGAAGAAATAGGCTTTTTCCATAGGGCTAAGTGTACCGGAAAGCAACTGGTCTTCGAGGATATAATGCAATAGTCTTCGCGCTTCGATCCCTTCATCAAGTATCAGAGCATTAATTAGAGTAGGTGGGTGTCTATCGCTTTGCAAGGATCTAAGTCGATTACGTCCACACAGTAACTGGTGCCTGTTGCCTGGACTTTTTTTCAGGATTATGGGGTGTAACAGACCTATGGTTTGAATGGATTGTCGAAGTCTGGATGACGGGTCGGGAGGAAGAAATGGATGGAGGTTCCATTCATCTGAAAGAGTAATGGAACTTATCTCGATATTTTGAAAAGTGTGCAAGTGTGGCATGCTGTTCCAATGGTACAGGAATATAGAAGAAAAGATGGCTGGGAGAATTACAGCAAATGAGATAACTCAAAAGCAAAAAAAATACCTGTACAGTTTTGCCTAAGGTGCAAAACTGTACAGGTGATACTCTAAAAGGAAGAATGGCTTTGTAGAGTGCTACCTCAAAGCCGATCAAGCCTCGTTGATTTTATTACGAAGAATGCCTGATGGTTTAAAGGTAACCACGCGACGAGCATCCAAGGTTAATTCGTCACCAGTCTGAGGATTGCGTCCTCTCCGGGATTTTTTATCTTTGACATTAAACTTCCCGAATCCACTGAGAAGCAGGTCGGCTCCCTCGATAAGAGAAGATTTTGAGATACGCAGAAAGGCCTCCACGGAATCGGTGGCCTGTGCTTTAGTTAACGAACCGTGAGCTTTATATACCCGTTGTACCAAGTCAGCTTTTGTAAGAGTCATGTTTGAATTCTCCTTTTAAAATATTCGATTGTTATTTAAACTCCGTAGTTAATGATAGGCGTCGGGAGAATAAAGTCAACTGTTTTAGAACGCTTTTTTATCCAATTGTCGTTGCAATACTGAAAATCGGAAGATACATGGCAACGACAAGACCACCGATCATTCCACCAAGAAACACCATCATGAATGGTTCTATCATGGCAGTTAGATTTTCAACAGCCTGATCAACTTCTTCATCATAAAAGTCGGCAATTTTGGCAAGCATCGTGTCCAAGGCACCAACCGATTCACCAACATTGATCATTTGTACCACCATGTTCGGAAATACGCCGCTTTCTTCGAGGGGTTCGGCAATGGGTCGACCTTCGGCAATACTGTCAGCAACACGAAGCACGGCTGCTTCAATGATCTTGTTTCCTGCGGTTTTGGCAACCACTTGTAGGGCTTCAAGAATCGGAACACCACTCTGGAGCATGGTGCTGAGTGTTCTCGTAAATTTGGCCACCGCAACTTTTCGGATCAGAACGCCAACGACTGGTGCTCTGAGAAAAGCTGCATCCATTCTAAATCGCCCTTTTTCCGTGTTGTAAATTTTTTTGATGGTATAAAAGACAGCGACCGTTGCCATTGCTATCCAGAGAAAGTTAGATTTGAAAAAGTTTGACATGTTTACTACGACTTGAGTGGGCATGGGAAGGGCTGATCCAAAGTTTGAAAACATGTCTTCAAAAACAGGAATAACAAAAACTAAAATAACAACGAGAATCACAATTGAAATGGCAAGGCAGATCGCCGGGTAAGTCATGGCTCCTTTAATCTTTTTCTTCAATGCCATGGATTTTTCCATGAAGAGTGCCAGGCGACTGAGGATGGTGTCCAGGATGCCGCCGGTTTCTCCGGCTTCGATCATATTGGAAAAAAGGTTGTCGAATACCTTGGGATGCTTGCGCATGGAGTCGGCAAAGGTGGTACCGGTTTCAACATCCATTCTGATAGCCAGAAGGACTTTTTTGAAGGTAGTGTTTTCCTGCTGTTTTGAGAGAATTTCCAGACTTTGTACCAACGGCAGGCCAGCATCAATCATGGTGGAGAGTTGCCTGGTGAAGATAACTATATCCTTGCCAGTTACCTTTGGCTGAAAAAAGGAGATGTTTTCTAGGAGGTCTTTAGGCTTCTCCTTGATAACAGGGGCTTGGATGCGAAGGCGTTTGATATGGGCGAGTGCTGCTGCCTGATTAGGGGCCTCGATTTCACCCTTGCGTTTGTCACCATATGAATTGATACCTTTCCATGTATAGATAGGCATTATATTCTCT
>JAHJNL010000028.1 GCA_018820855.1 Pseudomonadota bacterium | reverse complement strand
TATTTCAAAATGTGGATTATCCAGCAGATGAAGGACATTATCCTTGGTGCCGGTAAAAAAGTTATCCACACAAATGACATCATGCCCATCATTTAACAATCGTTCACAAAGGTGAGAACCAACAAATCCGGCCCCACCGGTTACCAACACCTGTTTTCGTATTTGTGATTTCATTTTTAACCAACAATGTATGAGGGAAAGCGACTTAATTAAAAAAGATTTATCCTGTCCTAAAGAATACGCACTTTAACAGTTAATGCTAACTTTAGTAAAAAAAATACTCTTTTATTCTTTTAACAAAAAAACAAGAAAATTACCTATAAAAGACTAAACTGAGTTAGATAGGCGACAACAGTGGAGTTGTCAAGTAAGAGTACAATAGCAGTATGCTATTCCAATTAATTTTTGCCTTTATTCTCCCTAATTCGTCTGCCTGTTTTACAGAAACAATAAAACAGTGTATTGAGAAGAATTCAATCTGTTTGAAATTAGAATTACATCCGTTTTAAGAGACTATTCCCCAAACAAATACAACGAGTAACGGCAAAAAAACGGTAGAAGAGATGGGAGGCCCATGGGACAGATTTCTAATCTTTTGACAAAATGCAGTACCTGGAAAACCGGACGCGGGTGCCTTCTTTTTTCCGTCCTGTTACTATTCTTCTGCCTCTTATCTCCTGAACTGATTCTTCGCCATATTATCTCACCACGAGCCGATTTCAGCCGTAACGGTTGGTGGATGCATTTCTACGAACCTTCACATTCAGTGGGCGTTGAAGGATATGAATCTTTTCTGCTTGGTGGCGAGCCTCTGGCATTGAATCCGGACTTCAAAAAGGCTCGGGGTTATCTGCTGTGGGATGTCCCTGTTGATGGCAACTATTGTTTTAAGTTAGTGGCAAAAGAAGATGCGGTACTGGCAATTGACGGTAAACAACTTGCCTGCCTAATAGGCAATCATTTACCTATTCAGCGTATCGACAAATGGGTCTCCTTAACAAAAGGTCAACATCTGTTTCAAATTCGGCTACACAACAATAGTGGCAATGGTGGCTTTTCAGTCGGGATGATGATCCCCCCAATGATGCATAACCGCCTGTTGACAGGCGCTGATATCGCTGTCCCAGTGCTGGGCAGTCTCGACACCTGGTGGCGAATTCTGGAGATTCTCCATGACGGAAGAGCAATTTCTTTGTTTTTTACAACCTTTTTCTCACTCTGTCTCCTGTTGCCCCTGACCCTGGAAAATCGAACGACCTCGGTACTGATAAGTCTTGGTATTGCCCTAATGCCTGCTTTATTTCTGCCAGTTACCATCAAAAGAGAACCGTATATCGGAGAGATGGTTCATCAAGAGTTACAGGAGAGAAAACCTGATTTTGTCTTCATTGGCAATTCTATGCTTTGGAGTCGGATAGATGATGCGTATCTTGGTCAGTTATTAGGTGGCAAAAAGGTGTATTCCATTGTCAATTTTGGCGGTCTTTCTGCAATCCATTACCTGTCCTTTAAATATCTGTTTCTTCCCGCCGATATCAATCCAAAAAAAGTTTTCATCTTTTTCCGGAGAAATCAATTTGTCTTACCTAGAGCACGTACAACAGATTCATTGGTTAAAAAAACGATTGAACGCCTGACCCCTGCACCCGACCCTCTTTTTGAACAGATTGTTCATGGACACTCCCGATCAGTTACAGATATTGTTTATGACAAGTTGCTTTTTCTGTTCCCCATAGCTATGGCACAAGATGAAGTCCGTAGGAAGGTAAGTGACCTGGCGCTTATTCTGGCATCCACTTGGCCACAGAATAACAAGTCAATAAACGAAGGACGTGACACCATACTTACTCAGGTCAATAATCGGTTTTCCTATGCGAGCGGATCATTCCGAAGCGGGGTTGACAGCGAATCCAGTCAGCAGGAGACAGGAAAAAATCCTTACGACTTTTATGGTCGGGTGGAGGATTCTTTTTTGCCTGAAATCTTAAAACTGGCCAAAGAGAAAAATATTGCTCTAGTCTTTATTCGGGTACAGGAGCGCCCCACTGAGAGTGGAGTGGTACAGGATTCTCCCGAACTGCAGCAATACATGCATGACATGCGGCAGTATCTCGCAGATCACAATGCTGCCTTATATGATTTTACAGGCGACCCCGAACTACCACTTTCCGCCTACCATGACGGCGATCACATCAAAGACCAGAGAAGATACACCGAGCTTTTCTATCGACGCGTGGGGGATCTCCTCCAGTGAGTTTTAACAGCATTGATTTTCTTTTATTTTTCCCATTTGTTTTGCTGGTCTACTGGTTCCTACCCAGGCGAACGCAAAATCTGTTCCTGTTGGGCGCCAGTTATTTTTTCCTCTGTTATATACATCTCTGGTTCGGTGCATTAATCTTTTTGGTCACAGCTGTCAATTATGGCTGCAGTATCGCCATAACTCGCTGGCCGGAGAAGAAAAAATCCTTCCTGGTTCTGGCCCTGTTGATTTGCCTTGGAGTGTTGGCATATTTCAAATACGCCTCGTTTTTCCTGGAAAACATTATTGCCCTGCTCAACAATTTTGGAATCCCCTTTTCTCAACCTGTTCTCGCCATCATGTTACCCGTTGGGATTTCATTTTATACCTTTCAGGCAATAGCCTATACGATTGATGTCTATCGGGGTGATACGCAGCCCTGTTATGACATGATAGATTTCGCTCTTTTTATCTCATTTTTCCCGCAATTGGTTGCCGGCCCCATTGAACGATCTCGGGTTCTTATGCCCCAGATACGCAGCAGCAGACACGTTTCGCCTGAACAGTTTCAACAGGGCTTACTGCTGCTTATCTGGGGCCTTTTCAAAAAACTGGTAATCGCAGACAATACCGGCCTGATAGCCTTTAAGGTCTTTTCGCTGACCGACCCAAGTTTTTTTCTCTTATGGTCTGGTGTCTTTGCCTTTGGCATTCAGATCCTGGCAGACTTCTGGTCATATACGGATATGGCACGTGGCTCTGCACTCCTCTTGGGATTCAAATTATCACGCAACTTTGACCATCCGTATTTTGCAAGGTCTCCAGCGGATTTCTGGAGACGTTGGCATATGACTCTTTCATACTGGCTGCGGGATTATATTTACATTCCTCTGGGGGGCTCACATGTTGACTCATCGTTTCGTCGGGGAGCAAATATAATGATCACCTTTCTCCTCTCCGGCCTTTGGCATGGAGCCAGCTGGAATTTCATCCTCTGGGGCGCTTATCACGGAGTACTGGTGCTACTAAACCGTGTGGGGGAAAAGCTATTTTCTCCGATCCGTATATTACTGCCCAATCAACTCCATTTCCCTCTTCTGATGTTCAAAATACTGGGGACCTTTATTCTGATCAATATAGGGTGGCTCCTGTTTCGGGAAACTGAAATCCAGTCATTATGGCATTACTTTCAATTAACTCCATGGTCAGCAACTGCCCAAGACAATCAGATAGCCCGATATCTTTTCAGTTTAACCTTCCTCTATTCACTTCCTGTATTTTTGCACGGACTCCTTTATTTCTGGGACAAAAACAGACGGGGTTCCCGGAATAATTATGCAAAAGACTTACTGCTCCTTCGACCAATACTCGCCGCCTGCTTGCTCCTGGGAGTTTTAATACTTAGAAGCCCGGAATCTGCCACTTTTATCTATTTTCAATTCTGACGACACGAGATGCCCATAACTTACTGATACTAAATGTTTTTTCAAAACAGCATTTCTTAAAAAAATATTATTATTCCTGTAAGGCACAGTTCATTGTGGTAGAATTTGTATTTTTTTTTTATATATAATAATCTTTTCTAGTTATCCATAAGACAAAGAAATAAAAAAAACAGATCATATAAGCGTCTGATCGTAGAAATAAGCAATTAACCTGGCAGAAAATTCTCTGCCAATACCGGGCAGACCATTACTCAATTAGGTGTCCTATGAAACTCAGCATTGTCGTACCGGTTTATAACGAAGAAAAAACAATTAATTCGATTTTAGATCTCGTAGAACAAACATTGGAAGGACTGACATCCATCAGTTCCTATGAATTAGTGATCATAGATGATCACTCCACTGACAATTCGAAAAAGGTATTAGAAGAAAGAATTCAACATAAAAATAACTGCACCTTACTTTCACACCAGGTAAATTCCGGAAAAGGAGCTGCAATTCAGACAGGCATAGCAAAAACGACAGGAGATGTGGTTCTCATTCAGGATGCCGACCTTGAATATGACCCCAAAGATTACGATGTTCTTCTGCGCCCCATTGTCAATGGACTTGCTGATGTGGTTTACGGTTCCCGCTTTAAGGGTGAGGTATCCAGAGTGCTTTACTTCTGGCATTTTATGGGAAATCGTTTTTTGACATTTCTATCCAATATGTTTACCAATCTCAACCTGACCGACATGGAGACCTGCTACAAAGCATTCCGCGGAGATATTATCCGCAACATGATTCTCACTTCCAACCGATTTGGCATAGAGCCGGAAATGACAGCCAAAATCGCTAAAATCAAGGGCATCCGAATTTACGAGGTTCCCATTTCCTATTTTGGCCGCACCTATGAAGAGGGAAAAAAAATAAACTGGAAGGACGGATTCTCAGCTATCTGGAGCATCATCAAATTTAATATCTTTACAAGCTACCAAGATTCTTTCCAAGCTGACTTTGATCCATTCGATACAAAATAGCCTTAGTCGACCAGGGACAGAATCAGATCCTGTCCCACCAAAAAGAGAGTACTAGGCCTATTCTGCCTGCAGTTATACATTTTTCACATACCGGAGTAACTGTGTCGCACCAAGGAACTCTTCATGAACAATAAAATTTACTCATCAGGTACACGATTCCCTTCGGCTGGATTTCACCCCAAAAAAGTTCCTTTTGTTTTTCTTTGTGCACTCATTTTTCTGTTAGCTCTGTATTTACGCATGTCCGGCCTGTTCCGGGGACTGGGTGACCAGGGAAGTATCTTTCACCCTGATGAAGCAAAACAGATCCTGGCCTTATTTAACTTTCTCAATGGAGACTATGTCCGCTACTACGGCAGTCTCTTTTATGATGGCTATCCCTATGGTCTGAACCACCTTGATGAATATTTATTGCGGCCACTGCTCTCCTTCTTTGGACCCGACATCCCGAACCATTCTTCTCTCTACTATTACGCCCGCCTGCTCCGTGTAGTATATGGTCTGATCACTATGGTCATTGTCTACACGCTGGTTTACAGACTGGTTAAAGATAAAAGAAGCGCTCTGCTGGCAATGTTCCTTCTGGCCATAGCGCCACTCTCCATAACAGTAACTCACTTTGCTACCGGAGATATTGGAGTAGATCTCTTTACAGCCCTCTGTTTACTCTTCCTTCTCTTTTATAGAGACAGCGTTCACAAAAAAACATGGCTGTTTGCCAGTGGCGTGGCTGTAGGAGCTGCATTTGCTTGCAAATACAACGGTCTTTTAGTTGGAATGGTTCCAGCAATGGTGCTCTGTTTCGAATTCCATCAGGATAACAACCACCGATCAGTTATAAAGAGATGTTTGATATTAGCGGCTGGTACCATGGTTGGCATAGCCATCTTTACCCCTAACTTATTATTGGACCCTCGCACGACGCTTACCAATATATTCGCTAACTTCGAGTTTATTAAAAACTACAACGTCCCTGCAGAGATTCTTGCCAAACCATGGCTGGAAAGAGCATTTCTTGGCTTAAAAAACAACAGTCTCTATATTTTAGCCTCACTAGGTTACACTCTTTGCCTTACCTCCTTGGCAGGATTACTCCTAGCCGGAAAAAAATATTTGGCCTGCCACCACTCCCTCCAGCATCCGGATTGTACAAAGAATATTTTTATTCTGGCAATGGCTCTCTTCCCGCTATTTTCCCTCTGCATTGCCCTATGCGGGAAATATGTGGTTCAACCCTTTCATTTTTCCTATTTACAGTTACCGCTTATTGTCGTGACCTGTTCTCTGTTCGCGACTCTTCGTACATCACATTCAAGAGTAATAAAGACCTGCAGTCTCCTTATCATCGCATTGATGATTATCGAATTCGCACAACTCAGCTGGAGAGAGAATTTCTTCTGGAGACTTGAAGACAATACAATTTTTGAGCAAAATCTACCGTCCGCTATCTATGACAGAGAGGCTTTTTACACCCACCGTAGCGGCCCTATACGTTCTTTGTATCTGGAACCCTCAGGAAACTCAGTGTTTAGAAATCACCCCCATCACGCCAAGGGACCGGACTCGTCATTTTGGAACACTCTTGAAGTTGCTCCTCTGCCACAGGTTGCGAATCCAATAGGAAAAAACTGGATTTTTCTTAACGGACCGGCTTTTCCTCGCAATGAGAGAATGCTCTCTATCCGTGGAGAGGGTCATGGAAAAACCATCAAAAGATATCTTGTTCTGCCGGCAGGAAAACCCATTCCAACCCTGGGAATTCGCAGCGGATCATATGCGACAAACGCTGCTATTAACTTTGGCGAAACGAACGCTCTCATAGAAATGGAGGCCCATCAGCAGAAACTCGTGGATCTGGAACCAAAAGAATGGAGAGTCAGTGGAGGACGAACAACAGCCGAAGAGGAAGTGCATATCATTCCTTTGGAAATATCTGTTCCTCACAATGATATCTGGTTGACAATCCTCACCACCCAAAAAGAAAAAGAACTCTTCACTCTCTTTGGTGGCGGCCAGGATGCCACCCCATCTATTCCCAAAAAGATACCTGATGAACTCGAAAAAGAGTATTTCAGCGCCCTCAGCCGTGTGCGCTATCTGGAAGCCTCCCCTTCCTGGAGAGTTATCGCAGGAAAAAGAATTCCCATGTGGGAGGTGGCTCTGCCTGCCGGCAGTTACAAACTAATATGTGAAGTTGAGGGACTTGTTGATGAATCGACAATAGCGATTGAGTTAGAAGATGCAAAAGGAGAATTGTACCGTCAGCAAAGACAGTCATTTCAAGTCAGCAAAGGTATTCAAAGAATTGAGTATACGTTTAGCAAACCTTTTGTGCCCTATCAGGCCAGACTGGTCGTAAGCGGCATAAGCGGCACCTGCCAGGTGCATATATTCAGACTTTTCCCGGATTACCAGAAACTCTCTGATGAGTTTAATCTATGGCGAAGCGATGGCATACAACCTGAGTGGATGTCACGTTTTGGAACATACCTTCATCACTGAATTTCAATACGTTTAACATCAATACCGAGATCTCTTGAGTCTTGTCCAGAGGGAACAAAGGTTGTTGATTGTATTTCAAGGCTGTCCAACCTGACAAGCGTCTCAGGAAGAGTAAACACATATGTATTATCAACCTGTTGTTTAAACTTCAGAGAAATATCATCATTGGCGATTAGCCTTAACTGCAGGCTGGCCATCTCATTACCAGGTCGCCAGCCATTAGTATAAAGAACTAATTCCCTGTCCTGTCCTTGCCGGATAACGTAATTGAGATTCAACAGCTTTCCTTCTCCATTTGTCCAGGAATCGTGATAAAAGTTGCTGGTCTTAGTGAAATCCTTTCTCCACACCGGCAATCCATGAACATTGAACCAGGGTGCCAACAATTCCATATCTTTTGTCTGGAGTGGGAAATGACCATTCCACAGAAGTGCTGAACGATTCGAGGAGGCAAGACTGACCTCTGCATCTGCAAGAGTAAAAAGAGCATAATTACGCAAATCAAATCGATTGGCTATTACAGATTTCCCATATTGCCGAATAAGCACCTTCTCGCATTCATCAGCAACAGCCATATCACACACTAAGGCCTGTCCCCGTTCCGGTCGAACAAAATAGCGCAACGGATTGTTTTTATATTTTGTACTGTACCTGGGAAGGGCTATGTCTTTCTTTCTCTCATCTTTAAATACCTCACGTAACCTCGCGCTCACCCAACGATCAGCCAAAACAAAATCAAGCCCCTGATCATCAATCAATTGTTTTAACGCTGGGATGTCATCAGGGGAATCCTGCCGCAATGTACCGTTTGTCTGAAACAGGAAGAGTTCAGTTATTGAGGAAGCTATCTTTCCAGGAAAGGTGATTTTGACATAACGGGCAAGCACGGAAGGAAATATGGTTTCCACTTTTCCCCATGGGCCACCGATGAAGATGTGAGGCCCTGCATGGAATCCATTCCCCGTATTGGGTAATGAGCTATGAATTTCCTGATAATGGTCACCATCCTGTGAGACAGAGACCTTATACGGCCCAGGATGATGCCATTCGGTTGCAGAAGGATCCTGACAGGTGAACATCCAAAGTCCACAGAGAGTTCTGTTTTTGCCAGTATCAAAAACAAGGGATTTGCCACCTATACTATTGAGTTCGGAGTCGTTCTCCTGACTGCGATCGCCAAGCAGTCCACCAATTATTTCATTTTTTTCACCCACGAAGGAAAGGAGTTGTATTTCCTCATTTGGAATAGCCTGCATAACAACCTGCGGAGTTATCTGCAGATTACTGAAAAGAAAATAATTATGTATTTTATCAACTGTGAAAGTTACCCCCAGCTCCTTCAGGGTATTTGTTAAAGATGATTTTTCCTGCTCACTAGTAAGATATCCTTTGTTGCGATCTGTTTCTGTAAACTGGGCATTGGCTTGATAGCGTTCTGTCTCGGTATGGGTGAAAACTATCTTATTTTGTGAATACATACTGAATTTCTGGCCCTTAAGTCCAAAAAGAGAATTGCCATAGATAACAACGCTTGTTAGATTCTTCTCCTGTGCAGCCGTTACTACATCGCGAGCTAAATTTTGCTCAATCCCTGCATTGTTACTGCCACCGATTATAAACAAAACAGTTCCGGCAATCTGATATGCTATCCAAATACCAAACAGTGCTGAAGAAACTCTTTTCAACCCTCGTTTTGCCTGCCCGGCAACAGCCAATGACCAGACCATGCAAAGGAACATACACCAAAAATTGATGGCATACCTGGGGGCCTTAATTGTTGCCATATGATGCTGCACATACATCATTAGGAAAAGGAAGCAATAGAACAAAGGGAGAAGGTAAGGGACTAGCTTAACAACTCTTTCCTTTGTTGATATCAGCGCATAAAGAGCAAGGAAAAGCGCAAAGAAAAGAATAGTGAGACTGCCATAACCCAGCAGAGATCTGACATACGGGTTTTCAAAAGTATGGATAAAATTCCAGACAACCAGTTCATAAATATTTACGGAAAAAATATTGGAAAGTGCTTTCCCTATGACCGTCCATGAGATCTGGGAAGGCTCTGATATCCCACCCAGGAAAGATCCTGTTTCGAAATAAAACGGTAAGAATCCGGCAAGGGCTATAAGAACAGCGAGTCCCAGTGAACAAACGATATCAACACGAAACCGTTCCTTGATTGCAAAGACTCCCAACACTCCTGTCGCAATGACGATGTAGGGGAACGTCAAGGCATGAACCCAGATACCGAGTGCCATCAGGATACCGAGACAAACACTGTGGAGTACAAGAGATGCTTTCTCCTTATTTTCCTGTAATATCCTTAGGGAAAGCCAAAGCATGGCAGTGCCTATACACAATATTGCCGAGTATCCCCCATATGTTGCAATGGAATACCAAAACACATAATAGCCCGGAAAAGCCGTACAGGCGGCAGCAACCAGCCCTGCTGTCCTGTTCTGAATGCGGGAAAAGAGAAGATAGGAAAAAACAATCCAGGCGAGAGTAAAGCTGATAGGAGACAAACTTACTGTAAATTCAGAAAACCCAAAGACAGTAATAAACAGTGCCGCAAGATACGCCTCCAAGGCACCGAAATAGGGCTGGCCATAAAAAAAAAGCGGCCGATCTCCCTGCACGATGTTGACACTCATCAGGCCGACGGTGCCGGTATCAAAGGTGGATGTATAGCTAAACCAGGAACCGGCTAACAGAAGTAATGCGGCAGAAAAGAGGATGAATCCCAAAAACAAGCGCTGGCGCATCCTTATTGTCATGGCAGGAAAAGGGAAATATTAATGTGTGCCGAGAAGCAGCATAAGCCAGGACATGTTTTTTTCGGGTAACAGCTCAGATAACGTTTCATACCAGACAGTACCCATCGCATCAAAACCAGATTTATTGGGATGCGTCAGGTCATTATAACAGGCACGGGGATCTGTGTACACAGACCAATCAGGTTCTAAGGCGCTATACAGATCCACAAGGATAACATCTTTTTCTTCGGCTGAGGCTAACTCTCTAATATACTGATTCATCAAGGGGATGTTTTTATAATCATGGTCCGGATCAGGTGGTATGGTTGCCAGGAGTGGTATCAACCCCCGGGCACGACTCTTATCAATCATAACACCGAGGTTAAATTTCACATCTAAACCATCGGCCTCATGCAGCAGATCGTTCGTGCCTTCCACAATAAGGATATATTCCGCATCTGCATTACAAGGGTTATTGAGTACGGAATCAAATCTGTACGGATCACTTAAAGCATCTGCTGTCGTTTCCCCACCTTGGCCAAAATTGTTAACTGTGAAATCATAGTAATGTTGCGTGAGTAACGACTGCAGACTCTGCTCATAGTCATAACAATCATCACCCGGCCGACAGGTTACACCGCAGGTAGATACCTCGTTCCCGCAACCCTCTGTGAGACTGTCGCCAAAACCAATAATGATTTTCGTCTGACTTAAACCTATCGCCGGAAAAAAGACGAGAAGCACAACCCCCAGACACAGTTGCCACATCCAAACAGATAGTATATGCTTTGTAACTTGCATCAGCTCAATGAAAGGTTTTAAAATTGAGAAAGGGGAACAGCCCCAGCCCCAATAGTATCTTTAATAAAAATCTTCGCCTTATAGCGCTCCGTTATAAATGCAGGAATCTCCGGCAGCTCCTCTGATTTCTTCTTCTTTTCCTTACGAATATTCTCTGCAGACACATGAGGAAGCTCTTGCCACTGCTGTCCATCCCATCGTTGCGAAACCGTCATATATTTTCCATCGGCATAGGTCTGCCAGGAAAGAATGATCTGTCCGGACTCATCAATGGCGAGTGCAGGGTGGATATCAGGTACGCTGTTGTCGCCATGTGCCTTCAGCGGGGAATCCCAAATCTTCCCATTCCATCTGGACCAGAACACATCAGAGTAACTCTCCTCAGCGGCAGTCCAGGCTATCCATGGAGTGTTATTCGCATCTACAATAAGCGTAGCGGCACGATTATCATCCATCCCTGTATCAATCTGCTGTGGTTTTGTCCAGTAAGATGCCTCGTAAACAGAAAAGTGCAGCAAAGCTTTTTTCTTCTGCATACCTGTCCACACAACCCAGATTTTGCCATCATTACCAACACTGCTCACAGGTTGAAAAAGGAACTCTTCACTGTCACTGATCTGGACAGGTATACTCCAGTTATGCTCTTTATAATTGCTGAAAAATACCTGCTCACCCTGACCATGATTTGCCGACCAGACAAGATTTATCTCCCTGTCCTCAATTACTTGTTCATTTGCTTTGGCCGAAACAATTCCGTTCCACAACACAATAAGAAAAGCGCACAATATAAACGCAATAGGTGTGTGAAATGAATCAACCCATTTTACTCGAAGAGATACTGTGTCAATCAAGGCTCTTACTCCCTGCCAATTATTTTACGAACATAATAGGTCGGTTTATCCTGGGACTCGTGATAAGTCCTGGCCAGCATTTCAGCGACAAGGCCTATGGTCACAAATTGTACTCCGACAAAAATCAACAAAACAGCTAACAGCAAAAGTGGACGGTCTGAGAGAGGCATTCCGTAAAATTGACGTTGAATGGTCAAAAGAAGGGCAAGCAGCGCCCCCACAGAACCGGAAATAAACCCAATCGTCCCAAATACGTGTATCGGTCGGGTAGCATAATTTAATAAGAACTTTACAGTGATAAGATCCAAAATCACCCGTAATGTTCGAGAAATACCATATTTTGATGTGCCGAATCTTCGCGAACGGTGATTAACTTTTACCTCTGCAATGGTAACACCCATGGCACTGGCAATAGCAGGAATGAAGCGATGCATCTCACCATATAATTTAATGGTCTTAATCACATCAGACCTAAAAGCCTTTAAGGTACAGCCGTAATCGTGCAGATGAACGCCGGTTGCAAGGGAAATAATTCTGTTGGCAATTTTGGAGGGCAATTTCCTGCTCAGAAAGGGATCTTGTCGATTGTATCTCCAACCAGTGACCAGATCAGCCCCTTCAGCTATCTTTGCAAGGAGCATGGGGATATCGGCAGGATCATTTTGCAGATCAGCATCCATGGCAATAATAACTTCACCATTTGCCATATCAAATCCGGCACTCATAGCTGCAGTCTGCCCAAAGTTTTTTCTGAGAGAGATCACACAGATATGAGAATCGTTCTGCTGTAACTTCTCCAGGATATCCAGACTGGAATCACTACTTCCGTCATCTACAAATATCAACTCATATTCAACTTCGGTTTTATCAAAAGTTTGAATCAGTTCATTATAGAGGATGGGTATATTTTTTTCCTCATTTAACAGAGGAATAACAACAGAAACGTCCAATTTTCTATCCTTTAGCTATTCGCTTTAAATAAATAGTGGAACTTCGATTGAGCCATGCGATTCAGGTTAGTACCATAAATAACATAGAGGCTGCAACTGCAGGATTCAGCAACCGACTTGTCGGTTTTACTCACCTAGCTGATAAAGATAATAGTATGTGGGAGATACACCATATTTCTGAACAAGAGGATCATCATATTTAGGGGCTTTAATACGCAATTTATATCCATACCTTTCAACCAGGCTTGAAAAATCTTCCCCACTGTTGAGGGCAAGTTTTTCCCCTCCATGGTCTGAAGCATTGGGAGCTATAAACAGATATCTAACCTTAGCTGTTGAAAGGAGAGTGAGCCACCACTCAATGGCCACGAGACTGCATTCCGAAAAACTGTGTATATTTATAGCAAGATCAATCTGCTGCTTTTGTAAACACTCCTCAATTTCATCAAGGGGTACAACTGCGACCTTTTCTTCAAGGTGACGAAATTTAATGTGATACTCAGAGAGGAAAGTGGATTCCGGCACAGCATCTGTGCAAAGATAGGTCGACAAATTGGGCAAAGAGTTCGCAGTCCGGTACGCCAAACGACCATACCCGGCGCCTATATCCAGAATGCTCAACTCCTGGATTCGAGAAAGCTGAAGATGCTTTTCAAGAAAATGGAGCTCAACTATTGAATCTAAAAAGTCCCGGCTGACAGTTTTGCAATCAACTGTGTAGGTGTGGACACCGAAAAGACCGTCCTCATTGTTTTTCTGAAAAAGTCCAAGCGTGTCGATTGCTTTCACATAATAGGCGGTCAGGCAGTAATTTATCTCGGCACAATTGGGGTCTCTTGTCTGCCAGACATAACAGTTGTCCCCACGAAAAGATTGCAGGCCATAGGACTGCACATATTCATCTGTCCAGACAATTGGAATAGATGCCTTGGCCTGGAAATGGGAATAACGCTGACGCAATTCCTGCAAACGTGGATTCTCGACAGTCAGATATTCTATGGCTCCGTCCGGCAGGCGCAATTCCTGACTTCTGGCCACCTCACCTGTTTGCCAGTCATAAAGTACAGATTTTCTGACAATCTGAAGATCGAAAGATGCCAACAACTCATTTATTTTCCGGGTAAAAAACATAGCTTTTTTTTGCTGGACTGCTTGATTACCGTAGATAAAACAAAACAACCTTGTCTTTTATAAGACAAGGTTGTTTTGGATCGTAAGACAGAGGTTACTGAAAAGAAATGGGGTTGTCAGTAATCACGTAATTATAAGGTACCCCAACAGGCAGTATTTCCGGTAGGATATTCAGTAAAATACAGATTACTCTTGTTTTGCCCGTTACACTCGCCAGCCTTTCGATCGCATATAGAATGCACCATGGTTCCCATCCAACAACTTGGCATTCCTCCTTCTATGCCTTTGGCATGAGTACTAGCGGCAAGGTAATCCCAGGAGCCGAGTGTAAAGGATTTTCCTCCATCAACAGACCAGACAGCAGCGACCATTGAATTCACCCCGTTAGAAAATGTCGGATATGGAGTGTAAAAGGGAGTAGTATTCCATGACATGTGCGTTGCAGTAAAATGAACATCATGGAGATAAACTTCCTGACTTACCGGATTGATGAGGTCATCAGGATCATTAGGCCAGTCACCTTCCCACTGTGTTATATCAACACTGTTGAATGCCAATGCTGTCACGTTTACAACGGTTAATGATGTGGAATCTGTCAGAGTAGCAGCAGCTGAACCCTCCACAACAAAACATGATACCAGCAACGCCAAACTCAAATATTTTTTTGTCTTATTTATCATACTCAAAACACTACTCCTTTCCACTGATCTGTATAATTGGGTGATCTTCTGTTCCTGAGAACACAAGCAAATGCTTACAGTTACCTCAGATTATTTAATCGTACTTCTTAACAGAAGATGATTAACACCTGATCCGAGCTTACCGGTTTTAGGATATGAGCAACTAATTCTGACTTGACCGGAAGTTTTACCAGTCACTACAGTTGCCACGCCATTCTCATTAATAGTAACAATATTCTCGTTGCTACTCTCCCAATCTACTTTGTTTGTGATATTTGTTCTGTTGCCAGTTGCTGTGTATCCAAATGCAATAAACTGCTGCACACCGTCTGTTGTAAAAACGCCAACATGTTCCGGATATACTTTCACCGCTATATAATCTTCAGCTAAGCAGCTACCTGCCATTGACAGCAACATCACTGCCATCGCCAGGACTATAGTTACAGTTTTTCTACATCGACAGTTGACCTGTATATTCTTCAAAATCATTACTCCTTTGCATAAAATGAATATTTTATTAACTTGATTGTATGTCAGTTTTAATACTTCGAGAATTTTTTTTTGTCAAATATTTTGGATTTAAAACTATATAATAGGGGCGTTCCTCCGCAATTACAACCCCAAAGACGGCTATTTCACACATTTTATGCGAAGATGCAGACAAGAAGACGGCCCAAAAGATACATTCGGTGATTTCCTCTCCGCTCCCAACTTACTCACCGGAACGCTTCGGATTTTTTTTCCAATCATTGTCCGGATCATAACGAATATCAGTCAGTGTCCACATCACCTGTGAATTTTTCCAATGCATCAACCTTTCAGGATGTTCCTTAAAATACTCCGCATTCCATTTTTTATCCCCGTAGATACCACCCGTAACATGTAAACAAACAGAATAAGCAACCAGAACCAACCCACCAAACCATATCGCTTTTGGCCTCAGACGATGAAGGCTAATACCCTGAACATTTGCTGCGAGAATGCCCAGCAAACACCACATAATACAATCAGCAAGCAACCGGGGACCAAAGCAATCCCCTCCCCACCAGACACTCCAACAGGAATAAATACCGATCTCACCAGCGACAGCGAATACTGCCAAGGTTAACAAATCTACTTTTCGCTGAAAAACTCTTTGAATATAGAAAACGAACAGAATTACAAAGGGAACAAATGGCAAAAGGCCACGACTTGGACTCATCAACAAATAGAACATTCGCTGAGCAGTTGGTATGGTGAAATGGCTGACTTGACCTTGATACCCGCCAAATAGTTTTCCGTACATACCAAAATTAAAAAAGGCAACGGTACTCAAAAGGAGGAAAAACGGCATAATGAAAAAAACTGCGCGTTTTCTGTATTTATAAAGAACATAAATTGTAAGAAGGAAAGCAGCAACCAGTCCGGTTGGGCGACAGGCAATTGACCATGCTGCGAAAAGTCCACCAAATAACAGTCCTAGGTTTGTCTGTTCCTCTTCCTGGCATGTTGCACTGGAAAAAACAGCTAAGAGCATAAAAAGGATCGCCGGACCATGTGTCCACAAAGACGAAGCCATGGAGCTCATCATTGGAGTTCCAAAAGCAAATGCAATTGTAGTTGGCAGACTCACTATTGCAGGTACACCCAATCGATGCGCAATAAGCCAGAAGAAGACAACTGCTAGAGAAGATATCATTGCGGCAGAATAATGGTGCAGCAATTGCACAAAACCGTTTAAGAGATCACCATTTCTTTGCGAGTATTCCTGTCGCCAGAGACCAAACATCTCTGGTGCCATCCACTTCATTGCTGCATAGAAAGGAGTTACAGTTATGCCTGCATAAACCGGATAGGTGGAGTAGAAATGGTCATTCCGTTTGATCATGCAATAAGAGTGTCTACCAAAAATAGCATAACGAAACTCATCGAGATCGATATTCCCCTCTTCGACAATGGATATCGGAATGAGCTTAGCCGGAATGGTATCTCCGGAATGGGTTGGTACGGCATGCAGATAAACCCCAAAGGCCAATGTAAAAAGGGCAAGAGCCTTGATAACAGGAGAGAGGCGTAATAATGATGCACCGATCAGTCCGGGACCATTGTTGATTGCGAACACACCATAACACAAAACAACTACGGCAAGCAGGACAAGGTGTTTTAGAGAGAGTGTGGTAGCCAGTCGAATACCGGGCAGGATATGAGAAAACTCTCTACCAAAAACCAGCTTGGGAAAGATGAGCCAGACAATGATAAACAAAATGAGAAGTTCGAGAATGGTGATGACGATTCTCATCATTTTTCAATTATCTCTCCATGCACTTTTTTACTGAACACAGCGTGATGCACGGATACATAATGGAGCACAGTCAGACTGGTAAAGCTGAGAGTAGAGGCTATGGCTGCCCCCATCACGCCGAACCTGGGGATAAACATAAAGTTGCATACCACATTCAGCAGTGCGGAAATCCAGCAGTTCCGATTGTCAATCTTGATATTGCCAGTGGCTCCAAGTATGATCCCTGCCACATAGCCCACAGGTTTCACCAGCGATGCTGCCAGAAACAGATAAATAAGGATAATCGAATCATCATACTTCCCGCTATAAATCAGGTGAATAGCCGTTGGTGCCGCAACGGCTATTACAACTACAATGGGGATAATTCCAATATAAATATTTTTCACCGACTGACGAAAAAGAATTCTGATCCTATCGTCATCACCGACACCTGACAGAGCAGAGGCTTTAGGCAGACAAACACGAAGTACGGAATCAAAAACGACATTCACCGCTTCATTGACAAATAAAGCCATGCCATACACACCTACCTCTTGCGGGGTGCGAAAATACCCTAACATCAGAACATCGGCTTTGAGAATAACGACCGAACTGATTCCACTTAGAACAGTGAACTTTGAATAGTGAATAATTTTCCACAGCAATTCTTTGCTTACCCGGGTCACGACATCAATAAATCGCCGAAAAACATAGGCCCCGGCAAGGGCTGAGACTCCCATAGACAAAGAAAAGACAATGACCAGCTTTTCCGTGGAGAAGTTTTCAACAAAGAAGAAAGCAGTTGCCAGGCAAAGGATAAAAACAAGGCCATTGAGCAGTTCATAAAAAAACAGATGCCTCATCTTTAGTTGAGCGACAAGGACTTGCCCGACAAACATATAAAATGTCAGAGCAAAAAGCATAACGGGTAAAAGATACAACAACCTTTTCCTCTCCAATCCTGAATACTTGACAATAAAATCAGAGCAAACAAGGATTACACAGGAAACAACCAGGACATACAGAATTTTCAGAAGAATTATTTGAAAGCTGACCAGTGCCGGATCATTTTCACCGTCTGTGGCAAACTTGATAAATGGCAGGTTGAGAGAATTTTCGGAAAAAAGGCGGGAAAAAAAATAAATGGACAGAAAGATATTAAAAATGCCGAATTCATACTTGGTCAACAGAAAACTTGCCAAAAAGACCAGGAGAAATCTACTGGACGCCCGGCATACAGTCGCTCCAAAGGAAAAGAGATTTTCGTGATTTTTTTGGAATATCGACAAGAGAGACATGGTCAAGATATTTCACACAGCAGAATGGAAACAACTCTTATTTGGTGCCACTGAAAAATCCTTTTGCAAGACCCAAAATCGCCTTCACATTCCCTCTCCTGAGTTCCCGAACAATCGTTTTTATACTGAGAAACGGGAGAAGCAAATTGAAACAGAGCCATTGCAATGAGGAGGCATGACGCTTAAAAAACCGTCGCATATTCTGCCCTTTCATACGCGTGTACTCAGCGGTATAACCGGAAAACCCTGTTTTCGAACCCAGATGAAAGACAACTGCCTCCGGAACAAACAGAAAAGGAGAATGTTCGAGATTGGCGCGCAACACCATGTCGAGATCTTCGTAGCCATAGGGATCAAAGGAGACATCAAACCGCCCTGCCCGTTCAAGGGCATTACGATGCATTAACACAGTGGTCGGCACACAATTGGGAAATCTTTCATGATCATATTGCCCAATATCAAGCTCTCCATGTCCCCGTGTCTGGGTTGAGCCTGTATAAAAATTAAGCCTTGCACCTCCGGCACAATCTATAATTTTCTCAGTTCCCATTTGATATAAGAGAGGAGAGGCAATCTCAACAGATGCATCCTCACACGATCTCAAGCCATTCACCAGATTACTCAAAAAATCCGGCATAACAACAATGTCATTGTCCATGAACATGATGTAGGTAAAATCGAGCTGCTGCAAGGCATATTCTATCCCTGTGTTGCGTCCGCCGGCAGCGCCAAGATTCTTCTCATTGCGCAAAACAGTAACATGCGGAAACAGCCTGTTTACTTCGGCCTGAACCCCGTCTTCGGATCCATTATCGACAAGAATAATCTGCTTCTTTTCGTATTGGCAGGCAGCAAAACTCTGCAGGCAATCCAGAGTGACCTGTTTCTGGTTACAGGTAAGAATAACAATGGCAACAAGAGGAGAATTCATTTTTTAATTCTCCGTCACCAGTTTTTGAAATATTGCCAGGGTTTCCACGGCGCATTTTTCCCAGCTGAAAATCTTTGACCGCTCAAAACCTTTCTGCCGCATTTCCAACTGCATACTTTCATTACTCAACACTTTTTCCATGGCATCGGCAATGGCTTGACTATCAAGGGGATCAACAGCAAGAGACACTCCATGGGTAAGTTCTTCCAGGCCGGTCCCATTGGAGGTGACAATTGGACAACCGCAGGCCATAGCTTCTGTGGTCGGTATGGGAAAAGCCTCAATAATGGTGGTATAGAGGTAGAGTTTTGCCAGACTGTAAAATACGGGAAGATCCGCCTGGGGCACAAGACCTGTAAAGATAAGATCATCTTTTATTCCCAAGGCCTTCAGATCATGCTCTTCTCCGTATCGGTCACAATCCCGCCCGACCACGACGAATTTTTCTTTACCGCCCATCTTTTTATACAGGGAATAGGCCTCTGCCATTCCCTTAAAATTCTTGCGCGTATTTCTGGAACCGGGATCGTAACGAATGACTGTCAGGATAAACTGGTCAGGAAGGTTATATTTGGCGCGGACTGTTTCTAACTGCTGGTTGTCGTCAATACGCTTAAAAATCTTATTCGGGCCAAAGTAAATTGTTTTAATCTTCTCTTTACACCAGGGAAAGGCGTTCACAAAGCCGTCCGTTGAATAGTCGGAGACCGAACTGATATAATCGGCCTTCCTGAAATAGAGGGGCATGACCCTTTTGATATAAAAATTATCTATGGTGGTGTACACTTCATCATAGGGTGGGACAAACCAGTCAGCGCCATGCACCACCATGACTGTCTTGCAGCGGGTAAAGAGCGGCACAGTGAATTTGGGATTAAAAATCAGATCTATTTTTTCTTTCCTTGCCGCTCTGGGTATGGTGATCTGATCCCAGATGGCCTTGTTGCCGCCAGGCAGAAATATTTCCTGGCAATTGGAAAAAGCGGCATAACGGCCCATATGCTTCTCACTCTTATAGAAAAGGACATAGTCGTTTTCATGATCGAGCTTTAACAACTCTTCCACAATATTTCTGGCATATACCCCTATTCCGCCAGCCTCGTCAGCTGATCGCATCATAATCCCTATGCGCATTGCTCAGACTCCTTCCTTTCTACTGCCGGTAACCTGTGCCGGAATTCCTTTTGCTATCGAATACGGGGGAACGGATCTGGTCAAAACTGCCGAGGCCGCAACAACAGATCCGGCACCGACCTGCACACCACCAAGAACGGTGACATGGGCGCCGAGCCAGACATCGCGATCAATTGTAACACCGCCATCATCCTTAATCCCTTGCAGACGAATGGGTATATCAAGACGATCAATATTATAGCTCCCCCCACCAACCACAAAGCTCATCTGCCCTATAATCCCATCTGCACCGATGGAAACAGGGCAGTTGTTGGTGGACTGAATAATTGTTCCGGTATTGATTCCGGTAGCATAGCCAATAGTAATGGAGCCGTTTTTGCACGAGAGCACCACGTTATTAGAGAGAATCACCTCATTACCAAGGACAATGGCCCTGTCAGTATCCTGGTTTCTCGCATCCAGAATACACCCCTCACTGATCACCACAGAATCGCCGAGATGTATTCGCTTTGGGTGTCTCAGCACAATCCCTTTGGCAAAGGCCGGTTTCCTGCCGCAGGAGCCAAAAAGTCTCGGCCAGAAAAGTTGGCGCAGGAGCATGCCAAGGGCACCAGGCACAACACCAAGCCAGACACACCACTCATAATAACAGAGGTACAGGAAAGAGCGATTGCCGACAATAACATCCTGGTATTTGCTAAGCGCCGAACCTTTCCCGGTAATTGCCTTATGTGTTTTTTCTTGCACCATCATTCATTTCTCAAGACATCATCAACAGTCTAATCATTCCAGAGGAATGGGCTGCAACAGGAAGAACTCATCCTTCTACAGATACCCTTCTTTCCTGTACCATTCCCCGGTTCTCTTAAGCCCTTCATCAAGACCTATCTGCGGATTATATCCCAGATCTCTCTTGGCCTTACTGATATCAAAGGCCCTGTTCTGTCGATACCAGTCAACACGCCTGGGAAAAATCGGTGGGGTAATCTTGAAGGGTTTACAGATCGTTTCAAAAAAGTGACCGGCAACAATTAACGGCCAGATCGGGAAATGGGGAATCTTCACTTCAACGCCAAGGGCCTTGGCAGTGCGACGCACCAGATCTTCAATTTCCACGTACTCTTCATCGGCGATAAGGTAGGCCTCACCATTGCCCTTGTTCTCATCCATGGCAAGGATATGAGCGTCAATCAGGCTATCAATGTAGAGAGGGTGATAAAATGTTTTACCGCTGCCGAACATGGGGAACATGCCGTTGCTTACCCGTTTGAAAATCATGAAAAAACGTTCCGGATCACCGGGACCGTAGATGGCAGCCGGACGAATAATCGTGGCCTTCATTCCTTTTTTCACATATTCAAGGACAATCGGTTCCGCCTCATACTTGGTCTGCTGATAATAATCGGCTGCATTGATAGGTGCGGTCTCAGGAGCCGGGGGATTTTCCACATTGCCATGGACCCCGCAGGTACTGCAGTAGATAAATTTTTTCACACCATTGTTAAACGCGGATTCCAGGACGATACGCGTCCCGCCCACATTGACTTCGTCATAGTATGAATTAGGAACATCCATCTCCCGAAATGCGGCTGCCAGATGCTGGACGATATCAACACCCTGCATGCATTCTTCCACGACCTTGGCATCGGTGACCGTGCCGATAACAACTTTGGCTCCCCACTGCCGGAGTTCCTCCGTCTTCAAACCTTCCTGATAATCAAGGGCAACCACCTCATGTCCATCATCCAAAAGTCGCCGTACCAGGGCCTTGCCGGTAAAACCGGTCCCCCCTGTAACCAGAACTTTCATATCTTACTCCTTCAGTCAAATTGCAGAATGGCTCAGTAAAAAAATCATCACTGAATCGTATAACGTTGATAGACTTTGACATACGCAAGGTACGCCAAAGTCTATCAACGTTACAGCAATACAAGCAGATGAAGATGTTTTATGATGCCATCATTATTTAAAAAATCGATTATGCCAGATTGCGATATTGATCAGAGCCCAAAGAACATGATTATGATTATGAACCATATCACAGTGCTCCTTAATCAAATGATTCACATACCCGAGATGCATATTTTCTCGAATTATCGTTGACTCATTTAACAGTGAAACCATGTACGATTTCATTTCTCCGCGCAGGAGATGCTTGACCGGCAGGCTGTAGCCCTGTTTGCCACGATTCACAATATTGTCGGGCAGCATGCCGTCAAGAACAGAACGAAAAATATGCTTTGTACGCATCCCCTTCAATTTCCAGTCACCGGGGAGCGATGCCAGGAACTCAACCAATACATGATCAAGTAATGGCACCCGAACCTCAAGAGAACTGGCCATACTCATTTTATCGACCTTCATGAGTACACTGTCGGTCATCATATACCGCATATCCAGATAAATTTCCCTGTTAATTCTGTCTTTCGCATTGCAGCGTCCTGAATAGTCGCGAACGATTCGGAACGGATCAAAAACTGTCTGGCTCTTAAAATGTTCATTAAAGAGATGATTGTTCTGATCTTCATTGGCAAAATACTGCCAGCGCAGATGATGCCCCTCAGGAGGCAGGTTAGCGCCCTCAACAAACCGTTTCAGCATGTTGATAGCACCTTTTTTCTGTGGTTGATCAGGCAGAGCTGCTATCAGTCTGCCCACAATCTGTTTACGGACAGGTGCCGGCAAGACCCGAAAAAAGAGATTGAGCTTGCTGGCCTTAAAGCGGTCATAGCCGGCAAAACTCTCATCGGCACCCTCCCCGCTCAAACAGACTGTCACATGCTCTCTGGCCTGTTTGCAGAGGAGATACAAGGGGACAGTGGAGAGATCTGTCATCGGTTCGTCGAGATGCCAGAGGGTCTTTTCCACATATTCGGATTTGATATCATCAAGCATGAGAACCTGATGCTCTGTACCGAAATAGTCTGCAACCTGCGCGGCGTAATCCAGCTCGCTGAAGCTTTTATCGTGGTAGCCTATGGTAAAGGTCTTGAGAGGGCCGGAGATATGCCGACGCATCATTGCCACGATCGCGCTTGAATCAAGTCCTCCGGACAGGAAGACACCAAGGGGAACATCACTTACCAGATGACTCTTCACCGAATAGTCCAACAGCTCTCGCAGCTTCTCCACACTGTCATTGTAGGAAAGTCCGGCACTGTTTGCCGAGAAATCAAGATCCCAATACTGTTTGACTTCAATCTTTCCTTCACGACAGAGCAGGTAATGTCCGGCAGGAATCTTGTAAATATCCTGAAACATGGTGGCGGGAGCAGGAACAAACTCAAAACCGATATAGTCATATAAGGCCTGATGAGACAGTTTGCGCTCTATGGTCTTGTCTTCAAGAATCGCCTTTATTTCCGAGGCAAAGACAAGTTTGTTGTCTTTGTGGTAATAGTACAGTGGTTTGATCCCGATGCGGTCCCTGGCCAGAAAAATCGTTTTCTCTTTCAGATCATAGAGGGCAAAGGCAAACATGCCCCGCAGTTTTTCAAGGACCCCCATCCCATACTCTTCATAGGCATGGAGAATCACCTCTGAATCGGAATGGCTGGAAAAGGTGTGACCTTTCTGCTGAAGACTCTCGCGCAGCTCCTGGAAATTATAGATTTCTCCGTTAAAGACAAGACAAAGACTGCCATCCTCGTTGAACATGGGCTGCCTGCCTTGTTCACTGAGATCAATGATACTCAGACGCCTGTGTCCCAGCGAGGCGTGATCGCAGCAATAAATCCCGTCCTGGTCAGGTCCCCGATGAACAAGTTGACTGTTCATCCGCCTGATCAACTCTTCATCTTTCCAGTTAAAACCGCAAATTCCACACATATACTAATTCCTCAAGCCTTACAGACGTGAATCAAGCCTGTCCTCTAACTTTTCGTAAAATATTTTCAGTTTCCGTTGAAAGGCCGGAAGAGAGTACTCCTCCTGCACACGTTGCCTGGCCTTACCGGCAATTCGTTCCCGCAACACCTTATCTTCGGCAAGAATAAGTATCCCTTCTGCCATGTCTGCCGGTATTGGTTTGACAAGACAGGAAATATCCTCATCCAATACCTGGGTATGGGTAGGCAGCTTGGTTGCCAAAACAGGTATACCGGAATCCAGATAAGAATAAATTTTCATCGGGGTGTTGTTGCCCTGGGTTCTGGGAGAAACAAGGATATCTGCCTGACCGAGATAATAACCAAGCTGCTGCACCGGACGCGGGCCACAAAAAAAGACATTTGCTGCTATACCAAACTGTTTTGTTTGTTGCTGATAAGACTGAATATCTTCTTTTTTTCCACCAATCAAGACAAGAGCAAGATCACTCCGTCTGGCCACAGCTTCTTTAAACCCGGCAAGCAACAGATCAATCCCTTGATATTTCTCCAAATTACCCACATACATCAAAACAAGACCATTTATACCCAGCTCTTCTCGAAGATTTTCATCTCCCTCACTTCCACTCTCCAGCAGCGTTATATCCTCAAGCCTGGCAGTGAGCTTACCAGGGGCACATTTTTTTACTATGTCTTCAAGGGCCTTACATACTGCTAGCACACCAATACTGCCTGTTATGGCCGCTTTTTCCAGCCATTCCATTATCCGGCGCACCAGTCCCAAAGATGGAAATTTGTCTACGAGCTGCACTGACATGCATGAATCCATATCATAGACGTAGGGAATCTTGAATATTTTTTTCAGCACAAGTGCCATAAAGACAGACTCTTCCACAGCATGAACCAGCTGGAAATCATGTTTCCGTACCAGCTGCATACACTTGATAAAGAAAAAGAAATCACAAATAAGCTTTTTCAGGGACAATCCAGGCTTAATATTGGCTATTCCGGGGATTGGGATGTGGCGATGAATGGTGACACGGGGAATAACAATCTCCTCACCTTCTGCAAACACAAGCAGATGGACACTATGGCCCAGCTCACCGAGGGTCTGAGCCAGGAGTTTCACCGCGATCGGGGTACCCCTATCCTGGTAAAAAGGTTGGGGAGCGAGGAGAAGAATATTCAAAACAATTAAGGTCCGTGAACTTGATGACTATTTCCCATCACTGCGAACAATGATGGGAGAGCCAAATAATTTTGTCAATCCGGTCAGTCGGGAAACAGCTTCCAGCGAGCGAGAGATCACTGGATTTTTTAATTTCCGATGAATCACCATGGGCATGAAAAATTCGGGTTTGAGCTGTGGCGGCCCAAAATGATTTGTTGCCAATTCATGGGTTATTTCTTTTCTGGAAAAAAGTGTGTAGGTCCTGGTGTTCCCTTCCATATTTTTTTTCAAGTCAAAAAGAATATCATACAGGATATTTGCGCTTCTTCTATCCGGATAATCAAAAATAACGGCCTTGCCGGCAACCCGACACATTTCCTGTACCAATCGTTGCCATCTCTCTGCGTGAGGCAGCAGGCGAAAGGCCATGACCACATCAAACTGATTATCTGCAAAAGGCAGATTCAGACTATCACATGTCAGATAAGTAAAACTTCCCTTCTCACAATACCTGTCCAGCCGCGCCCGGCAGCTGTCAGCACTCCCGGTAACTGTGACCTTATAACCATTCTCTGCCAGCGGCTTTGTAAGCTGCGCATGACCGCCACCCACATCCAGTACCGAGGCACCGGGTAAATCACGCAATAAATCAAGTGTCAGCTGAGCCTGAACAGCTAAAAAATAGTCGCCGACAGGACCTGCAAAACGCGATGCATAATCATCTGAAGCTGTTTCAATATCAGCGGTTTCTAATAAATGGGGTGCCAATTTTCTGTACTCTCTTCCAAAAACAAAAGATGCTTATTCAATGCAGGCCTCTCAAAAAACTAACGGAGCATAACGCTGAAGAACTTCCTTTACTTCCTGTCCTTTTCGTGCCTCATCCCAAGAAAGGATCCCACCCATATACTCCACCAGTTTTTCCAGGACGCTGCGCCCAGGGCACTCTGCAGTCCCCAGTCCAGTTCTGCGCAAAACAATATCTGACAGCTTACAGGCCATTTCTTCATTTATCAGATAACTCACCTCGGCCTTTAACAATTCTGAAGCTTCATCAATCCAGATATCAGCCTTTTGTTCATTCTGCATATAAGAAAGGATTCGTACCGCCCTTTGTCCATATTTCCTTTCAAGTATATCTTTGTATTGCAGCTGGTCAGAGTTCCACTGCCCGGCAGTGACATGAGAATCTTTCAACTTTTCAATACCGGACTCAAGTTGCAGCTGTTTTCTAAGAAACTCTACAATCTCATGGGCTATATGCGGAGCAGTGGTATATTTCACTCCCTTGACAGAAAGCACCCTGCTGAACCCGGCATGTGTATGTACAAAAAAAGTCGAATTTTTCTCCATCTGGATATTATTCTCTTCCGATTTACTATGCATGGGCAACAAGCCGGCATGGAAGAAAGAGATGTCTTCGTATTTCAGTTGAGCTGGTGGATAGATAGCATTCACTCCATCAACCATATTCTGAATCATTTCAGGTTTCACCTGTAAACAATCCGGATCGGCAATACTTTCCATATATTCAGTGCCGATCATGGTATGGCCACGCCAGGGGACGAAAAAGTAAAGCCGTTTATCTCGTTTTATAATAGCGTCCCTGTCTTCATACTGAGTATGTCCTTCCAAGGCCACAGCATACTTTTCAAATATTTTCTTTTTCGAGACAATGTTTAAGGCCAAGGCCCATTTTTGTTTTGTATCCTTTTTTTGGGAGGCCTGAATACTTTTTTCAAACCATGGCCCTGAGGCGTTCACTACAAATCTGGTTGTTACCTGATGTATCTCGTTGCTGAGCCTGTCCCGGATGGTCACCTGATACAGGTCATCGTCTCCTTTGTTAATGGCTGTAGCCTCGGCATAATTGGCCGCCCTTGCCCCATATGTCATGCTTCCTAAGACATACTCAAGAATCAATCGTTCCGTATCCACAGCCAAACCATCATACCAGACACACGCACCATGCAGATCCTCACCATCAATATCAGGTACAGTTTCTCTGACCTTTTTTTCAGAAACGATATGTCCACGGGGTAAACGGATAGCAGCAGGCAGGTCACGATTCCGATCCCATCCTATACAATCATTGAGAAAAAGTGCTGCCTGCATAACTCGTTTCCCGCGTAGACCTTTCCCATAAAGCGGCATCATGCAGGCCAGAGGTTCAACGAGGTATGGAGCGAGCTGCATCATCTCTCTTCTCGCAGCAATGGAATGTCGCATCCTCTTGATATTGAGATGCTGAAGATATCGAAGACCGCCATGGAGGATCTTCAGACTACTGGCTGACGTTGCACCGCAAAAATCATTTTTTTCCACAAGTGCTGTGCGATAGCCTGCCTTTGCTACATGATAGGCAATTGTTGCCCCGTGAGCGCCCCCCCCAATAACAAGGACATCGAGAATATCTGCGCTGAGTTTGGTAAGATTACGTGTTATCATGGGTCGATTCCGGTAAAACTTAAATAGAGAGGCGAAGACGAAGCTGATTGAACAGAAACATACTGTTTTTTTGCAGACGACCAAAAGGAACAGGTGTTGTCTTTGCTGAGCACAAGGCCTTTTTGAGATATACTGTCGGAGAATCGCTATAAGAAGAATTTCCATGCAGGTAAAATCCGAAACTCCCGACACGTCCGGCTTCACCGGGAAGGGGGAGCGGATCACTGCCAGGCAAAACGGAGATACCTTTCTTTTCAGCAAGATCAAACAGGTTCGGAGTTGGCCAGAACTGTGGCCGACCTCCATTGTCACCTAAGAAAAGGTTGCTTTTCCCTTGAGCAGATAGAAAAGCTTTGAGGATTCCCCCCCTCTTCCCCAACCATTTACCAGCTCCCCAGGGCAAAACAGGAATACCATCTGCTTGCCTTATCGCATCGATGGTTTCATGTAGAGACATTCCATTACTGATGCTCTTTTTAAAAAAAAGTGCAAGGACTTCTATTTTCTCTTTGGTGACTGCTTGCCGACCGGCAACAAGATGAATTTTATCCTCCGAAGAATCGTTCCGACAAACCACCATGGAATCCTCTTCTCTTGATCCCACGACACACCATCTCCTGGCAAATGCCCCATGTTTAGATTTAGAATCCTGAAAAGTTGTCAGTTGCTGCTGAAACCAGTTATCCCTTGCGCATTCGGTCAGGAGAAGCACATACGAGGATGTCTGTTGTGCAATAGTATGTTGTTTTGCTGCCGATTGAAAATTTTTTAAGGCCGAGTCTAGGAGGAGATCGACATCAAAGCAATCATAAATATGGACGTGGGAATCTACAAATATCATGACAGTCTTGCCGTAGTTTTCACATTTGAATCCTAATGAACCATCCGTCTCATCTCAAACAGATAAGGAAAATTCAACTTCAGTGCTGCTTTGTAGAGGGCAATGGGAACAATTAAACCGGCGCACACCCCGATGATCATATGTAATACCGGATTCTCAATCGAAAAGATATTCAAAAGAACTATTCTTGCAGCCACCCCTGCCAACATATGGACAAGGTAAATCTGCAGGGAGTAGATCCCGAATATCCTGATCAACCGACAACACTTTTTCTCGGCAAAAAACTGGGCCAGCCCTATACAAAACGTTATACCGACACCTGCAAGATAGAGAAAATAGAATGGATGAGAACCGTCTGTTAAACGGGTCGGCTCAATTGCCCGCTCAAAAACATACCAGCCGGACCCTGACAAGATAAGAAAAAGGATACAGGTAATTCCTGCCGGTATAGAATTTTTTTCCAAATTTCCAAGATATTCTCTGACGAAAATCGCGGCTACAAAAAAAACGAACCCCGTGGAAAAACCATGCAAGGCAAGTATGTCTGTATTTATTGGATAAAAAAACAAGACGCAGGCAACAGTAATCATTGCAGGAGGAGCAAATCTGCCGAACATGCTCAATAATGTATAAAAAACATACATCAAGATAAGGGCATACAAAAACCAAAACTGGGAAAAAGGCAGATAAGGAATTGCCATGATATCACCTAACGTTATCCCTCTATAGGACTGTTTTGAAAAAAACAGCTCTATAGAGGCCTGTAAAAATGACCATAACAGGTATGGATAGGCGATAAATTTTACTTTATTGACAAGAAACTCTCTGGCACCTCGTTTGTTATAACTCTTTTCAACAAACAGCCCTGCCAGAAAAAAGAAAAGCGGCATATGAAAACTGTAAACAATACTGTCTGAAAGAAAAAAGAAATACTCCTGAATATGGAGATGTGCATGGAAGCCGCTACTTAACAGATGAGCATAAACAACCAGTATAATTCCAAGACCTTTCGCGTAGTCTACCCAGTCTGTCCTTTGTGCCATAATATTCGTTCACCAGAGATTTGAAATACTAGTATTTCACTGCCTAATAATTTCAATTCCATCCAGTTGCAGGCCCACCTTGCCTGTGAACCACACATGAAAACTGAGTTCCTCGTCACGGTTTAATTCAAACTCAGTGTCAATTCCTGTAAATCCATTGTCACTGAGTTCTTTAATCATAACATTGCGTTTGGAAAAAACAGTTAAATTCTGTCCGTCTGTTACAGAGAGAACGCTAACAGTATCTGTTCCATCATGGTCTGTACCATCTTTTATCTTCAGGTAAAAACGAGCTTTATACCGCCCCTTCTTATAGATCCTGTTAGGGCCGTATACCATGTCCCCATTTTTACTCTTTCCTACAATTGCCTCAACAACCTTTCCGGTGGATACATCCTTTTCATACACCAGCTGACCAGTATCGCCGACCATATTTTCAGCTTTCAGGAAGGTCAGCGGCGTATCATGACCAATCTTGTTGACTGCAATCTTTTCAACACGCACCGATCCTTTTCCGTAATAGAAAACGCGAAACTCCAGTTTTGTATTCTCTGTTATGGAAAAATCCAAATATTCTTTTCTATAAATCCTGTTCCGATCATTGCCCTTCAATTCTCTTTGGCCAATAACAACCTGTTCATCATTTCCTGTAAGACTCGACACCTCTATCCTTGCGACATTGTCCTCTAAATCAGCATCCAGATAAATGGTAAAATAACAACGATAAGCACCAGGAGTATACGTATCATAGGGGCCATACACCATGAAACCGGGACCATTCTTACCTGCTGTAGCCTGATAGACCCTTCGTCCGATATCTTTGTCCTCTACAATCTCTCCTGTCTGCTGGTGCAGGCGGCTATTCACATCATAGAAATAAGGCATTTCATACCAGGCAGGTTGGTCGCTATCATCAACACTCTCTCTGTCTTTCAAACGAAAAAGATACAAGTTCTCGTTTTTCTTCTCAAACGTTTTGAAATAGATGCTGTTATCAATATCAACAAATTCCAAGTAGGGTGAATTCTTCAACCTTCTGACTGTGGTTAACGGAACAAATGGGCTCACCTTTTCCAGAAAGATGTCTCTGTTATCATGAACAGTGATAAACTTAACGCCCATCTCAAGCAGGAGATCATATTGCTTCCTGCCAAGCCTGCCTTGATTAATGGGTGCCAACGGCTCAAAGACAGTCTCTATGTACTCACTTAACACCAGTGGACTGCATCCATTCACCCGATTCACCCGATCAAGCATAATATAGTGTTGATAAAGTGATGATTGGTGTGAATCCCCCGGCCAAAGAGGAATTTCCAACAACAGACCTTCTCCGATATTTTCCTTCACATGGGTGTAAACATCCTGCCCTTTATCAAGAACATTTATTCCCATTGGTTTCATGATGTTAAAATCTTTAAGCTGCAGGCCTGCAGCCGCAAGAACGAGCAAGGTAACAGCTCCGCAAGAAATTCGCCTGGTGCAACGTCCCTGAATATATTTAACAACAAAACCGGTGATGATGGCCAAAGAAAATAAAACCAGGGTGATAATACGATTAGAAACCCTGGGATAATTAAAAAAGGGAAAATAGTGATAAAACAGTATATAGAGTGAAGATTTACCAAAGGCCAGACCAAGGGCCAGAATAAAACAGCAAAAAGCAGTTACTACATAAAAAAGAGTGAGCAACTCTGTTTCCTGGCTAAACTTGTCGCGATGTTTATTGAAAGCAACAGAGAATAAGAGAGTAAGCAACAGTCCTCCGCCAAGCACTGCAGGTACTGTGCCGATATAGACATGACTTATGGACAAAAACAGATCAGACAGACGTGCAGAATAGAGCCCGACATCATCTAATGTTCTTCCGCCGCCGGCTATGGTGCTTGCGACCTTATTCACCTTAGTCGCCGCTATCCAGTAAACAATCGCCCCCATGGAAAAGATCACCGGGAGAATCGGCAAAATCTTCCTTTTCTCGGTCCAAATTCCGTCTGCCAATACTTTCAGCATCAAAAACAGATATTGACGAAGTATCACGAATTTTGTCACGACAACTGTTCCTAACGCGGCAACCACCAACAGTGTTGTATCAACAGGTTTGTAAAGACATGCCAGTCCGCATATAAGAACCAGCAAAAACAAAGGCAGCAAAGAACCCGACTCTACAGCTAAACTTTGACGAAAAGTCAAAGGCGTTACTCGTTGATACAGCGCAGCACAACAAAAAGAGACAAGAACAGGGATAAGCGGATAGACAGCAATGATCCACCAGAAAGAATGAGAAACAAGCGGGTCATGATCACGATAGCTAAACAGGATTTGTGCATAAAAAACTGTGGCAGCACCAGTACCCCATAAAAAGAACAAGGAACGACGTGTAGACCAGGAAAACATCCTGTTACAGTGTCGATTGACGACACTATCATCCCGATAAACCGGCAATAGGGAGAGAGTGCGGACAGGAATGTAAACACCTAAAAACACACAAATATAATAAATGAGATGCGGCTCAAGCATTGCGAGACATATCAGACCGAGACCGGACAGAAAACCATAACGAATTTTCTTTGATCTGATGCCTTTTTCCAGGAAAAAGAGAATAAACGGATAACTGAAATAGAGGAAGCCATAGCCGTGTCCGGCTACAAATCCGTTAATTCGACTGGGTGCGAAGGTAAATATTATTGCCCCCAGCAAGGCCCCTATTCTGCTGTCACTGTAAAGCCGGACAAGAAGATACATAAAGACGCCGGCCAGCACATAGGAACTGAGAATAGTGCAGTTATACGCGGCCACATCGCCAAAGGGAGTGAATAACATATAAAGGAAGGCCAACGGAATACTATTAAGACCTGACGTTACATGAGAGATGAGCATGTTAAATTCATAAGGATTGGTATCAAATGGTATAGATCCTATGAAGTTTTCTTTAACAAGCCAAAACCAGTAGAGAAGTTGAATCTGATCCCCTGACCTGTTCCATGCCATTGGTCCACCCCAGGGGGCATAGGGAATCCCTGTGTCGAAATGGAGTATCAGGGGATACGTTGAAATAATTGCCAAGGCCAGCATCAGGAAGAAGACGGCCGACAGCTCCAACCACTTTTTAGCCATTCATCCCCCGGACAAGTGCTTCAAGTTTCGGTTCTATTGCCTCGGGCAAGAATGCCTTCCTTCGTTGTTTTTGAGCTGAGATGACCTTGCTTCGCACTTCACAATCATGCATAAGAAGTCTTGCGGTAGCTGACAGATATCTGGAATCCTGTTTGTCGGTAAAGAGTAGTCCCCCCTCCCCCAATGTTTCCGGGACTGCCGAGCTTTTATAGGCAAAAACAGGCAGATCAAACCACATGGCCTCTATCAAAGGTACACCGAAACCTTCATGCTCACTCATGGACCAGAACAGATCGGCACAACGATAACAGGAGTGGAGGGCACTGTCGCTCACCTTACCGGTAAAGAGCACATCCCCTTCGAGTCCCAGTCTCCTGACCTGCGCCTTTAAGGACTGGTAATAGGCCTCCTCTTCGATAAAGCCACCGACCAGGATCAGCCTGCAATTCCCATACATGGAAAGATAACTGGCAAAGACATCAATTAAGTCATGTTGACACTTATTGGCTGCCAGTCGCCCCACAAAGAGGAGATTGTCCCTCCCGTCCTGAAGCCGCCTCATCATATTGGGTTCGGCAGGAATATTCCATTTCTCCGGAGAAACACAGATAGGAAGTACGGCTGGGGAAGAAAAACCATTTTCTTCAAGATCAAGACTGTTAAAACGTGAATCCCCGGCACTTACAGGAAAATGTGGTGCCAATTGATGCAGATCCCGAAGACCCTTTTCAAGCTTTTTTGCCAGCTCCGGATCTGCATCGCGAACTAACTCAGGTGGAGTAACGTTATGATAGATAAGGCTTTTAGGACCAGGATGGTTAATAACAAAATCCGTAAGACCGGCACCGATTGAATGATGATAAATAAGACCAGCGTCTGCCTTTATCCCTTTTCCATCCTTGAACAGGCGAGCTTCATGGATCATGGAAGGGTCGATCTGTTCCGTAAAGATCTCAGATTTGTAGCCTTGACTTCTCAGCAGATCGCGAATGATAATGGTCTGATTACTTATGGCATCTCCATAGGCAAATCCTGGAAGCAGCTGATGAATTGTGCGAATAGCTGATCTATCCTGCTTTCTTTCCTTAGCTATTTGAGGTGACCGCAAACCAAGGACGATCTCATAGCGATCAATGACCGCATCCCACTCCGCATAGCGACGAGCATATTCCCTGCCTTTTTTCCCAAATTCGACAAGTTCACTCTCTTCCGTCTCGTTGAGCCTGTGAAAAAGCTGCGCCCACTCTTCAAGATCCTCAGCCAGCCAGCCCCCACCTGCAGCCTCAACAGCCATTGCCGTTGCCAGACACGCCCCATGAGCAGCCACAGGTCTGTTATAAAACCAGGCCTCCATGATGACACGGGAGTAGCTTTCATTCCTGCTGGGCTGAAACAGTGCCGTACAGTTAGAGAGAAGTGACTCTTTATCCAGTTCCGAAACTAGCCCCAGGTCATGAACGCCCTTTACAGCCACACCAAACGGCCCGTCTCCTGGACCGGCAATGATGAGCTGTAAGGAACTTTCCGGATATCTCTTCCGATATTTCCGGAACGCCTCAACAAGCATGACAGTATTTTTGGTTTTATCGCGCCGCCCCAGGCATAATACATATTTTTCCTGTTCCAGCTGATGTCCGGCCACCTGTTTAGGCAACTCGCTGTGGGTCAGATCAAAACTTTCAACTCCGACTCCGACGACCTCTCCTTTCCGCACAATCCCCGGCCCAAACAAATGAGAGGCCAGACGCTCCTCCCCCAGGGAGTTATAGAGAATCCCCCGACACTGCCGCATAGCATTTTCAACATCAGGCAGATACGCATAGACCTCATCATGAAGGCAGGGCTGCAGCCAGGATTGTTTGGCTACCAGTGGCAGACCATTGAGAATCACCCCGTAGAGATAGGGTAAAAAGACAAAGGCATGATACTTTTTTTTATTCCACTTCAGATAGCGTTCCAGGGCCGAAGAGTTGATATTTTCGGCAACAAACAACTCTCCTGTACCAAAGGTAAAGGGATTGATCCCTGGCCGCAAATCTTCTGGCGAAATTGACAGACCATAGGTGTTGGCCTGATTGAACAGTTCACCATTTCGTTTATCAACCTTGAACCTGCGCACAACAAGCCCATCGAGATGTTCAACACCGGCAGGCAAATGATTGGTGGACCAGTCATCAAGAAAGGAAGCGCAGCAGGTTGTAAGGACCTCAACTGAATACCCCCGCTTTGCCAGGCGGTTGGAGACCTGCCAGGCAAGCTGTTCAGCACCGCCTTTGAGGTTCTCACCAAACCAGGGAATAACAAAGGCAACCGGTTTCATACCTTATATCCAACAACGGTGTAATCCCTGGCACAGGAGAAGACCTCATTCAGACGTGAAGCCAGTTGCGGTGCCTCTTCCTCAGGAAGACGCTGCTCTCCTTCATGGGGATGGAGGAAAAGAAGATCAACTTTACAGAAGCCGCGATATTCCATAAGAAACTGCTGCGTTTCAGGGTAAAGAGGACGGAGATGGGTGGGATCAGCCCAGAAATTGCAGCCGCCCACCAGGAGATTCCTGGGATTAGGCGTTTCAAAAAAAGCTACCCCACCGGGTTTCAAAACCCGTACACTCTCATCAAACAGGGCTATTCTATCATCAAAACCAAGGTGTTCGATCACATGAAACGCGGTGATTGCCCCAAGGCTGTTATCCGGCAGAGAGCGAAGGTGGCTCAGGGCATCCTTCTCCACCACCTCAAAGCCCTTTTCACGACACTCCTGCACCAGTACATGATTGAGATCCAGGCCTCTTGCTGCAAGACCTTCATCTTTCAAAATCTCAAGCCACTCGCCCCGGCCACAACCGATATCAAGGATTTCACGGTCGGCTGAACCTGCGCTGGCTCCACGAATGAGCGGCACATACTCCAGAAGTCTCTCTCGGATCTCTTCGCGAGTACCACGGAATTGATTTTCAAAGGCCAGATAAAGAGGGTCCAGGATATCCGGCACAGCAAGATTCACTGCGAAATCTTCCTTGCCTTCTCCAGCCGTTAGCTGCCGCCGCAACTCTTCCAGCAGGATAGAGACACGTCTTTCCTGAGTAACAAGACCGGTCTTCAGATAATCGATAAGTGCTGACTTTTCTTTAAGCTGTCCTTCTATCTGCCGCATACGCCTGTCCAAAAGGGCTGTATTGCGATTCATATCCCGAATACCATCTAGAGTAATGCGTTGGCTGTGGAGGATGGAACTGTTGAAATTTCTTTGGGGAATGGTAATTACCCGGCCAAGAAAAATGGTTATCTTACCAAGCAACTTCGCAAATTTCCGGACAATGCCGCGATAATGGAGCATGGTAGTAACCTCGGCTCCGGCATTGACATTTTGTTCGGCAATATTCAAAGTCGAGCTCAACTGCCCCCAAGAATAGGGGTCGTTGATTTCAAGTTCTTCAGAAACCGCAGGCTCAGGCCCTCCTGCAGCTCTCTTTTGCTGCAGTTTTAATTCCAATCCAATTTTTTCAAGCAGCTGAGTTAAATCAATCTCGGGATTTTTGCTTTCCAGCATGAACAGGTCCTCTCAGACTTTGACAGAATATCGGCATCTTCTCTGATGCTGAACAGTCTTCATTATTAATGCAAACGATTCTTGGTGACTACTACCTCGGCTGGCAAAGCAGCCACTCCGACAAACGAGCTCTCATCTCCGGCAATGACCTGAAAGACGAGGCACTGATCCCACCAGTCGCAATTTTCAACCAGGTGAGAATCACCAGCATGGATGGCCACACAGACCGAGTAATTGCCAGGGCCTATATTTAAAGCAAGGGTAAAGGTGACCTCAAGGCAATCACCCTTAACCACTGACAGATCACTTTCACCAAGGTGACTGGTATTCGTCCCGTACACGTCATTACCCATCCGGTCACGCAGGAGAATGCCAACTGTAGGATTGTCCATATTTTTATAAAATTCTGCATGACAGCATAACTTCACCTGTTCTCCGACAAGAAAAGAACGGACCGACTGGCCGCCAGCCCTTGTGATATCCACATCCGCTATTCTGGCATTGCCGTTTCCGGAGCGGGTCGATATGCGTCCTTCTTTACCTTCTACCTGATGAATTTCTTCGTCATTCTTTTTTCGTGCGATCACCGAATTATAGTAATCGAGCACACTATCCGGCGCACCGTCTTTTATAATGGCTCCGCCATCCAGAAGAATTGCCCGATTACAGAGAGATTTCACTGCTCCCGGATCGTGCGAGACAAAGAGCAGAGTGGTTCCCTGCTCACGGTATTCACGAATACGACGTATACATTTATGCTGGAAATAGGCATCACCAACAGATAAGGCCTCGTCCACTATCAGAATTTCAGGGCGGGTGACGGTGGCTGCACTGAAGGCCAATCGAACCTGCATACCGGTAGAATAGACCCTCACTGGTTGATCCAGGTAGTCGCCAAGCTCTGAGAACTCCCGTATCTCTTCGATAAGGCCATGCGCCTCTTCGCTGCTGTAACCCATCATCTGACAGGTCATCAAGGCGTTGACACGACCGGTAAAATCCTGATGAAAGCCCATCCCCAGTTCAAGCAAGGCCGACACACGGCCCGATATCTCTACGCTTCCTTCGCTGGGTGCCGAAGTTCTGGTCAAGAGTTTCAGCAATGTTGATTTGCCGGCGCCATTGACTCCGATGATGCCAAGGGATTCACCATCGTTTACTTCAAAACTGAGATTGCGCAGAACCCAGGTAGCCTTATGTCCCTGGTATTTCCCGAAACTAAACCACTCACCAAGACGAGTCCAGCGGTTCGGATAGCGTTTATATTTTTTCCCCATGTTGTTGACAACGATACGACCGCTCACAATTCATCCACCATTTCATCTGCCAGCCGGTGGAACACAAAAAAACCGCCAACCAAAGCAATGAAAGCCCCTAAAAAATGCAGTTTAAAATGCATTAAATCAGGCCATGTGCCATACAGAATAATCTTTTGATAGGCCAAGACAAAGGAGGTCATTGGATTTAAAGGAAGAATTCGTTGAGCCTCTTCAGGCACCATGGTGAGAGCATAGACAATGGGAGTGAACCAGAACCAAAACTGAATAATAACATTAATAAATTGGCCGACATCACGGAAAAAAACATTTATGCTTCCAAGCATCACGCCAAAGCCCACTACAAACATCTGCTGGATAACAAGCAGTGGGATATAGCCCAACACCACCCAACCTGGAAAGCGGCCTGTAACCAAGAGGAAAAGGAGAAAGAGACTGAAGACTATCAAAAAATTAATCGTCGCCGAACAAAGAACGATAACAGGCAATGTTATTCTGGGAAAACTGACTTTTTTGAGAAGCGCCGCCTGTTCAATAAAGATATTAGGGAAACGGCTTAGGAGTTCAACAAAAAACATCCAGGGCAACAGGCCCGCGCAAACAAAAAGACCATAGGCCATTGAATCATCAATCCCAGGCAGTTTTGCCCGCATGACCCGTGAAAAAATCACCGTATAGATAAAAATCATGGCCAGAGGATTCAGAATGGACCAGATACTGCCAAGGAGCGACCCCATATAACGGCTGCGGAATTCCCTTGCCACCATACTGAGCACAAATCCTCTATAGTGGTACAGGGCAATAAGCCTACCCTTAAAATCACCCATTTTTATAAGGACAAGTATTGAATGCGGGAGGTTACAGAAAAGACAACTCCGCAAGAGTACTTCATGTTCATGTTGACACACTCTTCAGGCATTCTTCCACCATCATCCTTGCCACTTCTTTCATTCCATACCTGGCCTTCCAGCCCAGCTCCCTTTCCGCCTTGCCAGGATCAGCAAGAGAAATCTTTATATCGGTTGGCCGCAGCAGGTCCGGGTTCAATTCAACATGCTCCTGCCAATTGAGTCCCAAAGAAGAAAAAATGGTTTCAACCATTTCTTCCAGACTGTGGGTTTGTCCAGTGGCAACAATAAAATCGCTGGCCTCTTTCTGCTGCAGCATCAGCCACATGGCTTCTACATACTCAGGAGCCCATCCCCAGTCACGCTTAACCGAAATATTGCCAAGCTTCATCTTCTCCTGCAGGCCAGCCTTGATCCGGCAGGCTTCCTGGACTATTTTTTGAGTAACAAACCGCTCCGGACGGAGTGGTGACTCATGATTAAACAACAGTCCGGAACAGGCAAAAAGGCCATAGGCCTCACGATAGTTGGCTATCTGCCAAAAAGCAGCTGCTTTTGCAACCGCATATGGACTGCGCGGCCGAAAGGGGGTTTCCTCGTTTGCACGTTTCCCATCGGTGTTGCCAAAGCATTCACTGGAACAGGCATTGTAGAAGCGCACAGGCATGTCCATAATGCGGATAGCCTCCAACAGATTAAGTGTCCCTATGCTGATACTCTCAAAGGTCTCCATGGGCTGACTAAATGATAGCCCCACAGAACTCTGGCCAGCCAGGTTATAAATCTCATCCGGCTCTACTTTTTTCAGTACCTGCAGTACGCTGCGGAAATCATTGGAAGATACTGACTCGACCTGGACCTCTTTTTTTATGCCAAGGCGGTCAAGGTTCACAAAGGAAGACATCTGGGCATCACGCGATGACCCTACTACCCGATAGCCCTTGTTCAGCAGTAATTTGGCCAGATAGGCCCCGTCCTGACCAGAGACCCCTAAAATAAGCGCTTTTTTATTCATAGTAGGAATTGATCCGGAAGCCTTCATTCTGACAAAGCTCGTCCCTGCGCGCCTCTTGCATATCATGCTGTATCATCTCGGAAACCAACTCGTTAAAACTGATTTTCGGTACCCATCCCAGTTTCTCCTTGGCCATTGTGGCATCTCCGAGCAAGGTTTCCACCTCTGTTGGACGGAAATAGCGAGGATCAACCCGAACAACAATATCACCTGGCTTTACATGAGCGCTGGCATCAAACGCGTTGTCTGCTGAACTCTCAACGTGGTCAACAATACCTTGTTCCTCTGTCCCGCTTCCCTGCCACTTGAGGTGGATACCCAGTTCTGCGGCTGCAGCATCGACAAAATCACGAACAGAATACTGCTTCCCGGTAGCAATGACAAAATCTTCCGGTTTTTCCTGCTGAAGCATCAACCATTGCATTTCCACATAGTCTTTTGCATGGCCCCAGTCACGCTTGGCGTCAAGATTTCCAAGATGGACACATTTTTTCAGACCAAGCACGATCCGGCTCAATGCCCGGGTGATTTTCCTGGTGACAAAGGTTTCCCCACGAACAGGAGATTCGTGATTAAAGAGAATTCCATTACAGGCATAAATGCCGTATGCCTCTCGATAATTAACCGTAATCCAATAGGCATAGAGCTTAGCCACGGCATAAGGGGAACGGGGATAGAAAGGGGTCTTCTCAGTCTGAGGAGTCTCCTGAACCTTTCCAAACAACTCAGAGGTAGATGCCTGATAGTATCTTGTTTTTTCACCAAGACCAATGGTCCGGATCGCCTCCAGTATCCTCAAGGCCCCAAGGGCATCGGAATTGGCCGTGTACTCAGGTTCCTCAAAAGAGACGGCAACATGAGACTGAGCAGCCAGGTTATACACCTCATCGGGCTGAACTTCCTGGAGGATATGGATCAAACTGCTTGAATCTGTCATATCTCCGTGGTGCAGAATAAACCTTCGTCGTTCTGCATGTGGCCCTTGATAGAGATGGTCAATTCTATCGGTGTTAAAAAGAGAAGTACGACGTTTAACACCGTGTACCTCGTATCCTTTATTTAACAAAAATTCCGCAAGATATGCTCCATCCTGCCCGGTAACACCTGTTATTAATGCTTTTTTCATTAAAAATTCTCCTGGTTACGACTGCCACAACAGCAATCATGCCAAAATTGAATAAACGTTATGTTATAGAGACACCGAAAAACAAACTAGTGAGTTTAAAGGAAAGCTATGCTGAGGTCAACGTCTTTACCACATCCCTGGTCAAAGACACTAAAAATCAGGTCTGGTTTTTTTTACATCCTTCTTATCTTACTATATCTCCCCTGGCTAAACCTGCAACAGCGACACCGAGAGTACGTTTATCTTCACCAACTCCTGTTTTTTTGGCAACCCAAGTTCTGGCAACCGTTATTACACAAGGTTCAGACAGATTACTTACATTTTGTAAGCTAATACGATGCCATTCCGTATCTGCAAGTTGCAAGCTCTTTATAACTTTCTTTTTTTGCCATATTTGAACAAACAGGGGCTTATCCGGTAATCCAGGTTGTCCTGCACGGAAATATAAACTCTTATCCCTATCTAACTGTTGAGGATTAAAAACGGCTTCCCGTCCAGTCCATCTGTATTGAAAAGAATCGTCATTTTTTTCTGGCAAAGGGCTCCCCTGCCACATTTCCCAATGATAAAAGCCAACCCCATCAATCGGCATTTCCTCAATAACTTTAATCTCACTAATCGCTACTCCAAGATTTCTTGTATCATTGGCAACACCGAGTTTTTTCAGGTTCCATGTTCTGGAAACTTGAAAATACAATTTTTTATCCACAGACCTGGCCTGGGAAATAAAATATTTTTTTGTTATAGATTCTTGCTGAAAAAAGGTAACCTCATCAATTTGCCTAGGCCCCTCATAAACGGACAAGACAAGGGGATTGTTTTCTAAATCAGGTGCGCCACAGACGAAAGTCAACTCAAACAATTCAGAGCGGGGAAGTTTGATAATCGCGGAAGAACCTGTCCACCGATAAATCCCCTGCTCTTTCCATCGTTCACTCGGATAAAAACCTAAATAGTTGTTTTGTTCCTGATCCGCCGAGTAGATCTTCATATTTCCTTTCGCAGCAAGCTTCCTTGACTCAAAATCAGAGGCATAGGAAATAACACCTATGAGAACCACCAGTATTAACATCCCGGTAAAAGCAGTCTCTTTTCTCCGAAACCAGTCAGGCAACACATTCCCATTTATGGTCATTGCATATCCGATATTGACGAATATCAAAAACCATATCATGGGAATATATTGCATCGCCTGAGCAAGTCCATACAAATGAAATGCCACTATGGATAAAATAACCGCTATATTAAAATATGTCTTATTTTTTATAAGATCAGCAACGAGAAGGTAAAGAGTAGCAAAAATCAGAATACCCCAAAGGATCAAACCTGCGATACCACCACTGACAAGCAGTTGCAAATACAAATTATGCGGGGTATCCCATTCTTTTGTTACCTTTTTTAAAATAGTGTTATGCAGCTTGAAACTCTCATAGCCATACCCAAACAGGGGTTTCTCTTTCACCATCTCTAAACTTTCTTCCCAAATGACCTTCCTGGCAGCCGGGTTTTTCATTTGGCTGATCCGCTGTTCAAATTTGTTGCTGTCCTTACATGCTGAAGAATTCAATAAATCAAAAACATGAAAGATCAAAAAATAGCTCACACAGATAGTCAAGGGAACTGAGATAACGACCTGTAGAGAAACCTTGCCAACTTGCTTCCAAGTACACCGGCCACTGTCTGTCCGGGTAGCAACATAAAAGAAAAACCAGCAGACAATAAGGACAAACGGATAAATAATCCAACCAGTACGGGAGTAGGTCAAAATGATTGCGATTTCACAGACAATAAGGATCCCAAATAAACAAATTTTGTTTGTTTTCTGTAACTCTGAACTGAGAAATCCAAGCAAGATATAAGGAATGATGACTGCCAGATACTCTGCAAACCAACCCGGATTTGCAAATACTGACTGCAGGCGAAGCCCATCATCAAAGACATCACGAAACCTGCGCAAATCAATAAACTTATAATAATCCAGAATACCTATTACAGAAGCCCAAAAGGCAGCCACAAGTAAACCTACAAAAAAAGCACGATACAGTTCCTTTGCTTCTTGGCAGCTGGAAAGCAAGATTGCACAGAGAATATAAAGGACAAGCCTGTTCAATGCCGCAACAGAATAGAGCGATAATTCTGGTGTTGCAAAAAACACAGCATTCCAAAAGATATTCCAGTCCCAAAGAAGTAATTGCCAGGCCATCTGTTGAATCGGTAACAGCAAAAGCGAAGCACAAGACAAAATGCCATACAGGAAAAGAATACACTGCAACAATCCACTACCGCGTGAGAAAGAACCGGCTTTATATACTGTTACGGAAAGTGTTAAAGCTAAAAAGTTCAAATACAACTCAAACAGAAAGGCATGCGTGCTGTATGAAAAAGAGCCATACAATGGAAAAGTCAGGGCAAAACAAAAAATGCTGGCTTTTAACCATGAAGGTTTAAACAATGGTAACAAACACAGTACAATTCCAGACAGGCCAAGGACCTGGATCAGAAAGGAACTACCGGTAAAAAGAACTCCCAATCTAGCTGAGCAATTTAAAAGCAAAAAAACTATCCCGACAAACCAGACACTTCTCCCCCATCCTGTGTTTGTCTCTGTCTGCGTTTCTCGAAAGCTTTTCATTCGTTAGTAGGGTCAGATGATTTCAGGATAATTCCTCAAGAAATCGGCGTATGCTTTCTTAATGCCATCAATAAGAGATATTCGAGGACGCCATCCTAATGAAAATATTTTTTCTACATCCATCAATTTCCTGGGAGTACCATCCGGTCTTGTCAAATCCCACTCGATTTCACCGGTAAATCCAATTATCTGCCGAACCATATTTGCCAGTTCTTTTATCGTAATATCCTCTCCACAACCAATATTTACAAGAGGAGGAGAATTGTTTGCCGTTACAGGAGAAGAGTTGAGTAATGCAGAAAACTTATCTTCAGGTAACTTCATTAAAAAAACACAGGCTTCTGCCATATCTTCACTATACAGAAATTCCCTGCGAGGAGCCCCGCTCCCCCAAACAACTGCTTTCATGGCCTTCTGCATTTTCGCTTCATGCATTTTACGAATCAGGGCTGGCAGGACATGAGAATTTTCCAGGTCGTAATTATCTCTTGGACCAAACAAATTAGTTGGCATTACAGATAGATATCGCGTCCCATATTGTTTATTATACGCACTGCACATTTCAATACCTGCTATCTTGGCAACAGCATAAGATCGATTTGTTATTTCCAGAGGACCGGTAAGGAGATACTCTTCCTTCATCGGCTGTTGACAATCTCGTGGATAAATACAGGAAGAACCGAGAAAAAGGAGACGCTTAACACCTGTTCTCCATGCCTGATGAATAACGTTTTGTTGGACCGCCAGATTATCATATATAAATTCAGCCGGATAAGCACTATTAGCCCCAATCCCACCAACTTTGGCGGCTGCCATAAAGACATACTCCGGCTTTTCCGTTTCAAAAAAGGAGCGAACAGCATCCTGTTCCGTCAACTCAAGTTCTCTATGAGATCGCAGCACAAGATTGGTGTATCCGTTTTTCTCAAGGACATGAATAATGGCCGAGCCAACAAGCCCCCTGTGTCCTGCCACATAAATTCTACTATCCAGTTTCATACATACTCTAGCTATTACGATTTCTCTTCAGGACCTAAACTTTCCTTATAAAACATCAGCAAACTGAGGTTTCAGTTTCTGAAACACAAGAGCCCCGAGGACCAAAAAGGTCAGTGCCAGGCTCCAGAAATAAACAGTCAACAAAGGATGATGCCAAAAGGGTACAAAAGTGATAAAGGACTCCCTATATCCCTGGATAATATAGTACATGGGGTTCAATTTCAGATAAAACCGAACACGCTCAGGCATCATACCAATGTTCCAGAAAATAGGTGTTGCCCAGAACCCCACCTGAATGATGACCTTCATGATCTGCCCGACGTCCCTGACAAATACATTAACAGATGAGGCTATCCAGCTAATCCCCAGTGCCAAAACGCACATTGCGAAAAAATAGTAAAATAATTGAAAAAACCAAAAGGAAAATGGCAACCCTTGAAAAAGAATGAGTCCGATAAGTAACAGAAGAAAGACAGCATGGCTTACTGTGGTAGAGACAATTTTCACCACAGGCAGAATCTGGGAGTGAAACAATGTTTTTTTGATAAGATTGGCATTCCCAATGATAACACCAGTGGATCCCAAGACAATATCAGAAAAAGCAAACCACGGTGCCATGCCTGCAGTCAACCAGACAATAAAGGGTACGTCGCCCATCGGTTTTGAGCGAAACCCGACACTGAAAACAAACCAGAACACCGTTATCATGACCAACGGCTGGATAAATGTCCAGACAAAGCCGAGTAACGAACCGATATGACGACTCCTTACCTCCCTCTTGGCCATGGACAGAATCAATTGCCTCTGTCCAATCAATAGACGAAAAAATCGCATCGCTGAATGAATCATACAAACTCTCGTTAACAAAATGCCATATTCTACAACTCATCCGTTGCAAGATGGCTTATTTTTTCAAATGAATTGTGTACCATAGACATGGACAAGACAGAATACCATAGCGGAATCAAAACAGGTTGGCAAGAAAGGAGATCTGTCTCCCTATTTTTCGGTATACTGGGAAACACAACTGTAGGAGCGAATTTATCTGTGACAGAATCATCCCTGATCTATTTCAACGCCCCAACTGTCAGCAACCCTCTTTCACGGCAGGAGCCGTGTCTGCTCCTCAGTTAATAACCTGATCTTCCTCTATTCGCCTTATTGACGAAACTCTGGAACAATCTCATGCATGATATCCGTCATCTCTTGAACATTTCTCGAAACCGCTGCCTTATAGAGGTGTTCCAACTGTTGTGTCAAAACCTGCCACTCTACCTGACGACTGCGAGCGAGAAACAATTTACCATGACTGGTATCCTGCAGGGCCTCGCTTTCATGCAAAAGTTCTTCAAATAGTTTCTCGCCGGGCCGTAGGCCTATATAAACGATTCGTATATCCTCTCCGACCTTCAGCCCCGAAAGCTGAATCATCTGTTTTGCCAGGTCATCAATCAGGACAGGTTCTCCCATATCCAGAACAAAAATTTCCCCCCCCTTGCCCATGGAACCTGCCTGAAGGATAAGACTGACGGACTCAGGGATGGTCATAAAAAATCGTGTTATTTCCGGGTGAGTAACAGTCACTGGGCCACCGTTTTCAATCTGCTTTTTAAAAAGGGGTACTACCGAACCAGCAGATCCGAGAACATTGCCAAAACGGGTAGTGACAAATCGTGTCTTGGAAAACTGATCAAAATTCTGGCAGTACAGCTCCCCGATTCGCTTAGTGGTCCCCATAATATTGGTTGGGTTCACCGCCTTATCCGTTGAAATCAGCACAAACCGTTCGGCATGAAAACGGTGTGCAGCATCAGCGACCACCTTGGTCCCCATAACATTATTACGAACCGCTTCAGCCGGATTAGATTCAAGCATGGGGACATGTTTATATGCGGCTGCATGAAAGACGACATGAGGAGAAAAACTACTGAATACCCAGGCAACCCGGTCTGTATCTTTTATATCACCCAGTATAACTTCAATCGGTATTTCCGGAAAATCATTAAGAAGTTCCTGTTCGATGGAATAGAGATTAAACTCACTGTTTTCGAAAATGATGAGTCGCACCGGTCCTAAAGCGGCAATCTGCCGACACAGTTCAGAGCCGATCGATCCTCCACCACCTGTTACCAACACAACCTTCCCGGCAAGATAGGCCGCAATGGCAGTGTAATTCATCTCTATCACTTCTCTGCCTAAAAGATCTTCCACCGTGACAGGCCGAAGTTTTTCAACACTGACCTGTCCTTCTTCTATCTCGAAAACCGAGGGCAAGGTCTTATAAGGAATTTCAACGCGATTACATTGCGAAACGATCTTCTGCAGAAGCGCCTTGTCAGCAGAGGGAATGGCAATTAAAATCAGTTCTCCGTCCAGGCCACGCGCAATTTCCTCCAGGTTTTCAATACTTCCAACTACCGGAAGTCCATGAATTTCCCTGTTATGCAGTTTCTCATTGTCATCTACAAAGGCAACAGGTTGATATTCCTCCCGATATTGCAAGTCTCGTGCAAGCATTTCTCCTGCCCGCCCAGCCCCGACAATCAAAGTACGCACCCCGGTCCTGGCCCGAAGGGTAAAGTGATGATCTTTATACCATCTGTAAGAAATCCTGGACAAAGAAAGACCGGTAGTCAGTAGAAGTGGGTAGAGAAAGAAAATGGACCGCGGTACCCACACCAGTCTGGTGGTAATAGCACAGCTACCGACAAGAAGAAGGGTCCCCACACATGAGGCCTTGATAATCCGGACAAGATCAGGAATAGATGCAAACCGCCACAACCCCCTGTAGAGACCAAGATGCCAGAAAAGGATCCCCTGAAGAGGAACGGCGATAACAACAAGCAGCAGCAACGAATTGAGAAATTGACTGGGTATAGATTCCAAGTTAAATCGTAGCCAGTAAGACAGCACAAGTGCCAAAGGGATCCACAAAAGATCGTGAATCATAGCAGACCACTTGTTTAATAAAAACGATTTAAGAAATTTTTTGGTCATATCGAAGATAATACTCTTTAAATATGTCTAGGCAAAAAGCGTATGGTCTTTCCCACCAGCCACATTATTCTTTATCAGTGGTTACTTAGAAACGACTTTTTCTTTCAATATCAGTCGTTCGTCGTCCCGGCTCCGACGACCATACAAAGAATAGTCAAAAGTGAGTATGAAAAAATGACCAAGAACAGACCATACTCGGGTCTATATACTGAGAAACAGGCCAGAGGAAAAAGAAACAGCCAGTTTACTCCGATATAACAGAGGGTCACCTTGAGATGCGACCTCATCCTTCTGGCCAGGATCTGATAGGCATGACTCCTGTGCGCCTGATAAAATTTTTCACCTCGCCAGACACGCACCATCAGCGTAACAGTAGAATCTACGACAAAAGCACCAAAAAGAAGTAACCAGGCCCAGAGAGTCATCCCGGTGGATGATGTGGTAAGGAGACAAAGTATGCCAAAACAAAAACCGAGAAAACCGCTGCAGGCATCTCCCATGAATATCTTGGCTGGAGGCCAATTCCATATGAGGAATCCGAGGGCAGAGGCAGCCAGGACCATGAGTAGATACAAATAATTTCCATTTTCCCCACTGCAGAAGAGAAGGACTCCTGCCCCCAAAGCTACAGATATCGCCTCTGCACCGGCAAGCCCGTCAATTCCATCCATGAAATTAAAGAGGTTCAAAAGCCACACCAGCCCAACAACGAGAAAGAGCCGAACAAGAAGGAGAGGAACTCCGTAGCCTCCTGGTAAGAACAATGCGTCATTCGATATGAAAAAGTTGACCGCCAAAAAAGCACAACAAAAATGGACAATGAAACGTTTGGCCGCAGAGAGCTGAAAAAAATCGTCCAAAAGACCGACCATGGCGATACCAACCCCGCACCCGCTCAACCCGAGGACATGAGGAATATTGATTGTACTGGTGAAAACGAGGTACCCTCCAGCCAGATAAAAGCTGAACAGCAGGGCAACCCCGCCCCCGTGTGGTATGGGCAGACTGTGCGAACTTCGCTGGTTAGGCACATCAAGCAGACTGTACCGGAGAGCAAGTTTTCTAATTCCCCAGGTCCCCACACAGCTAACAAAAAATGAAAAAAGCAACAAAAACAAAAAATCCAGTGGCATAGAGTTATTTCAGGGATAGTTTTTAAGATCTATCCGTACAATCGGAATGGAGTGGGTGAAAGGGTCTGGGCCTGAACCCGAGATCAGCTTTCGCTTCTGTGTTATCAAAGTTCTGATCTTTATCCATTCTCACCGCCATCTCTGTAGTCAGCCCTTTGAACGACGGCAGCAGGTTGGCTAAACGCACCGCCAGGTCAAAAAGCCAAAGCGGACAACGAAGGAACAACGGTTTGCGACCAAGAGCCACAAAAATACGTTCCACCATGGTACGGTATGACAACACTTCCTGTCCGGAAAGGATATAGCAGTTTTTTTTTCCAGAGGACATCTGCAAGGCAGAACAACAGGCAGCAGCGACATCATCGACATGAACAGGTTGACGCAGCCCTCTTCCCTGCCCAAAAAGTGGAAAAAAACCAAAGCGCTGGACAAATCTCGCAATCTCAGTCACGTTTCTATCCTTTCCCAGTCCATAAATCAAGGTAGGCTGGAGAATAACGAGAAGACACTCTGCTGAGTGAGCCCAATCCAATACCTGTTCCTCGCCTCTTATTAATTGAGAGGCCAATTCTCGGTCAGATAATGAAGGAGAGTTTTTTTTACTGAAACGACTGGTAGAGCTTAAAGCCACAAGCCGTTTTGCCCCATGTTTTTCAAGAAGATGAAAGTTTTCCGGCAATGTCCATATGGGGGCCAGGCAAATCCAGTTTTCGATTTGCTCAAGAGGCTCTACAGCGGGAGTAAGGAGAGATACCATATTACTGCCGCCTCGTCTTGAAAAAGCTGTGATCCGATACCCCTCCTTTTCAAGGAGAAGACGTAACCGTTCCCCAACAAAACTGGCAGCGCCTATCAGGCCGACTCTCTTTTCAATCACCTTTTTTGCCCCATCCCAAATAGCTTTCGCAGAAAATGCTCCGCAAGAAAAAGGCCAAAGCGCAACCATATTCCGAAACAGACCAGCCACAGCATCGGCCTCGAATACTGATCGATAAAAAATTTCCTGTAAAAGCGAACCATCCCCTTGTGTTTGGACCATTCAACAAAAACCGGGCGAGAGGCAGAGCAACTGCCCTTACTGTGAAACAGTCTGGCCCGAGGAACAAACATAATTTTCCACCCCCGCCGCCTGAACTGCATACACCAGTCTAAATCTTCACAGTGCAGGAAATATCCTTCGTCCATGGGGCCGACATGTGCAAGAGCCTCTCTGCTGACAAGCATACAGGCTCCGGAAATGGCATCGACTTCCAACGCTTGTTCTGGAAGCGCCTCCTGGTCAAGTCGAAAATCAGAAAAAAGCTTTCGATTTAAGCAAGCCAGATGTTTCAAACCAAAAGAATTAACCAATGATTTCCATGGGGTCGGTATGGCTCTTCGACATCCCCTTTGTTCAGATCCATCATGATTCAAAATCAAGCCACCAGCCATTCCCACCTGTGAATCATTCTGCAGACATTGCAGCAGAGCAGGAATTGTCGTTGGTTCAACAATACAATCCGGATTAAGATAGAGCAAGAATTCTCCTGTGGCAGCGCTGCTTCCCTGATTACAGGCCACTGCGAACCCCAGGTTCTTTTTATTATTCAAGATAAGTAGCTTCTTCTCACCATTATATAGAGCTTGAAGCTGTTGGACACTTTCATCATGGGAAGCATTGTCGACAACGAGTATTTCCAGGTCACTTTCGGTCTTAGCGACAGATTGGACGCACTTGGAGAGCTCCATGCCGGCATTGTAATTGACGATTATAACAGAAATCCGGGGAGACACGCTTCACCTTGAGAAAAAAAAGAAAACCGAATAGAAACTACTGCCAATAATAAAGAGAACTTGTCCAAATTTTAGGATATCATATAAGAGGAGCTGGAACATGGCAATGAATTAAGGGCCAGCCAGCCAGTATTTCAAGAAAAATTCAACAAGACAAATTAAGCAATGATGTCAGATACCCTTATCAGAGCTATCAGCAGTGTGAAATGGCGGGAATTTGCCATGACCCATAGCTACTGCCCTGTCTGCGCCGCTAAACGTATCATAATCAGACTTCATCACAATGAAATTGCAGTCCGCTGCCTGACATGTCGGGCAACGGCCGTTACCATGTCCCTAATAGCAGTTATACGCCAGTTGGTCCCTGACCTCTCTACAAAGGAGGTCTACGAACTCTCATCCCGAGGACCGCTGGTTACATTCCTCAAAAGAAACTGCGGGAAACTGACCTGTTCTGAATATTTCGACGAAGTGACACCGGGAGACTCTCATAACGGCATCCTCTGCCAGGACGTGCAGAAGTTGACATTTCCGGATAACAGCTTTGACATCTGCACCTCCACCGAGGTATTTGAACATGTCCCCAACGATCTGGCAGGCTTTGCCGAAATAAGGAGGGTCTTGCGACCGGGAGGAATATTCCTCTTCACTGTCCCGCTCTTCCCGTCAGCTACCACTATCGAGAGAGTACAACTTGACCACAACCAGCACATCGAATATCTCCTTCCAGCCCACTATCATGGAGATCCGATCCGCGATCATCAACCGGTACTCGTCGTTAGAGATTACGGCAAAGATATTACACAACGGGTTAACAGCCAAGGCTTCTCCTCTGTCCAACTCCTCAGACCGTCATTTTCTATCCCCTGGCATTATGGTCGTACTATCATCTCAGCCATCAAATAAATGCCTCATAAAAACAACAGATTCGTTATCTTTCCAGCTGAGCTACAGAAGTGAATAGAAAGGACAACAGCAAACAACGACCCAGATTTTTTGCAATTCAAAACCCAGGCAATGACATGTCTCTTGTCAGACCATCACCCACTCGAAACAGCGAGGAACCTAATGAGAGCAATCGACTCACATATAACCTTTTAACACACTACCTAAAATCAACAAAACTTAACGAAATACCATCCAAACTTAAAACCACTGTAACAATGTAAAAACATTATAAAATAAAAAACATATTTCCATGTTCGCTCAAACTGTAGTTGCGCGTAGCGAATTATAGCGGGGAGTATAACCATTATACTAATTACTGACAACCAACCTATATTAGAATTATTACTATTAAATAATACTGCAGGCACAACTCCAACTATGGTCAGGACAATAATAAATAAATTAACAGAATCAATATCAATTGATTTTCTTTTTAACAAATGAACAAAAACAGGAATTACAAACAAAAATGATGAAAGAAAGATTATTAGAACTGAAATATAAAGTGATAATTCTCCATATTCGTATAACTTCTGCAATGATTTTATTTTAGTTTCCAAGAAAGAAAATTTAAATTTTATCATATTTGCATTTGTAATTATTCCCATTGAGCTACTATATAACTTCCAATATATTGGAGGGATCATCAAAATTATCCCCCCTAGCACATATCCTTTTGAATAAAATTTTCTAAAAACTAATAATATCAATAATACACTGGGAAAAATAACTGTATAACCAGACGGTTTTATAAAGAAAGAAATAAACAAAAACACACTAAACAATGTAAATGATGATGCATCATCTTTTTTAAGAGACCGAAACAAAAAGAATAATGCAATTAGAATAGGCGCTACAACCAATAATTGCGTATCGCTATGGTACAACGAAGTCCAAGAAAGAAAACCAAACCTAGAATTAAAAGGATTATAACTGATTATATTAAAAGTAATTGGAGCAAACAAGGGTGTTAACAAAGTCCACACAAAGGCATTGTTGATTTCAAAAGTGAATTTATAAAAAAGATTTAACCAGACAAGAATTGTGAATATGAAAAATGGCAATAACATTTTAAACGCAACAATGGAGGTTGCTAATGTAAGTTTATCAAAACTCCAAAAGCTAAAGCCCAACCCAGTGAAATGATTAAACATATGCTTTAGCTTTGCCAAGGGCAATCCCATTAAAATAGGATCTATATTTCTTGAGAAATGAGCATAGAGATCCGTTTGGTTTGCCCAATCACCGATATTTATCCCAAATTCCAAATTAGAGAGTACATTTGCTTTTCCATAGTAATAAACAACAGCATATACAAAAGAATAAAATAATAAAAATACTATAGTAAACAAATATTCATTCTTTTCTTTTCTTAATAAGAACAAAATATATTCTTTACTTTCTTTTCGATGAATTAACAAAGAAAGTAAAATTAAAAAAAACATAGAATTATAAAATATAGTTTCGTAACTCAATCCATACTGGACAAAATGAAACATGGTAAAAGAAACAAAAGATATCATACTCATGCTTAAAACAAATCCAGCAGTTAAAAGTGCGAATATACCCAAATCTTCAGGAACTAACTTAAATAGAATTTTTCCACCAAGAACACACAATAACAAAACAAACACAACACCTTTAATTGCAGATGTAAAATCAATATGATACATATGCATATTTAAGCTAGCATACAAAATAAAATATAATAATATTATTATTAATTGTGGTCTTTTTAGAATCATCACGTTTTCAATATATTCATGAAAAATAAATTCATGAATATATGTGTATTATACAGACAATATTCATATTAATTTCCACGCAGAGAATATGCCGCTAACTCACCAAAAAAACTATTTATCAAAAAAGCGGTGGATCGTTTTGGTTACGGTTCGGATATCTTCAATAGTGATTTTATAGTACATGGGTAAACGAACCAGACGCCTGGACTCTACAGTTGTAAACTGATCTCGGTCGTTGAACCGTCCATGCTTTCTGCCAGCGACACTACTGTGCAAAGGGATGTAATGAAAGACAGCCTGAATATCATAGGCCTTGAGATAGGCAATAAGCTCTCGCTGCAGGTGATCGGTGGCAACCTTGATATAGAACATGTGCCCGTTGTATTTGATAGTATCTGGAATAGTAGGCAGTGTAATATACCCTTCTCGCTGCAACGGAAGCAATTGCTCATAATAGGCAGTCCAACTCGTAAGCCGTTGGTTATCAATTCGTTCCGCATGTTCCAGCTGTGCCCATAGATACGCAGCTTGCAACTCACTAGGCAAGTAACTGCTACCAATGTCGACCCAACTGTACTTATCAATCATTCCACGGAAAAATTTATTCCTATCGGTCCCTTTCTCTCGAATAAATTCAGCCCGCTCGACAAACTGTTCATCGTTAACAATTAACAATCCGCCTTCTCCGCCGCTGGTATAGTTCTTGGTTTCATGAAAACTATACACCCCCATATGACCAATAGTGCCCAACGACCTCTTCTTGTAGGTTGCCATCATCCCTTGCGCCGCATCTTCGATAACAAAAAGATTATATTGTTCGGCAATGGCCATAATCGTCTCCATCTCACAGGCAACACCGGCATAGTGAACAGGTACGATCGCTTTTGTTTTTGCAGTAATAGCCGATTCGATGAGCTTCTCATCCATATTCATCGTATCGGGCCGAATATCCACAAAAACGACAGTTGCACCACGCAACACAAAGGCATTGGCAGTTGAAACGAATGTGTAACTGGGCATAATCACTTCATCACCGGGCTGTATATTTATCAGAATGGCAGCCATTTCCAGCGCGTGGGTACATGAAGGCGTCAAGAGTGCTTTATAGCATCCCAGGTGTTCTTCAAACCATTTATGGCATTTTTGCGTATATTGCCCTTCTCCGGAAATTCGTTGACTCCGCAAGGCATCAAGCACGTACTTTTCTTCATCACCAGTACGTGATGGTTGATTAAAAGGGATCATACAATCTCCCTCCTTTGTTGCTTTTTTGTTGTCAGCCAAAAAAGCCCGCCCAAGAGGGAGAAAAGCCATACGATGAAGCGATTGACAAGAGCAATGGCCAGGCCAATATCAGGTGCTATGGCAAACAGGCTCAAGCCGAAAACAAGCGATCCCTCGACAAGTCCCAAACCACCAACAGAAAGAGGGAGCATTCCAACCAGTTGAATAATAAGCACCAACAACATAAGATCCACAACTGGCAATGATTGCCCAAAAGCCCAGATGAGAACAAAAAATTTCAGCAAACGGACAAAATAGGCCCCCACAGCGACAATTAAAAAAAACAGGAATTCCGAAAAGCAAAACTTTTTACACTCAACCTTGAAATTAGCAATCATTCGATCCCACTTAGATTGAACAAGTGCACTAGTTTTATAGATACTCAACCCAATCAAAATAACAGCTACGAATAAGAGTAAAAAGTTCAAAGTTTTTGATATATCAACAGCAATATCTACCTGGCCGGAGGAAAAACAAAAAAAGTATACTCCTCCAAAAAACAAAACAAGCAGAAAACCAATTATTCTGTCAATAGCGACAAGGGTGACAGCTGAAGTCAGCGATGCGCATTCTTTATTAAGAAAATATATTTTATACACATCGCCACTAACACTTCCTGGAAGAAAGTTACTAAAAAATTGCCCGATCAATGTTAATCGAAATGTATTAAAATACATGGGAATATAATGTTTAATCAAAAGATGAAGCCGTAATGTCTGCATCAGCAGCAACAAAAAAGAAGAGAGAAAAATGAGCATCAATGCCTGCCAGTTCAGCACACGCAGTTGTATTACCATTTGCTTCAAGTCAACAAAATAAAACAGCACTCCTGTCAAGGAAATCCCCACCAATAGCTTGAGCAACACACTAAGGTTAGACAACAAATATTCTCGCATCTTCAAACAGTTGCCTAATATAGTCATGATCAGCTTGAAAAATCTCTTGGACCAGAGCCTTCTCCTCTGACGAATACTCTTTTGCCTTCACCTGCTTAACATTAAGATTTTTCACGGCATTTTGCTCCAGCTTTTCTCGAATTGCCAGAATCAATCTGCGTGGAAAGAGTTTTAAAATAAGATCGACGACGCCTTTGACATGAAGCAATTTTGCGAACCAGGATACCCTTTTTCGGCCGCGTGCATTGATTTTATGGTTTTGAAAATTAGTTTCATTGAAATAGTTAGAAACTCCCAGAAAGGTTTCGATTTTATTTAGAACGGCCAGCGGGTCTTCTTCGAAGTAAGAAAAATCGTAAATAAGAACATTGCCCTTGAAAAGTTTCAGATAATTCCCGATGGTTTTGCTGATAATCTGATTACTAAAATCAATGTGTTGGGTCTCCCCTTCACGCTCGACACTGCATCCCTGGAGAAACTCTTTAAATGGGGGAACATCGAATGTCCCCGAATACTGTTCGTAATAGGAATATATCCATTCAAAGGGGTTGCGAATGCTCAGAACAATCTTGATGTCTGGGTTGTACTGGTAAATTCTCTCCAGCGACTCAGGTGTTGAAAAGTAGACACCACAGATATCCAGTGTCTTCTGTTCTCTTTTTTTCTCTTTATAAAAGTCATGATACCATTCCAAACCACGACCGAAATGGTGGGCAAAGAAACAAACCTCCTTGCGAGTCGGTATAAAGATGTCAGGGTGCTTCTGAAGATAGTGGTACATAAAAGTCGTACCGGCTCTGGACATACCGGCCATAATCGCATCGGGCATAGGTGAATCGCTTACCATTTAAAATCCTTATTATATTTCAAAGCCTAGCATGCAACCATGCGACTTCATGTTCAATATTCTCAGGTTTACTACTGTAATCCGCACTCACTTCATGCGAAGTTGCGACATCATAATCTCTATAGCTTCGGATGACACGTCCGGGATCAGATACCTCCCCTGGCTTATAGCCAAGCCAGCGCATCTCTTTGCCACAAATGACATCAACATACTCAATTTCCTGACTTGTCAATTGGGTTCGATAAATACTTATCGAATCGACAGAAATGCCATTTTTCTGTTCATAAAATGATGAGTTGGCCTGCCATTTCTCCCCGTTTTGATCGATTATATCATGCTCAAATCGCCTCAACTCAAAAGGAGTAATTCCCAGAAATTGAGTTATTTTTTCCAATGTAATATCAGTTGCACGTACCAGATCCTCATAACATATAAAAAGGAAATCACCTTCCTCTTTCAGGCGATAAAGGTATTCAAAACTCTTTCTCCACGTACGCAACACAAATAGTGCAGGTTTCTTAGTACCCGCATATTTCGAGCCCATGGCGTAATTCATGGAAGCCAGAACATCACGGGGATCCCTGACGATCAAAATCGTCTTGATCCCACGACGGCAAAAATAAGGAATAAAGGCTTCGCAAACGGTCTCTTTAGAACCGACATATTGCAACCTGTCATCCATATCAAACAAGGAGAGAGCTTCTTGATAGAGTTGATAAAATGATGATATTTCACGATTGGAATTTTCCAAGCACCGGGAAGGCTTAGCATATTGCCCTGAATAGTTTTGCATGGCCGCAAAACGATCTCTGATTTCAGCTGCAGTAACTCTGTAATGCGTAAGATATTGCTCAAACTTCTCCGGTTGATAGATGCGACTTTTGATCTCATCATTCATCACATAATATTTATCGATGCCTTGTGTCTGCAAAAATTTTTTTACTGCATCAATAAATAAGTACGGAAAAGGCTGAGACAGAATATGTACGTCACGATGACAGCTCAACAGCTTATCGAGAAGTGTCGTCCCGGACCGTGACATACCGGTAAGGAAAAGTGTATTCAATGCGTTGCCCTAACCTGTCTGTTTACCAATGCAATAAAAGTAGCAATTGCAGTACGATCCATTTTAGAAAAATCCAGATTAACAATTTTTCTGGAAAACTCTATCACCTTGGGAGGGAATTCTTTACTGAATAATTTGTTGATGGGAGGGTACCAGATACTTACAGGCATCTTGGCCTCGAGTAGCTTGTTTATCAACTTATCTTTGAAGCCCTTATCGCTTACAAGGAGATTATAACGCCAGATATTACTGCCGTCGGCAAAGGCATAGGGTTGAATGAGCCTTGAAGCAAAGATAATATTCGCATCAATATATGATACAAGCTCACATCGTCGTTTTTTTTCAGACATTGCCTCATGCAATCGTTTTTCAAGCAACTTTACATAGTCGGTATCGGGTAAAAAACCTCCAATATATGATGACGCGGAGTTTCGTGCCAAATCTTGCAGAGATTCAAGTCGTTCAAGGTGACTTGTTGAGTAAAGTACTTTTTTATATGCTCGCTCAAAACGTTGCTGCACCAAAGAGGCTCTTTCATGAAAAGGCCTCAAAATTTCAATGGAAAATTCACCCATCGTATTAATTCCCAGCAAGCCTCCATTCCCTAGATCGATATGTTTATTCCGCCCAAAACTATAAATGGCGGCATCACCCAAGGTTCCGGGTTGATACTCTCTGTACTCTGTCCCCAACGCGGCAGCCAGGTCCTCGACAACACGTATCCCTTTCTCTTTACAATGTTGAACGATTAACGGCAGATCCTCGATAGCATTTGCATACATATACGGCAAAACAGCAGCCCCAATATCATGATGTTGATCAATTACCTGTTGCAGATCGGTTAATGTAATATTTCCCGAATAAGGATCTACATCACAGAAAAGAGGGACATTTCCACTTTCCATGATAGCAAAGACAACACTATAACAAATATTTGACGGACAGAGGATCTGTTTACCGGAAATCGAAGTAGCCTTCAAATAGAGAAAAAGAGCCGATGTCCCGCTCCCTGTAAAAAATAGCTGTTTTTGAGGAAAAAGGTGGGAAAACTTTTCTTTAAGTATGGCCGCAACCACTACTGCTTAACCACTTTTCTGACATAATAGGTAGGACGTTGTTCCGCAGTAACGATGATTCGGATAAGATACTCACCGACTACTCCCAGTGCAAACAAGATGGTACCACCGAAAAACAAAACAGCCACCATAATGGATGACCAACCTAATGCAGTATGTCCGTAAACAACTTTTTTAAAAATAATTGAAGCGCCATAAAAGAAGCTGAAAAATGCGCTACTGATTCCGACATAACCTACAAGACGCAACAAAAATGAAGAGTTGTTTATCAGCAGATTACTGAATATTTTAATCAACTTAAAGAGAGTATAACTGCCTTTACCTTCCTGGCGTTCATAATGATCGAGTTCCACATTGACAACATCATCTGTCACGGAAAAAAAGAGTGCCGGAATAAAAGGATAGGAAGTTTTCCTCTCAAGCATCAGTCGCGAAACATGACGACTAATCAAGCGAAATGGTGTCAATTTGAGCTGATAAGGCTTTCCGAGTAAGAGATAATCAAAGTAACCTTTAATACTGCTGGTAATACATTTAAAGCGCGAATGTTTTTTCTGTTTGTATTTGGCGACCACAACATCATGATGTTGTTTATTCATGAGCAGAGCAATGTCTTCAGGCGCATGCTGTAAATCATCATCCATGGTGATAATGTAATCACCACAAGAATGCTCAATACCGCATAACGTAGCCTCCTGCTGTCCAAAGTTTTTCATCAATTCAATGACTACCACATGGGAATTCTCTTCTACAAGTTTTGCCAATGTCTCACACGTTGTCCGGGAGAACGGGCTATCGTTAACATAGATCAATTCATAATCTACCTGAGGTCTCTCAGCAAAAAAAGCTTTGATGCGTTCAGAAATGGCAATCAAGGTCGCAGAGGAATTGTATACCGGAACAATCACTGAATATTTGGGCATCTTCATACTAAAAACTCTTTAGAAATTTATTCGCGTTTGGACCTTCATTAAACAGGAGATCCAAAATTGAGACATGATGCTCAAAGGGAGGATGGAGTTGGGTATATTCTGGATAGCCATCATAATCCATCCATTGCAAATCAATATTGTGCACGGCAAACATCTCTTTTGTCATATACTGTTGTGCGGTTGGTCCGTTAATAAATATTTCGGTTTGCGCACACTGTAACAATTCGATGATCTTATCGATATTCGCATTTTCATGGAAATAATTATAGTCTGTATCATATTTAATTTGGGTTGTAATGCCGAGAAGTTCGCATATTGTCTTAATAAAATGATAGTTGATTGTACTCAGTTCATAGACATTTTGTTTCAGATAAAGAGCTTCGAAGATATCTTTATACTCACTAAAATATTGACTTTTTGAGTAATTAACAACAAAGGCTTTCCAGTGTTTTTTTCGCCATTGATCATCACGAGCAATAACATCACGGACACGTTGGCTGAGTTTTCCTTTCACAAGGACGGGAATACTTAGGAGCAAAGGACCATTGGCTCCCTTGATATAATTACGATTTCTCCAGCTTTTTTTAACATACTGGACACTGTCAAAGAGAATAAACTCATCTACCATATTGATGAGATCAAAATACCCTTTCCACGGTATGTATGAGGATTGCGTGAGAGCTACTTTTTTCATTATATACCGTTAACCATGTAGCCCGGCGAGGCAATTCTTTTCTTATAATAGACATAACGACCAATCTGTTTGACTGGTTGGTAATTCTCCTGTACATACCGATAAACTATCTGATGTGTATTTTTAAACATCATCTCTTCTCGACCATCAAATTTCGTATTTCCAAGTAATATCCATTGCACATTGTTATTTTCAAGATCTTTTATGAGGTCAGATTCAAATTCTTTGTGTCTTGGGAAAATATAGAAAAGATAATAAGTGGGCGACTTGAGTGAAAGCAATGGATAAAAAAATGGGATATCCGGGGCAAACCAGACAGACTCTCCCGCTTTAACGGTTTGTGTTACGGTTAAGATAACCGCTTCAATCATCTTTTTTTGCTGTTTGGTTGTTATCAAAGGCTCCTCATTGATGATGATATTTTCAAACTGCAGAGGACAAACAAACCTAACAATTCCTGGGTGCTTATAAAAAAGAGTGAAAAATGAAATCTGAATAATGAGAACCGAAAAACCAAGCTGAAGCACTTTGGATGAGAGTTGTGTAATAATCAGTAAAGAGAGCAGTAACACAGGCATCGAGGATTGCGCCAAATGACTGACATCGGCACGAGACAAAAACACATGCAGAGAGACAAGTTGAGTGATAGCTGCTGCGAGTTGTAGCGAATCTACTTTTCTTTTAAACAAAAAACAAATGATTAAATAGATGCTGTATAGACTTACACAGAAAAAAAGGAGTAAACAGAGGTGAAAAGCAATTTTACTGCTCCACAGTAAGGTCCAATTATCCGAAGTTGGTACAAAGTCCAAAAGTGAAGTCAGAGAAATTGTCAGGTTAGTATGCCCCCGATCAACGACTTTGACAATCCACTCATAAAAGGTCAAGGCAAATCCATCTACAAACAACAACATGCAAAGAAATGGAAGCAAACCCATCAGATAGCCTGGAATGAATAATCGACTATTCTTTAGGCAGGTTGCCATACTCCGCTCTCTGATTGCGAGGGCCAAACAATAAATGAAAATTGAGAGAAGTGAGTATAACGCATAGTTCTTGCCCCAAAAAAGCATCAAACCTGATAGAATACCGGCAAAGAAAACTTTTTTTTTATCCTTATCATCAATTATCCAGAATAAAAGCAATATTTGACAGATACTGATTGTTTGTGAAAAAGTTTTATGGATAGGCACTATCCAAAGTAAAAAAAGGAGAATACCAAAAAAAACGATCCGCCAACTGTGAGTTGCACGGTAGACAAGTGAGGAAAGCAAATAAAGACCTATTGCTGCAAAACTGTACTCTGAAAGACGAAGGGTAAGTAGATTATGACCGAAGGAGTCATACCAAAGTGCCCCCCAATAATACCGACCGGGACTGTAGCCTTGAAAATCTAAAAAAGGTATCTCTCCCAGCGTTTTTCGCCATGTGCCATACCACAGCAGTCCTTCGTCTGCCAATCCGACAATAAACCTTCCCTCAAAGAGAAACAGCATACTGACAGAGAAGAGTGAAAGTAGTAAAATATTCAAATAGTACGTTTTATAAAAATTTCTCATTTATGTAGAAGGGTGGCTTTGTTCGCTTGAATAGCATCTTACGTTTTTATGGGATGTATTCATAATTTTGTGTCACCATTTTTCAGCTGAATATATCAGCTGTCAACTTACTGGCACAGAACTACGAGCCCCCCCTTAAAGATAATATTTTCAACAACCTATCACGCTCATCAACGAACCACTTCTGCCTCGACGTCAGCGGCACGTGTACAATCTCTTGCTTGGAGAATTGAACAATTTCCTCCCCTTTTTTTCCAACCGGGATTTTCAAGTGATCTAATATCCTCGCACCACGTGTAAGGCTATAACCAATTACCAACAATCTCTCCATGGGTATGTTTTGGTCTTTTATCTGCAGCATGTTGTCATGCACTTTTATTTTGTATCTCTTAACTAGTAATTGATTCACCCCAACCGCATCCAACCAGGGCCGATCATACAAATAACCAAACAAACGCCCTGGATGATTCAACAACACAAAGATTTTCTTGCTCACAATTGCATCATTGTCCTCAAAATATATAAAGATATAGGGATTTCCTACAATTCTAGGTATAATTTCTGCGACATCACCAAGAAAAATACGTTCAACCTGTGAAACAAGACGATATTCATTGGCTAACTTCGTTTTGGCCTGAATGGACAATCCAATAATTACTGATGACAAGACAACGATCCAAATTTCGGCAACCTTTTTATGTTTAATGAATGAAAAACTCAACCAAAATAGAATAGCCATAAAGAATAACACAACACCAGGTCGCGCAAAAAGAAATTGTCTATCAGTGCCATAACGAATATCGCTTACCGCAAAAGGAAGATAGCCAGCTATCAGTATTAGAGGGGCAACTATGGCAAGGTAGAGTGTGATCTTTTTATATTCCTTGCCATCTGTCACCCTATCACTTTCACCTACCATTGTTCGACCAATTCCATAAAATGCAACGGCAACCAAAAGTGTGACAACAACAACCATTGGTTCCAATTGCGCAAGATGAACTTCAAACAATTTTGCATGCATACCAACGTACAACTGCTTAAATGCATGACCAAAGCCTTTCAATACTTCACTCAATTCGAAATTCACGACCTTGCTTTCTCGTCCATGCCCAGAACTGACATGTAACGCAAAATTTATGAATCCGACGCCCCATATGGCAACAAACAAACCTGCCTTGGGCCACCATGTCTTCCAAGAATCTTTTATTGAAATTAAATATAGGAAGAGAACAAGCACTTGGACAGGCAGGTATCCCGGATACGTTCTACCGCTAGCCAATAACAACAGGACCGACACCCAGAACGTTGTTTTGGAATGATCTTCGATCGAACAAATAAAAAAATAGAGGGCGTATATGCACAACAGATAGCCCAGATTCACACCGAATGCACCGAGCCAGAACATTGTTCCATCGTAGGGAAAATACATGATGAACAACGATGCTATGGCACAAAACAACACCTTGTTCGGGAAAAAACGACTTATAACAAGGAAAATCCCAAGCCCTGTGAAGATATTTATTGTGACAAGAAGTAAGTTGATCGGGATAAAACCATCGCCCTTAAATTGAGACGCCAAAATGAAAGGTATTGACCTCACAGCTCTTGCATCTGACCAATTTGGGAACCTAATCGTCCCGCGTGAAGCGGAAAAATCGAAAATAGAAACACTAGCCCAGCCATCATTTACCGGGGTGTAGTTTTTACCAAGCACCGTCCAAAAATAGCCCACGATCAGCACGTTTAGAAGCAATACTACCAGTGCCACTTTTTTATTGCGTTCGGAGAAAATCATGCTCAATGTCGATATAATAAGCTTATTCATTGTCTTTTCATTTTCTGATTACCACCAATACTCAGCCAGCTCGAATTGATACTGTTGAAGTGGTTTTAAATTAATGGCGACATAAGCCAAGGAAGGTATTCCATGCAAAATTGCCAATTAAACCGACAACAGACTTCGGCAAGATGACGTGGTAAATGTTTTTGGAGGTGATTTCACCGGATGAAAAAACAATAAGTGCGATTCAATGATCCTTTGACATTTAATGCTTTTCATTCCCTCGTTCTGATTACATGGGCCGGGTTACCGACCGCTAGCGAGTCCGGCGGGATGCGCTTTGTCACTACGCTACCAGCACCAATCACACTGCCAGCGCCGATGGTCACTCCGGCCAATACAATCGCATTCGCTCCTATCCAGACGTGATCGCCTATGACAATGTCGCCGCCGACAAGTTGACTCAGGTCGTTAATATCGTGACCAGAGGCAAAAAAACAAACGTTGGGAGCAAGATAGACATCACTGCCCAGAATGATGCGATGGTTACCGTGATAGGCCGGAAAAAACTGTACGCCGCGATTGATCGCCACATCGTTTCCTACTTCAACAAGCCATGGAAATTTGACAAAGATGTTGTAATCAAAAAATACGTTCTTCCCACAGCGTGCCATCATGAGTTTGAACCCAAGATTGCGGATAAACGGCGGCATCAGATTCAGGAAGCTTTGCACCAAGTGAATGACGTAAACAAACGTCTGGTTAAATATCCGCATGCGCACTTGGTTCGCCAGCATATATTTCTTTAGTTGCTGCATCAATATCCCCTCGTACCCATCACTTGCTCAAGTACTTCGCATATAAAATCCACCTGCCCAGGTGAAATATCGGCGAACAACGGCAAGCGCACAAGTCTGCCGGAAAGATCATCGGTAACCTTGAGAACACCGTGCGCCCTGCCATATTTACGCCCGGCTGGCGTACTGTGCAGCGGCTGGTAGTGGAATACCGCGTTGACCCCTGCCTTCTTCATACCCGCCAGCAGCTTGCCCTGCTCTTGTGCAGAGTTCAGCAGGATATAGAACATGTGGGAGTTATGCCGATACCCTTGCGGAATCACCGGTAAGCGTAACTTACCAGTGATTTCGAGCGCCAACAAATTCTGCCTATATCTTTGCCATGCTGCCATGCGCCGTCCGGTGATCTCTTCCGCTGATTCGAGCTGCGCCAACAAGAAGGCCGCTTGTAGTTCGCTAGGAAGGTAAGACGAGCCGATGTCCACCCAAGTATATTTATCCACTTCACCGCGGAAGAACTTAGAGCGATTGGTACCTTTCTCCCAGACAATCTCGGATCGCTCAAACAGCTCCGGATCATTGATCAGTAATGCGCCGCCTTCGCCGGAAACGATGTTCTTGGTTTCATGAAAGCTGAGTGCCGCCAGGTCGCCTATACCGCCCAACGGCACACCATTGATCGCCGACATCATGCCTTGTGCGGCATCTTCGATCACCAACACGCCGAACTTTTGAGCAATCTGCATCAGACTATCCATGTCACAACCAACACCAGCATAATGCACCGGGACGATAGCTTTAGTTTTCGAGGTAACAGCGCTAGCGACCTGCTCCGGGTCAATGTTCAAGGTTTCAGCAGAAATATCCACGAACACCGGCGTCACACCACGCAAAACGAAAGCATTAGCGGTGGAGACGAAGGTGTACGAGGGCATGACAACTTCGTCTCCCGGCCCGACTCCAGCGAGTATTGCAGCCATCTCCAACGCATCAGTGCATGAAGGAGTAAGCAACACCTTGCCCGCACCGGTCAACTTCTGCAATTTGACATGGCAACGTTTGGTAAACTCCCCGTTGCCAGATAGCCGACCACTATCGATCGCTTCCTTGATGTATTCGAGCTCGCGGCCAGCTCGCGGCGGGATGTTAAATCTGATAGGCATCTCGTGTTTTCCGTAGGTTTCTTGTGACAGTTCAAAGGTTGAAGGTGATTATCCCGACGACAATGAGTGACATCGAGAGGTATTGTTTTCTGGTAAGATGTTCTTTAAGGAACATGTGTGACATAATCAACACCAATACATGTGTAAGCGCCGTACTCATGTATACGAAGGCCAATGTGAGATTGACTAGCGCAAAGTAGCTGAGCACCGGTACAACTAGGAACATACCCAGCGAGGCGACCAAGTAGATCTTTTTCGTGCGCACATAATACATCCTGAACAACAATTGTCCGACAGAGGTGCATAGCAAAGCAAACAGCAAGGATGCAAGTGATGAATAAATGCCAATCACTGGGCGCCCCGCGCTGTTTCATCCGCAGCCATCTCCGACTTTTTACCGTTCATCAATATCAGGACACCCAGCGTAATAAGTGCAGTACCGATCAATTTGGCAATCACAATCTCTTCACCATACAGCGCTGACAACAGCAAAATCATAGGAAAAAACATACTGGTCAACGGGTAGGAATCGGACAACCGGAAGCGCTTGTGAATCGCCGACCAAAAGGCCAAACGTAGCAAGTTGATGAGAACAACCAGAAAAACGAGAGCGACAATCACCAGCAGGGAAGCGTTTTTCATATCAGCCGCTTCTTTCAGCACGACTGCACTGACAAGATTCAGCCCGACAGCCACACTGACCAACAGGATTACGAGTAGACGTTGGTTCACGCCTTTTTCTCCCAGCACGACAAGTCCAGCCCGTAGCCTTCTTCTAATTTACGGTTCCAAGGCCGGAACATCTCTTGTAGCGAAGCCCTGAAATCGACAGTCATCTTGCATTTGGCTCGTCCGGGAGAGCCTGCGTTCACACGTTCAGTCAGACTGGGCGGGATGAAATCCGGGCATATTCCTAGTCGTTGATAGAGCATAGAAACCGCCGACAGATTGCCGATGAATTGCTCTGCCACGAGCAGTATCAGATTATCCTTTCCAAACAAGCGTTCCCAATATTCCAGATATTGGGCATACTTGCCCCGTTCGGTGTAAGCATAGGGAGTAACCGAAGTTCCAGCGGCATGCCAATTATCTTTTCGTGCCGTCTCTTCCTGGATAGCTCGTTCAATATCGTATGGTTCAAGGTCGTGATCTCTTGTGAAGCTATAATGCGAAATGGCTCTTTCCACCGGATCGCGCAACATCACTAAAATAAGGGCGTCAGGCATAATCCGCTTGATTGCAAGTGCTGCTTCTTCATTTTCAATATAAGATGTGCTTTTTTCGCCAAACCATGAAACATCGCCAGCATCCGAGAAGTATGTGCTGAAGTAGGTAGCATATCCCTCAACCACATTGTCAGAGTCCAAGAAATATTTCGGCTCCGGCTTGATCGGCTTGGCCATGTATACTACAGGATGTGCATCTAACACTTTGTAAAGGTAAGTGGTACCGGTACGTTGTGCGCCAACGATAAACAGGTGTTTATGAGCCACGGACGACCTCTTTGACATGATACAAGTCTGTACGGCTGGTCTGGTTAATCAAGCGTACCAGATACTCACCAACCATTCCCAGTACGAACAAGGTCATGCCGTTGAAAAACGAAAGCAGCACGATCACGGTGGTCCATCCAGGTACATTGATACCGACAACGACATCAACCACCAGATAGAAAACACTAAGCGTAAAGCTAATCAGCGCTGTAACCAGACCTATCCCGGCGACCAACCGTAACGGATAAGACGAGTAATTGAACAGTATCTCAGAAACGAGTTTGGCGATACGCCAGATGTTATAATTGCTCTGCCCTACCTCACGTTTGTTATGCTCCACCAACACGTTCGCACGATGTGAGGAAAACATAACCACCAAACCGGGGATGTATGGATAGCTAGCTTTATAGGCGCACACCCTTTGCACCACGTCTTTCCGGATAATCCGAAAATTACTCAACACCAAATCTTTCGGAGCGTTAAATATTTTTCTGTTGATGAAACCGACCACACGGCTGCCCAAGCGCCGAACTAGTGAGTGTTTCTTTTCTTTGAAACGACCAATGACCAGATCGTAACCTTCTGCCGCTTTATCGATCAATTTACGAATCTCTTTCGGCGGGTTTTGTAGGTCGTCATCCATGGTGATGACGTAATCGCCTGTCGCTTGAAAGAAGCCACACAGGTTGGCCACGTGCTGACCATAGTTATGAAGCAGATCAACTGCGATAACCTTAGGATATTCCTGCGCCTTCTGCAGTATCACTTCCCAGCTCTGGTCCGGGCTGCCGTCGTTAATCAGGATAATCTCGAAATCGAGTCCCTCATTACGAAAGAATTCAACAGTACGGTCGATGGTCGCCCCTACCACATCTTGACTATTAAAAACAGGAATAACAATACTATACTTCACTAAAATGACCTTTAAAATTTATCTGGACAAAGTTTGTCAATTAACTTACGGGAAAGATTATTTTTCTGTCCTTGATCCTTCCCTTAACACTGAAAAATGTTTCGACAAATAACATCATAAGCTTGCACACCACCCAGTCCCTTTAGACCATCTTACGTTATAATAACAAACAGTTAGACATTCTCAAGAACAAGCAACTTAGAGCCTGCCAGAAGATTATTACTACAAATCTAACAACAAACTACTTGCTCCAATAGGCGGCACAGATTTTCTTTCCTGATAATTGGGAATTGGCTTTGAGCATACTCCTTCAGTATTATTAAACCATTTAATTAGCTCCCAGGTTTGACCTACAATAGGAGAATTTTTCAAATTATATCCTTGGAATAATCCATAAGACTTCAAATTAATCGGCCAAACAATATTGGTGTCACGATCTGAGCCTACTACCCACGCAACGGAAGGATAAAAAAGTGAGGAATCCACACCGTTCTTACAGCGAGTTGACTGTAAAAAACCTTTGAAATATAAAAATGTGTCTTTTTCAGAATAAAAGTCATGTAAACCAAAACCATATTCATCAAACCAAAAAGGCTTGTTAAGTCCACTTTCCGCATAAGCATTTACAAGGTCATTAAAATGAGATAGGTAATCTTTCTCGGTTGCTCCTGGCCGTGCATAGTAAGCAGAAACAGACACAATAGGTATATATGATATCACATTATTCTTGACCCACTCTAAATATGTTTTAAATGCATTAACTGTTGGATAGGTAATAGTGTCGAATGAATAATTTAGATTCCTTAATCTATCAATGGGATTATTTGAAAAGTAGTCAAGCTGAAATCTAATCCATTCAGCATCATTCCAATCACCCTTTGGTCCATCTTCGTCACATATAGTATCATCAACAGCTACAAGTGAGATAATATTGCATGGCATCATGTCTCCACCAAGCATGACAAGTTCAATCCCAGTAGTATCTATTTGCTTCAAAATACTCTCAAAAAACAGGGCATCATTTTGTTTATCTCTCATCGTAGTATTATCGATAAACCCTGCGGTAAGAAGCAACTCAATTTTTAATCCATCAGTACCTTTTCGAAAGTTATCAATAAATGAATTTATTTTTATAGCCTCATCACTAGACATTAAAGGATAAATATCCTGACTATAATCATATTCAGGATACTTCTCATCATACATCTTGTAATGATTTTTGCTTATAATAATCCTCACCCAATTGAATCCTGATATTTTTATTTCAGCAATTGTTTTAGCAAGACGTACAGATATTGCTTCATCGCCAGCAGGTAATTCCTGGATCAGGATAATTTGATTTTCGTCTCTTCTCCCATCTAAATAAAAGAAAGAAACCCCTTTAACAGGAGAATCCATAAAATCAGGAATTATGAAATTTTCTTTATTTTTCTCGTTAGCAACCTGAAAACTTTCTGAATCAATACCATTATCTTCATAATTAATGGCTGAATCAAACAAATCGCTCACAACATCAATTTGATGTTGCTCAGACGACATGCATACTGTCCAAAAATTCATAATACCAAATACTAAAACAATCACAGTATACTTCATTTTCCCTCTACGACAAAATTGCTTAAAGTGCATAAATATATCTCCTCAATCCGTGACGCTTTAGTGGGCAGTGTTTCGTAAAAGTTTTTTTCAGTAATTTTTATTCTTGCAGCCTCTTAGTTTGCAGCTCTGCAGTCATGATTTGAGCTGCGGGGGCATGATCTTTGACAATCTGACGAAAATTACTTCAAAACGGCGCATCTCTTCTGTTTGTTGAATTTTAGCGGCAGGAAAACAATCAGATACATACAAATAGTCGACCGTATAGGTCGGAAAATGCCGAATAGGCCGGACAATGTTTGCTAACTCGCGAACCTAATCTACGGCTACTTCTGATTAAACGTGCTGCTAGATACATCAGTTCCTGGATAACCGTTTTAAGCCGACGCCTTTTACCTGGATGCCGAACCGGGGATTTTTCTCCGAGCAAACTAAGCTGACCTATAAACCGCAGAATATTATAAGCAAAGGCCCCAAGAGCCATTACAAGAGCATTGGTCGCAAATTTTCCGCTTGGTAACCGTTCGAAATCGAGATCAGTTTTGAACTCACTGTGGAACTGCTCACTCAACCGATGATTTTGATAGAGGGAGATGATCTTTTTTTCGGGAAAATCTAAGTTTGTCCACCAGCCCTCGACGGTAATATCCGGTACGAGTAGAGTGGACCATGTTTGTTAACGGTACGTTCTGTTACCTGGATTACCTTGGTAAAGCAATAGTTTTTTCCCTTGTAAGTCTGTCGCGTTCGGATTGTTAGCAGAGCAACCCTTTTTCCGTTACGGGGTTCTGTTACCTTGCCTTCGGCAAAGGCTCTTTTGTGGAGTTTGCTAATATCTTCTCGCCTGGGATTCCACTTGATAATGTAAGAAACTTTTTCTGCGTTTCTCAGGAGGACCCGGTTTTCTATTGCATCACGGGAAGAATCGAGGCGCACCAATACTTTCTTTTTGGTTAGAACCCTTGCCTTGCAGAGGACTCGTTCTATAAATGGGACAAAACCTTTCTGGCTGTGCTGACTGCCGGGACGCGATTCAACTTCAAGACACCATCCTTCCATGCCAAGATAGGCAGCAATGGGAGCGTAACCATTATGTCCCTTATAGGTCCGACTGACTTTTTCTTTTTGCGTACCTGAGTTATTCATAGGGAAGACATCAGCATCAAGTGGAATATGGCCTGTATTAAGACCTGTGATATTTGCTTGGCCATTTTTCAACACGGACACCGAGCATTTTTGTACTATTGGCAGGTAATCGTCAGCTTTTTCATCAAAACGCTGACGCAATCCCTCCGCAGACACGGAACATTGTTGATTCCAAGCGAATCCTTAAAATAATCGTCCTGCCGCATAGAGGTTACGGCTTCATAATCACTCTTACCAAGACAGAGCAAACCAAGGTAGCTGCGAAGAAGGCCGATGTGGGAAATGAGGTTATTGTGGTTATTCATTTTCCGCCCAATTACTCGGGGAAGGTCGCTGTATCGTTTAATACACAGCACAGCCAAGGCCAGATCTGAATGGCTTGTGTAAAATTCGTCCTCGGATTATTCAAGAATAAAACGTTTCATTTTTTCACCTGCTGAGTGATTTTGTTAGACAGGTGAATATTGCAATATTTTGAGTAAATATTCAATTAATTTGACTAGTAACACTGCAGTTTTTGCTGCTCTTCTGTCGCGGATTAAGGTATTTGTACAGGTATCCGACTGATAGCAAAAAATGAAGTCAGTCGGCAATAGCGAACACCAAATCGTTATACCATTTCTTGCAACTTACAAAACCAGCGTTCAAAGGCGACCGGCGAAAAACATTTTTTTCATTCGACCTCAATATGCAAAAAGCCAATTGGTAGCAGTATGATCATTTGGTGTCAAAATATCTTTTGGTTCCCAATAAATATTTAAAAAAGCCATAACATCAAAAAACTATCAGATCAGGCCTGAAAAACTACAGCCCCCCCCAAACGATTCATCCCCTTGTGAGATTTTTATTATATATCTCAAAATACTTCTCTACAATTTCAGATGGTATATAATTACGGTCCCTTGACACAATAACAGACCCATCTTGTTCAACAATACATTCAACCCCCTTAAAAGTACGAGAATCCTCAAATTGCACTGCCAAAATTTTTGTGGCAAAAGGATTCACAGGGACAACAATTTTATCAAGTGGCTCTTTTAATTGAAGAACAGACTCTGGTGCATCAATATTCAATTCGACTTTCGTCAAGATTCTTTGTGCCATGTGGACCAGCAAGCTCATACACGGATGATTAAAGGTAAAAAACAGTCTCTCCTGACCAAAACTACCTTCTATCAAGTCTGTCACGGCAATATCAACAAGTTTTTCCCTTCTCTTCAATTCTTCAAGTGAATCAGAGATCAATGAAGAATAGTGTTTTTCATTATAAGCAATGTCGAAATGTCTCTCCAGAGCTTCCTCAACGCCCCTCCCCTCTTTCCAAGTATCCAGGAAGGTTTTATTATGATATTCACCAAGGGGACTTTTCAAGGTCCCTGCAGGTCCGTTTCTTATATATATAAGTTCCGGATTGTAGCCTGAATAATAGAGGTTCACTATGCTGATCAATTTATCCCCATATGCCTCTTTAAGGACAGGAGTGCGCACGAAATCACATGGATAGTTGTCTGCAACCAATTGTGCAATAATGAAATCAGCCTCCTTAAAAAAAGGAAGATACTCATCAGCCTGCTCTGACTTCAAGAGGTGCACAATAGCGATAGCAGTAACTTCAATATCAGCATTAAGTGCGGTCAAAATTTTCGCCAATGGCCGAGCCTGACAGTTTCCCACCACAACAACCTTCACTTTAGGTCGTATCTTTGGCCTGGTTAGAAGCAATCCTCTTAGATATTTCCCTAGGATCATTTTCACAGACTCTTCGCATCACATCTATTACGAAAACCATCCAATTTCTCTTTAAAATCAGGGATATTATTAATCCTGTTCTTCACAATCTCTTTTGCTTCAAGGTAAAGCATCAAATCAAAATGATTATGCAATAACATACTGTTGATCACATCAAGGTCGAGATCATGAAAAACAGAACGCACCCGTTCAACCAGACTTTTCTTCCGCCCGCTGGTGATGTTCTGTTTGACACACGAAAGGTCAATATTGGGGAAAAACGGTTTCAAATATTCTTCGAAGAGAACCATACTCTCATCATACATATCAACGACACCCAGTAACCCCATATCCCCAATCTGTTTTTTGGCATTTGCATAATTCGTTTCCGTTAATCTGCGGGTAATAAACGCTTTTATGGTATCAGGAATATCCAGACATCGACTGGTCTGGAAATCACGAATGGTAATCGGTGCATCAGGCTGCATCCGCCATTGGACATATTCATTGAAGGTCATTTTTTTGGCCATACGAGCACCAAGAGAATCTGAGTCCTGCTTATGTTCGAAGGCGTAAACAGAACCGACTCTATCAATAGGATGCCTGAGAAAGACGACAGGAAACAATCGAATATTAGGCAGGACAGGCAAGGGAAATTTCAAGTGATGACTTGATAACGCAATCACTTCAGGGTGGTTGAGCAGGAAGGGCCCTAAATACTTTGCCCCTTGCTGCATTTCCAAATCATCACGATGATCTAAAAACGCAGTACCAAAATTCCTTCCCAATGACCAATCAAAAGTCGTTCCGGCATTTTTAAACAAATGATTGTGAATAATTATATTACGCATTCGTTGGTTTCACATCCTGGTGAATTATCGTCAAATTACACATTCTCGGCCTCCCAGAGAAATTCCCTATTCAGATCACACCACATTTTCTTTTGATTGCCTCTGAAAATTTCTTTCAAGCACGGATCTCACTGCTGCTCTAGAAAAATGTTCGCTCACATACTTCCAACCTGCCTTAGAAACTTTTTGGCAAGCATTGTCATCTTGCAGCAATGAAATCATTGCTGCAGCAAACGCCTCAGCCGAATTTTCAACAGAAATAACATCAGTAAGCTCCGACATACCTTGTATTCCGATATCAGTTGTTACCAGAGGCACACCAAGGGCCATCGCCTCAAGGACTTTTCCTTTAGTTCCCGCCCCGAACCTTAGTGGAACAACAGCAAATCGTGCCCGCCGATAGAACTCGAGAAGTTCCTTGTCGGTTACATATCCAGTCACAGTGACGTGAGAAGAGGCTAAGTCAATTACCTTTTGCGTTGGATGTGAACCAACCAGATATACGTGCAGGTCTTCACATTCACGCAACACAAGAGGTAGTATTTCAGTGACAAACCAGATAGCAGCATCAACATTAGGGCTATGTCGAAAACCGGCAACAAATATTACAGTATTCGACGCTACCACCTTGCGCTGCGAATATTTTTCTATATCATCATAAAAATAAAGAGGAATTGTCTGAGCATTGAGCTGCGGATCAAATTTCTTAACAGTTTCCGTTTCTGCGGCAGAGGGATACAACACCACATCAACATCCTTCCAAATCCCTTGCTCTAAATTTTTCCATTTTTCAATATCTTCCTCAGTATGCGCATTCTTACAAACTTGCGACTCAAGCAGCATCCGTTTATAGTGAATATCAACACCATAATATATTATTTTTGCCTTAGAGTTTTCTTTGATGGCTGAGAGATACAACGCACACACATTCGGACGACTCACCCAGATATAGTCTATCATGTGACCATGATCCTTAATCCAGTCAGGGAACTTGTCGCGATATTCTTCCCCATAAAAAACTTCAATTCCAAGTTGTTGTAGAGGAGAGCAATATTTTTGGTCTCTCCATAAATTGTGAGGCCAAAATTTCACATTAAATCCCATTTCTACAAGCACCTGCAAATAGCACCAGATATTTTTGGAGCCGGCATCATGGTCAGGTTGAGGGACATAATGATCTATGACAAGAATACTCTCCTTATTGTGAGAGCGATCACGGGCATGATAGACATTTTTTCCATTCGGGAAATTATCCTGTTTGAGTATATCTTTCCATTTTTGGTACAGTTTTTTCTGATTGACTACCTGATAAGATTTAATTCCTGAAGATGTATCAGTTCCACAGGACACACCTTCATAATGTATCACTTTGGAGTGCGGCTGATAGTACACTTTTTTCCCTGTGGAACGGACCTTAAAGGCCAAATCAACATCTTCATAGTATGCAGGCGTATACTCTTCAGAAAAACCACCTAATTCTTCAAACAAAACTGTTGGAATCAACAACGAGGCCCCTGAGACGTAATCGACCTCTTTCACATAATTATAAATACTCCGAGCAGGGTCATCCGAATGACCGAAATTCCATGCGGAACCGTCATCCCACAACACACCACCTGCTTCCTGTAATCGTCCGTCAGGATAAACCAATTTGGACCCTACCATGCCACAATCATCACGTAAGTGGAAAAGTTCTACCATACTGTCAAGCCAGCCTTCAGTCACTTCAGTATCATTGTTTAAAAAATAAAGATAGTTACCTTGTGCCTGGGAAGCAGCGAAGTTACAATTTTTCAGAAAGCCAAGATTTTCCTTATTAGTAATAAACCGTACCCCAGGGACTTTAGAGAGCCAGGTAAGACCAACACCGGATGACGCATCGTCTACAACAATTACCTCTATACTGACCTTGGGAAGGTTACGTTTTATAGAAAGTAGACAAAGCGACGTATGACAAATCTTACCATATGTAGGTATAATGATTGAAATTTCAGGATTCTCAACAAGATCAAATCGAATCTTTTGCAAACGAGTCCAACTTTCAAAATAAGGACTCCCAGTAAAAAATGTGCCCGCCTGTCTATAGACTCCTTGCGCACAACACTCTTTCATTTTAGAAGAAAGAGGCATCTTACAAAAGAGATTTTCCTCAACCTTATGGACCGTTGGGCGTACCCATCGGCGGAAACCTGTTTTTTTCCCTTTTGCTAATCGATTTATTCCTCTTAGAGGTTTAGTCAACCTCCAGGAATGCGAGTTAACTAGCTGATTTTTAAGGCTAGTCACTTTTTCCAAATTCTGTCGAAGGACACGAACTTCTTGATCAAGTCTTTGTACCTGAACTGTTCGTTCTCTCAACTCTTTTGTTCGATTCGCTACCAGGTCACGCTGCACCTCCAATTCTCGATCAAGGCTTTCTGCACAGCCTGCACGTTCTTCCAATTCCGTTGTTAACTTCGATATATAATTACGCTGCACCTGCAACTCTTGGTCAATCTTACTGATTTTTTCTTCGCGAGAAGTAATCTCAACAGACTTAGAAAAAAAAGGTGAGGCTATATCAGAACATGTTTTCAGAAATGTCATATCAGGAACAGACATCAATACTTCATTTATATCCTGTTTAGTAAAAACCGACTTATCCAAATACGAAATTAACTTTAAATAAAATTCAACAACAAATTCAAGCCCACCAAATTTACCCCTCAACTCATCAATTGATCTATGATGATGTTTCAGGTCATAATCAAGAAAAAACTCAACATATTTTTGCAATTGTTGTTTGTCAGGTGACAGTCCTACAAAACCAGCAATACGTTTTAGCTGAGCATATGGATCAACCGTTAAACTATCAAAAGTTACAACAATACTTCTACTATGGTCAACATATTGTAATGCTTTGAAATGATACAAGAACCACAAAAAAACATTCTGCAACAAATCCCCACAGAGGACATAATTATTTCTTGCAAATCGTTGCATGAGGCTTTCAGCAACTTCCAGAGGATTTCTTACTATATGTACATAGTAAGTATCACTCTTATTGCTTTGAGCAATTGCATTTTGCCAAAACGGCAAGAGTAAGCACATCCTTGGGTCTTTTACCCCCCAACAATCTTTAGAATCGAAATATTTGTTTAGTATTTCAATAGCCTCCGGGAGACACTTCTTTAATTCAGGCTTATCGAAATCAAACGCATTCCAAGAAAAAGGGTTATTCCATGTCGTTCCAAGACAAGACAACAAGCGATCATTTAATTCCTGAACTTCCCTATTTTCAAAATAACCTTTAGCATTCTCGTCAGATCCAGTGTCAGCCAGTTGCCCTAAGTCAACACCCAATGCTGATAATCCAGCAGTGAGTGCAGAAGTCCCTGAACGATGCATTCCGAGAACAATGACAGCTTTTTTTTTCATATTTTCTACTACCACAATCTACTTATTTACAAGGAGTTTCCTCAAACGTAACCGACGGATTCACGCCAAAATCCACTATTGCTGTCGAACCAATATTATCCTCTTGCATCACCTCAAACATGGCAACATCAATACCTCGATGCAAAAACCGTTCTTCTTGATCAACGACTCCCACCACTCCAGCATTGAGAAAATAAGCTCCCGGGAGCAGTACGCATCGAAACCGTAATTTCACACAGGCTGTAGTTCCCTCGGCAAGATATTCTATACCGCCGTCTTCAACTCTTTTCCCGTACCCACCAAGCTCAACGCCCCTTACTGTCTTGATCAACATGGCAAAGCGAACACCAAACGCATCCTCCAACATCTTGACTTTATACGAAAAAAAATATTCCTCATTGCGAACAAGTATATTTACCCGTTCATTATCCAGAGAAAGAATACAGGGGTCCTCAATTACAGCGCCATCAGGTTCATACCAAGATATACTTTTCGGGATCAGATGGGGATTATAGCAAGGATGAATCTTGTTTTTTTCTGATTTTCCGGTATCAATTTTATCGTCAGGCTTGTCAACTATTTTGTCCGTGCCCAAAAAGCTTTTACGAATTTCTTCCTTTACAATGTTTACCTTTTTTTCAGGAGCGAAAAGAAGTTTGTGGTAGAGAGTAACAACCTTTTTCGGGTTCCCCGCATAGAGCATTTCACCCTGATCGATTAATATGGCCCGGTTGCAAAGTTCGACCACGGCTCCGGCACTATGAGAAACAAACAGAATTGTTGTTCCTCCTTCCTGAAGATCATGTATTCGAGAAAAACACTTTCTCTGGAATGCAGAATCCCCAACAGAGAGTGCCTCATCAATGACCAGAATATCAGGATCAATGTTAATAGCGACAGAGAAAGCCAATCGAACATTCATACCACTGGAATAGGTCTTTACAGGCTGATAAATAAAATCACCGATATCGGCAAACGCAAGAATATCACCTATTCGTTTATCAACCTCTTCTCTCCTTATCCCCAAGATAGAGCATTTCAAATAGACATTGTCTATCCCATTGAATTCAGGATTAAACCCTGCCCCCAGTTCCAGGATTGCAGAAATGCGGCCATGTACTGCCAATTCCCCTGTCGTCGGTGGCATGATTCCGCAGATTATCTGCAACAAGGTCGACTTACCGCAGCCGTTCCGCCCCACGATGCCAACAGTCTCCCCCCGTCCAATAGCCAAACTGATATCCTGCAATGCAGGGAATACCTTGTGATATTTTTTCCGAAACGGGTGAAACGTCTCTAAAATACGATGGGAAGGTTTTTGATATAGCCTGTAACTCTTGGAGATATTTTTAAGACAGATAGCTAGTTGAGAAGAATTCATAAAATTAAGTTATGTTGTGAACGACTTGACCTCTCATTCATTTTCTTATTCTGAAAAAATTAAAACTCATCGTTCACCATTTCATTGGCAATTCTAAAAATGGTTTTTTCTCACTTCTACTATTTTCCCAAAAGGGATTTAATATATGGGAAAATGGAATTGATGGTTGGACGCTGTCGCAGACTGATCCCTTCATAATTAACAAATACGATTTTCCTGGCCACCCAGGACAAAGGTAAAATAGGCCTGTAATCCGACTGAAACACAAGATCATATTTATTTCGAAGCTTGAGATAGGCATACAGGCGTCGTATCTTGCCTGAAGGCATATGCACTGAACCTGTCCCAGGGAGTTGACAACGTAGCGTATCTTTCGGTAATGGGGGAGGAGAAACAAGATAATCCACATGCAGATCCGGACGCATTTTCATGGCCTTCACCAAAGTTCTCTGAAGATTACTGGCTTGAAGATTGACTGTCCAGGGAATCAGAATGCGGCAAATCTCCCCTTTCTGCAAAAGCTGCTCCACCTGAGATAAAGGAAAATAACAGTTATCAAGTTCAATGTCACGTTTTCCGGTTTTCCTTTGGTCATAGTCATCAAGGGCTTCCTGGTGCAACCTTGCCAAATCCTCTTTCCCCAACAGGGCATAGTAGAGACTTTTTTTCTGAATCCAGCGCCTTGTTCCCTTTATAGCACCCGGCCAGGCATGTTTTTCCAGCATATACAGAACATTTCTGTTGTCATAATAAAGAACCCAGCTGGGCACTTTGTATTCCGCCGGGAGATGCCAGATAAGGGAACGTGCCGAGACCATGATTCTATATCCCATTCGGGCTATACGGACACACCATTCCACATCATCAAAATGAATAAAGTAGTCGTCCCAGAGCCCTGCTTCTTTGGCAACCGATGCACGAATAACCAGGGAGGCAGCAGCGACATAATCAACATCCATAGAGGGTCTGCAGTGTTTCAGGTGTTCGCTCAGATCGATAGAACTTTCATGGAGTTCCTGCAAAGATTTTCCCTGCAGCCCGAAAACATCCTCTTTGTGTCTATTCAGGAGCAGAGTCCCCCTGCCTAGCTCTACAAACGCCCCCATTTCATTTATGCGCCAGGGGGTGGTCAGCTGCATCATTGTTGATCCGGCAATGGCAACATCCTTTTCAGATTCCAGGATTGCAATCAGTTCTGATAAGGCGTTGTGGTGTACCTGCACATCATTATCGAGCAGCCATAAGTACTCATATTGGCCTTCTGGTTGAGCAAAGGCATAGGCAAGTCCGGTATTAAAGCCTCCTGTGCCACCTAAATTTTCATGGTTTTCTATGAGATGAATATGAGGAAAGTCATTTTTTAGGCCCTCAACTGTTCCATCGGTGCTGGCATTATCGACAACAACAATATCCATCTTCTCAACCGGATACTGCAATCTCTGTAGAGAATTGAGAAGGTCCACTACGTAAGACTGCTTATTCCAGGTAACTATAATAATAAGAACTGTTGGAGAATCAATCATGTCCACTTAAAGAGTTGATGAAAAATGGAGTTTTGGCGCCAGAATGGTGTCGTTACGGACCGAATTTCAGGTGAGAGCGGATGCCTGGAGACTGGCTCAGCAAAGGCATCACGGATTGCTTTCCAAAAGGTTGGCAATTGACGTAAACACACTGCTCTGCCAAGTCCTATAAGGAAGCGAGAAAAAAGCATATAAGAGGCCATGGGTTGAGGATAATATTCCTGAATCAGCCAGATGGTATTCCTGGTGGGATAATAGACACAACGCCACCCAGGTCTCTCACTGGGAATGCCACGATGGATGACCCGACAGTCAGGATGATAGTAAATCTCATATCCTTGTTGTCTCACTTTAAAACTTACATCTATCTCATTTTGATAGATAAAAAATTTACCGGGATACCAGCCTATCTGTTCAAACAGTTCACGGCGAATAGCAAAACCGCAACCGACGAAAAAAGGGGAAACTGCAAAACGGAACTCTTGAGGCAAATGCCACTTCCATTGCGGCTCCCCTTTCGGTGTTTCTATATGACAGGCAACAACTCCTGTTCCGGGATTATCATCCAGTAGCGTTATAAGAAGATCCAGAGTTTTTGCATCGGCCGGACAAGAATCATCATCAAGTACAAGAATATATTCCCCGGCCGCCCTTCTAAAACCTTCATTGTATCCGGCAATACCATCGTTTGTCTTGAGGAGTATGGACTGCACACCCTTCTGATTCTGCAAATATTCCGCAGTGCCGTCTTCTGAATTATTGTCCACCGCAATGATTTCCACATCAGATCTGTCGGAAACCATCCGCAACAACTTCTCAACCGTATATCGGGTTTCTTCTATACGGTTAAAGTTGAGAAAAACAATACTTAATTTGATAGGATAGGGAGTTGTCATAGGATGACAGATCAGGCGAACTTACTCTGATATACTTCCAGTGCCCGTGAAACAATATCATCCATATCATAATAGCGGTACTCGGCAAGGCGTCCTACCAGAGTAATATGAGCAAACTGAGCGGCAAAATCCTGATATTGTTTGCAACGATTGATGTTCTCATCTTTGAACACAGGATAACAAGGAGTGTCTGTCTCACTATCAACTCCCAAATAATCTCGAGGATACTCCCTCAATATGGTCGTGTTCTTGAGTTGTTGATTATGGATACGTTTAAATTCGGTAATACGGGTAAAGTCATAATTGTTCGGATAATTTACCGTAGCAACTTCCTGAAAATACTCCTGCTCAAGTGTTTCAAATTGAAAATCCAGCGAACGATAGGGTAAGCTCCCAAAACGAAAATCAAAGAGTTCGTCAATCATTCCGGTAAAGATGAACTCTCCCGTATAGGGGACGTCAAAAAGACTGAGTTGACCACTGTCTGCATCCAGAGAGACAACATCTTTATAATCAGTATTCAGCAACGGATGAATATTGGGATGGTCAAGGATATTCTCAAACATCTTTGTATACCCGTCTTTTGGCACAGCCTGATAAGTATCCTGAAAGTAACGGTCATCCCTTGACACAAAGACCGGAACCCGGCCCATCACCTCAGGAGCAATATCCTGAGGGCTACACCCCCACTGTTTTGCTGTATAATTGACAAAAATCTTCTCATAAATGAAATCGGCTAATTCTTTCAATTCAGGGTCATCAGCCTTAATCAATTCCAGGATAGGGACCTTCACTCCGAACCCGAAATGATCTATAAGCTTTTTTTCCAGGGATTCGGCCATGCTTTTGGGAAAAAGCATCTCCAGGGCATTCAAGTTGAATGGAAGCGGAACCGTTTGTCCATCGACTACAGCCAAAACACGATGCTGATACTCACTCCACTCGGTGAATTGCCCCAAGTAGTGAAAGACTTCTTTATTGGAAGTATGGAAAAGGTGAGGTCCGTACTCATGCACCAACACCCCATGTTTATTAAAATAATCGTAGCAATTTCCGGCAATATGCCTACGTTTTTCAATAAGCAGTATTTGCTTATCTTTCTGTGAGGCCAGCTGCCGTGCCAAAACCGAACCAGCAAAACCGGCCCCAACAATTACCACATCAAACATCCAGGATCACCTACGATTCAGAGAAAGAAACAATATGATGGTAAAATTATCCAGCCTGCCTCAAGCGCAGAAGGATTTACACATATTTTCAAAAAGAGTTGAGACTTGGAAGCACTCTGCCCCATATCCTCACAGACACTAGCGCCAGGAAGCCCATTTCTGAGCATTCCCTCCAAAAAAGCCACTTCCATGCTCCGAATAAAATGAAAAATGTGACCATAATATTCGATGTGTCTTTTATTACAAGAAGATATTTTGACTATAAAACTTCTCCCGCCCTCATCATCAGAGCGCCTTCCAATCTTGTTTAACTTCCACTCTGTAACAGTTCAACAGTACTCAGGACTTACGAAAGCAAAACAGTGAACCAGCTTCTACTCACAAGAAAATGGTGTATGCCTTACCTTACCAAATCCATACAAGAAAGGCTGATTCTCTGTTATGCTATCCGGTACAACTCATTACAAAACAATACGTAAACTCCGTTTTTTTCTAAGGTATAAATGACTGCACGGCTTCTCAGAGGCAGTGTTTGGTAATCCCTTACACATTGGTCTATTTCGCTTCCAGCATTATGATAAACTGTTGCGGCGACTTATTTGATTCGACGTCAAGCAGGACATCAATTACCTCATGATACCCTTCAGTAGAAACATTCCATAAATACCGATTAGGCAAATAGTGATCTAACCAGACAGAGCCTGTTTCATCGGTTATTCTTTTTTCATCCCAACGTTGAGGACAAACAAGCAAAACACCGGGAATCGGTTTCTTGGTGCTCGCATCAAGAACTATGATCTGAATAATAATCTGATCTTTGATCAAATTTCTTCTTCGCAGATGCCGATACTTTCCTTTAAGTTTCGCCAAGACTCTTTTAACAAAACTTTTGGATATGCCGGTCACGGGCACATGAACTCGTAAGGGGGCAGCTTTTATCTTTCGTAACACAGCAATACCGAACCCATCCCTTGTCTGCATTTCAATCAATTCCAGTTTATTCGGTATCAAACGACGAGACTTCAAATGATCTATCAGCACTCGTGGTCCATACTCACCGCACATAGACGGATAAATATCATGCAAGATAATATACCCTCCAACCCGAACATCACCGTAATACACATTAAAATCCTTAAAAACTCCATTAATCGAATGATCACCATCGATATATAGTAAATCGATCTTCTTTTTTATTTCACTTTCCAACTGGGGATACACCTCTGTTGAATAGCCTTTGACATAGGTCACAATATCTTCAAGTTGGGCCCTCCTCCAATAACGCAAAGCTACATCCTGACGATTTTCCAATCCATTCCCTGCATCGACCTCCCAATCAAAGGCATCTATGGAGATCATTTTACCAAAGCCTTGCTCTCGAAGCGCCTGAGCAAAATGTAAAGTGGAGAACCCGATGAAACACCCTATTTCTACAACAAGAAGTGGCCGAACCATTTTAGTCAAACTATAGTAGAAGTTTGCTACATCAATGTTCACTGAAGCCGGGTGTGAACAGGGCAGCCCATCAACCTCTTTTATAGTTTTCGTCAAGTAAGTTTGCGTCCTCTCCATCCTTCTCTCCTGTCTGTTATTATCAATTATCGGCAATAGCCGTACTGACCTTATTGACTTTTTTTAATATTCTAGTTAACCGTTTTATTTTACGATAAAATAAGAGTTTTCACTCCAAATAACAAAACCGCCCATATTCTGCTTGCAATAAAGCGTACAGCACAATCCGCACCTTGCATAACAAGCTATTTTCATTGTATTTTTTTCTTCTGTCGCACCGGAGATACTGCACAGAGAAATATCCTCAAGAGAGAAAAAGCTTCACTGTTCAGATAAAACATTCAATATATATTTTACTCTGCATTAAAAGCAATTACATGGTCCTGCAAATAAACGAAAGATGTCTGAAACGCAACTGGTATCATAAAATACTTGCCGATGACAAGCAAAGTGAAAGGAAACCCAGAATTCAAATTCTCCCACGGCTTGACTACCAGAGAATGGTTAACTATACTAGTATATAGTAGAATATAGAACTGGTTCCACAGAGGCTAACCTGGCGTTGAATGAATCCTCAAGAGTTACGGTATCTACTAGGCTTTTTGGCAATTGCTCATTCTGGTTGACACTGATCAGATTGGTGGGTTGATACATTGTTTGGTACAGTAGCGAAAAATCCCTACTCTACCAATATGAAAATAACCACTCAATAGAAAATATGAAACATTATACCTCCATCCGAATAAAAATACTTTTTTTGTCACTTTCAGCCACCTGCCTTCTGTTCCTTGGCAATTATTCTGCCTACGCGAGGCTTACACCCGTAGAAGCAAGAATCATTGCCGACTCGGAGGAGCCCTTTAATCGACGAATTTATGGCTATTACATGGGGATAGACTCCGTAGGCGATGTCCATATCATTTACACGAAACCCGTGCCAAATGAAGATCGTGCCCAAATCATTTACAAGTGGAGGAAAGCCGGGCAATGGCAAAGTGATCAAGTATTGAATCAACTGGGTTGGATTGGCACAAGGTCAACAAGAGTGGTAATTGACCCTAATGATGACACGATCCATGTCTGTTATATGAGAAAGCTGGCCATTGATTCCCCAGATCCATATCTCGCCTATCAAAAAATTGTAAATGGTATTCCTGGCCCCGAATATCAAATCAGCCTAGGTGGCTGGCATTCACGTATGCAATTGGATGACAACAACCGGGCAATGTTTATCCGTGAAGGAGTCTCCTCATTGGATCAGTCAAGCCAGCTCAAACTCTTCAGGACCACCGATGGGGTAACATGGTCAGAAACTCCTGTTGATATCCCAAATGACTACCAGTTTACGATAGGCAACTTTATCTACAAAAATGGGATATACCATATAACTTATGGCGATGGAGCCTACACAAAGAAAGTTTTAAATGGGAAAGCATCAACTGAATATGTTGATGGAACCTTCCACAATTTCTTCTACGCATCCTCGACGGATGGTGAACACTGGTCTCCCAGCCTTGTCGATAGCTCTGGCACACTATATGAAAAAGAATTTTGGACTACCCTTACACTTGACAATGACGTACCGGTTGTTGCCTTTTTCAAATATGCGGAATACAATCAACTGTTTGCCATCGGAACCTCTGCTCTGATGGCCAGGCGATACGGAGGGAACAAATGGAAGAAACGAATTATTGCCGGTGACAATTTCCCAGATTCAGGTGCTGGCATGGGAGTCACTTTGATCACAAATGGCCCCAATGATCTCTTTGGCGCATGGAACGACTCTCCTCGGCGACCCATCAATTTTTTTAAAGAAAATATAGAGGAGGACATCACAGGAAGTATCGCCTTATACAGAAGCGGCCCTAATGATTCATGGACCTACAAAGGACTCCTGGAACCCTTTTCAGCAGAAGGAATCCCTCGTATCCGCATTCATAACAACAGACTGTTTTTCCTGGTGTTAGGTGACTGGGAAAATACAAAACTCTATTTCCGAGAATATGACATTTCAGCACTTCCTGCCCTGGCAGATGTCCCCGTACCACAATTTCCTGCAAATCGGAGTTTCGCAGGAAGTACTTTTATGATGAATTGGTCAACGGTTCCACAGGCAGACTTCTATTATATGCTTCTGTACAGGAATGGCATAAAATATTCAGATGTCTGGCGGCTGGGCAGTGACTCTGAACATTTTGTGAGTTATCTCCCCGATGGTAGTTATGAATGGTGGGTACAACGCTATGCCAACGGTGAGGGGAGTTGGTCCCTCTCATCACGCTTTCAAGTCGGCGGCAGCACACTCCCCCCCCTAACGCCAGGTTCTGTCTCTGCTAGCGATGGCCGTTATCGCGATGTGGCACTTTCCTGGGATGCCGCACCCGGTGCTCAGAGTTACGAAATCTATCGTCATACGGTTCCTTTGCCAATTACAGCACCTCGAATTGCATATGGAATTACCAACACATGGTATACGGACACGACCGCCCAGAATGGATTAGTTTATTATTACTGGGTAAAATCAGTTACAAATGGTGTGGTGAGTAGATTCGGTACACCAAATTCCGGATACAAAGATAACACTATGTCATCAGTTCCAATTGGGCCTCCAGTTGCTTTTAATCCCGGCATTTATCTTCTGCTCCGGTGAATCGCTGGATAGATTCTTGCACTGCTCTCTACTACCAACAGTTAAACACCGCAGCCTTTTATTCACCTCTACCGCATAAAATCATTAGAGTACATTACCATGAGCATCGGGATGAACGGAGCGAACCGGAACGCCTGTGAACGCTATACGTCCCATAGATATTAGGACAATTCTGCCCGTAAACATTCGCACCGTAAGGTCTGAAGTGGTACAGAGGAAATGAAACAACCAATTGAAGTTAGCCGTTATCATGCTTTTCTTGTCATCTGCCTGTAAAATTTATATAAAAAATGAGATATTCTTTTTTTGAGGCTTGCCATCTTTTGGTTTTCGTGCCTCAGTCTTGAGATTTCAAATGACATCATTCCTATTATGGGCATGGCATAGTCTAATACATCTTCGGGCTTTAATCCTGTCCAGGTTTCCGAGCAGTTAAGATAATCCCTGATCGGTTCCTCAAAAAGAATACCATCCTCTCTATTTAAATATTTCTTTGCCACCTCTTCATTTGAACTGCCATACTCTCTAAGTATCCTGTCACGCTCGGCTCGTCCAAAATATTTTGTATCCGTAAGAGTAGCACCACTTTTCAAGAGATATTCGCATAGCGCTTTCTCTTGAAAATCTATGCCTTTCAAATTCATATATCGATAAAACTCCGTCACCTCTCTGGGTGGCGAGATGTGCGTCTGTGTTTGTTCCACAGAATAGTTAGCAAGTATTTTTGTAGGAAGACCAGTGAGATTAAAAAAATAAGTTAACGGATCTGGGATAATAGTATGACGTTCAAATGGTGCAATAAGTATATTTTCCTTACCGAAAACATCAGCCCACCAATCAAGAATCAAAGCGTAATCAGCACGTTTTTTTATTCCAGAATGCGACAAAAAATCATTGAGATTTTTTGTATCTCGGGTAACACTCTGCTTAATAACTTGTGAATGAAACGATTCTAAAAAATAATCCTGCCGCCTGATGTAAGCAACAATTTTTATATCATCAAAATATTCTTTATATCGACCCATTAATTTGGGTATTCCGAGATACTCCATACTAAACCCTTCTTCACTAAGGATTGCCCAACGACATTTTGAGTTAGTTATCTCATTCACAGACATTTTAAACAGCTCATCAAATGTACGAACGTTGTGTCGCTTATGTCCTTGTTTTAGTTCGTCAAAAATAGACACCAAAAGATCTGAATGTTTTATGCCACCAAAACCAGTTCGGTTATCAATCACTGGATAACAAACATCAAATTTTTTAAGCTTTTTCCGATAATTGGCAAAATACAACTGTATTACTTTTGTGGCTGTTTTATGCCAGCCAATATGTATAATTAGTGTTTTTTTCATTGTAATGTCTAGAAATTGAATTCTTTGGGATAATCTCTGGAAAAAGCAATCAATCAACTATGAGTTACCCATGAAAAGCAAAGTGTGATTTTTTAGCCACGTACATAATCTAATGTTTTCCTCTGAAAAATCCGATGTTTTATACCAATCCACACAGTTTTCTTGCAGGAAACTTGAAAACAGTAGTATATTCACTTCATACCTTCAATTACTTTCCTCAACCAAACAAATACCTGCTCCCGTGTATCCACCAACACATAAAGTGCCAACGACCGACAAAAAGCTCCTTCAAGCCGCCAGGTTAACACCAGCGGTACCAATGAGCCTCTTGGCTCTTGAATATTTTATCCCCTTGGAAGGAAACGAGATAAAGGCGCAGATTGCCAATCATAGCCCCAAAAAACAAAATGACAGCGAGACAATCACATACCCTTTCAAGAACAACTGCCTCTCAGAAAAAGATCACTTTAGCCTGATTTTAAACCAGGAAACTCTTAACAGACACTCTTCTATCCGGGTGAACAATTGTAACCATTTCACCATCCGCAGTTCTCTTCCTCTTATAACACCCTCGCATAACAATAAGTTTTTCATCGAGATTGCTGGCTGTGAGGATTTCTCCATCGAAGGAATCAACTGTTCCTCCGGCAGAAATATGCTCTTTATTACCGACTCATCTGCCTTTACAGTAAGCGATTGTCGATGTTCGAACGCAGAAGGCTCCGGTGTCATCATCAACAATGGGCATAACTTCAGGATATCAGGATGTCTTTTTGATAATAATTTATCTGCCGGCATTCTCATTATCGGTCATTCTTACAACGGAGAAATACGGGATTGCACCTGCTCCCGCTCACGAGGATATTTTAACCAAGATGCCGGTATTCACCTCTGCTCCACATCCCTTGTCATCACTCCAGAAGACATTCCCGAACGATACCATGAAGCGTTGCCCATAGACAAAAAAAAGAGGCGCCCGCATCACATCCTGACCAAAAATTGCACTATAACTCATTGCCGGGCGCAGGGAATTTATCTTGAAGGGGCCGTTAATTGTCTTATCGAAGACACTGTGTTAGTGAATAATAATAAAGAAGGAATCTGCTTTGACTGGGGAAGCTGCTATAATATTTTCCACCGTAATATTGTCTCGCTGAATGGAGAGCGCAGCAAACTCTCACCAGAGGAAATTCAAGCCGATTTTATTTCAGAGTACCCCTTACTTGAAGACGGATCATCCAGTATGAAATTACCCGGCATATCCCTGGATAACGGGTGCATGAACCTCATACATGAGAACAAGATAACAACTAACTATGGCGGCGGAATAAAAATGATCCGCACAGCACTATTCAACGACATCAGCAACAATCAGATTCTCTACAATGCTATCGGGGCAAACCCATACGTTCCATATTTCCACGGAATTACCGCTTTGGGACTCGGAGCAATTAATAACGAATTTGACTCCACCCGACCGCCCCTTCTTGATTTCATGCCGTCGATTTTGAACACCATCACATACAACACCATCAAGGAACATTGGCAGCCAATATTTTTCGACAAGCTTTCATCCAACAATTTTGTCTCCGGCAACATCACCCCCCAACGGGAGCAGGCTCATTCTCTGCTGGCAATAACATATTCACGAGCAAAAGGTTTTATAAAACGATTTTCCGCCAGACTGAGCCAGAGATTAAAACAATAATTAACGCCTAGAGCAATTTCAGCTCTCATCATTATGCATAATCTTTTCCGCAAAATAATACGTACCGCTACCTACAATTTATTTCGCCACTGTACAAAACAACATTGGCAGTTATTACGATATTATCCTCCCGTCACCCCAGACCAGGAAACGCTGCAGCGCTGGCAGCACAGCGAATGGCCACAATATCAAGACTGGATCGACCGCCATTCTCTTTTGACAACTAGCCAGTGGCAGGAACAGCATAATCTGGCAAAAAAGGCCAACGGAAAAACAAAAATCACCATTGTTACCCCTGTATACAATACCGACCCATGTATACTCAAAGAATGCATCCTTTCCGTACGAACTCAAACATCTCCATTTTGGGAACTCATTCTTGTCGATGACGGATCAACAAACAAAGAGACACACACCGTTCTTCGATCAAAATTCTGCAGAGACCCCCGCATTCGGGTTTTCTATTCCGAAGAAGATTCTTCCTCAGGAATTTCAAGTGCCACCAACCGGGGTATAGATGCGGCACGTGGAGAGTACATAGTTTTTCTCGACCATGACGATCGCATTGCCCCGGAAGCAATACAATTGCTTATTTCGACTATCAAAACAGATCCGGAACTGGGTATCATCTATTCCGATCGAGACATGCTCTCTCCAGGGGGAAAGCGCTTTATGCACCTGATGAAGCCGGATTGGTCGCCAGACAATCTCTATGGGGGCAACTATATCTTTCACCTCATGTGTTACCGGCTTGACCTGATCATTCAGGCAGGAAAACTTCGTTCTGAATTCGACGGTTCGCAAGATTATGATCTTATATTACGCTGCATGGAACTGGCCCCAAAAGTAAAACATCTCCCTCAGGTTCTTTACCACTGGCGCCAACATGCAGAATCTGTGTCTATGGATGCTGGTGCAAAAAATTATGCCTTTGAAGCCGGCATGGCAGCTCTGCGCGACACCCTACGAAGAAGAAAGATAAAAGCAACGGTTAAGGAAAACAAATTACTGTGGCGCGGAAACTACCAGATAGAACTGCCGCTTCCTCCAAAAGATCAGATCGGATACATAACCCTTCCGACACAGCTTCAACCTGACCAATATGTGACAACCATACTGACAAGTCCTGTTTTAAAAGATCCTCCTCCCTATATTTTTATCCAATGGGAAGGATGCGTAGCTAAGCATGATAACAGCGCCAGAATCCTCGCATCGTGGCTTGATCTCGAAAACATCGGGATAACTTCGGGCTGTCTGACAAATGAAGAAGAAAAATTTATTTATGCAGGCATGATCTATAATGAAAAAGGAGAATGCATTGCACCCTATGCTGGATATGACTCTTCAGAACCCGGGTACATGGCCGCAACCAAAACTGCCAGGAATATCAGCGCCCCCAATCCTTACTCTGTAATGATCAAAAGAGAATTATGGCAACAACTGGGCGGTTTTGATACACAATTCCATGGAGCTTATGCCCTTCTCGATTTCGCCCTATCCGCCCTGCATACCAAATGGCGTATCGCTTATGTCCCTCTGGCCGCCCACACCTGTAACCCTTCTCCACCAATCGATACCTATTCCTTAACAGAACAGAAAACCTTCTACCGTAAATGGGAAAAGTGGTTAGAACAGGGAGATCCTTATTATAGCGTCAACCTCAGAAAAAATAACAATAATTATGAACTTGCTTGAATAGGGGATTCAGAATACTTATAATTAAAAAATGTTAGCTACAATTCTTTATAATTGTTACTCTAGATAAGTTACGATAAAAATCGTCGCAGTTAAAAAACTTTTCCCAATAAGGCTTTCTATGATACGTTCATTTCTTCTTACATGCTTTACTGTTACGATCATTACTTCGCCTTTACTCTTTCCAGCCCATAGTACTGCCGGTTGCGATTTTGAAAAAACTCCCATTTCTCTGAAAGCAGTAGACCAACCGGTGACAGAAATTTTGAAGGATATTGCAAAACAAGCAAAATACACCATTGAAATTCACAACGCCAGCGCCTTGAACAATAAAAAGTCCATAGAGTTGGATCAGGCCCCACTGGACCTGACCCTCACGCGTCTCTTGAAGGATCTCAATTACTCAATTATATGCAATGATGAGCAGAAAACCCTGACCCTGGTTTTTCTCGACAAAAAAGGAGCCCAACCTAACAGAATCAACCCAGAAGTATCTAGTTCCCAAAGACCTGCGACTGACTCTGACTCAGGGAGTATGGACGATATCACAATAGCGTTTGAAGAATACAACAATAAAGAAGGTGACCCGACCCCAGTACCTGAATATCAGAGAACATCAATGGATGGAGCCACTGATGCTTTCAATGATTACAACAACAAAAGCGCCCAACCTACACTGGAATTGGAAAAACAGGAAACATCAATGGATGTTGTCACTAATGCTTTCGAAGGATACAACAGCAAAAGTTCATCACCACCTGAAACTTCAACAAGGCCAGAAACATCGATGGACGAAGCCACAAATGCTTTCGAAGAATACAATAATAAAGACATCCAGCCTGACACAGAATTAGAAAAGCAGGAAACATCAATGGATGGTGTCACTAATGCTTTCGAAGAATACAATACGACCAAGTCCTCCCTTCCATAACACCCCTTATGAAAGAGTCTCATAACATCGAACTATAATTTAAAAATTGCACTATATAGAAAAAATATCAGATTAATTACTGGACTCCAGTAGACAGTATGTATAATATGCAAAATCATGAATTGAACATTACGAATTATGAACTACCTACTTTGTGACAGAAATGGAGCTAGATGAAGTATATATGCTTCTTGGCGATCATCCTTCACCCACCTCTGTTACATTCGTCCCATAAGGTGTCTGCACGTTTGATTTGACTGTAAACCGGGTATCTGATAAAAGGCACAGTCTACCGCAATCTTCTTCTCAAGCTGTAAGTTCCCCTTTGACAAAACTTTTCTGTCTTCTTTTGGTAAATCAACTTATGAACGACACTATTCAACCAGAAAAGCATAGCCGCCAAGCTCCGATTATTATAATTGGTGCTGGCAGATCTGGTTCCACATTACTCTCAGCTATTTTCAATACACACCCACATATTAGTTTTTTTGGTGAAACTTACTTTCTCGCTCCGTTTATTTGGAATCGAGTCTTTGAAAAACACGGATTAATTTTATCATATTTAGATGCGTGGCGTAACCCATCCAACAAAACGAGAGATGAGCTTGAAACCTATGAACGCAATCGGATAGGGAAGCTGATCGCCCAATTTATGGCTGACGTAGCCAGAACTGACCCCCATACAGCTTGCTGGGGCTACAAAGAAATATGGAATGGCTCCCCTCAATTTGAGACTTTTAACTGGGCAATTTATGATTCAATATTTCCACAAGCCAAATATATTCATCTAGTTCGCAATCCATTCAGGTATGCTATTTCGACCGCCGGTAGAGACCAGGAAAAATTTACTCGTGAGTTATTTATCAACCAGCTCTTTAATTGGGTTAAAATACATGAACACAACTCAAAACGAGCAGAAACAGAACGATATCATCTAGTGCGCTATGAAGATCTTATTGCCGCTCCAGAAGAAGCAGTAAAAAAGGTCCTCGATTTTGCCGGGGTTGAATGGGACGCGAAATGTCTTGAATCGATGAAACAACGTTATGTTCCATCGTTACGAAATCCACTAGACGGTAAAAATTTTTTCACTAAACCTTTCAAGGTCAAAGGACTTTATCAGTATGCAAACGACCTGGGCTACTTAGAGGACATACGTTCAATGGGTATTGTCTTGAAAAATGATCGTAGAAATATTTTTTCCTGGAAATAACAGAAGTGACTCAATAAACTTACACAAGGCTATAGGTTATAACACTGCTATCTTGTTATAGTTTCACAATAAAATATTTAGGATAAGAATGGGGTCACCTCTTTCTTTTGGTCTTTTTCTGCTTCTGAGTAACACCTCTTTAAGACTATCAAAAAAAGGGTGGATTATCCACTTATTGGCTTTTATCACTTTTGTATCCAATTCTGCCAAAAACATGGTCAGTTTTGCCATGCATGAAATTCGTCTTACCCTGTTCATAATTGAAAAAAATACTTGTTATTTCCTTAAACGCAACTTACAATAGAAATATAGAGATGTTTCACCAGAAGCTAATATTAATGCCCCCCAATAACTTCACTTTGGAGAGATACTATGAAAACAAAAAAAATAATGCTCGGACTTGCTGGTATAGCACTGTCTTGTGCTCTGTTTGCTGGAAGCTCATATGCCGCAACCAGCTGGGCAGCCTGTACTCCCGTTAAAATAGGTCCTGCCGGTTCTATTGTTCGTATCCAAGTTACCGGATGCACCTCAGACCCATCAAATAATCATGATGGCTGGTTAACCCTCAACACAACCGGTACCGACCAAATGATGGCAACAATTCTTACGGCAATGTCTTTAACTAAGCCAATTGGCGTTGGTTATGATGGCACCAAAGATGCAGAAGGTTACAACTATGCCGTAGCCATCATGTTCAACAATCAATAATTCAAGTTATATTTTACTTATATGTTTTTTAAAAAGGCGATCATTTTTTGAAAAATGATCGCCTTTTTTTATCCATAACATCCTATCATACTAGAATCCACTTACCCCACCCCCACTGGCTTATAGCATTGTAACCATCAAGAAAGATTAATATTAATTAATCACCTCCCCCCAGATAAACTCAACCCAATAGAATGTAAAAGATATCAAGAGAATCATCTGGTTCGTCTGCGAAGCTTCATAAAAATAAAAAGATTACGAAGGTATCTTGGGCACCAATTTTCCTTCCTTTTTGTAATCTTTTTTGAGTCTGAAATCCTTTCAAGGTCAAAATAAACTTTATTAAACTCATTGTGCTGAATACCATCAATTAACGCCTTGAATTTTTGCAGAGAATCAAAGTTCTTACGAACCTTTTCCAATCCGGTTACAGCAATGGCTGATCGTTCAGCGTCATGAGAAAGAAAATATTCAACTTTTGAGTAAAGATCTAAAGGATCATTATTATCGACCTCTATATAATCAACACCTGGTATTAAATAATCATTTTTTGTTATTTTGTGAGAAAGTAACATGCTGCCAGATGCCAGGAGCATTTGTACGCGTGGTTCCCATGAAATTTCATTCTCAGCATGTAAATTTAAAACTAACTTACTTTGATTAATATAAGTTACCAAATCATGACCATAGACACCATGTGCAATGTGTAACACATTTTTATAATGTTTTAATAATCCAAGAAAACGCTCTCTGTATTCAGTGGAACGGCCAATAAAAAAAACATCCCATTTTTTCTCCAAATCTACTTTTTTATAAACACCTAATGCCACAGGAAAAACAAACTCGCCTGAGAGGTGCAACCCATTCTCTGACAAGAATGGTAGTGAAGACTTATCATAATGAAAAACATAGTCATATGATTTAGTAGCAATTTCTTTAAATTCTTGAAAACGACTGAGTGAATCAGATGAATAATTAAGCCTTCCATCTACATAATTTGGAAAAGGTTCGCTGGAAAGTGCAATTTTATACCCCTGAAGACGTTTTAAAACAGCTTCAGGAAAGAATTCTCCTCTAAAGAAGAAATTAAAATCAGCATTGAATTCTTCTAATTCTATAAAATCACCTTCAGTCATTGTGAATTTGAATTGAAATTCTCGAACTTCTCCAAGAACATCTAAATCATTTTCATAGAAAGCTCTGAAATATTCAGGCTGTGAAATTATTGCAATCTTCATTTATACCAAGACCTAGATCAATTAAATAACAAGAAAATAAAGGAGATATGCTGCTCTCTACGATAAGTAATTTTTCTTAATATAACACTATGACAGGCAAACTCTGCCCTAGAGATTCATGCTGACATAGCAAACACACTAAGACATCAATACGCTGTTTCATAAAAAAGGGAAAATCCTTCTTAGAACATTCCGGACAGCCATACGGAGAGCGATCAGTCCAGAGTTCTTTACTAAAGTCTGACGAGTACCTACAACAACGTCTAACTGTTCTATCAGCTTCCTGTTTTCGTTCTTCAATTGGAGTACCTCGCTATCTCTAGCTAACAATATAGGCACCAAGTGTTTGCTATAAAAACTATAATTATTTGTTATTAACGTCTTCAATAGTCGAGATCGTATTTCATTGGCCCGAGTAACCATGGAATGCTCCTTCTGTCGATAATAAATGAGTGGCTCTTCAAGACAAAACCACTGATAACCAAGATCGAGCATTTTTATCCAGAAATCCCAGTCCTCATATCCTAACGTCATGGATTCCTCAAAACCACCAATCTGCTCCCAACAAATCCTCCGAAACATGGTGGATGACTGGATATTATTCCGAATCCCCTGTATAAATGGTTCAAACCCCGCACTATTGCTACCAATTGTTTTCCATAGTATGTTACTACTACCGAAAAGTTGCACCCACGCCGGCACAGCACCGTATTGTAGATCTTTGTCACGATCCAATACCGCAGCTGCCTTGGCAAAATAGTCGGGATGGTACTTATCGTCGGCATCCAGACAACAGATATAGTCCCCTTTTGTGCGTCTGATACCATTGTTTCTAGCAGCCGGCAACCCCTGGTTGTCCATATGATATACCCGGCACCTAGGCTTATCAAAGGAGCGCAACAGCTCGTTGGTGTATGGATCGGTGGAACCGTCATTGACAATGACAATCTCGAAGTGCTGATAACTTTGAGCCAGTACACTTTCTACCGCCTCTTCGAGATAGACACCATGATTATAGCAAGGAATCACAACACTGATCATCTTCATCTCTATCCTTCCACCAGGCTTTTCTCTAATAATATCCTTTCCACAGGACTTTCAAGACACGGCCGATACGATTTTGGCATAAACGTCGAAACAACTTCACCTTGGCAGGATGTACAAGGTCAGACGACAAAGAAGAAGCAGCAGCAGCAGCCAGGGGCACAGACGGAACAGGTAAGTCAGCCGAAAAAGGGGCAGCTCGGTACAGAGGAAGGATCGTTTCTTCCTGGGCCTTTTCCCCTGCAAGAAGAGTTTCAATACTGCTTGCACACTGTTCAAATTCAAGATCGGCATGTCGTTTTTGCATAAAACTGAGGCTATACTGCCGCATTTCCTTCCGGAGATCAGGTGATTGCAGAATTTTTATAATTGCGCCAGCCAACGATGAAGGGTTTCGTTCGGCCAGAAGAACGCCATGCTCAGGCATATCATAGATTGTGTTATCCCCATGAAAATCCACAGCAGGCAACCCTGCAGCCATCATTTCAAAAGGAACTCTGGAGGGATTGCTGGAACTCAGACACAAACCGACTGCGCAGCGATTATAAAGGAGATTACATTCCTCCATGCTCAAAACACCAAGATGGGTATGATCAAAATAAAATCCCGGTTCCTCCTTGCTGCCATAGGTATAAATAGTGACCTCGGGACAATGATGCTTCACGATGGCTAACGTGTCCCTGCCAATCAATGGACAACGTCTGGGCTTTTCCGGCTGATAAACAAAACAGACAGCCTGCTCCCGGGTCACAGATTCTACCGGAAAATAGATCTTGTTGTCTGCGGTGAATTCAAAAAAGTTTGTTTTGCTGTTATAGCGATCATGGAGTAAATGAGACAACCAGCGGCCAATGGTGAGAGGGGTTATCCCCTGTTGATAAGAATTTTCCGCCTGGATGTAGAAATCCCCCATGGGATTAAACCAAGGCTCAAAATCCTGGACAAAATAAAGCTTGTGCTCGGCCATCACCTCCCTGGCTACGATCTCTGCTGTCCACCAGGCGGTTGCCACGGCCAAATCAAAACGCTCTGCGACGTGATATCCACTATGAATTTTGGCAGGACAAGGTCCAAAAAAAAGTTCTACAGCTTCCCGTAACGCAGCTTCTTCCATGGGTAATTGGTGGTCTTCACCAATATACACATGACACTCATGCCCTCTGTCCACAAGATTACGTATGTGAGAAAAAATAGTCCTATGACCACCAGATCCTTTTATTGGATAGGGGACCAACCAGGCAATTCTACCTTTCAGACTCTCTCGTTCTTCCTTTTTACACATTGCAATTTTCATCAAAAAAAAAGACCTTTTGTTAGCAGGTTACTCACCAACACTTTCGCAGTACAATACGCATATACCATAGCACAGAGACAGGACAACTTATTGACTTCCATCCCCTGTATTTCATATGGCATTTTCTCCTACGTCTTCGTTCAAGTTTACCATAAGCTCCCCTTGACAGAAAGAAACAATGATCATTGCCTGAATCCTGAACACCTGCTATTATTCCCTTACAAACTATCCATTAATCCATCTTCAAGGGCAAACATGCTGTTTTCCCCTGAACTGACTTCTACAGACAGCGCTTCGACATGCCCCCATTAATCAGTGTCATCATCCCTCTTTATAATCACGAGAAATTCATATACGAAGCAGTTGTTTCCGTGCTTGAACAATCTTATGTAAATCTTGAACTGATCATTATAGACGATGGTTCTATTGACAATTCGGTTGCCACTGTCTCCACCCTTTCCGACAGTCGTCTCAAACTCTTCACACAACAAAACTGCGGTGCTCACGCCACCATTAACAGAGGTATTGCATCTGCAAAAGGTGATTATGTAGCTATACTGAATTCAGATGACCTGTATCACTCAACGCGGCTGCAAACATTTGTTGATGTCATTACAGAGGATAAGACAATTGACGCTCTTTTCTCCCAAGTTGAGGCAATCCACGAAAACAGCGAACATTATTTTTCTTTCAGCAACAGACCAAAACATAACATCCCCCTGAAACGAGACCACCCGGATCAAAGACTTGCCGCAGATTTGCTAGGCATAAACATTGTCACCACAACCTCCAATCTGTTCTGTAAAAAAGAGGTTTTCAACGACATCGGTCTGTTCAGAAATTATCGTTACTCTCATGATCTTGACTTTTTTCTAAGACTCTTTCAGCAAAAGCATGTTCGCTTTATCGACAAGCCGCTTCTTTGTTACCGAATCCATGCAACCAATACGCTCAAAGAAGACAGTGCCATGGTCTACTTTGAAACAGCCATTGTACTGGCTGATTTCCTACAAAATCAGACTCCGATGCAGCTCTTTCCAGGAGTAACGCCTGATCAGGCCCATGCCCATCTCTTTTCCGCCCTCAACATTCACCACATCGACAGGGTTCTCCAGATTCTCCTTCAATACCATGAAGGAGAGAACTCCTGGCAGGAAATCAGAGACAGACTCCTTCAGGACAAATCACATCCCTTCCGCATTACCTGCCTCCAATACATCCAAGAATCTCTGGCACACGAAGAAAACCAAAAGAGTGCAAATAAGCGTTTTAAACAATTGTCTGCGACAATTGAAAAGTTGAAACATGAAAACAGACTGTATCAAAAGTCTACATCCCACCGAATCGGAAGATGCTGCACTTGGCCTGTCAGAAAATTTCTCGGAACATTCACGCGGTAAGCTGAACAAAATATCCTGTAACAATTCACTACAACATCCACTCTCGAAATATTTTGTCATCCAGAGGTTGAGAAGTGATTTCCCGCCTCCCCCCCTGTCCATCTATCACAACCTCACCAGGGTCGTTCCCTTTGATATTTTTCGCGTATCGAACAACAAGCCCCGCACACTTCAACAAGGTTTCCTCAATAACAACAAAATCAGAAGGCTGCTGTTTCGAGCCACGGAGAAGGGCAGTAGGCCCAGGCCAATCAGGCATATACAGGAGGATATCATTGTCCCCTGCCAGAGCTTCGATCTTCCTGTTCTCCTTCTCATTACGTCCCAGAATCAACCAGAAACCATCAGGTAAAAGGAACTGTCTCCCTACCAGAAGGAGACGGACATCTGTGACAGTAATGTCCTCAGCCTTGATAACAAAGTCCCCCCTGTAAATTCGGGCAATTCTGGGGCTGAGAATGGGGTCTGCGAGAATACAGCCACCGGCAGGTGCTGGAAAATCTGTTATGCCGTACTGTTTTGCCAGTTCAATCTGTCTGGAACGGCCACGTCCATTGAAATTAAGGAGTTTCTCACGATCTATCCAGCCTTCTGTTTCAGGCTTGGTGGGAGACATGAGTTTTGCTGAAAGAGGGCGAAGCAGAAGACCGTCATTATCGGAATCACGTTCAATGACTCGCAGTGTGTCGCGGCGCTGAGACATGGGCCGTTGCCCGAGAACCTCACCGCTGATCAGGAAGGATGCACCATATTTCGCCATCAACTCCTTGGCACGTGAACACATCAAGATTTTACAGTCAATGCAGGGATTAAAATTTTTCCCAAAACCATGGGCCGGTTTGTGAAGCAGATCCAGGTAGTTATTACTGAGATCATAAAGCACCACCTCCAAACCGTATTTTTCCATGACCTCCTGTTGATACCTTTCTGGGTCTGCCAGCAATTCATAATCAAAAAAAGGAGTCACAAACTTCACTGCAAGCACCCTCACCCCTAATGATGCGACCAGCCTGGCAGCAAGAATGGAGTCCAGGCCTCCGGAAAAAAGGGCCAATGCTGTTACTTGCTTCATATTACACTTCTTCCCTTGGCCAAGAGTTCTTCGGCCCAGGCCTTTGTCTGCTCGGAAACCGAATCACCAGCCAGCATTCTGCTCACCTCAGCCAGGCGCTGGTCAGGGTCGAGTAATTTAATATTGGATTGGGTACGGCCTTCTTCCACTCCCTTTTCCACAAGAAAATGAGTTGTTCCTCGGGCAGCGATCTGTGGCAGATGGGTAATGCAGATGACCTGATGGTGGCCAGCCAATTCCTGGATTTTTCTGGCTACAGCCTCTGCAGCCTCACCCCCTATACCAGCATCCACCTCATCAAAAATAACGGTCTCCACCATATCTTTTTTGGCAAGCAGACACTTAAAGGCCAGCATGAGACGGGAAAGCTCTCCTCCGGATGCCACCTTTGCCAGAGGACGCGGCGGCTCCCCTGGATTTGCCGAGAAAAAGAATTCCACCCGATCCCATCCCCCCTGTCGCAGAGATTCCGCTCCAGCTTTATGATCGCCAAAACGTACTTCCAGAGCAGACTGGTGAAAGGCCAATGAGGCAAGCTCTCTGGCCATGGCCATCTCAAGTTTTTCAGCATGTTCCTTTCGCCTTTCCGAAAGCAAAGCAGCTTGAGAGCAAAGATCTTCCTCCAGTTGCAAGACGCCAGCTTCACAATCAGCAACAGCCTTGTCTAAATTCTCTATCTGCTGCAGCTCGTTCTCTGCCTCCCGCGCATAGTCAATGACATCTTGCAGGGAATTTCCATATTTCCTTTTCAACCCCTGCAGTTCATTCAACCGTTCATTCACCGTTTCCAGCCGGTATGGATCGTTAACCAGAGAATCTCTATAATCGCGCAGTCTGATAACGAGGTCTTCTGCCTGGTAGCCGAAACTCGCGAACTCTGCAGCCAATTCTTCGGCATCACTATCGAGCTCAGCGGCTTGGGCCATGTCTTTTCGAATCTGCGTCAAACCATCCAGCAAAGAATTTGCCAAAAGCCTATGAGAGTTGCGACTGATCTGGATCAGTGCTTCAGCACTCTTCAACTTTTTCCGCTCTTCGGTCAGCCCCTCATCCTCACCCGGTACAGGTGCAACCTCTCGAATTTCTTGCAGCTGATAATGGAGAAAATCTTTGCGTTGCTCTTTTTCCCGTTCCAGTTGCTTTAATTGTTCCAAAGCATTCCGCTCTTCCTGCCAATACAGAAAAAGCTTGTCGAACTCCTTTCTCTGGGGCCAGATTCCGCCCATGGTATCGATAAAGTCCAAATGGAAATGAGGCTGCAGAAGCTGCTGATGATCGTGCTGACTGGCGACATTGAGGAGATTTATGGTAAGCTCAGAAGCCATTTTGGCGGTCGCCGGAGAGCCATTGATATACATCCGACTTCTGCCATTCCCGTTCAACACGCGTTTCATGATCAGGGCATCTTCTGAATCCACCCCCTGTTCCTCAAGGATCGTGCGTAACAGCTTATTTCCGGGAGCAACCTCAAAAAGAGCCTCAACAGTACAGTTAGCCTCTCCATTGCGTATCCATTCTGCTGACCCTCTGCCGCCGGTCAGGAGATGGATAGCACGCAGCATGATAGATTTACCGGCACCAGTCTCCCCTGTCATCACCACCAAGCCGTTCCTCTCATTTTCACAGAGGTCCAAATGTAAGGTCTCAATCAAGGCAAGATTCGAAATTTTCAGTTCACAGAGCATTGCTTATTTCACACATATACACAAATTATTATTAGACAAGCTTGACGTAACACTAAAACAAGGGTAATTCTAGAAGCATAGCTATTTTCTAGTCACCTCTTCCTGGAGCCGACCATGCCCAGCAAGTCCATTGACCTCAGTGCCAGTCTGGAAGATTATATTGAGGCCATCTATCATATCATTGTCAAAAAACAGGTTGCACGCAGCAAGGATATTGCATTCCGCCTCAAGGTCAGCAGGGCATCTGTCACCGAAGCACTCCGAGCCCTTTCCAAAAAAGGTCTCATCAATTACGCGCCTTACGAACCCATCACCCTGACCAACAGTGGAAAAAAGACAGCTGAAGATGTGATTTTCCGGCATGATGCATTAAAGCGATTTTTCACTGAGGTCCTCGGCATTGACAGCAAAACAGCAGAAGAAGGTGCCTGCAGGGTTGAACACGCCGCCCCACCAGAAGTCATAGCCCGTATGATCTCTTTTATTGACTTTCTTCAAATCTGCCCCCGAGGCGGCAATGATATGCTCCAGGGATTTGCTGACTATTACAAACAGGGTAAAACCAGAAGTAACTGTGACGATTGCATCTCTTCCTGCCAGTTCCCCACCCCACCCTCCAAAGAGGATTAAGCTAAAATAATTATTTTATCCATAAGTATTCAGGGGCCTGGGCAAAAGACTGCAGACAGAAAGGAAAAATTATAACCTCCAGAGGAACTAATTGTTGGTTTTCACCTCCAGCCTTCAACCTCTTTATCTAAACAATTACCTCTAGCCTTTCGCCTCCAGTTTTTTTCCTGAACAATTTACCTTCTGCCTTGTATCAATTTGCTGATCTCTCCATCATCAGGAAAACGATTGAGTGCCTTTTTGGAAAAGATTTTTTCACCATCAAGGACGATCTCATAAACGCCCCCTGATGAGGCTATCAACTCAACATCTGCATCAAATTCCTTTTTCAGTTCCTCTTCCAACCTGGAAGCACGAGGTTTATAGTTTCAGCGGGTACAATATTCTATAGAAACCTTCATGATTTTTTCCCTTTTTCTTTTTTTTTACCTGTTTTTTTCTTCATTATTGCCATTGCAGGTAGCCTTAGTCAATAGCCTCATAGTAAGTTCTGCCATATCATGAGGATGAACGTGGATCCTGCCAGAAACTCTCTTATTTTCGGAGGAGGCTTTTCACCGGTTTGTAACAAAAAACATACATCTCAACAATAGCGGACATGACAGCAAAACATAGTTATCAATGACTAACTATTCAGGAAGTTAGAAAAAAAGATGAAGGATGAAGAAAAAAAACAACTTCCTGGTAGATTCATGTTGTTTTGTTACTCGAAAAGACAAAAGGCCATCTTGAATAACTTCAGGCATATTGTTTCACCTTCAGTCTGCAGTCGATAGCCTTGCCTTCAGTCTCGCTCAGCTGAACAGGTACGTCAAGAATCAATCAATATCTTAAACTTTACCCACCAGTGCAACAGCCGGCAATACGCTCCTCTCGACCTCCCCTGTTTCCACAGGAATCAACCAGAACTGTTTTGGGTTCTCGCAGATGGCAGTCTCAATTTTTTTTCCCAGCCAGTGTGAATCCTCAACCAGATTATAAAACGCCGAATCGACACCGACAAAGCCATCTATCATATGGGCCAGGATATGTAAAAGCTTGCTTGGATAGCCAAGGGGTACAGTCAGTAAGTCTGAGGCCTCGCGAACACCGTTTCTTTGCAGCTCTTCCAATACCTGCTGACTGAACGCCTTGTTTTTCCCCACGCCCTGCCAGAGATTTTCCCAAAAGACATCGCTGTCACCGGCCATTATCCCGGTCTCATCAATGTTGAGCAGACCATAGGAAATAAGTTCGGTTGTCTGCAGAAAATGCAGGACCTGCTGCACAGCCTCTTGCCTGCTCTGCGCCTGAACCAAGAAAATTTGTCGTGACTCTGTTTCCCTACTCATTCACTTCCTCTGATCTCCAAGCACCCGGCAACACAAATCCATTTGCTCCTATCCCCGCGCACTTGACAGAAAGCGATCTGGTTGTCATTTCAATAAAAATTCATTGTACCGATTTTAACATACTCTTCCCGGAAGATGACAGCCTTTTATTACTCCTTCACAAAACCTTCCCTGAGACAGGCCTCGCGAAGCACTCCATATTATATTTCAGGCCACCTTAAAAAACACCCCCCTCCAGCGAAAAGGCTTGACTGTTCAACGATCACTACATCGTGTCAAAAATTTTCTCATGGGAATAAAAAATAGATGAGAGCAGCATTCTTATACATATGCCCTGACCTTCAAGGAAAAGCCGGCTTTTTTCAAGTCACCATGCTGTCATCTATTTCTGGCCAAAACGTGCTTTTTTTAGCAGAACTGGTATATTGTTTTCTCTTGACTCAAATATATTTTCCCTTAGCTAGATAGACGTCAATATCAGAGTATGATGCAGGCTGCAATTTCACATACAAACCTTTTTCCCACCCTGGCACATCTTAATGCGTTGGAAGAAGAAAGACTTTCTCCTGCTGCAACCCTCAGTGCAGAAGCTCTGCGCAGGAATGAGGAAAAGCGCAGCGGTTATCGGCAGAGCTTTGCCCTTGATGCCGACCGCATCATCCACTCCAGGGCCTATACCCGCTATATTGACAAGACTCAGGTCTTCTGTCTGATCGCCAATGACCACATCACCCACCGGGTACTGCATGTCCAGCTGGTCTCAAGAATCGCCCGCACCATCGGTCGTTTCCTTGCTCTTAACGAAGACCTGATCGAAGCCATCGCCTTAGGTCATGATATCGGCCATCCGCCCTTTGGTCATGACGGAGAGAACTTTCTTGCCGACCTCTGCTCTCGACACGGCCTCCCGCCTTTCCAGCATAACATTCAGTCCGTTCGTTTTCTGGATCGCCTGGAACGAAAAGGCAGAGGATGGAACCTCAGCCTGCAGACTCTTGACGGTATTCTCTGTCACGACGGTGAGATCCATGCAAACAGGCTTTCTCCTCTTCCAGAAAAAGACTTTGAAACGTTGGATCAGGAACTGGAAAAGAAAAAATTAGATCCAAAATTCAAACTTGCCCCCATGACTCTGGAAGGATGTGTTGTTCGCATGGCTGACACTGTTGCCTACATTGGCAGAGATATTGAAGATGCAATCCTTCTCGGTCTGATTGATCGTAAAAACATTCCTGGGGCGTGCCAAAAACAACTTGGCAGCACCAACGGAGAGATAGTCTACACCCTGGTAACCGACCTTATCGCAAACAGTTACATCCCTTCAAGTGCAGAAAAAGAAAAGGGTTATATCGGCTTCAGTGATCAGGTGGCAATACTTCTCAAAGAGCTGAAAGATTTCAACTACACAAACATCTATCTCCATCCTCGGACCAAGAAGAATCTGCCTCTTATCCAAAAATGCTACGAGACACTTTTTAGCCGTTACTTACGCATACTGGAAAGCAAAGAAACCACCGGCCCAGTTGACCTCATGACCGACATGGATCCGTCCTATCTTGTAAGTCATACTCCGGCAGCTATGGTCTGTGATTTCATTGCCGGCATGACAGACAGCTTTTTTCTCAAACAGGCCGCAGACGCTGGTTGCAGGGTACCTGAAAAACAATGATAAAGAATCTGCGTAAATTCATACCTGGCGAGAACACCCATATGATGCTTATCGCCACCTTTATCGGACTTATGGCCGGTGTGTGCAATATCGTTTTTCGTACCGTAGTTCAATGGGTACATACCATCTTTTTTGTGGGCGGCAAGAGCTTACTCGGCATTGACTTGGGCGGCTGGCATATACTCCTTCTCCCCCTGATTCCCATCAGTGGCATGATCCTGCTTATCCCGCTCTCACTCCTTTTTCCCGGAGAAGTCAACGGGTATGGATTCACTAAATTCTTACGCAAAGTCAACCTGGAGGGCGGTTATATCAGGGCAAGGACAATCGCTTTGAAAATCATCTCCACGGCACTTACTATCGGCACCGGAAACTCGGCTGGCGTTGAGGGCCCTATCGCTCACATTGGCGGAGCTATGGGCTCTCAGGTGGGCCAGTTTTTCCGGGTCTCCGGCAGTCGGATGAAGGTCTATATTGCAGCAGGGGCAGCAGGCGGAATTGCCGGAATGTTCAATGCCCCCATTGCCGGAATCTTTTTTGCCTCGGAAATCGTACTTCTCGGTACCTTTGAAATAACCTCCTTTGGTGCCCTTGTCATTGCCTCCGCCCTATCCACCGTAGTGACCAGAGCCTATTACGGAGCGACTCCGGCATTTCCCATCCCTCACTACGTCATGGTCAATCCCTTTATTGAAATCCCACTCTACAGCTTGATGGGTATCATGATAGGACTGATCGCAGTCTTTCATATTCGTATCTTTTACTGGATCCGTGACAAATACGAAGCACTTCCCCTGCATCCACAACTCAAACCCATTACCGGGGCACTGGTCATCGGCTGCATGGCAATGGCCTGTCCCCAGATCATGGGTGACGGATACCAATTCATTGAAAGCGTACTCAATGGTGAAGGCGCTATCCCTCTCCTCTTTGCCCTCGTATTCCTTAAAATTGTTGCTACAGCTATAACCCTCGGCTCAGGCGGGGCAGGCGGAGTCTTTGCCCCTGCTCTCTTCATCGGGGCCATGATCGGCGGTTGCTTTGGCCACATTGTCAATAAGGTCCTTCCAACTCTTACTGCAGACCCCGGTGCCTATGCCACGGTGGGAATCGGTGCCTTTCTCGCCGCCTCCACCCATGCACCTATGACCGCTATCTTTCTCCTTTTTGAGATGACCGGTAACTACCTCATCATCATCCCCATCATGCTCACCTCCATCATTGGAACCATGGTGGCCAAAAGATTCAACCACGACTCCATCGACACCGTTGATTTCACCCGCGAGGGTATTGATATTCATGAGGGGAGAGAGGCAGCCATCATGAAATCCATCCGTGTGGGCAAGGCCATCACAGAGGATGTAGATTTCATCTCCGAACGAGCCAACATCAACCATTTGCTTGAGATCTTCAGTATGGCTAAGGAAGGATTTTACTTCCCGGTGGTAGATGACTCAGGTAGAATGACAGGCATCGTTTCCATGCAGGATGTAAGAAATATCCTGCAGCGTTCCGAGGAAGAACGCGTCTGTTATCTGGTGGGCGGTATCTGTAGCCGGGATGTGATAATGCTTACTCCTGACGACTCTCTCTACACTGCTATGCAGCTCTTTGACCTGAAAGGGATCGAAGAAATTCCGGTGGTAGAGGATCTGGAAAACAAATGGGTGGTGGGGATGCTCAAACGACGGGATGTGATTACCGCCTACAACCATGAGGTTTTGAAAAAAGGCATCAGCGAAAAGGCTGAAACCATCCGTATCACCTGTGGCGAATGATGGCTTTTTCGGGAAGAAGTAAGTATCTCCCGATAGTATTTGACAAGCCAGGTGTTGTCGATTAAATGTATTTTTTCCTGCACAGGAAAGAACAACGGCTTGACGTCACATCCTATCTACCTGTTTTTCTAAATATTGCACCCGTAGCTCAGCTGGATAGAGCACCGGACTTCGAATCCGGGAGTCGTTGGTTCGAATCCAACCGGGTGCACCATTTTCTTCTCAAACACAAGTAACACATAGCCTCCCATATTCACATTCTGAAAAGCTAGCTGGGCTTAAGCCCGTAACTTTTTTACATCAATGAGCGTTTGAGAAACCCGGATAGCCCCAAAAAATTGCCGCCAGAATCAACAGGCATTGCCCTGTCCACCGCAGTGTTCTCTTCACAACGATCTCTTTTCATTTTCTCATGTGAAAATGAAAATTGCCTACCTCTCACTTGAGGGAGGTCAATGCAGAATCAACCGTCTTTTTTAAGACTGGAAACATCACAAAAATTTCATTTCTCAAAAGTTTTTCCAGAGAAATGAGTGCCGGCCTGAGAAACTGTTGGAAAAATGGTTTGTTACGCTGCTGACTGAGAAAAGAAAAGGCTCCGACAATCTGCAAATTTCGCTGCAGGGCCAAGAGGAGATACTCCTCACGGAATCCCTGGCGATCCACAACAATCAACTCCTCCAGCTTATCCAGATACAGTTGCTGCAGTTCTTCCTGAAAATCATCGGGAAGCGCCGCATAGGGATCGATGAGCAAAGAGGCCAGATCGTAGCCCAGAGGGCCCTGCTGCCCTCCCTGAAAATCGATAAAGCAGACCTCTTCTTCATGAATCATGATATTTCGTGACTGGAAGTCACGATGAAGAAAGTAGATAGATTGAATCCTGGCAGCCCGGTCTGCCAATTCAACAAACTCTTCCTGCAAGCCGGCAGGCTCCTTATTACCCAACAAGTCCTGCCAGAACGCCCGGAGAAAATATCCGGATTCCCGTTCAAGCATCAAGGTCCGATCATAGCGAGGGCTATCCCAGCACCACTTAGTATCAAAAGAAATAGCCCCTCTGACCTGCATTACCACGAGTCCTTCAATAACCTGCTGATACCAGAGGCGGAGAGCAGCGATGAAGTCTTCTTCTTTCCTTCCTTGCTTCTTCAGAACATAATCATGAAGTTTACAATCCCCCAAGTCTTCAAAAAGGAGAATACCATGCTCTGCGTCCCAGCCATACTGCTCAGGAACTCTAACCCCATTCTGCAGCAGATGCAGGCCGATAGCTCGTGCGGCTCTGGCCTCGGCAAGATCTTTTTCACCAAGGGAGGGAGGTGCAACCGCCAGACAAAGGTGTTTCTTTCCCTGAGAAATCCGCCAAAACTTCCTGCTTGAACCATCTCCGGCAAGAGACTCTATCGTCAGGTCACGAGGAGGCACCTGCCCCCCCCCTTTGATCATCCCCGTCTTGATCAGAAGATCGTCTATGGCCGCCAGCATATTTCTTTCGTCCCTTTTAATCATAGACACAGTGTAACCATGGCCCCGGAAACTCTGCAAGGAAAAACTACCGTTGTAACTATCCGTTTAATTTCAATTTGATCCTGACCATTACCCTTATAGGCTTCACAGGCAAGGGATCAAACAGTGCCATATAAACCCCTCGCCAAGGCCGGGTAACTCATAGCTGTCACAAGATCATGATCATGGAAAATATGTCGACCACAGAGGCCAAGATTAGCAGATATATTTCTGCGCTTTCTCGACAACGGGCAAAGGCGTGCTGCAGTCCCGCATCAAAGCATTTGCCGTACCACAAAGATGCCGCAAAAAAGAAAGCTCTAACTGTGTAGATTCCGAACCACGCAATCCGCCATATCTTGCTACGTTATGGTATGCCCCTCCTGTCTGTTTATTTCCTGACGATCCACGCCACATTGAAGAACATTCTGAAATTTTAAACCCATGCATGTCCCACCTAGAACAGCTGGAAAATCCCTTTTGCTTTAGCCTTAATGCTTGAACTGAGCTGCAAGGGAAAATCGACGTCGATGTAACCTGTCAATCTCTTCCAGTAGAAAAGTTTAAATAATTGTTATTTTTTCCCTTCCCCAGTACCTTATAACTTGCTATGTATATGCCACACGAATCGAAACAATTCTGCCTTACCCTCATTCAACTAAGGTGATTTATCAATTGAAAGTCTTTTCAGCCAGTATGGTAGAGGTGGGTTATCAATTAAAAATTGTTTCAATCAGTATGGTAATAATAGGAGTTCTTCTTCTGGCACTCTCCCTCATTCCCACCCAAAAGATATGTCGGAGACGAAATCAGCTCTACAAGGGCTGGAAATGGCTGGCTGCCCTGATCGTTTTTTTCATTCTCGGTTACATTCTCTACATCAACATCCTTTTCAAGAGCATATTCATCACCACCCAGCACTTGATCGTTTCAAGTATTCTTTTAAGCGGTTCAATATTTGTTGTCATGGTGGTTCGTTTAAGTCTGGCCTCCATCCGTCGCAGCGAACACCTGACCGACAGAGAGCGGCATCGTGCCCTCCATGATGAGTTAACCGAACTCCCCAACCGGATTTTAATCGAAGAAAGGCTGGATCATGGTCTGACAGTTGCCAAACGTCGCAGGGAGCCGCTTGCGGTACTGCTCATGGATCTGGTACGATTCAAGGAGATCAATGATTCTCTTGGACATTTCTATGGTGACTACCTGTTACAAGAGGTGGCCCATCGCATGCAGGGGGTGGTCAGAGAATCCGATACCCTTGCCCGTTTCGGCGGGGATGAATTCGCCATGGTCCTGCCCGCCACCACCCTCTCTCAGGCGGTGATGATCAGCCAGAAAATAGCCGCAGCCGTTGAAGAGCCTTTCCTGCTTGAAGGCCACAACGTCAATGTGGGAATCAGCATAGGCATTGCACTGTATCCGGAACACGGACTAAACAGCGAGACCCTGATCCTTTATGCCGATATGGCCATGTATGATGCCAAGCGTAACGACGTTATCTATGCAATCTTTAACCCCGACCAGGACCGGACCACCTTCAATCGTCTGGTCATGGTCGGTGAATTGCGGGAAGCCCTGCTGCACAAACAGATGTTTCTTGACTATCAGCCAAAGGTCTCCATCCGGAAAAAGGGGATTATCGGGGTGGAAGCCCTGTTACGCTGGCAACACCCCGATAAAGGCATTATCGGCCCGGATGATTTTATCCCTCTGGCGGAACAGGCCGGACTCATCAAAAGCCTTACCACTCTCGTCCTTGACAAGGCCCTTGAACAATGCAGTCTCTGGGAACAGGCCGGTTTGCAAATCCCCGTTGCCGTCAACCTGTCGATAAAAAACCTTCATGACCTTGATTTCCCAAAAGAGGTAAAGAAGTTGCTGAAGAAATGGCAGGTGGTCCCCCATCTGCTTGTCCTGGAAATCACTGAGAGTTGTATCATCGTCGATCAGGAGAGGGTGGCCAGTGTGGTAAGAGAACTGAAAAGCAATGGAATCAAGCTGTCCATTGATGATTTCGGTACCGGCTACTCGTCAATATCCTATCTGAAAAAATTTCCGGCTCGTGAAATCAAGATCGACAAATCATTTGTCATTGACATGGTTCATAACGAAGATAATGCGGTAATCGTCAAGTCGACCATTGATATGGTTCACAATATCGGCGGTCAAGTCGTCGCTGAAGGTGTGGAAGATGAGGCGACCCAAGACTTGCTGACCGAGTTGGGCTGCGATTTTCTCCAGGGCTTTCATGTCTGCAGACCCCTCTCGCCCAACCTGATTACCGAATGGTTCCAATCCACTCCCTGGTGCAACAAGGGCTGAGGAGAAGCACTTCCCTTAGCCTGCCTATTCGATTATTACCAAGTAATAGAAGCGGAAGTTATCAACAAGTATGATGTGCCAGGCCAGCCCCCTGACCACAACCATTTCTCATTAATGCTGTACAGCCCTGTTTCTCTCATTATGGTTGAATCACGATTTAATCCCTTTGAAGAACGACTTGCACGGGATATCCGCAATGAACTTTCAGCTGCCATTTTGCAGGTTTTTGCGGAAATGGACATAACTCCGGCGCTGAAGATAGCCCGACACTATCTCGCAATCCCCCACGAGTCTGTACATGAAAAATATATTTATGATCGACTCTCCCGCTATGAACAGGCCCTGGCAATCATCCTCGATGAAAAATTAGTTAGTGCCTGGGACCAGGCTCTGGTACTCTGGGATTTGAAACTCTTTTTCGAGGTACATGAAATATTGGAACATGCCTGGTTACCTGCAACAGGGGCAGAAAAGCTTGTCCTCCAGGCCATGATCCGCGCAGCAGGCATGTATATCAAACTGCATGATCAGAGAAATGAAACAGGAGCACGCAAGATGGCAGCAAAAGCTGCAGACACTCTTGAGGCAAACAGACAGGCTGTACCTCCTGGTCTCCCTCTAGACCTGTTACTTGCGAAATTACGAAACATCGACCCGTCACCTCCTCTGCTACGTTCGACACCGGCTTTTGCCAAGGACAGTGAAGCACAAGAATAAAAAATATTCCGATACTGCAAAGACATACCCATGACTGACAGTTTTCACGAATCCCTGCTCAACAATAATGAGTTCACCATCACCTACGAACTGGTGCCTGGCCGGGGGTCCGGTGGCAAACGGCTGGAAAAAATCCTCAGGCTGGCAGAAGATGCAAAAAAAGACGGCAGGATCAAGGCGTTATCCATCACCGACAATCCAGGTGGTCATCCGGCGCTGGCGCCTAGCTCCCTTGGTCTCGACATCCAGGCCATGGGAATTTCCCCGCTAATCCACTTTTCCCTTAAAGACAAAAATCGCAACATGGCGGAAAGCCAGCTGTTTGAGTGTCATCGCCACAACCTGCGCAACCTCCTTGTGCTGGGCGGCGACTATCCACGCTATGGTTTTCATGGGCAGGCCATGCCAGTTTTTGACCTGGATTCTACCCAGCTTCTTTCTCTGATTGACCGCCTTCGCTACCATCCTCCCTTGGAAGAGGGTGCCCCCGGTCGGATCATGGAGCTCCCACCCATGATTTTTTTTGCCGGTTGCGTAGTTTCCCCTTTCAAGACCATGGAATCGGAACAGGTCTGGCAATACGTGAAGCTTCTTACCAAGATCCGCTGCGGTGCACAATTTGTCATCAGCCAGCTTGGCTTTGACATGAAAAAATATGCAGAACTGCTTCGCCTGATACGAGACCAGCACCTGTCAACTCCCCTCATTGCCAACGTCTTTGTTCCTACTCTCTCTGTTGCCAAAATCATGAACAGCGGACGCGTTCCCGGAGTTATACTACCGGACAAACTCCTGCAGCGCATGCAGGATGAGGCCAAAGGAGCGGACAGGGGCGAGGAGGCAAGACTGCTGCGGGCTGCTAAAATGGTAGCAGTCCTGCGTGACACAGGATACTCAGGTGTGCACCTGGGTGGCAACAATCTCAGTTTTGACAGTATCTCATTCCTTCTGGACAAAGCTGAAACCTTTGTCGGAACCGGGCAGCAACTGGTAGAAGAAGTTCACTTTCCTGAGCCGTCAACCTGGTATCTTTACGGCAACTGTTCTCGTGCTCCCAGAAAACGGAATTTCCCCATCCTGTTCGCGGCTAATGATCTGCTTCACCGGCAAATATTTTGTGAAGATGGACATCTTTTCCCACTGGCAGCAAAAATCAGCCACACAGCTGAGAAAAGCCACTCCCTGCGCCGCTTCTATACTTTTTTTGAGCACCTGATCAAAAAAATTCTCTTTCGTTGCCGCATGTGCGGTGACTGCACCCTGGCAGAATCTTCCTACCTCTGCCCCCAGTACGGATGTCCAAAGAGAATGATCAATGGTCCCTGCGGAGGCTCCAATAACGGTTTCTGCGAAGTTTACCCCAACGAACGTCTCTGTTTTTGGGTTCGTGCCTATCAGCGAGGTATTGCACCAGACTGCAACCATATCAATGGCCTGCCAATGCTTCCCCCTAAAGACTGGTCACTCAATACCAGTTCTTCCTGGCTTAATTTCTTTTCCGGCAGGGATCATTGCAGATTAAAGAGTAAAGACAGAAAGCTGAAAGCTGAAAGCTGAAGGTAACAACAATCCAATTGGTGCCAGGTTAATCCTGTCTCGATAAAAAATGTTTGTTTCACCTGGAACTTATTATTTTTTACTTTCAGACTTCTTCCTTCAACCTCTCCCCCTCAGAACTTCGCACAATCTTCGCTATCCCTTGATTTTCTCACTATTTTTCGGTAAGATATCACAATAATGCATACACTTAAAGTTCAACTGGGACTTACACTCTCCATACTCCTCTTGCTGAGCATGTTCCTGTTCGGCCTGGTCCTCCTGATGTTCTGGCAGCGCAGTGCGATGACACAGGAAGCCCATGCCAGTGAAAGGATTCTGCACTTGGCTTCACTCTATTTCCCCTCTGACATCAACTCGGAAAACAGGCAGCCAAGGTCTCCTGAAGTTGTGAATTTCTTCAATCAAAACGGAATCACCTGCCTTCAGTGGCAACAAAACAATGCAACAACCACCCATTCTCTTGGTTCCTGCTCTCCTGATTTATCGCTGGATTCTCTTCTTCGAGATGTAACGAAGAGTGGCAAAACAGAAACAGCATATTCCGGTATGACCTGGAATGGATTTTTTTTCACAAGACAACATTTACTGCTGGCAATACCATTTCAAAGAGGAAAAGACATCCAGGGAGCAATTGGCCTCGTCCGTTCACTTCAAGAAGTTTCCACCTCTATTCGCCACGTACAGAAAATATTTTTCGGTTACCTTATAGTCAACGTCCTGATCTTTTCCACCATAGGCTTTACCCGACTGGTACATGTGGTCATACGTCCCATCCAACGCCTGGCCCGCCTGGCCGATTCACGATCCGACCAGACCGATACCAGCTTTTTCCCAGGGGAAGGCCTTGGAGAATTCAGTCAACTCTCCCTCAGCCTTAATCGCTTATTGACAAGGATCGATGGTGACAAACAGGAACTGCGATCAACTGTTGATTCCCTCAAAAAAGCGAACAGAGAACTGCAAAGAAACCGTAAAGAGATGTTACGTGCTGAAAAACTTGCATCCATAGGCAGACTTTCTGCGGGCCTGGCCCATGAGATAGGCAACCCGCTTGGTATTATCCAGGGATACATTGAACTTCTTGCAGAAAAATCAATCTCCCAGGATGACAGGGTGCTTTTCAGTAAGAAGGCGACACAGGAACTCACCCGTATAAACAATCTCATCAGAAATCTGCTGGATTTTTCCCGCACCCCGACTGCCTCGACTGTCGTAACTGTAGAGATACATACCCTTCTCCAGGAGCTTATCGATACCGTTCGGATCAGAAAAAAGACTGTTATCATCGACTTTGAAACTGATTTTTCAGCAACACACACTGAGGTGACGGTGGACAGCGACGGCCTGCGCCAGGTCTTCCTCAACTGTATCCTCAACTCCATCGATGCCATTGAAGAGAAAACCAGCGACCAGAACGGCACGATAGTCATCTCAACCAGTAACGAAACAACCGATGACATGAAAGAATATGTCCTGATTACTGTCAGGGATAATGGTGCCGGGATCAGTGAAGAACATCTTGAGACCATATTCGACCCATTCTTTACTACCAAAGAACCTGGAAAAGGCACAGGCCTGGGTCTTACTGTGGCGCACAACCTGATAGAGAAATCGGGCGGTCAACTCAATATTTTCTCCACTGCCGGACATGGAACAACTCTTACTGTCAAATTACCCGTCTCCTCGCAACCATCACCTAATTAATAAAATATGACACACAACAAACGACTCCTGATCATAGATGATGAAGAAAATATGCGTCATATGCTTTCTGTGGTCACCAGCAATGCCGGGTATCAGGTTACCATAGCTGAAAATGGAGAACAGGGTCTGGCCATACAGCAAAAATCGCCATTTGCCTTTATCCTCTGCGACCTGAAAATGCCCAAGATGGATGGACTCCAGTTTTTAAAGGCCCTGGGTACTGATGCCCCTCGCCCTATCATCATTATGATGTCTGCTTATGCAACCATTGATGATGCCGTTGAAGCCATGAAAGCAGGTGCCTATGACTTTATCACCAAGCCCTTTAAAACAACAGAAGTCCTTCTTGTCCTGGAAAAAGCAAGCGAGCACCTGGCCTTGCATGAAGAAAACATGCGCCTCAAGGCCAAAGTGGAAGAACTGCAGGGACCAAGCTGTTTTGAAGAAATCATTGCTCACTCCAAGGAAATGCGATCTCTTCTGCAACTCACTGAAAAAGTGGCAAAATACGACACAACAGTCCTGATCAACGGAGAATCCGGCACCGGAAAAGAATTAATCGCCAAAGCGATTCATCGGAACTCCACTCGAAAAGACAAGGATTTTATTGCCATAAACTGTGGCAGCATTCCGGAAAACCTCCTGGAAAGTGAATTTTTCGGTTATGTAAAAGGAGCCTTCACCGGCGCAGACCGTGACCGCAAAGGACTCTTCGAAGAAGCAGACTCCGGGACCCTCTTCCTTGATGAAATAGGAGAACTCCCTCTCAGCCTGCAGGTGAAACTCTTACGGGTTCTTCAGGAAAACGAAATACGCCCTGTTGGCAGTCTCAAAACCAAAAAAATAAACGTCCGTGTGATTACGGCAACGGCCAAGGATCTGGAGCAGGAAGTAAAGTCAGGAAGATTTCGTGAGGATCTTTTTTATCGTCTCAATGTACTTACCCTGAAACTTCCTCCATTGCGGGAGAGGAAAGATGACATCCCCTACCTCTGCACTCACTTTCTCTCCAAACTCAACAAAAAAATGGGTCTGGCTATCAAGGAAATCTCTCCTGAGGCAATGACCGTACTTCTTAGTCAAGAATGGAAGGGTAATATAAGGGAGTTGAAAAACAACCTTGAGCGGGCGGCCATTCTTGCTGAAACAGACCAGATTCTTGCAAAAGACCTTGCCGACCCGCATGATCCACGTACAGCCAAACAACAGATCAATGAAATTCTTGGCACCTACTCCCTGAAAAAGGCCAAGAGAATTATTGAAAAGAAAATGATCAATCAAGCCTTGGAGATAAGTCACGGCAACAAGAGCATGGCAGCCAGGATGCTGGAAATCAGCTACCCTTCACTCTTAGCCAAGATCAAAGAATACCTGGAAGACTTCACCAGCTCCTCAGATGAGTGAATGGAGGCGAAACACCTCGTATGAGCAACAACAGGTTATGAGAGCAACACCCACCGAGAAACCGCAACAGTTTTTTTGTTTTGCCATGAGCTTACACAACAGTTCTCCCTGAAACAAAATCCCGAGCCACAGGCCTTCCCGGACACTCCGAAAATTCCCTTTGTTTCTTCCTCTGAGTGATGTTAGAATACTATCTTTTCACTTTTGTTAACCGCGCATCAACAGTGTTTAGTTCAGTTGAGATTGTCAGCAATGATTCCGTGAAGGCAGATGATCAGGATTACCTGCACGTAACAGAACAAAATCACATCAATTGATGGCAACAAACTACGCATCACAACATTGCATATGTCAAATAAAATAATTCTTACACGCCTTTTCAGTCTTATCCGCCCCTACAAAGTTCCATTCATTGTGGCCATGATTGCTGCCCTGATTGTAGCAGGACTCAGCGGGGCTCAGGCATATATGGTCAAACCCTTGCTGGACAAGATCTTTTTTGAAAAAAACACCTACTTCCTGGCTGTCCTTCCCTTTGCCCTGGTAGCCCTTTTTGCCATCAAAGGCTTTTTTTACGGCCTCAATTTTTTCCTTTTGGAAAAGATCGGACAGACCGTGATCCGGGATATGCGTATCCGGGTCTTTGAGCACGTCCATCAGCAGGCACTCTCCTTTTTCCACAAGACACCCACCGGGGAACTGATATCCAGAGTCATCAACGACATCAACCTGATGCAGGGTGCCATTTCCACTGTTGTGGTCGGCCTGTTGCGTGACTTTTTCCAGGTTATCTTTCTTCTCATTGTTATCTTTTCCATGAACTGGAAACTGGCACTCATCTCTATTATCTTTCTCCCGGCTGCTTCTTTCCCCATTGTCAAGTTTGGCCGGGCTTTTCGTCGGATCAGTACAAAAATGCAGGAAGAAACAGCCGTGGTTTCAAACATCATGCACGAATCCATCACCGGTGCTCCGGTGGTCAAAGCCTTTGCCATGGAAGAGTACGAGACCAAACGTTTCTCGGCACAAGTCTTTACGCTCTTTCACGTCATCATGGAAGATGCCAGGTATCGTCGTATTCAGCACCCGCTCATGGAAGTCATCGGCGGTATGGGTATGGCCTTGATCGTCTGGTTTGGTGGCAAGGAAGTCATTGCCGGAAATTCAACTCCCGGCACCTTTTTTTCCTTTCTCACTGCCCTGGTGATGATTTACGAGCCGATCAAGGCAGTGAGCAAGATCAATTCCACCGTGCAGCAGGGCATGGCTGCAGCGGTCAGAGTCTTTGGTCTTCTTGACAAAAAACCAGCTATTGTTAATAAATCCGACGGAATTGAACTGCCCCCTTTTCACGACGCTATTACCCTGCAGGGTGTACATTTCAGTTATGATGGAACCTCAGAGGTCCTCAAGGATATCAATCTCACGGTCCCCTCTGGGCAAATCCTGGCCATCGTCGGCCCCAGCGGTTCCGGCAAATCTACCCTTGCCAACCTCATTCCCCGATTTTTCGATATCCAACAAGGCGCTCTGCTCATTGATGGCCACGACATTCGTGATGTCACGCTTAAATCTCTTCGCGACCAGATAGCCATCGTCACCCAGCAAACCATTCTCTTTAACGATACAATCCGCAACAACATTGCCTATGGTGACCCGGACAGGAGCGAAGAAGAGATCCAAAAGGCGGCGGATGCGGCCTATGCCTTAAAATTTATTACAAACCTTCCTAAAGGATTTGATACCGTCATTGGTGAAGCAGGGATCAAGCTATCCGGTGGCGAACGGCAAAGGCTTTCCATTGCCCGGGCACTTCTGAAAAATGCTCCGATCCTTGTTCTCGACGAGGCCACGTCTTCCCTGGATACGGAATCGGAACGGGAAGTCCAGAAGGCATTGGAGAATCTCATGAAAAACAGAACCACATTTGTTATAGCTCACCGACTCTCCACCATCAAGAACGCCGATCGTATCATTGTGGTCAAGGATGGAAAAATAGTTGAAGAGGGAACCCATGAGAAACTGCTGGCACTGGATGGTGAATACGAGACGCTCTACAACATGCAATACAAATCCTGACAAGCTCTCTTTTTTGCTCGCCTACTCAACTTAACTAACACTCGATCTTGATGCTTTTATAATGAATTCACTTGCACAAAAAGCAACAGCTGCCGCCTCACCGCTCCTTGTTCTTTTTGCCTTTGCTCTTCCCCTGTCAACATCCGTCACTTCAATCCTCGCCATCCTTCTCATCCTGGTCTGGATAGCAGGAGGCGATTTGAGGAAGAAACTCACAGACATTTTTCATAATCCTCTTGCCATCGCGGTCCTGGTATATATCGGTCTCTATGCACTTGGCCTGCTCTGGAGCAAAGATCTGGACTGGGGGATACAAGTCCTGCTCAAGCAATGGAAACTCCTCCTCTTTCCTGTTTTCCTCACCCTTGTCAACAAGGATCATACAAAATATTACCTGTCTGCCTTTGTTGCAGCCATAGTTATCCAGGCCGGTAAAGCCTATCTGGTTTGGCTGGGAGTAATCGCTCTGTCTCCCGGATCAACCTTTACCACCGAAGGAACCAGCCATGTGGTGTACAATCCCATGCTGGCTCTGGCCATCTATATCATTCTCCAGAACATACTTCTGGGAACGAATCGTGCTCTGTTCAAGGCCCTGAAAGGATTCTTATTTCTTTTTCTTTTCTGCAATATGTTTATCACTGTGGGACGAACCGGCCACGTAGCCTTTTTTGTTTTATTGGTTGTCACCCTTTTTCAATATTTTCAGACAAGATCAAAAAAAATGCTGGTCATGGCTCTCATTCTCCTGCCCCTCCTCATCACCGCCATCTATCAGATCAGCCCAACTTTCAGAACACGCATTACTACTGCTGTTACAGAAGTTCAGAATTTCAGATCCGGTGAAATAACTTCAATGGGATGTCGACTCTGGTTCTGTACCAACACCTTGGAGATTCTCAAGAAGAACTGGCTGACCGGGACAGGAACAGGTGACTTTCCCGGTGAATATGCAAAAATAAACCAGTCTCGTTCACCGGCCATGCCCAATACGGATAACCCTCACAATCAGTATCTCCTGGTCACCGCTCTATTTGGCATTTTCGGTCTTCTCAGCCTTCTCGCCATCTTTAGCAGTCAACTTGTTCTAGCCGTTACCATGAAAGACTCTCTCACTCCCTTGCGCCTGGCATTTCCGATCTTTTTTCTGGTCATCATGCTGAGTGAATCATACCTGCAGGTCTATGAAACAGGTTTTCTCTTTTCATTCTTCAGCTCCTTTCTCTATAACTGTTCTGAAGAATGGCAGCAGTTGTCACCCAGACCGATCGCGGTCCCAGCATGATTAAATATCACCAGGAGCATATCGACTTTCAGGGGTTGCACCAGAACAACATTGACCGGCTTCAATTGGCCATGATCCCTGGCCAAAGCCATGTCCTTGAGATAGGCTGTGCCACCGGCTACATGACTGAATATCTGGCCAAAGAAAAGGGATGCCTGACCTTGGGGGTGGAGCCGGTACAGGAACAGGCTGAAGCAGCCAGAAAAAGGGGACTGGAGGTGATTACCGGTATCATAGATGCCCCTGACACTCAGGATATGGTCACGCGCCACACCGAAGAACACGGCCTGTTTGACATCATCTTCATGTCCCAGGTCATTGAACATATTGCTGATCCTGCCGCCACCCTGCACACCTTGAAAAAATGGCTGGCGCCCGGCGGTTGTCTGGTCATTTCCACCTGCAGTATTGTCCACTGGAAGTCTCGTCTGCAGATCCTTATGGGCCGATGGGAGTACCAGGACTATGGCATCCTGGATCGCAGCCACCTGCGTTTTTTTACCATCAAGAGTTTTCGCGACCTTCTGGAGGAATGCGGTTATAGCTGTTGTGATTTCGCCTATACCTTTGAAGACATCTGTCCATTCAAGATCCTTTTCGACACCCGTATCCTGGCACCATCAGACCTGTTGCGTCTAATCCCATGGGTCGGCATGAGGATGCGGCGCGCATATACAGATCTCTTTAAAAATTTCCTGGCCACCCAGTTTGTCTACAAGGCCCGAATACAAACGGATACCAAATCAAAGCACAGCACATGACCATGCGTTTTTCCAGACAAAAAAAACAGCCCCTGACCAGGGACCGCTTCTCCAACCCGAACCTGTCCATTGGCAATCACACCTACGGCGAACCGACCATCCTCACCTTTGACCAGACCACCCGCCTCTCCATCGGTTGTTTCTGTTCTATCTCCGACAAGGTTACCATTATCCTGGGAGGGAACCACCGCACCGACTGGCTGACCACCTATCCTTTCCCGGCCTTTAAGCAGATCTGGCCTGAAGCCGCGGAGATCAGCGGCCATCCCGGCTCAAAAGGGGATATTAGCATTGGCAATGATATCTGGATCGGCTATGGTGCCACCATCCTTTCCGGAGTCACCATTGGCAGCGGAGCAGTCATCGGTGCAGAGAGCGTGGTCACTGACGATGTTGCCCCTTACGCCATCGTCGCCGGCAACCCGGCCCGGGAGAGAAAAAAACGTTTTGACCAGTCCACCATTGAGGCCCTGCTCCATCTGGCATGGTGGGACTGGCCTGAAGAAAAGATCAGAAAGAACCTCTCTCTCCTCTGTAGCAATCAGGTCAAACAGCTTTTGGCACAGCCATGAACACCCCGCACTGCAGTGTCATTATTGTCAGTTTCAATAAATTCCAGGAGACCACCGGCCCCTGCCTGCGCAGCCTGCAGCAAGATCCCACCGAAATTGAGATCATCGTGGTTGATAACGGTTCAGACAAGCAGACATGCCAGGCTCTTGAACAGGCAGCTCAGGAAGACTCGCGAATCAGACTCATATTCAGTAAGACCAACAGGGGCTATGCCGGTGGCAATAATATGGGAGTTGAAGCTGCCGGCAGCGACATTCTTCTGCTGCTCAACAGTGACACCCAGGTCCTTGCCAGTTCTATCCCGCGCTGCCTTAGCCTGATGGACGAGAATCCGGACTGGTCCATGCTCGGACCTGTCTCCAATCAAACGGGCAATGATCAGCAGATATTTACCGAGGGGCACAGGCCGGACGAGATTCTGGCCCAGGGAAAGAGTTGGTGCGATCATTCGCATAACTTCCACTACCACACAGATATCCTCAGCTTTTGTTGTGTAATGATCCGAACCAAGGTATACAGCGAGCTTAATGGCTTGGACGAGGCCTTCGGTCTTGGTTATTACGAGGATACAGATTTCAATTACCGGGCAGCAAAAGCCGGCCTGAAACTGATGATCACAGAAGATGCCTTTATTTACCATCGCGGCTCAGGCAGCTTTTCCAATACCTGTCCAACTGTAAAGAAGATGGTCAAACAGAACAAGAGGCTCTTTCGGAAAAAACATGGTCATGGTATTATTGCCGACCACTGGCGGATAAAAAACCTCGCTGCCATGGAACGTTACGTAAATGCAGCAGACAATAGCAATGACCCTGCAGGGTTGCAGTATAAATTCAGGAACAGACACAAACTTGCCAGCCAACTTATCCCCAACAGCCCTCTAAAAAAATGGTCCTATTTTCGCAGACTCAAGCAGGTGGAAGAACAATTTTCATCAAGATTCGGCCAATTCTAATCACATGAAAATAGCCATTATTCATAACCAGTTTTCCATGGGCGGCGGCATGGAGGCTTACATGCTCTCGCTTCTCAAGGGTTTTCTTGCAGATGGAGATCAGGTATTCATCTATGCCTATGAGGTGAACAAAGAACTGGCCGCACAATCTTCCTGTACCATTTATCAGCCCAGTCTCCTGCCCCTGCCCGGACGCTGGAAGAAGTATCATTTCCTCCACCTGTGCAATACCCGTCTCAAGAAAGATGCCTATGATATCACCATCAGCCTGACCAGGACCAACTGTCAGGATATCGCTGTCTGTGGCGGGGTCCATCCGGAAACAATCAGACGTATCAACCGGACCTCTCTCTTTCGCCGACTGCACGACAAGATTGAAATATTCTTTGAAAAAAAGATGGTTGCAACAGTGCCTGTTATCATGGCCCATTCCAAGGCCATTTCCAGGGAGATCATGGCACACTACAACGTTGCAGAAACCAAGATCAAAACAATATATCCCCCCATAGACACAGACAAATTTTTTCCTGCCGACGACAAGACAGTCCGGCAAACCCGTAAAGAGTTGCAGATAGACGAAAAGAAACTTACATTTCTCCTGCCATCCTGCGGCCACCAGTGCAAGGGCCTGACCCAGCTTCTGGCGGCCTTCAGGTTACTGGATGCCAGCAAATATGAACTCTTGGTCGCCGGCAGTAAAATCCCACAGGCACACCCTGAAAACTGCAGATATATAGGCTACATTCCCAACCTGGCGCCTGTCTACAGCGCAGTGGATTTCACCATCCTCCCCTCTGATTACGAAGCGTTTGGCTTGGTTATTCCTGAATCCCTGCAATGCGGAACCCCGGTCATTGCCAGTAAAGAAGTAGGGGCAACAGAACTACTCTCTGCCCGAGATGGTATAATCCTGACCGATAACAGACCGGAAACCATAGCTCGGACTATAAGAGAGTTAAACACCACCTTTACGGTAACAGACAACTTCGCCCTTGCCCACGGCCTGACCATCGGGCAGCATATTCATGCCATTAAAATGCTCTTCGAAAAATCATGAATGATACTCTCAATGATATCCTCTCCACCAGCAAACGACCTGTAAAGATCCTGATTATCAAGCCCAGTGCTTTAGGCGATATCGTTCACAGCCTGCCTTTCCTGGCAGCGGTACACAAACGATACCCAGAGGCGGAAATTCACTGGGTCGTTGCCAAGGGACTGCACACCTTCCTGGAAGGGCACCCCCTGATAGAACGTTTATGGATCATGAATAAGGACGGCTGGAAAAAAATTAGCCGTATCCGTCAGACACTTCCTGAAATCAAGAGGTTCTGGAAAGGACTCAGAGCCGAACACTTTGACATCTCGGTGGACCTTTCCGGTCTGCTGCGCAGCGGACTTATTACCTGGGCTGCAGGAGCCAGATGCAAACTGGGTTTTTCCGACTCCGATGAAGGGAGCCCTTTCTTTTATACCCACAAAATACAGGGCGGGGATCAGATCCACGCCATTGACCGCTACCTCAAACTCGCTCGGTTACTGGACTGTGACACTTCTCAGATTGAATACCCCTTTCCACCCCTGCCCGCTGTATCCGAGCTTTCAGCTTCTCTCCCTGCTGAGTTCTGTATCATGGCCCCCTCTGCCGGGAAAGAGGCCAACCGCTGGCCGGCGGAGCGATTTGGCCAGCTGGCAGCCAAGCTACCACTGCCGACAGTAGTTATCAGCAGCCCTGCCGACAGTCATATTGTGGAAGAGGTGGTAGCAACGAGCAACGGCAAAGCCATCAATCTTGCAGGCCAGACAGGTCTCAAAGAACTGGTCTCCCTCATCGCCAAGGCCCGTTTCTTTATTTGTAATGATACCGGTCCCATGCATATTGCAGCTGCTCTGGACGTTCCTGTTTTTGCCCTCTTTGGGCCAGCTAACCCGGTCAGGACAGGTCCTTATGGAACATCTCATACTATTATCCGGGAGACACTTCCCTGCAGCCCCTGTTATGCGCAGAAACCCTGCACAAAATACACTTGGCGCTGCATGAATGATCTGACAGTAGAAAAAGTCCTCCATGTTATTCAGGCAATTAGGCTGAAGGCTGAGAAAAAACCAACAGGTTCCCGGGACAATACGTAATGTTTTTCCCTTCAACCTTCAGCCTAGTTACCTAACCTATAACCTTTACCCCTCTCTTGCCTGTGCGGACATCACTCATTATCACAACTTACAACTGGAAGGAAGCCCTGGAGCTATCGATTCGCTCTGTATTCAAACAGACTTACCTTCCGTCTGAAATAATCATTGCCGATGACGGCTCCGATCCTGACACACAGCTGGTCATCGAATCTCTGCAAAAGGAATCTCCTGTCGTCATTGTCCATTCCTGGCAGAAAAACAAGGGGTTTCGCCTTTCAAGGAGCAGAAACAAAGCATTATCCATTGCCAAAGGCAACTATATAATCCTCATCGACGGGGATATCCTGATTGAAGAAAATTTCATTGCTGATCACATCAATGCGGCCCGAGAAAATTTCTTTATCCAGGGTTCACGGGTCCTGCTCAACGCCGCAACAACCAGCAAGGCCATCGCCAAAAAAGAACTTTGCTTCTGTTTGACGGACCCCGGTGTGGAAAACAGGAAAAACTGCATTCGTTCAAACCTCCTTTCCAGGCTCTTCAGTTTCTCCAGTAAACGACTTAGCGGCATCAAGACCTGTAACTTTGCCTTCTGGCGCAAACATGCAGAGGCGATCAACGGCTTCAATGAAGATTTTGTTGGTTGGGGGCGAGAGGATTCTGAATTTACCGCAAGGATGCTGAACTATGGAGTAAGACGACAGAACTTGAAGTTCAAAGGGGTTGCCTATCACCTTCATCACAAAATCAACTCACGTCAACACCTTACAAATAATGACAGAATTCTTGCCAATACCCTGCAGAAAAAACTTGTCTGGTGTGAAAACGGGCTCTCTCAACATAGAGAATGGAGCAAAGAGCGATTGTTACAGCAAGGAGGCTGAGGATAATATGATTCTCAGTTTCGAGTGAGGGGAGGAGAATGCGGTGGTGACCAGGAAGAGTTCAATTCGTGGAGTTTTGCATATTTAAAAAAGGTCCCTTCAAAATTTCCCACGGCAATAACAAAACCCGGCCATCCGTCAAGGATGCCCAGTTTGAGAAAATAGAGTTTACAGAACGACCAGAGTCCGCGGCCGAGTGCCTTGCCCATTCCACCTTCTTTTCCCTTATCCGCCAATTTTCTGGCACCAAGACTGGAATACTTATTGGCCTTGTGCAGCACCTCTTCCAAATCCTTAAACGGAACCTGCCAGATGGCGTGTTTGAGGTAAGCAGGTGGGGCCGAAGAAAGAATTTGATAGGCCTCGTGAACCATATCCGGCGCAAAGACTAATGTCCCTTTTTTAAACAGTTGCGGTTGTCGGTAGTCAGGATAAAATCCTGAATGCTTAATCCAACGACCCATGAAAAAATTCCTTCTGGGCACATACCAGGCCTCGGTATTTCCGGGAGCAGCAAGCTTCTCCAGGATCTCATCACGCGCCTCTCTGGTACAGCGTTCATCTGAATCAAGACTGAAAATCCATTCATGACTGCAGGCAGCTATGGCCTGGTTGCGCAGATCTCCGAATCCCTGAAAATCGACTTGAACAACCCGTGCTCCCAAGGACTCGGCAATGGCTACCGTATCATCTGTAGAATGAGAATCAACCACCACAATTTCATCAGCCCAGAGAACAGAATTGATAGCATCTCTGATTTTCCAGGCCTCATTATAGGCAATAATATAAACGCTTATTTTCGTCATGACCGCTTGGGTTGCTGGCGGCTGACGCCTCCAGCCAGTTTGACAATGATCTGGTTGGTCTTGTGTAACCTGGTGGCCATGGTCTTGAAAAGATGAATAGAAACATCTGGATATTTTGTGATAATTTCATCAAGCTTACCACCCGGGTATCGTTTTATGGTGGAACGCCCCATGGAGACAATCGATGCAGTACGCTGTTCACCCGACAAAGCAGCCATCTCCCCGAAATATTCACCAGGCTCTGTCAGTTCAGCGATCTTCTTTCCACCCTTTACAACAGAAAGCGCCCCCCGAATCAATTTAAAGAAATCAATATCTGTATTTCCTTCACGGATAATAGTATCTGCATCCTCATAGTTTTCCACGTCCGGGTTGACCAGATAGGCGGGGAGACTTTCTTCATGAGCCACTGTCCTGCGTAAGGCTTCCTCTACACTGGTTACCCCCTGACGGACCTTTTCAATGGCCGCCTGACGAAGTGGCACCATTCCCTCCTGGTGGGCAATCTTGCGCAAATGATCTTCAGGAACCTCGGCACTGATGGCCTTGGCCACCTCGTCAGTCACTTCCATCAACTCAAAAAACCCGACCCGTCCTTTATAACCCAGACCGTTACAGTCAGGACAGCCCACAGGACCGTAAGTGACCACATAATCGACCTCTTCCTCTTTGAATCCCATGCTGAGCAATTCCTGGGGGTCATGTTGTTCCGGCTTTTTGCACTTCGAACAGAGCCTGCGGCCAAGTCGCTGGGAAAGAACCATGGTGATGGAAGAGGCCAGCATAAATGGGGGAATGCCGATGTCGATAAGACGCCCGATGGTTGCTGCACTATCATTGGTATGGAGGGTGGAAAAGACAAGGTGACCGGTCATGGCGGCCTTGATGGCAATCTCGGCAGTGTCCATGTCACGAATCTCACCTACCATGATGATATCAGGATCCTGACGAAGAAAGGCCTTCAAAGCTGCGGCAAAAGTCATCCCGACCTCGGCATGAACATTGACCTGATTGATCCCCTTAAAGTTGAACTCAACCGGATCTTCAGCTGTCAGAATCTTGATATCCTCTGAGTTCAAAGAGTTTAACGCCGAATAGAGGGTAACAGTTTTACCGGAACCGGTGGGCCCGGTAACCAGCAGCAACCCCTGAGGACGTTTGAGACAACGCTTCAGGGCCTCAAATGTCTCCACTTCAAAACCAAGCTTGGTCAGATCCACATTGAGGGAACTTTTATCCAGGATACGAAGGACAACGGACTCACCAAAAAGGGTGGGGAGGGAGGAAACACGAAAATCCACAGAACGGTTTCGCCCAAGCCGCATTTTGATACGACCATCCTGGGGAACACGACGTTCAGTGATGTCGAGATTGGCCAGAATTTTCAGGCGGGCCACCATGGCATTTTTAATGGTCAAAGGCAGGTTCATGGACTTAAAAAGAGAACCGTCCTTGCGATAGCGGACCTGCATGGATTTCTCATAAGGCTCCACATGGATATCAGAGACCCCATCCTGCACCGCCTTGACAAGAATACCGTTAACCAATTTAATGATGGGGGCATCAGAGGCAGCGAACTGATCACCTCCGATGTCCTCTTCATCCGCTTCTATCTCAAAATCATCGGCGGCCTCAGCCACGATGCTGCCGAAGTCGTCAATCTCAGTGACAGACATCTCTTCCTCAAAATCGTCACCGACAATGCTTGAAAAACTCTCGGCCTCCTCTGCATCAATACCGTAATACTGTTTATAGGCATCAACCAGATCGTCTTCCATGGAAACACAGACGGAAAGGTCCTTACCCATGATATGCTGAAGCTTTTCCACGGCCTCGGTATCCGTAGGCTCGGCCATAGTAATCTGCAAGGTGTTTCCAGCCAGACGAAGGGGAAAAGCCATGAAACGCTTGGCCACTTCATAGGGCATCAGGGCTACGGCATCCTTACTCGGTGGCTCTTTGCTGATCTGAACCGAAGTGAAATTGTGCTGACGACTGAGAAAGGTATAGATGGTGTCATTATCGATATAATCGAGTTGACGCAGGATGGCTCCGAGCCTGCCACCTTTTTCCTTATGCTCTTTTTTGGCTGTGGCAAGCTGGGCCGGAGTGATATAGCCGGCCTTACTCAAAAGCTCTCCGATCTTGACCTTCCCTGCACCGGATTGATCTTTTACGGTCCCTTTGAGAGAACTCTTTTTCTTAGGAATAATGTTTTGTTTTACTGCCATATCAGCTGGATATATAAAAAATAGAGAAGATTACACTACTAAACACTGTGTCTGGTATAGCCCAACACATAATAACAATACAAGCTTTTTGCTAAAAAAACAAACGGGTTAAAAAAAGATGAACTTTTTTTAACCCGTTGCCTAACAGTACACTGACAATGTCAGGAAACTGCTATTCTTTACGCTTTTTTTCTCATACCATATTAGAACACGCCTTTAACCTTTCCGGTCTCTACATCCACATCAACCCTGCGATAAGCAGGATCAGACGCAGTACCCGGCATAAGGCTGATAGCCCCGGCCACAGGAACAACAAATCCGGCCCCCTTGTAGGTGAGGATGTCACGGATGGGGAGGGTCCAGCCTTTAGGAGTCCCCTTCAGAGCAGGATTATGAGAGAGGGAGAGGTGGGTCTTGACCATACAGGTTCCCATTTCCTTCATGTCAGGATCATCAGCAAGGCGCTTCAGTTTAGCCTGGGCCTCCGGAGTATAGGAAACACCGTCTGCTCCATAGACCTCTTTAGCAATGAGATCAATGCGTTTTTCAAGGGGATCAGAGAGATCATAGAGGAACTTGAAGTTATTGGGCTCTTCACAGGCATCAACAACGGCATCAGCAAATTCCAGAGCTCCGTCACCACCATGCTCCCAGTGACGGGATAGGGCAACACGGGCACCGGCTGCCTCGCAGATACGACGGACGGCCTTGATCTCGTTATCAGTATCGGTATAGAATGCATTGATACATACAACAGGATTGATACCTGCCTTCTTAACGGTCTCAATATGGTGAATGAGATTCTTACAACCCTCTTCAACCCAGCCGACATTCTCCTTGCCATACTCTTCAGGCATAGGCTTGCCCGGAATAGGAATCGGTGCACCACCGTGACATTTAAGAGCACGAATGGTGGCCACAACAACGGCACAGTTCGGTTTGTTGCCCGAGAACCGACATTTAAGATTCCAGAACTTTTCGAATCCGATATCAGCACCAAAGCCGGACTCGGTAACATTGTAATCGGCAATTTTCAGACCAACACGGTCGGCAATAACAGAAGACTGACCAATGGCGATATTGGCAAAAGGACCGGCATGAACAAGAACGGGCTGCCCTTCCAACGTCTGCATAATATTGGGATTCAGGGCTTGGACCATCCATGCGGTCATGGCACCGTCAACTTCCAGATCAGCGGTGGTGATCGGACGATCCTGTCTGTCATAGGCAACAACAATCCTGCCAATACGGCGGCGCATGTCAGCAAGATCATTGGCAATCGCGAGAATGGCCATGATCTCAGAGGAAACGGCAATGGCAAAAGAGGACTGCATCGTAAAGCCGTCCATTTTGCCGCCGATACCGATGGTTATATTTCTGAGCGCCTGAGCGCAGAAATCCATAATCCAGTTGAATTCCACTTTTTTCGGATGGATATCCAACCGTTTCAGGTTCCGCTGGGCAAGCTGCTCATCAGTGTAGTTGGCCTCATGCTGCATGCGGGAAGTCAATGCCACCATACCCAGATTATGGGCGTTCATGATAGCATTGATGTCACCGGTCAGACCAAGGGAAAACTCGGTAAGTGGGATACACTGGGCCAAACCGCCGCCTGCAGCCGATCCCTTGATGTTCATCGTGGGTCCGCCGGAAGGCTGACGAATCGCTCCGACAACGGACTTGTTCCGTTTACCAAGTCCCTGTACCAATCCCATGGCACAGGTTGATTTTCCTTCTCCAAGAGGCGTTGGACTGATGGCGGTCACATCCACATATTTGCCATCAGGCTTATTGCCAAGGCGCTTCATGATTTTTGTGAAATCAAGTTTGCCGACATAGTGACCATAGGGAAGCACTTCCTCTTTCTCAAGACCGAGGATATCACCAAGCTCATACACTGTTTTCATCCGTGACTCCGCCTCCTGGGCTATCTCCCAGTCGGCGTGTTTTGTTGGATCAAGAACCATATTGATCTCCTTTTGCAGCAAGGGTTAGTTTGTTAGTGCCCAGGAAAGATCTCTTTTTTTTCGCAGGTCAAACAGTTAACCATACGAATCCAAAGAGATAAACCCCCCAGACAGGCTGGGAAGGCAGCATCGACGGACCTTCAAATCAATGCCAACCTCTATTTCATCAGAATTGATGACCTATATAACTAATTCTTAATAAAGTGTCAATACAGGTAGAATGGGGTGCATAAGAAAAAAGCTCTCATCCTCGGAGGAAATAAGAGCTTTCAGAAAAAGAAAGGAGTAACTGGCTTCAGGGAAAGACCGCCGGATAACGTTCTTTCATCTCAGCGGCAAGGGGAATCATGACTTCGCGCATGGAGGGTTCAGCAGCAGGACTGGTTCGCAAAGTAAAAATATGCCTCCACTCTGCCAGATTGCAATAAACGATAATCTCTGTCTTGCAGGAGTTAGGCAGCACAGTTCGCGCTGCCTGGGGTGTGGAGGTTTCAAGCAACTGGAGGTAGATCTGCTCAGTATCTTCCATGGCCTTCTGCCAGAGCAAATACTCCTTAGTCCCCTCTTCGTAAAACATGGGTTTGATAAAAGTTACCTGGCTGCCGAATTTATCCTGACTGTATCGGCAATAGCGCTGACTTTCCTGTAAAAATGAACAGGGACGATGCCTGACAATTTCATGAGTAACAGCGCGATTAACAACAAACTTGACTCCACTGAAACGATGGCGGGCAAGTAAATGCGGAGGAAGGGCTTCCACCTCCTGCAAATCCAGCTTTCTGACCTCGATATTGCTTCCTTCGCTCAGACCGTGTCCACCATCCCATACCCCTTCAAAAAGATAGGGGTGGCCGTCAACTAAAAAGCTGACCATAGCGTGCACCGGCACAGTGTTTCCTGCACGCTGATAGAGTTCACGAAAAGAACGGATGGACCCTGTGACCAGCATCTCACCATCAACACGGTCAATAAAAAGATATTTGGGCTCAAGAAGCAAAAAGGCATCAGCCTGTTCCCGGGAACACTGCACCCCTAACGTAACTACTGCCATCTCCATGACGGAATTATGCCCATGTTCCGCGATTTTTTTGACAAAGGGCAAAGCCGAATCCTTTGTAATTTTCTCCTCACTCTTGTAACAGATCCGACCGCAGGCCTCCAGGCGAATGACCAGTGAGGTTTGATCCAGTTCGTCCTGAATCTCATAAGAGGGGTCAACAACAAGCATGATTACTCCGCTTTCCAAAAGGGGGACATTTCACGAAGCTCCGCTATGATGGGAGGCATCTTCTCCAGCACGAAATCCACCTCGGCCTCAGTATTATAGATGCTGAGGGAAAAGCGGATGGAACCGTGGGCAGCAGTAAAAGGAACACCCATGGCCCGCAGGACGTGGGACGGTTCAAGGGATCCGGAAGTGCACGCTGACCCCGATGAGGCACAGATATTATAGATGTTCATGTGCAGCAAAATAGCCTCGCCTTCCACAAACTCGAAACTGATATTGCTGGTATTGGGAAGCCGATCTGTCTTGTGGCCATTGAGCATGGATTTGGGAACAGAGGCGAGCAAACCCTCTTCAAGTCGATCACGCAGCGCCTTGACCCTGCTGTTTTCTTCCCCCATCATTTTCCCGGCAAGTTCACAGGCCTTTCCCAAGCCCACAATGGAAGCCACATTTTCTGTTCCGCCACGCCGACCCTCTTCCTGATGGCCTCCGGCAAGAAACGGAACATATGGAGTACCACGTTTTACATAGAGAACGCCCACCCCTTTTGGGGCATGAAGTTTGTGACCTGACAGGGAAAGAAAATCGATATCGAGCTTTCCCAGGTTAATGGGGATCTTGCCCACGGCCTGAACAGCATCAGTATGAAAAAGGATTCCCCGCTCTTTAGCCATGACCGCCATTTTTTCCACAGGAAAAATAACCCCTGTCTCGTTATTGGCCCACATGACAGAGACAATGGCGGTATCATCAGCCAGGGCCTCTTCATATCGCGCCATGTCCAGGGTTCCATCGGATTCCACTTGCAGACGAGTCACCCGATGCTTGTGTCCGGTGAGCCGATCCAGATTTTCACAAAGATTCTTGACCGCAGGATGCTCCACCCGGGTGGTAACGATATGCCTCTTTTCGGGAAAGGCCTGCAGGGCAGAAAGAATGGCAGTGGAGTCGCTTTCCGTGCCACAGCTGGTAAAGATAATCTCCGAAGACTCGGCACCGAGCAATTCCGCAACCTTGCCCCTGGCCTGGCTTATGGCTGTTCCCACCTGGCCGCCGAAGTTATACATGCTGGATGGATTGCCGTAACAATCCGTTAAAAACGGCAGCATGGCATCCACCACCTCGGGAGCAACCCGGGTGGTGGCATTATTGTCCATATAAATCACTTTATCTGCATCACAGTTCATTATTTAGCTTCCTCCACAATCAGAGTCTCAAGCACCAGTTCCCTCAGTTTTTTCTCCACATACTCTTTCAGGGTGGTCTGGGATTTGGCACAGCTTGTACAGGCTCCACGCAGAGAAACCATGACAAAATCACCATCAACATCTACCAGTTCAATATCACCGCCATCCTTACGAAGAACTGGTTTGATCTCGCGTTCAAGGACCTCCTCAATCTTCTTGATCTTCTGCAGAGTGGTCATACGTTTTGGATGACCTACAATCTGGACCGGTGTGACCGTTCCTTCACTCACTGTCGCATGCAGGATCTCCCGCAGCCGATCCTCACATTTTCCGCAGCCACCGCCGGCCTTGGTAAAATTGGTTATCTCTTCGACCGAACGCAGATTCGATTCCCTGATCGCCCGTATCACCTCAAGGTCAGTAACCCCGAAACACTCGCAGACCACCTCGCCCTCGGCCATGGGCAGCATCACCCCACGATAATCAGCAATAGCGGCTTCCAGTGCCTCACGCCCCATGACAGAACAGTGCATCTTTTCCTTTGGCAGGCCGCCAAGGTAATCGGCAATATCCTCATTGGTGATTTTCTCGGCCTCAGACACGGTCATCCCAGTGACCATCATAGTCAAGGCCGACGAGGAGGCAATAGCAGAGGCACAGCCAAAGGTCTTAAATTTGGCATCAACAATGCGTTCGTCTTTATCTATTTTCAATGTCAGCTTCAAGGCATCCCCACAGGCAAGGGAGCCCACCTCACCGGTACCATTGGGTTTCTCAACTTCCCCAACATTATGGGGGTGTAAAAAGTGCTGTTGTACCTTATCTGTATATTCCCACATAATCTCTACTCCTGATCGATCTGTCTTGTATTTAACCAATCCGGTCCGAGCGGCCCGAATGACTTTTTGATGAACTTGTTGTAGAAAAATCAATTCCTTTGATGAGTTATTATCTTCGCACAGTTTTCTTATTCTAATACCGGAAGGTCAAAAAGCAATGACGATTTCCATAGCATTGGGATTTGAGCTATAGCGGTGCATGCAAAAAAACCTCTCACACCTTGATATCAACTGCACAACAGTACTCCATATGCCTGTGCTCATTTACACCAGTATGCCTGGTAACCAGATCACGGGTCAACCAGTGAGGAAGGATACTCCGGTGCTCATGCGTATGAAAGCTACTTGCAACCTATACGAGACCTATCTCTTCCAACATAACCCGAGCGGCCTGAACCAGGGCTGCGGTACCACTGGCCGTTCGTGACTCCACATAAAACCGGACCTTAGGCTCAGTCCCGGACGGCCTGATCATGAGCCAGGAGCCGTCTTCTAAAATCATCTTTCGACCGTCAATGGCAATAACCTGACTGATAACCTGCTCCCTGTCGCCAACACGTATAGTACTGCCAACATCATATTTTCCAAGCTTAGACAATGCGGCGGTCAGCTCCTTTCCCTGGGAACTCACCAACAAACCATCCCGATCCGGATAATAGGCACCGAATTCCCCTTCTATCTCGGCCAGATAATCGCCAAGATTCTGCCTGCGACTCAAAACCATATCAAGGGCGAGCAACAGTCCGATATAGGCATCTTTTTCCGGAGTATGACCGATGATAGAGATCCCGTCCGATTCCTCGAAACAGACCAGGGCCTTGCCGATCACAGGCTTGAACTCTTTGAAGCCCACCCGCGGTTCATACGTTTCTTCACCAAAGACCTCAGCCAGTCGATTGGCAAGATTTGAAGTAGCCACGGTTTTGGCCACCATACCTCTTTTTCCCTTCTCCTCGTGAAGAAAATGATAGGCCATAGCCCCAAACTGATTCATACTGATTTCTGTGGTGCCGTCCGTAAACCTGATCCGGTCACCGTCTGGATCAATGATCGCGCCAACCTTCAAGGATTCTTTCCGCAACGCGAGAATATCAATCACTCCAGCGATATTCACCGATGAGGGTTCCGGGGCGATCCCGTTAAAGGTAGGATCCGCATTGGCCCGTAACTGGACTAGGCGTTCACTGCCAGCCCCTTCAAAAAGGGAATCTATATGAATTCTGCTTGCCCCGTGCACAGAATCGATGACCACGACTACTTCTTTGTCTCCTGCAAATCGATCCAGGATATCATCGTAGTTCACCCCATGAATGGACTTATTTCTGCGGACAAGCTGCTTCCAGGTACTCAGGGCATCAAAAGGGTGTACATCGTTGCGCGCTTCAGGAGACACCACAGGCTTATCCAGAGCAACCAACGGTGAACTCCCGGCGGCAATGATCTCCCGGGCTCGAGCCGTAATTCGTCCGGTCAACTCTGCCGCTGCCGGACCGGCGTCTGCTGCGTTATATTTGTAACCGCCGTATTCAAGAGGGTTATGAGATGGAGTAAGATTGATAGAAAACGCAGCATTCAATTCAAGAACGGCCGCGGAAAGAACACCGGTAGTGGATTCTCCGGCATAGTGAACCGTAAAACCCGCCCCTCTCAAAACCTCGGTCACCGCTCCAGCCAGGATTTCCCCGCCGAAACGATTATCAAAACCCAGCACACATCCACGTTTTCTGGCCTCCCCCAGACTGGACACTCCAAGAAAAACTGCCAGTTCAGGTTCATTGTCCACGGCCAGATATAAATCAAGGATTGCTGCGGTGACAAAGGATACCGAACGCAGGAAAAGGTCTTTTCCCAGCATTCCACGCCAACCCGAGGTACCGAACTTCACAGGGGTTACCGGCTCACCGGCATTGGTAATAATCTCATCCATGACCAGAGCATATGTCTGGTCAATATAGCGCTGCCACTCAGTGCCCTCATCATTTCGCAGACGAACCAACTCCCTGATCAGGGAAAAATAATCACTTTGAGAATGGACGCTGCCAATGTTGCATTGATGATAGAGTTCTTTGAATGTTGTTGCCTGAGACATACCTTCCAACCTCCGCTTTCCTCCCATACAGGAGTTTTTTTTTCAACTTAGCTGAGTAAACGTGATCCTTCAGGGTAGTAAAAAACAATATCATACTTTCCGCTTCTCTTCTACCAATTCATCTCTTAGTTATCAGAGATAACATCGTAAAAAATATTTTCCTGCTTCGCTATTGCAAATTTACTGTCATTACGGCATATTTTGTGTACGTTCCACTTTTTCAAATTCGTACACCTTGCCAAAAAGGCTCTTCGTAGTCTGTATGTATCTTTTTAGCCATTCCGGAATTAATTATTTTGCAATTCTATCACCTTTAAAAAAATACGGCTTTGTACTCAATATCAAATATCAAGAAAGCACAAATTGCGATCCCTTCCAGTGAGAGAAAATCAAAGGTATTGTTCCAGACAAAGTCTGCCTCTAACACTTGACGAATCGACAGTTTTCCTTATATAATGCTTCAATATTATTTGAGTCCCTCTTTTCAGGCTCTTGAAAAACGGGGCTTAATTTTTTATACCTTAATGATTCTAAGATACATAAGACACTTTCGGACCTGCGAATCTGTCACCTCAACAATCTAATCCCAGTAGGAGAAATAACGATGGGCAGTAGTCACGACAAGGAATTTATTCTATGGTTTGATGATATAGGTATTGATGATGTCCCCCTGGTCGGTGGTAAAAACGCATCGCTTGGCGAGATGTATCAGCATCTTACTGGTAAAGGCGTTGCAATTCCCCACGGTTTTGCCATCACTGCCTATGCCTACCGTTACCTCCTGAAAGAGGCCGGCATTGAAGACGAGATCAAAAGAGTACTCTCTGATCTCGATATTGAAGACATGCATAATCTGGCTGAGCGTGGCGAGAAATGTCGGGATATCATTCGTACTGCACCCTTCCCTGATGATCTTCGCAATGCTATTATCGAAGCGTATCAAAAGATGGAAGCCGAATACGGTGTAAACGTTGATGTTGCCGTACGCTCCTCAGCTACAGCCGAAGACCTGCCGGATGCCTCCTTTGCCGGTCAGCAGGAGACCTATCTCAACATCCACGGCCACGACAATATCATCCAGAACTGCAGAAAATGTTTTGCCTCCCTCTTCACCAACCGTGCCATCTCCTATCGCCAGCATCAGGGCTATGGTCAGTTTGACGTCTACCTCTCCATTACTATTCAAAAGATGGCCCGTTCCGACTCTGCCTCCTCCGGCGTCTTGTTCTCCATTGATACCGAGTCTGGCTTCGAAGACGCCATATTTATCACCGGTGCCTGGGGATTAGGTGAAAACGTAGTTCAGGGTGCTGTGAATCCGGATGAGTACTACGTTTTCAAACCCACCCTCAAGGCAGGTAAACGGCCTATCGTGGGCAAGAAGGTGGGTTCTAAAGAGATCAAGATGATTTACGACAACGATCCTGCCACTGAAGAACCGGTTAAGAATATCCCCACCACCGACGAAGAGCGCAGATCCTACGTCATCAGCGATGACGAGATCCTGCAGCTGGCCAGGTGGGCCTGTATCATCGAGGACCATTACGGCAAAGGCATGGATATCGAATGGGCAAAAGATGGTGACGGCGTCAATGTCGGTACCGGCAAGCTGTTTATCGTCCAGGCCCGTCCCGAGACCGTCCACTCCCAGGCCAACAAGGGTATCATGGAGACCTACAAGCTGCTTGAGAAGGGCGATGTTATTGTCGAGGGTCTGGCTGTGGGAACCAAGATCGGTCAGGGTGTTGCCCATTGCATCAATGATGTCAAGGACATCAGCACCTTTAAAAAAGGTGAAGTCCTGGTCACTGACATGACCGATCCTGACTGGGAACCGATCATGAAGATCGCCGGTGCCATCATCACCAACCGTGGCGGTCGAACCTGCCATGCTGCTATTATCTCCCGTGAGCTCGGTATCCCCTGTGTTATCGGAACCGGTGACGGCTCAAAGAAGATCAAGAACGGTCAGTCTATCACCGCATCCTCAGCCGAGGGGGAGACAGGATATGTCTATGATGGCCTGCTCAAATATGAGATTCAAAAGGTTGATCTCGGTGACATGCCTGCCACCAAGACCAAGATCATGATGAATCTGGCCATTCCTGAAAAGGCCTTTATCGAGTGCCAGATCCCCAACGATGGTGTGGGACTGGCCCGTGAGGAGTTTATCATCAACTCCCACATCGGCCTGCATCCCATGGCGCTTGTCAACTATGAGGAGCTCAAGGCCTCCAGTGATCCGGAAAAACAGGAGATCGTCAAACAGATTGATGCCAAGACTGGTGCCTACTCCGACAAGAAGCAGTTCTTCATCGATAAGGTCGCCGAAGGTGTTGGCCGTATTGCTGCCGGTTTCTATCCCAAGGATGTAATCGTCCGTCTTTCTGACTTCAAGAGTAACGAGTATGCCAATCTGGCGGGCGGCACCCTTTATGAACCAAATGAGGAAAACCCGATGATTGGCTGGCGTGGAGCCTCGCGCTACTACGACCCCAAGTATCGTCCCGCCTTTGAATTGGAATGTCAGGGATTGCTCAAGGCACGAAACGATATGGGCCTGAACAACATTAAACTGATGGTACCCTTCTGCCGAACACCGGAAGAGGGAAAAAAAGTTATTCAGGTTATGCGCGAATGTGGTCTGGTTCAGGGTGAAAACGGCCTGGAAGTCTACGTCATGTGCGAGATCCCCAGTAACGTCATCTCCGCCGATGCCTTTGCCGACATCTTCGATGGCTTCTCTATCGGTTCCAATGACCTGACCCAGCTCACCTACGGCCTTGACCGTGACTCCGGCCTCATCGCCGGTATCGCCGACGAGCGTGACGAAGCAGTGAAGGATATGATCCGCATGGTTATCAAGACGGCCAAGCGTCGCGGCAAAAAGATAGGTATCTGCGGTCAGGGTCCCTCTGACTTCCCCGAGTTTGCCACCTTCCTGGTTGAGCTTGGTATCGACTCAATGTCGCTGATCCCCGATACTGCCATCAAGACCCGAATGGCTGTACACGAGAAGGAAAAAGAGATGGGCATAGCACCCTGAGTCCTTCTTTTCTGCAAGTAACAAAAAAGCCCGGTTCCTTCTGGAACCGGGCTTTTTTGTTGTCCGCATTTTGCTCTCTTTGACTCTATGCCATCAACTCAGATGAGAACAGCAAGATATCGACCTTCCTGCTCGACATTCTTTTAAATATCACCCTCAATACGATCCAGCTCCTGTTTCGGCAATTGCTGAACTGCAGGACGATTCTCACCACTCCTGACATAGACATCCCGCTGCGGGAAAGGAATAGAGATATTATTCTCGTTAAAACATCGATAGATCTCTTTTAACAAAAGATGTGTCTGCCTGCCCTGTTCCCGCGGGTCGCGAATCCAGAGAAGCAGTTGGAAATTAACAGCGGAATCGCCAAATGAGCGAAGCCGGAGTCGCGGTGCAGGCTGCCGGATCACCTGATTATTATCGGCCACAACCTGCAGGAGCAGTTCTTCGACCTGGTCCAGATCTGTTCCATAGGCCACACCAATATCAAGACGAATCCGAAACCTTGGTTGCGGCGCTGATTGATTGATGATCTTGGAATTGGCCATGATGGAATTGGGTATGGTAATGAGCACTTCATCCCGCGTCTGAATCTTCGTGGAACGAATGCCCACCTCCACCACCTCCCCCCGTTCCCCTGAATCAAGAATGATATATTCACCCACCTTATAGGCACGATCCATAAAAACAGAAATTCCGCCAAAAAAATTAGCCAGAGTATCCTTGGCTGCCAGAGCTATGGCAATTCCAGCAATTCCGGCCGAAGCAAAAATCGGGGAAAGATTCACCTTCCAAATGAGAAGGATCCAGACAATGGTAAGAAAAAGGATGAGAATTCTGGAAACATTTTTAAAGAGCAGGAAAATGTCCGGATCAATATACTCAGCCCCAAAAAGCTCCAAGGTCTCCTTATGAGTCAACTTGCTCAAACTGCGAGAAATTGCTGCGCACCATAGTAGCAGAATCAGAGTCTTGACTCCTCCCACAAGAATAAAGAAAGACACCTCAGGGAGTTTCGGTTCAATGGATGCGGCATGAAGAACACCGAGCATAGCCACAGTAACAAGCAGAGGTCGGTGAAAGAAGGCTACGAGATAATCATCAAGGTGAAATCTGGTTTTCTGGGCCAGACCTCTCAAGGCTCGAATGAGAATCAGATCAATTACCTTGGCCAGGACAAGGTAGACTAAGATGATTACCAGCCTTTCAAGTACATCATATTCCTGGAACAGTGGAAATTTGGCCAGGTAGGCCTCCAGATGGCCTATAAAAGAAAATTCCATAGCTGCTATTTGGTGGTTTCAGCCATTGGCTTTGCCTCGTCCACCAACATCACAGGGATATCATCCCGAATCTCATAAAGCAGACGACAGGTATTACAAATCAAACCATCACCTGCCTCATTGAGAAGCACCGGACCTTTACATTGAGGGCAGGCAAGAATATCCAGCAGTTCCTGATTAATCATTCTTCTTTCTCCTTGGGATCCTTACTCTTCCCATCATCATTATGTATAAAAACGACATCTTCCTTCGCTTGAGCTTCTCAATCCAGGAGATCACCGTCCTCCCACTGTCCTTCTTTTACCTTGCCGTCCGGATGACTGAGACGGCCTTGGCCATGCTGCATGCCATCCATCCATTGGCCCTCATACTTCCGGCCATCAAGCCAAATCATTGTCCCCTGGCCGTTCATCAGGTTGTCTGCCCACTCTCCGCTATATTTTCTCCCATCAGGGAATGACATTTCCCCACTGCCGTTCCGGGTACCGTTTTTCATTTTCCCCTTGTATTCCCCGCCATCGGGATAGAGCATAGTGCCATCTCCGTCCGGAGCCTTATCACGTATGCTCCCTGTATAGCGTGTCCCGTCCTCCCATTCATAGGTTCCCTGACCATTGACGCAATCGCCTTCGACACAAGCGCCAAAACCATGTCCGGCCATCGCCAGCACCATGCACATTCCAATCACAATTTTTTTCATTTTTTCCCAGCTCTCCTGTATGGACAAAAGTATTTAATCTCAGTAGATTTGAGATAGTATATCATGAATACAACCATATTTCATCTCGAATCAAAAGCCTGCTTTCCCCTGTAGACTGTTCTTCTCATACATGGTACATTCTCACAGAATTTCCGCTAACCCTAACAAACTGGATCTTTTAAAGGCACTCAAGAGGATAGGAAAATGGATAACAGAATTGGTTTTATCGGTGGCGGCCAGATGGGTGAAGCCCTGATTCGTGGTATTATCAAGTCCGGCCTCTATAGTCCTGAGGCCATTTCCGTCACAGAACCCAACGCAGAACGACGTGACTATATTACCAGCACCTACGGAGTAGAGGGCTTTGAGGAGAGTGCAGCTCTCTGGGAGACATGTGCCACAATCATCCTGGCCGTAAAGCCACAGATCATGGATAGAGTCCTGGCAGCCAGTAAAAGTATGACAGGTCCGCAGCACCTGATCATCTCCATAGCCGCAGGCCTCCCCATCTCTTTTTATGAACAGGGATTGGGACGTGACGACTGTAAAATCATCAGAGTTATGCCTAATACCCCGGCCCTGGTTCTTGAGGGAGCATCAGCGCTGAGCGGCAACAAAAATGTCGAAAAAAGTGACCTGCAGCGTGCCGAAGAGATTTTCAGCAAGGTAGGCAAGGCGGTCATACTTGATGAACAGGCCCTTGATGCTGTAACCGGACTCAGTGGCTCAGGTCCGGCCTACGTCTTCACCTTTGCCGAGGCCATGATAGATGCTGGAGTGGAATCAGGCCTGACCCGTCCCGTTGCTGAGACCTTGGCTCTGCAAACTATCTTGGGTTCTGTAAAACTCCTCATGGAGAGCAATAAGCACCCTGCTGAACTGCGAGCCATGGTCACCTCTCCGGGCGGAACAACCATTGCCGCACAACACGTCCTGGAGCGCAGCGGATTCCGGGGAATCATTATGGATGCCATTGCAGCAGCAGTGAATCGCTCAACAGAGCTTGGAAAACGCTGAAATGTCTTTCTTAAGCGAACCTTTCCGCACCGTTGAGAGTTTGCCTCTGCATCATGCAGGAATCATCAGGAAAAAGAATGCGCCTCCAGCTGCCGCCTTGGCCTGTACCCTTTCAACAAGACTGGAGAAAGCGGGAATCACTGTCTCTCTGGACAGAGTGGATACAGACATTGACGTCCTTATCGTTCTGGGAGGTGACGGAACCCTTCTTCATGTGGCAGATCAGGCTGCACGACATTCTATCCCGGTGCTCGGGATCAACATGGGAAATCTTGGGTTTCTTACGGAACGGACTGAGCAGGAAGCCATGGCTGCAGTGGACGAACTGATCTCCGGAGCGGTCACCATTGAAAATCGAATGATGCTCAAGGGCACTCTGACCCTTGAAGGAGACCAAAGCACGTCTCGCTATGCTCTCAACGAGGTGGTTATCTGCAAAGGAACACTTGACCAGATGCTGGAGTTTTCAACCAGGGCCGATCAGGAGCACATCACCACGTACAAGGCAGACGGCCTCATCTTTTCCACTCCCACCGGATCAACAGCCTACAACCTCTCTGCCGGAGGCCCCCTGGTCTACCCAGGACTGGCATCAATCCTGGTCACACCCATCTGTCCCTTTATGCTGAGCTCAAGACCGATCCTTTTGCCTGCTGACCGCCGATTGCAAACAACGCTCAAAACAGGTCATAACCAAAAGGCCCAAGTTATCATCGACGGCCAATCTGCCTGGAACATGACTGAAGAAAATTGTCTAAAGATCGAAATGGCAACACAGCCCCTGCGCCTCATTGTCTCCCCGGAAAGGGATTTTTTTTCCATCCTCAGAAACAAACTGCACTGGGGTATCCAGCGATGCTGATCGGCTGATAGCATTTCCTCGCTATTTCTTCTTCTTTATCCCGTACTTTTTCATCTTATACTGAAGCAGACTCTTCGTGATCCCCAACTGTTCCGCAGCCCGGGCCTGCACATACCCCGTCTCTTCCAGGGCCTGACGCAGCATCCTGTCCTCAATGGCGTAGAGGACATCATTGAGCCCTGCATCCTTGGGGATAAGCTGCTCCCAATCAAGGTCCCTGCTCCAGTCCTGCCCGTTATTGCCAAGTGACTCAGGCTGGACATCGTCCGCCTCTATGACATTATCATCACAGAGGATAGCTGCCCGTTCAATGGTATTTTCAAGTTCCCTGACATTTCCCTCCCAGGGCAGCGTGACCAGAAGTCGCATGGCCTCACTACTGATTGTCAGGTCAGGCTTATTAAGACGGTCAGCAAAACTTGTAACAAAATACTCGACAAGCAGAGGAATATCATCCAGACGCTCCCGCAAGGCTGGCAAGCCAAGATGGATCACATTCAGTCGATAATAGAGATCTTCACGAAATTTCCCCTGGCTCACTTCCTCTTTCAAATCTCTGTTAGTGGCACTGACAATACGCACATCAACACTCAAGTTCTTGTTACCGCCCACCCGTTCGAAACTCTTTTCCTGGATTGCCCGAAGCAGTTTTGCCTGAAGGGCCATAGGGATTTCACCAACCTCATCCAGGAACAGAGTACCACCGTCTGCCGACTCAAAGCGGCCCTTACGCATAGATACAGCCCCGGTAAAGGCACCTTTTTCATGGCCGAAGAGTTCACTTTCAAGGAGATTATCAGCAAGGGCTGCACAATTCACGGTGATAAAGGGTTTATCCGCCCGAGGACTGTTAAAATGAATGGCCTTGGCCACCAGTTCTTTTCCCGTTCCGCTCTCCCCGGCAATCAACACCGTTGAGGGCGTTGGAGCCACCTTTTCAATCAGCTCATACACATGCCGCATCTTCTTGTTTTTACCGACCATACCGCTAAAGCCGGTACGAGTCATCATTTCCTTGCGCAGCCTGCTGTTCTCCCTGATCAGGGAATAATGGTGCACTGCTTTATTGATATTAACAAGCAGTTCATCATTAGAAAAAGGTTTAGCGAGATAGTTGTAAGCCCCGGCCTGCATGGCCGCCACAGCTTTATCCACTTCGGCAAAGGCTGTGATCATAATCACTGGCAGATCATTGTTAACCTCTTTGATTTTCTGGAGAAACTGCAATCCATCCATACCCGGCATCTGCATATCCGTGATCACCAGATCAAGATCCACCTCCTGTATCGCGACCATTCCCTCTTTTCCATCAGGAGCGGTGAAGACCTCAAAACCTTCATCCCGGAGCAGTTCCGAAAGGACTACAAGGTAATTGGGCTCGTCATCAACTACGAGTATTGAATGCATAGGTTAGTGCCTTATAAATGATTTCCTTGGTTCATGGTAAAGGGACAGAAAATTCAAAACGATTCATTCTGATTATCAACTCGTGACAAAAGACTCACAGCCATCAAGGAGGAAGTCTGTAAGGAGTTGATTGAGATTGGTTAACCGAGAACCTGTAAGCCCTTTTTAGCCCGTAAAAAGTTATCTGCGCTGCTGCAGCCGTGCTTTCATCATATCAAGGAGTCCCGGGGGAACGAATACATTATTCCCTCCCGCAAGACGGGTACCCGGACGAATATCTCCATGATAATCACTGCCCCCTGTCAGTAAAAGGTCATAGACCTGGGCGAATTGTCTGATTTTTTTTCGCATTTTTTTTGATTGGGTGGGATAAAAAGTTTCAATCCCTTCCAAACCATAAGACACCAAGGCAGGAAGCAAGACAGACAAAGAGGTCAGAGTCCTGTCCACCTGAACAGGATGGGCCAGCACAGCAATCCCCCCCCCTTTTACAATCAGGCCGATTGCCTCCTCCGCACTATAGGCAAATCTTTCCACATAGGCCCTTGCATCTTTCCTCAGATATTCATTAAATGCCTGCTGCATTGAGCTCACCACTCCATGAGTCATGAGCAGTTTAGCAATATGGGGTCGACCAGCCTGTCCAACTCCAGATATCTCTGCCAGTTCCTGAACTGAAGCATCTATTCCGAGGGCTTTTAATTTTTCGATGATTTTTTCATTTCTGTGGTCTCTGGCCTGCTGCAGGACAGTCAACGCTGCAGCCAGTTCAACGTGGCAGGGGTCCATCCAGTATCCCAGAATATGCAAAGGTATTTTTTTATGTACAACACTGAGCTCAAGTCCCGGCACCACTTCCATTCCATACTCGAATCCAGCGGACAAGGCTTCTTCCAGTCCTTCCATAGTATCATGGTCTGTCAAAGATAGGGCCGACACACCGCTGCTTGCGGCAAGTCGTACTAATTCTGTCGGACTTTGAGTACCGTCGGAATAGTGAGAATGGACATGTAAATCGATGGACATGACGAAAGAGAGATAGTTGTCTGGAAATGCACAATTAAAAAGAGATAAAGAAAAAAACTGAGGCAATCGGTTCCGATGAAATGAGTTCACTGCAAGTGAGCTGCCGATGAAACGATATATACCTTTGAAAACCTCCTAATGATTATATACACTCAGGCCTGATAGGGCAATAGCGAATACGGGTACGTCTCCCCTTGACAGTTCCCTGTTTCATTCACACTTTCTGTTGCATCAAATATCCCAAGATCGACAATGCGATGCCAAGTAAGGAGTTTCCCATGAACAGTCTCATTGTTTCCTGTCCGTCCTGCAAGACAAAAAACAAAATCCCAGGTGGCAAGCAGCACCTTTTCCCCAAATGCGGCAAATGCGGGAGACAGATAGATATGCGTTCCCTGGCAACACCTGTGGAACTCACTGACACTGAATTTCAATCATTTATCGCAAGGGTGACATTACCTGTGATGGTCGATTTTTATTCCCCCACCTGTGGTCCGTGCAAGTCCATTGCTCCCCTGATCTCCAAAATTGCCAAGGACTATCTTGGCAGAGTGGTTATCGCCAAACTTGACACCTCCTGCAATCCGGGAACAGCAATGCATTACCAGATACGCGGCGTACCCAGCCTCCTGTTTTTCAAAAACGGAAAAATAGTTGACCAGATAGTCGGAGCGCCTCCGGAATCACAGCTCCGGCAGAGTCTTGATAGTCTCAGCGGATAATTACAAAGAAACAAATAAAGAAAAAACAGAGCTTTTCCCTTTACTTCTCAGCAGATCGTCCGATACAGTCTTTAGGCTACCTTGATAAGCCTGAACACACTTACCAGGGACACTAAGGGCTGCAGCGTAACATAAAGAAGTGTTGGCTAAAGCTTGTCGGTATCCCATGAATCTCTTCTTTGTATCTTTAGAGACATGATGCGCATCCCTCTTTATTTTTTCCTTTTTATCCTGCTTAGCGGTTGCACGCGTATTCCGCAGCCCGCATCCTACGCCTACTCCGAACAACAAAAGATGCAGGCAGCACAGCACTGGGATATTCTGGCCAGTGATGTGGCAAACCAGATAAACAACCAGCTGATCAGCAGCGACTATCTTGACAAAGCAGTCTTTGTCAAGGCAACATGCGGCAGCGACGCCGTTCCCTGCGATCAAGGAGAGACATCGCAATTTAACGAAGGATTTCGGGATCTCCTTATTACCAGACTTGTCCACTTCGGCGTCCCCACCAGCATCGAGAAAAAACTGTCCGATATAGAAGTAGACTACAAGGTACAGGTGATCTATCACAGTACCTCCCGCTCTTCCCTACCCCCGGGAGCCCTGACGGTATTGACCACAGCAGTTTCCGTACTCCGCAGCGTTCCAGGTGAAATTCAGGCCATTGCCACAGCCGTAGGACTCGACATTTTCAATGCAGCAGCTCCCAGTGTCGGCCACTATGAAGTAATTATTACCACATCCATGGTAGCCGACGAGAAATACCTGTTCAGGACTTCTGATATTTACTACATTAATGACCCTGATTTCTGGCACTATCAAAACACGTCCCAGGGAAAAACCATTCAGATGGTATCTACCGGCAGATAATCTTTCCCATTGGAGGGAAGGGCCACCTGAACAATCAAAAACAGCCCCCCATGCACCCATGATGAAACCCTGCAGCAGATTTTTCACAATTCTGATTCTTCTTTTCCTGCTTTCTGGCTGTTCTTCCTTTAATTGTACTCGCCTGGAAAGTCTGCTTGGCGGCGACGTCAACCTTATCAGTCTGGCTGAAAAAATAACTGACAACCTGGTGGATGAGGCCCTCCCGCCCCTGATCCCAAGACATCCTGATCTCCCGATCCTTACCTCTACTTTTGTTTACAATGATAATCTGGAACAGACTTCACGCTTTGGCAGACTGCTCCAGGAACATATTGGAGCGCGTCTGGTACAACGAGGTTACACGGTCCGGGAAGTAAAACTCCGCGACACCATGCAGATCCGGCCTGGATCCGGCGAAAAAATGCTTTCACGAGAACTGTCCCAGATCACTGCCGACCAAGCAGCCCAAGCCACTCTGGTAGGCACCTACTCTCTCGTTAACCGTACCCTGTACATCTCCGCCAGACTGGTAAATCCGGTCAACAAAAATATCCTTTCAGCACACAGCTACCACCTCTGCATGGATGACAACCTGCTGGCCATGTTCGGCCTGCAGCGAGAAATGGAGGACAGGGACACCGTCCAAGCACCTTCCGATTCAATTATTGATAAGATCTTTTACTGATGAAATTCTACTTATCCATACCCCTCCCCCGGGAATCTGGTTTTTAAAAAAGTCTATCGCTAATAGTTCCCTTCTTACTCACCATCTTCATGGCCCTTATTAAAGTTGCCTCTATCCTTGCTGACACCTTACGCATCCTTGAAAAGATAGACCCGCCAGGTGGAGTGGAACTCCTTTCTTATAAACGAAACAGGAGGATAGCCATCATCAAAAGAGATGTGGCTGAGGTCCGATTGCAGGAACACGGTTATCAGGAGCAGGAACTTGACATCCCCTTACCTCAACTGGCCAAAGAACTGAAGGCGATGATTAAGCGAGAATTTCCCAGAAGCAGAAAGGTGAGGATGGTTAAATTCCTGGATCCAGAAACACTGGAACAACCCCGTCAGATAATTTAATCTGCACTTGTAAACTCTCAACGCATCAACTCTCTATGCTCATTATCCACTGCGCAGCATGCAAAAAGAAACTCTGGCGCTATGACAAAATTGGGCAGGGCGAAGTTCTCCGCTGTCACAAGGAGCGAATCAGCAAGATGTACAATTTTCAGACACAGGGGAACAAAATCTATTGTCCCTGTGGGAAAAAGATCGGAATAGACAAAGGCAGCTTTTACAAGATGATTGTCAAGACATTCACCTACAAAGGGAGCAAGCGTAATTAAAAAAAAGCGCCAAACGCCTCAATTTTCCTGGACTTTTCTTTCTCTTCTTGATTAATTATACATATTGGCTTTGATTGACGTATTAGTTTCTCTTTTCCTGATTCTCAAATTTCAAACGATGCACCATTTCTCCATTAAGGCTTTAATTTTTCTCTATCTTTTTATTCTTCCGGCAACTCAGCTGCAGGCGGAAGGATGCCGCATTCCCAGCAGTAAAACATCCCAGGAAGCATATAGACGTGTTGCCCCTCGACTGATTCGTGAGATGCAAGGCATGGATGTAGGACTCGGTGATCCTGTTTTTATCCGGATTTTCAAGAAAGAAAAACAGCTGGAAGTATGGACCCGCAAAGGACTCGCATACAAGCTCTTCAAAACCTATACCATCTGCGACCATTCCGGAACCCTCGGACCTAAAATCAAAGAAGGTGATAAACAGAGCCCGGAAGGATTCTACAGTGTTGGAGCAAACCAACTGAACCCTTACAGCGACTATCATCTTTCTTTTAATCTTGGCTTCCCTAACGAATTCGACAGGAGTCATAATCGAACCGGAAGTGTTCTGATGGTGCATGGCCGCTGTTCTTCCATTGGCTGTTTTGCCATGACCGACTTCCGTATGGAAGAGATATACACCATTGTTGAAGCCGCCATAATTGCAGGTCAATCCCAGGTTCCCGTACATATCTTTCCCTTTCGGATGACCTGGGAAAACATGGCTGCCCACAACAACTCCAAATGGGTCCAGTTCTGGGAAAATCTCAAAGAGGGATATGACTATTTTGAAGGTTACCGATCCCCGCCTTTAGTGACAGTTCAAAACAAACGGTATCACTTTTTCACTTTCCGTCCCCTGCTTTTCGGCGGCAACTTCCCTGCCATTCCTGCTGACAACAACTATGCACAACTGAATACAGCTTCTCGCAAGACAGACACCCTCTAGCCCGTCTTTTTCATAAAGATCACTCTAAAAAAGTCTCGCAATAATGCCTGCAAGATTGACACTTCCAAGCGAAAACTTATCGCCTGAACTCAAACAGGAGGATAAGCACTACCATACTCACGGCGATAAGAACTGTTCTGAGGCCCGCCCATAGCCAGAAACTCCTGCTTATTTTCCCCAGATACACCCCCAGGAGAAATATACAGAAAAGAGCAACGGCAATGGCAACAAGAAAGGGTGAATAGAACCAGGCAACCCCATGATAGGCAAGAAGTAAAGGGGAGAGGATCAACAGGGAGAAGAGAAGAGGAGAAAACCCATTAACCGAGGCAATAAGCAGAGGCAGATAGCGGCTGGCCGTACCGTAATGACTCTCTTCCAGGTCGACAAGCAGGGCCTGCTCCAGCTCCAGCAGCTCTTGTCTACGCTCCGCTGTCTCACTGAGATAGGCACTGGAAAAGCCACTGACGAAAAGGGCTATTGCCGCGCCCAGACTGGCATTAATTGCCACCCCCAACTCTGTGGTTCCACTGACATAAAACCCGGTCATCAATCCGAGCATAGTCAGAGCTCCGTCAAAGCCGTTGGTGATCAGATAGCGCCTCGCAATTCTCCGTCCCCGATAAAGAAGGGAAAAGAGCTGTTTCCATTTTTCCGGAATCATCAACTCTTCCGTCCGGGGGCATACCGTTCCCGGGAAGACAGCGCCTTCAGAAAATAGTGCCTGTCAAGAGGGACATGCGCTCTATACCATTGTCGAACCATTGACTTCAACTTCATCAACACTGTGAACCGATGCCCCCATTTTTTTTATGAGATCGACTATCGGCTCAAACATGATATTTTCTCCCTCAAGAACCACGATGACGCTCTCGGTTTTCTCATCAACCTCGACCACGGTAAGCCGTACTTGATAATCTGGCGACAAATCAGCCAGTGCCGTGGCAAATTCAACACCATTGGGCTGGTGAGGCTTGAGAACATCCAGGACTATTTTTCGGGTACAGGCCATGAAATACCTATCGACTCCAGAGGACTCGGATCGTCTTTTCAACATCACCATAAAAGTATAACAAATCAACTTTGTAAGCCTGAAAAACAACATCTTCCATAAACTACCTCCTGGGACACTCAAAGAGCGTTGAACAGGTGAAAGTACGTGATCTAAGAAGCAGCTGCTAAGATTTTTTTCCAGCCCGAAGGCGAACATTTTCTCACTTCAAAATTGCCTACTTCAATAATATCATACGGAACCGGGGAAACAAAATTGAAAATGGCAAAACGAATCTCAACCTTTTTACCGTAAACAGCTTACAAATCAGCATGCACATTCAATACAACACCACCCAAAAGGCATACACTAACCTATCTCCATAGGCAGCCTGATCGCTACAAATCCTGATAAGAGGCCATGTGATAAGTTCCATAATTCTGTTCCGGGAAATTTGGCAGCTTCGTGGCCGGAGATCATCTGTTATTGTCAGGTGAAACATATCGCCTATGGGCGGCAAAGAAAACAGCTCAACTCAAACCCATTTCAGCAAAGATTCTGCAGTAACTCGCAGGCAATATGTTTCTTAAGCGTCAAGTGCATAATTCCAGACGATTCCGGACACCGATTCCAGCTGAATCCGAACATACAAAAGGTAAGGGAAATTTACATATGAATGTTCCGGCACAAAAAAAAGCCTGTGGCATAAACACAAAAATGTCCAGAACGGAATTGTTTTTCAGGGAAAACATTAAATCTGCTGTTGACTATTACGCTCCGCCTCTCGCCCGGCATTGAATCCTTCTGTCCCATGAAAAAGCTTACGTACCCATGACACTCGTTTTCAGAGATATTCCTGCAGAGCCTGCAGGACAAAGGGATAAACAGTTTCTG
>JAHJNL010000027.1 GCA_018820855.1 Pseudomonadota bacterium | reverse complement strand
TAACGTTCAGGAATAGTCCAAACGTGAACAAGCACAATATTTATTATTGCGAATGCCCGAAAGTAATGGATATTTTTTAGAAACAATTTTTTTTCTGACATCTCTTCTCTTGTCTCCGTTTATTCTGCTCTTGCTTGCAAAGCCGAACATTGTAACGGCCTCGTCTGCATTTGTCGGAAAGATTCATGAGGTGGTTGCTGATTGTTCCACATTGCCTGAAAAGTGCTTTTGTTATGGGCACTTCAGTAATAGATTGTTATATCGCTTTTTTCTCTTTATGTGACTTCATTTCAACAGGTTGACGAGTAGCAGCAGGGTGGTGAAAAAGCAAGAATTGTTTTGTTATGCAAAAAGATCAAGAGATGTTTTTTGCCCCAATATATTCGCAGGCCTGTGAATGAGAGCGATTTTTCTTCGTGAATGGCCTTTTTTTTCTTTATCCTTTTCCTGGGCTACATGATACAACAATTAGTATTAAATAGGATGTTTTTGTCATCAAGGGCATTGACAGTATATTGAAATAACCGGACAGTTCCGAGGAGGATGGTGCGCCCCATGTCTGCTCCCAAAACAACCCAGTCTGTCCTGCGGCTATTCTGCCGATCATGACAATCCTGACAGCACTGTTCCACCAGAGTGGGCTTGCACGAAGAACCGGGCCGATTTTTTTCCCCATCCTTTTATTCGTTACCCTGGTTGCAATCATGCCCTGGCCAGCTGCCGGTGCCGATAAATCAGATCATACCAATCAGGTTTTGATTCTCAACTCTTACCACCATGGCTTTGGCTGGACCGATGACATTGTCGCCGCAGTCATGACTACCATGTCGGCTCAGTTGAACAAAGTCGAGTTCCGTGTCGAGTACATGGACAGCAAGCGCAGCCTCAATGAGCAGCTGGACGAAATGATCCTGCAGACCCTGGTCTTGAAGTATCAGCACCCGCAACCGGACGTCATCATCACCTCCGACGACCATGCCCTCAACTTCATAAAACAATATCATCAACAGATATTCCCCGAAGTACCGGTGGTTTTCTGTGGTGTGAACAATATCAAGGCGGCCCTTTCAGTCGACCGGAAATTCTTCACCGGTCTCGTCGAAACTTTGGACATATCCGCCAATGTCGCCCTGTCCCTGCAGCTTTTGCCTAAAGTCAGTGAGATCGTCATCGTTAGTGACGGCACGCCGACCGGAATCGGCACCCGGCAAATGGCGGTCGATGCTGCATCAGACTATCCAGACCTGACTTTTAGGTATCTGAACGGCGAGGAACTGGGTACAGATGAGATGCTTGCCAAGCTCAGCCGACTTGAAGCGACCAGCGCAGTCATCGCACCAGCCTGGTATTTGGACAAGGATGGCAACACTTTTGATAACAAGGCCATCTATCCCCATATTGCCGAGGCCTCGCCGGTTCCTGTTTTCGGCACCTCAAGTGCCAATCTCGGCTTCGGTATTATCGGTGGTAAAATCAACAGCGGCACAATCCAAGGCGAATACGCAGCCAATCAGGCTCTGCGCATCCTCTCCGGCCAGGTTACAACCAATGATCTGCCTATCGAAACAACGAGCCGGAACCATTACATGTTTGACTACCGGCAACTCACCCGTTTCGCCGTCGACGAACGACTGTTGCCGGTCGGCAGTGAGATTCTCTATCGTCCCTTTTCCTTCTATCGGACCTATCGCCATCTGGTTTTAAGTGTCATTGGAGCCTTTTGCCTGTTTCTCTGCATGATCTTTTTTCTTTTATTCAATGTCCGCCACCTGCGTCTGATCCGGAAAAACCTCGCCCGCAGCGAGGAAGACTTGCGTGTTACCCTCCACTCCATTGGCGATGCAGTTATCACCACTGACACCAATGGCTACATTACCCGCATGAACCGGATCGCAGAAACACTCACAGGCTGGAAGGGAGATGAGGCCAATGGGAAGCCACTCGAAGAAGTGTTCGAGATCATCAATGCGGTGAGTAGGGCCAGATGTGCCAATCCGGTGACCACGGTTCTTTCGACCGGGACGATCATCAAGCTGGCAGAGGATACCATACTCGTTTCGCGAGATTCAGTTGAATACCGCATCTCCGATTCCTGCGCCTCAATCAGGAACGATGTCGGTGAAGTGAGCGGCGTGGTCCTTGTCTTCCGGGATATTACTAAGGAGTATTTACGTGAGGCACAACTCCAACAAGGCCAGAAAATGGAGGCCATTGGCCAGCTCGCCGGAGGCGTGGCCCATGATTTTAACAATATGCTCAGTGGTATCATGGGCGCAACCGAGCTTCTTGCGATGCGTTTGCCCGAAGATCCGAAAATTAAAATGTTTCTCGGGATGATCATAGACTCAGCTGAACGCGCTGCTGGTTTGACACAAAAACTCCTCACTTTTGCACGTAAACAACAACCTGCATCTTCAGCTACCAACGTTCATGATGTGCTTACTGATACCATTGCACTTCTTGAAAATACTCTCGACCGTCGCATTCCGATTGTAACCGACATGGCAGCTGAGTCGAGTATGGTTATTGGTGACCCGTCACAACTGCAGAGCGCCTTTCTTAACCTTGGCATCAATGCATCGCATGCCATGCCTGATGGCGGAACTATTGTTATTTCCACCGATACCATGCAATTAGATAAATTTTACTGTGAGGCGAGTACGTTCGACATAGAGCCTGGTCCTTATCTGGCGGTTGAAGTCCGTGATACTGGCCATGGCATCGCACCGGAAAACATGCTTCGCATTTTTGAGCCTTTTTTTACCACCAAAGTCCAGGGAGAAGGCACAGGGCTTGGTTTGGCAGCAGTTTTCAGAGTGGTGCAACAACACAGGGGGGCCATTTCTGTCTACAGTGAGTTAGAAACAGGCACAAGTTTTCATGTTTTTTTGCCATTAACGAGTGAAGATGCTGTCAGCCTGCCTCCATCTCCCCAGGTGATTCGGGGAACCGGTCAGATTCTCGTTATCGATGACGAGCACATCATGCGAGTTACCGCCAAGGCTATTCTGGAAAGTTTGGGCTACAGCGTAATCCCGGCCGAAAATGGTCTGGTAGGGCTCACTCTCTTTGAGGAAGATCCATCAGCGTTTGATTTGGTGATTCTGGATATGATTATGCCGGAAATGAGCGGCCGAGACTGCTTTGCAGCCCTGCAAAAGATAGCACCGGACGTGCGGGTTGTTCTCTCTTCCGGTTTTTCCCGAGAGGAAGATGTCGAGGATATGAAGGCGAATGGTCTATGCCGTTTTATCCACAAACCTTTCCGCAGTACTACCCTTAGTCGTGTGGTCTTTGAAGCTATGAACCCGCAATCTCATCTCTTGGGGGGTATGCCAAAAGAAGAATGATCCAGTTTGGCCGGCCTCGGTGGTTGCATCAGAAGAACAGGGGAAAAAGTGGAAGATTTGTATATTATGATAAAAAATCGGTTAGACCTGTACGTTTGCCAGCTTTAGGCTCTTTGCTTATTCTTGCAATTCGTTTTCGCAGTGTTGTTCCAAACCATCTCTTCGACTCAGAAGGTGGCCGGCCTGCATGTTTTCTCCCCGCAGGTTTCAGAGGTCCTTGGCTATAGAAAAATAAAAAGTTGTCTCAACCTGAGGCGTACTCTCCAGCCAGACGGTACCATGATGCTGTTCCGCAATTTCCTTGACAATGGCCAGTCCCAGGCCTGTCCCTTCGATTGTTGACGAGGGCTGGTCACGCTCGAAGAGGCCGAATATCCGCTGCACGTTCTCACTTCTGACGCCTTGGCCGTTATCACTGACCGAGAGCACATGGAAATCATCGGTGGCATGATAGCCCAATCGAATATTCGACAGCTGATCACCGCCATATTTTAGAGAGTTTTCAACAAAATTCCTCAATACCCGTATGAGTGCCAATCGATCCCCTCTGACCACAGCCGCGGTTTCTTCTTCCAGCAAGGTGACCCGGTGCTCACTGAGCCGGGCGGCAAACTCATCCTTGTTTGTCTGAAATAGTTCTTTCACCGGGATTTCTTCAATAGTGAGGGGCGATTCCCTGGTGGCAATGAACTGGTTCACCTTTTCAACCAGCGTAGCTATCTGGTCGGCTTCCTTGATGATCTGCTTACAGAATTGTGTTCCTTTTTCGTGGAGTTTATCGCTATACTTTTTTTGCAGCAGGTTAGTCAGGCCGCGGATGCTGACCGTCGGGCTTTTCAGATCGTGGAGAACTCTGTAAGAAAATAACTTGATCTGTTCATTGCTCTTGTGCAGATCAGCCTCTACCTGTTCCCGACGCCTTATCTCGGCGCGTAGCTCTTCGTTGGCAACAGACAGTTGCCCGGTCCTCTGCTGAACCTTCTGTTCCAGATGGTCGTGAGCTGACAGTAATGCCTGTTCCATTTTCTTCCGCTTGCTGATGTCATGAACGATGATCGAGGCTGCAACTACGTTCCCGCTTATATCAAGGACCGGTGACATGGTGACTGAAACGTCAAACAGCGAGCCATCTCTGCCGATTCGTTGTGATTCGAACGACTCCACTCTCTTATTCTGTGAAATCATATTTAGAGCGTCCATGGTCTGTCTCTGCAGTTCCGGCGGGATCATGGAACGGACTGATTCACCAATGATCTCTTTGCCCCTGTAACCGTAGATCCTTTCGGCGGCAGGGTTCCAACTGGTTATGGTACCGTCAAGTTTCATGGCCACAATGGCATCATTGGAGGATTCCACGATTGAGGCCAATTGCTGGGTTTTTTCCTCGTTCTCTTTCTGGCTGGTTTGATCTTTGTAAACTGAAACAATCTCACCGTTTGGCAGTCTGTAGACGAAATTTTCCCGCCAGCCGCTTATTCTTGCATCTTTGTAATACCGGACCCCTTGATACGCAGCAAGCCCGGTCCGCCAGACCTGCTGCATGGCCTCGTAGAGACCAAAGTCTTTTGCCCCGGGAAACACGGACAGCAGCTCCTTCCCGACAACCTGGTCGTGATCGACCTGATCAATGGTCTGGGCGGTACGATTAAGATCGTGAATGACAAAGCGGTTCCCGTCATCCTCTGCCCGATAGATGGCAACACCGAGACTCATATTCTCAAATACTGTTCTGTAGCGGGCTTCGCTTTCATAAAGCTCCCGTTTGGACTGTTGAATCCTCTCGCTCAACAGAGCCACAATCGAAGCAATGGAAAGTAACAGGCAGGCCCGGAAGAAATCATCGATGCTTATGGCGTTGTTCCTGAACCAATAACTGCTGAACACCAGGAACGCAGCGAGGACCAGAGCGACGACAAGGCCCCGGTAGCGCCACCAGAGGGCTGCGAGAATTATGGGGATATAGTAGAAGTGGGTGACGATCTTTCCGGAGCTGAGCACATGATGAAAGAAATAGGTCAGGGCAAAACAGGCCACCACCAGCACTATGGTGACTGGAATTTTGACTTTTTGGGAGATCTGCCAATCAATCATATGCACGCTCCTTTCTATTCCCATGGCAAAGACTTAAGGGTACCTTTAAAAATTAGATTTTTTGTCTAAGATCGAGGCCCAGACGAAAAAAAAGCGCAGTATCTAGTTGATATGTATTATTATTTTTTTGGCTGTGACGAAGAGCTTGGGCAAAAAGGCAATTTTTCGAGGTGGCCTGAATATGCATCTTTGGTTTTTCTCCTTACCAGCGTCCCAGTGCAGGATACACAATTTCAGATTCCTCTCAACATAAAAAGAAAGGGCATCTCTGTAAAAGTCCTTTTCCTCCTGTTGAATTCTTTAACATTTTTATTTCAGCCACAAACTTAGTGTGTTAAAGTAGCCTGACTTTATTGTCAAATTAGTAAATCCAGTTGCTGACTATTCAACCGCACTGCATTTGCATTGGCAGCCTAC
>JAHJNL010000026.1 GCA_018820855.1 Pseudomonadota bacterium | reverse complement strand
TTTCTTTCTTTGAGACAAACGAATAGCACTATAAAAAAAACCCGCTAACCTTATCGGCTTGCGGGTTAAAGAAACTTTCTTGCAGGGCAGGAAGTCAGCCTTGAAGAACAGGTGTTATCTGAGTTTAAGATACTCACTTGTCAAGCCTGACACCCGTTCATTGTTGCCGGATCGCCTTGGACATGCTGAATAAGTCGGGTTTTGTTCCTCTCTTCGGATGGAAATAAAGGCCACATTATCATGGCAACAGGACCACGTGGCCTTTATTGTTCGAGTGATCGTCGGTTATTTAGGTACGTCAGCTGCTTTTGAAGATAACTTGTATTCAATGCCTTGATCTGCCGGTGCTGCTAGTTTTTTCACTTCAATAAAACCATAACCCATACCCGCATGACAGTCATTACATGAAGCGATTACTGCGGAGTACTCTTTTTTAAATGTTCCTAAATCTTCAGCAGCGATTGCCTTATTGACTGCAGCGAAATCTCCATCGTAGAAGGATCTCCAGTCCGGGTATTCTTTAGGTTTTGTAACCTTGGCTGGATTCATGGCCTTGTCCATATACTTCGACATATAGGATGCCAGAGCCCAGTTGCCGCCTTCAGCCGCAAAATACATATTCTGGAATCTGTCACCTACCTCACGCATCGGAACTGCAAATTTGGGCAGTGCACCCATGATGCCGTCAATCTGGGTTTGCATATCATCTCCTGCAGCGTTCACAGATAAACTGGTACCGGCAACTATCAAACCTGTTACAGCGAGTACTCGTGCACATTTTTTCATCATGGTGTTTCTCCTCGTTAGAGTTGTGGATGTGTAAATCTTGACCCGCTTTCTTTGTTCCCTTACTGCTCAAACACTTTTCAGTATCCATGAAAAATTCATCTCGATATTTTTTAAGGGAAAATTTCCAGCAGGCACTGACACCCATTCACGGGTGATCCTGAAAATCATCTGGCATATCAGGATTTGTTGTGCGTAATTCTTGTCAGAAATATAAGTCTGATTCCTATTCTCTAACTATATTGCCGACAAAGGAATGCTTCCAGATAAAGGTATTTCACAGAATGTGGTAATACTGTGAAGTACACTTAACAAAACGAGATCACCTACCTGTATTCTCTACGAAATATTTTTGAAAAAAAGATTCAGAAAAATGCGGAAAATGGGATCAAACGGGGGATGGTTCATTCTATCGCCAGTTTGATCCTATTTCTGTCGGAAGCTTTCATGGCGAGTCTTTCTGTAAAAGGTGTTGCCAGTCCAGTTGTTCAAAGCTGTTGTGCAGCATATGGTCATCGTCACACGTGAAGATCTGCAACTGCGAAAAACATTTTTGGGCAAGGGGAAGGACTCTTGCCGGTGGGGTTACCGTATCCTGGCTGCCAATAATAAGGATTGCAGGGACGACGATTTTCTCCTGCGGGGGAGAAAATTCCGGGAAATTCAGGGCCGGAGCCAGCAAGACAAGGGCGTGGCATCTGTTCGGGTGGCGTATGGCAAAACAGGTGGCCATGAGACCGCCAAAGCTCGATCCCACCAGGATGAGATTGTTGCGGCCGCAACAGAGAGTTTCCAAGGCATTGAGCCGTGTTTGCAGGTCACCTTGAAAATCCGGTATGCGTACATCCGGGAAGTGTTTTGTAAACCACTGTCCCTTGGTTCCTTTGCTGGAAGAATCCAGGCCGTGAAGAAAGAATGTTTCGCACATGGGCATCAGAAGATTGAGATCAATACGTTACTTGGCACGGTAGGAGGCGGGATTTTTTTGCGTCTTTTACGAAAATCATCCTGTCTCCCGGTTAACTCTTTTCTTATCCCTTTGAAGCTTGCCCAGGATGGTTGGCCTATCAACAATAGACGATACTCGAATCATATGATGGGCTATTGGTCCCTTCATCAAGTAAAGGCAGCTCCCAGTTAATCATCGATTTTGACTGATCCTGCAAATATGCATTTGCCGTGGAAAAATGCTTATTGCCAAAAAAACCGCGATGGGCAGACAGGGGGGAGGGATGAACCGACTGCAGCACCAGATGTCGCTCTTTATCAATTATTGCCCCTTTTTTCTGGGCATAACTGCCCCATAAGAAAAACACCAGCCCGGAATGTTCCCTGTTCAGAGTTCTAATAATGGCATCAGTGAACTGCTCCCACCCCTTCCCCTGATGAGAAGCCGCCCTGTCCTTTTCCACGGTAAGAACACTGTTTAACAAAAGCACACCCTGTTCTGCCCAGCTGCTGAGACACCCATGACCGGCAGGAGAAATGCCAAGATCTATCTGAATTTCCCTGAAAATATTTTTCAGGGAGGGAGGAGGTGTTACCCCCGGCATAACGGAAAAGCACAAACCATGTGCCTGCCCCGGACCGTGGTACGGATCCTGCCCGATTATCACGACCTTCACTTTCTCAAAAGGAATAAAGTTCATGGCATTAAAGATATTTTTTCCTTCCGGGTAAATGATCTTTCCGGCCCGTTTTTCCCGGATCAGAAACTGTCTGAGGTTTTGCATATACTCTTGTTCAAATTCACCTCCGATCCGACTCTTCCAGGAAGGTCTTAATTGAACGCGATCCTGTTTTTCCGACATTGTACAACACCTTTGGGTGGTGGTTATGTTCCATGCCCCTCAGGACAAAGAAGACATCCTTTAAGCACGCTCAAAAAAATAACGATTAAAACGAAATCATCCTTGCATCATACAGGCAATTTCATCCATACTCCTGCCAATATTTCTGCTGGTAGAAATACCTGTTGCATCATCTTCGTAGCCATCGGGCCTGTTGATCAGGATTTGAATATCTGAATATAACTGTATAGTCAACGAGAGGGCAACAACCTTATCCGTTGTTCGCAAAGAGCATTTTATCTCACGCCGAGCAAAGACGAAACCGTAGAGTACCGGCATAATAAAACGGAAATACAGTTATTCGCTCTCAGAGCGGTGGTATAGGAAGGGTATAAAAGAAAAGCCCGGATCATATCTACTCTCTTCTGTGCACAAACTTTATAGCAGAGCCCAAATTTCCCGGGCTTGATCTGAATAAAATGGAGTCCGGCTTAACAAAAGATATTTTCTGAACGTAAAGATATCTCTGTTCAACTTTTGATGCTCCTGGGTTCATCCAAAACTGTGCGGACAGCCACTGCTAATTCCATCAAAGTAATAGGCTTCATTAATATTTTTTTGACACCAACTTTTTCCAATTCTTCCGTGTTGAGCCTAGAACTGAACCCAGTGCAAAGAATTATCGGTAAATCCGGATCTATTTCCTGAATCTTCATAGCTAATTGTTCACCGGTTAACTTGGGCATCGTCATATCACTTACAACCAAGTCATATTTTTCAGGATTTGCCCGAAATGCTTCGTACGCATCAAGCGAACTCGCTCTCGTTTCAACCGAATAGCCTAAACCTTTGAGAAGCTCTTTGCCAATATCAATCAGTAATTTTTCATCATCGACAAAAAGGATCGTCTCAGTTCCTCGTGGGAGCCTTTCTTCTATCTCTATAGATTGATCGGCTTCCGACTCGACCAGTGGCAGTAAAACCTGAAATGCAGATCCCTTGTTCACTTCACTGTATACTTTTACACTTCCATCATGGTCCTTTACGATCCCGTGTACAGTGGAAAGCCCAAGGCCAGTTCCCTCTCCAATCTGTTTTGTTGTGAAATATGGATCAAATATCTTTGATATTTTGTCAGGGTTTATGCCATACCCTGTGTCACTGACAATGAGTTTCAGATAGCGGCCAGGATTCAAATCAGGATAATTCGACAAATCCTGGCTGCTTATTGTTACCGGAAGAAGATCTATTTTCAAACGCCCGCCTTTTTCCTCCATGGCATGGCATGCATTTGTGCAAAGATTCATGACCACTTGATGAATTTGCGTCTCGTTGGCAAATACAGTCCCCAGATATTTGTCGACATTGTTTACAATTTCAATTGTTGATGGCGTCGATACCCTGATAAGCTCTATTGCTTCATTTATTACCTTGCTAATATCTACAGGATTCTTTTCGGTGTTGCCTTGCCTGCTGAAACTGAGTATCTGCTGCACCAGGTTTTTCGCTCGAGTGCCTGCAGCATGGAGTTGGGTCAGATAAGCTTGTATCTTTTTATTATCCTTACACTCCATTTTTGTTAATTCAGTGTAGCCGAAGATGGCAGAGAGAATGTTATTGAAATCATGTGCAATTCCCCCTGCAAGCGTCCCCAGGGCCTCCATTCGTTGAGCTTGCCGGAAATGTGCCTCCATAGTGGATTTTTGTTTTTCTATTTTTTTCTCTTCCGATATATCTCGAACAAAACTGATGGCATATTGCTCTCCATCATATTCAAGAAGATTCGAGGTGATATGAACAGGAAATGTTCTTCCATCCTTGGCACGATGTAACGTTTCGAAAGCAATACCACCTGTCTCTGATCTTTTTCGCCGGAGGTTAGCGAAGCTATCCGGGGTTAGAGACGGATCGATATCAAACAGGGACATTCTGCAGAGTTCTTCTTTTGTGTATCCAAGGCTATAACAAGCTTGTTCATTTACGTTTAAAATTTCTGCGCTCGATCCACTTCTGAATATTCCAAACGAGGCTTTGTCAAAAGTAAATTGAGTGAGACGAAGTGCCTCTTCATCTCTCTTTCGTTCTGTAATATCGCGCACAAATGCCACAAGAAGCAGTTCGCCATCTTCAGTACCAAAGGGTTTCAATCTCACTTCCGCGTCGAATAGCCGACCATCCATAGTTTTGTGAATCCACTCAAAGGTCTGCAGTTTATATCGCAAAGATTCTTGCGTGATTCTTTCAGCTAGTCCCCAAGAACTTTCATTATTTGCCTGTGTTGTTGGTGAAAGATCGGCTACAGTATGACCCAGGAGTTCATCTTTATTGCTATTAAAAATCTTGCAAGTAGCCGGGTTGCAATCAACTATTTCTAGTCCTTTTAAAAGATAAACAGCATCCGGACTTGCTTCAAATAGACTTTGATACCGTTCTCTCTCCCTTCGAAGGTGTTCAGATTGAGTGTCCAGCACGCCAAAGAAGGTATTAAACTCTTGAGCAAGCCTTCCCAATTCATCATTGTTATACACAGGGAGTGTTTGATATCTTCCGTTTTTGGTATTTTCATCCAATTGATGAATCATGGCGTCAATTGGTTTACTGAGTCGACCACTGAGAAAGTAAACCGCGACACTGGCAGCGATGAATAAGACGAGTATTGAAATATAACCCAGGTTAATAATCAATTTTACCGGACTCATTATCTCATCCAGATATGCAGAAGAGACGACAGTCCAACCGTATTCAGGCAGACTTTCGAATACTGCAATTTTTCTGCGTGACTCAAGTTCTTCTGGATTTTTCCAAGTATACTCAATTTGTCCAGAACCACGAGAAAGCATAGACTCCAAGATATCTGGCTCTATACTGAATTGAAGAAGATTAGTTAAATATTCCAGTCTTGGATGTATCAATGCCTTGCCTTCTTTATTAAAAACATAGGCGTAACCACTTTCTCCGAATTGAAGAGAAGAAACTACATCGTGAAAATCTTTGGGGTCAAGGAGTTCATAGAATTCATCTCTGTAGCTTGAAACTGATATAATCCAATCCAGCGGTTCGAAATACACCATATAAAGTGCTTTCGAACGAGAAATGGTCTCTCCCGGGTTTTGCCAATCATACTCAATATACCCTTCTTTTCGTGCAATCTGTGTACGAACGAATTCAAATCGGCTGTTATCGGTGTTTTCAACATTTTTATTGGGATGAACAACGACAAGCCCATTATGGTCCAAACAATAAATGTACCCTGAGCTACCTATCCGTTGGCTCAGCAAAATTGCTCTTAATCGTTGAACGGCTTCCTTCTGTGAGAGTATTCCTTGTTTGACCAAGGAGATATGTTGGGCAGCTATTTCTCGATTTTTTTCCGCAATTCCTTTGAGATGATTCCGAATGGTAACGGCAGCACCGGCACGAACTGAATTGGCTAGTACTCTAGTCGAATTGGTGAGTTCCTGTTTAACGTTTTGCCGCAACTCAGGCAGCAGATAACACTCTACTGTAACTGACAAAAACACCAGTACAGGCAGTAAAACCATCAAGAATGAGCTAATTATACGAAATCTAAAAGTATCAATGAGACGTTTGGGCAGCACCATGGTCCGACACTCTTTAGGCAGAATAATTGGTCAGGAAGAATCGTTCTTAGATTGATGGTATGTTTTTTTTAAAATGAAAGCAAATCAGTTCGCCAATTACCACCACGTAACAGCCAGCTAATACAAGACGAATTTTGAGAAAGTACTGCAGGAAGTGTGTGACCAATTGATATTAAAGAAGATAATTCTTCACCAAGAAGACTCAAGCAACTTCCAAGGAAAAGGTACATCTTCGATATTACAATGAAGACGTCGAGACAATGACCTCCATTTGTCAAACCTGCCTCCGGCCGGCAGTCAACTAGAGACACATCCTATTAAAAAAAAACAACAAAAGGGTTTCAAGCATATTAAGCTTGAAACCCTTTTGTTGTTCGTGCAAAAGCCGAATCCACAAAACATAAATATTCTATCAACACAAACAGCTATGCAACATTAACCAATTCACGCAACAAGACGTACCCGCTTTGTGCTGGGAATAATCTGTTAAAAAATTCGATATCCTTTCTCTATCATAAAAACAATCATGGGCTATTCAAACAGACTCCTGACAGCTAAATAGATTCGGCCATTCGACTGTTCATTACTTGTGGCTCAGTTGAGCAAACATTAGGTTCACCTCGCCAACATTCAGCCAGGAAAGATAGCTTCTTTGGACATTACAAAACGTGATAGATGTCTTAATTATCTTGAAACAACAAACCTGCTCTCCAGTCAGACTGGCCATCGGCTAAGTGACTAGCACCACCGCTCACGCTGGAATCGTCACCACTTGCCGTGTTGGCTAGTCCTCCACTAACACTGGAACCGAAACCACTTGCTTCGTTATATTCTCCACCACTGACGACAGAGTATTGACCAGTAGCTGAATTAGAGTATCCTCCGCTAATGCTGGAGGCGTAATGATTTGCTGTGTTGTTAACTCCACCATTAATACTCGAGAAAGAATAGCTGGCTTCATTGCTGCCACCACCACTAATACTTGCAGTTCCACCACTCGCTTCATTGCCGCCACCACCGCTAATACTTGAAGTATCACCACTAGCCGTGTTGGATTGTCCACCGCTTATACTGGAAGCAAAACCACTTGCTATATTCTCTACACCACCACTTACACTGGAATAGCTCCCATTGATTGTATTCCTATATCCTGCAACCACACCACCATATGAGGAAAAGTTATGTTGAGTTCCAACTACAAGATTATGAGATCCACTGTGATCATTTCCAGAACTGGTTTCTTCATTATACCCTACTATCAAATTCCCCAATCCGTTGACGGTACTGTCAGTTGCCCCATTACCGTTTAAAATCTGCACATTTACCCCTGTGAATCGAATGGTATTCAGTTCCCTTGTAACCCCGTCAAGTAGAGATTCGAGTGCAACAATTCTGGCCTCAAGTGCAGCAATCCTGGCTGAATCATTCAGCGGTATGACAACCACCTTATCTGAAGCATATGAGGTGAGAACTCCACCTTGCATGAAGAATAAAAAAACTGCGAAAACTTGAACCATCAACTTGAATCGCTTTGTCATAACTTCCCTCTTCTGTATTTTTAGAAGGTCTCTAATTCCAAGCAGCTTCTCAGCAAAATATAACGCAAACTACAATGCTTAGTTATGGATTGTCAATATTGGCCTTGCTTTGGATTAGGAAGTGGACAAAGAGTTATAGTCAATTCTGGTGTTTGAGAAAAACACACTCAAATGACCGCCCTGTCGAATTCGCCTTCTTGTAATGGTTCGACTCGTTTGTTGATCAGCGTGCAATAATGACCCCTCTGGAGTAAAAACAGCGTCGAAAATTGACCCCACTATGTTACCCACTTCGTGACAACATAATCACGGAGGAAATGGAGGATGTTAGTAGTGGAGACAATAGCAAAGATACGTCGTTATCATTTTGTAAAAGGGCTTGGAATAAAAACGATCAGCCGTCAACTCGGAATATCAAAGAATACAGTCCGTAAGGTTATTCGCAGTGAGGGAACAGAGCATTTCTATAAGCGAACAATTCAGCCCCAACCTCAGCTTGGTGAATATGTACCTCGTCTGAAAGAACTGCTGGAAGAGGACTGGGAGCGTCCCCGCAAGAGACGCTTGACAGCCTGTCGGTTGCTTGAACTTCTACAGGCTGAAGGGTACGCGGGAGGTTACGACAGTATTCAGCGTTTTACCAAGACCTGGCGGGCAAAGAAAGGTAAGGAACCAACAGGTGGCTACATCCCTTTGAGTTTTGCCCCTGGTGACGCTTACCAGTTTGACTGGAGCCATGAAATGGTAGTCCTTGCTAGGTAGCCCAGCAGCTCAAGGTTGCTCACTTCCGTTTGAGCCATAGTCGACAGCCTTTCCTGGTAGCTTATCCCCGTGAGAGTGCAGAGATGGTGTTTGATGCCCATAACCGTGCATTTTTCTTTTATGGAGGCGCCTGTCATCGTGGGATCTACGACAACATGTCGACGGCAGTGACTAAAGTTTTAGAGGGTAAGGCTCGAATTTTCAACCGTCGTTTTCTCCAGATGTGCAGCCATTATCTAGTGGAGCCAGTAGCCTGCACTCCCGGTTCCGGTTGGGAAAAGGGTCAGGTAGAGAAACAGGTTAAGAATATCAGGGAATGGCTGTTTACCCCCAGGCCCAGATTCAAAGACATTGAAGAACTCAATGTTTGGCTTGAGGAGCAGTGCATTGCCATTGGCAAGAAACGCAAACATCCGGATGATAAAGAGCGCACTATTTGGGAACTGTTTCAGAAAGAGAAGGAAGCCCTGATTCCTGTTCGCTTCATTTTTGACGGTTACGCAGAAAGGGAGTGTCGGGTGTCAAGCACCGGTCTGGTCAATTATGATCGCAACCATTACAGCGCCAGCAATAAAGTGGCTGGTCAGTCGGCAACAGTCCTGGCCACTGCCGATCTGATCCAGATAGTAAAAAATGGTGAAGTTGTTGGCGAACACATTCGTCAGTTTGGCCGTGGTAAAACCATTTATGACCCCTGGCATTACCTTGGGATACTTGAACGGAAACCCGGTGCTCTGCGCGATGGCGCACCATTCAAGGACTGGGATCTGCCCAGTGGGATGAAACAGATTCAGAGACGGTTACTGTCCCGTCCCGGAGGTGACCGCGAGTTTGTCGAGATCCTGATCGCTGCCCGAGACCATGGCCTGGAGATAACCGATGGCGCATGCCGAACTGCTTTATCTGATAAGACTATTCGCAGTGAGGTGGTTCTCAATCTGATCACTAGGAAACTTGATCCACCACCCATTGATCCTGTTCACACTCCCGAGAGACTCAATCTGTCAGAGGAACCGCTTGCAGATTGTGGCCGTTATGACAGCTTACGTGAGGAGGTGTGGCATGCAACGTCATGAAGTTATAAAGTTACTGGGAGCCCTGAAGCTTCACGGTATGGTCAGCACCTTTGATGAAACAGTCACACGGGGCGTTAAGCAACAACAACCCATGGTCGAGATACTTGGCCGTCTCTGCCAGGCAGAAGCCACCGAACGAAAGGTCAGGTCTATTCGTTATCAGTTGGGGATAGCACGATTTCCTGTGGCAAAGGATCTGGATAGATTTCAATTTACAGAGTCATCGGTCAACGAACCACTGGTCAGGGATCTATACAATGGACATTTTCTTGAGCAAGCGAGAAACTTGATATTCATCGGTGGCACCGGCACAGGAAAAACACATCTCTCCATTGCCATCGCTTCCCACTGCATCAAACAGGGGCAACGAGGAAAGTTCTTCTCGGTGATCGACTTGGTTAATAAGCTGGAGCAGGAAAAAGAACAGGGGAAAACCGGTGCTCTTGCCAACCGTTTAATACGTGTTGATTTCGTCGTGTTGGATGAGCTTGGTTATTTGCCTTTTTCAAAGTCAGGTGGTGCTTTGTTGTTTCACCTGATCAGTACACTGTATGAACGAACTTCGGTCATTGTGACTACAAATTTAAGCTTTGGAGACTGGTCGCAAGTCTTTGGTGATGCCAAGATGACAACGGCCTTACTGGATCGTTTAACGCACCACTGCGATATTATCGAAACTGGCAACGAAAGTTACCGGTTAAAAAACAGAGAATAAGAATGTTGCTGGTAATCCGCCCAAGTATTTTTCTTCCGCTCCGACGAGCTACACTTTGGCCCATTCTCGCTGCAGAAAAAACTTGAGCTACCTTGGTTGCAACATCCAAAATATGAGGTGAAATGGACTGCATTTTTTTTGGCTTTTGGGGGGTCAGTTTTGGACGCTGACAAGGGGTCAATATTGAAAGCTGATTGACAAATCAAGGCTTCCTGATGCAGATAAATAGCATCAGGAAGCTGTTTGCCAACTCTAATATTCTTTACAGCTGATTGATATTCTTGGTATTTCATTTTAAGCAACGACATGAAGCTAACTGTAACAGTCACCAAAGTTTTGTCGATCCACCTCGGATTGCGAACAGGAAAAGACTGTGTTTATAGGGGCTTACTCAAGCGATGAATGTGTGTCAAAATCAATGTGCTACCGTGAAGTGTAAGTAAAAGTGGTGCAATGTAGGTTGCATCAACAACCATCTTTATGGCGATAAGCACTGATTGGGTCGGATGTTGATTGCCATGGTCGCTACGGTATCGCGCCGTAAATGGTGAGTTGTAACCGAATGGTTCAGCTAGTTTTTGATCCCGGAAGTCTGAGTTCTTAAGGCCTAAACGTAAAATTCCAGCCATCCTTTCACGATTCAATCCAAAACTTCCGTGGAAATAAACTGTCATGATTCACCTGCTGTTTATGGTGGGGAGAATTGGAGAACCTCAATGAGATCTAAGTCAAAAATCTGTACGATTGCCCCAAAAGTCAAGCAATATGGTTCTCTCCAAAGGTAGTCCCCTATGTTTTGGAACGCAAATGGCATCCAAGCCAACACATCTCTGACAATGAAGACGGATCAATTATTCTTTCTCTCACTGTAAACCATATGCTTAAATTGAAGAGATGGGTGCTATCTTGGGTAAAAGACGCCAAGGTGCGGGCCCCTGGAAAGCTTGCGTTAGATATTCAATCTGAGGTTGGGAGTATGTCTGCTCTGTATGTAGAGAATAGTTGATGATTTGGATCCCCATTGAAAAACAACCAGCTTGAGATAGTTAAGAAGAAAATTACATAATTGGCGAAGATGGGTGCTGGTTCATCTGTATAATTTTGGATTTATAGCCGATTTTATGGAATTTATTTCAATTTGTAATGAAAAAATGATATTCATCAATATTGGAATTTGTAATTTACATCCAATGTCCTTTCGTAATGGTCTGACTTGATGGGAATATTGAATAAAGTAAATGGAAATAGACTCCAGCAACTCTATCATTTGTCCTCCTCTCAGATTCACAACCAAATTGCTGATATAAAATTTGAAATTGATGACTGGTTGACATGGTCAAAGCCCCCTGTTATTGCTTTGGTTCAAACAACCATCTCGAGTAATTTAAAAGCTTTGGTGTTCAAGAGATAACCCATAAATACAGCAATGAGACTAGAAACTGATAAAATCGCAATTTTTGTAGATGTCGAGAATTTAACAAGTTGGATTAAAGAAGATGGGCCTGAAAAATTGCTGGATGAAATATGCACCCTAGGTCAACCTGTCGTTAGACGTGCATATGGAAATTGGAATTCTCCTGCAGTTTCACATTTTCAAGCTTATTTGAATCGCCTTGGGTTCGAACTTGTGCATAATTTTCATCCTGTCTCTGGTAAAAATTCTTCAGATATTCAAATGACTGTTGATGTTATTGAATATGCATGGAATTTGAAGGACTTACAGTGGTTCGTTCTTGCCACTGGAGATTCCGATTTCAGTCCGCTCTTTAGAAGATTAAGGGAAATGGGGAAAGGAGTAATTGGTGTAGGTCCGCGCTCAACTCTAAGCGAGACTGTAAAGACTTCTTGCTCACGGTACATTTATACTGAGTCTATGACCCAACAGGGTGAAATGGCTATACAATCTGCGTATGAAGATGCGGTAGATAATGTTGGTAGGGTTCTTTCAAGCTTTGGGGATAACATTCATCTTTCTTTATTAAAGACAAAACTCTTGAATCTTGACAGCGCCTTTGATGAAAAACAACTTGGCTATACATCATTTTCTACATTTATCGAATCCATTGAAGAAATCTCGTTGAATGGAAAGAACACAATTTGCCGCTTAAAACCTGAAAAAACTGTTAAAACCCACTCCGCCAATTCAAACAAAAACGACAATTTGGATCTTTCCACTCAATATCGGGCGATCCTCAGGAAAAAGAATTGGAGAATTTTACCCAAAGAATATTTGATAACGATTTTCGATCAATTGAAAACATTCCAACCATCAACAAAAGAAAAATTGCTGGAAGATATCTTGCAAATTATTGGAAAAAACATCACGCCGACAGATGTAAGGAAAGCATTTTCAATTTTTATTAAATGTCATCTCCTAAAACGGTGGGAAATAAATAACTCAACAAGCGAAATACTATGGGCGATAAGTAACAAAGATATGAAAGCCCAGGAAATGTTGGTGGCTAGAGATATTGCAGTTGCGGCCCGGATATGCAACGCCTGTCTAGAAGAGAAAATTAAATTAGAAAACTCATCATTAAATGGAATATTGTATAGCACAAAATCCACACAGGATGTGAGCCATATCATCGAGATGTCGAAGAAATATCGGGAATAGTAAATTTTGAAAATTATGACGCACTCAGTACAGTACAGTGTCTTTCTGTTTCGCAGCCCATACCAAAGAGGGAAAAATGAGCAAAATATTTATCCCATCAACTGGACCAAATGATTGGAAGCCTTTCCTGGCAGATTCTGAAAAGCATTGGGTTCGCGGGCGTTCTGCGCGATCACTCGCTCACAGCTGGGAAGATTGCGAAGGATTCCCTTATGAAATAAAAAACACCTTACAACAAGCGTCATCGTTAGCAGACATTGAAGCTTTATTGGTATTCCCAGAGTGGAAAGTGCCTCTACCTGGTGGTAATCGTGCCTCTCAAAATGATGTGTGGGTTCTTGCCAAATGTTCCACCGGTCTTGTTTCAATTGCTATTGAAGGAAAGGTGGAGGAATCATTCGACAAAAAGCTATCTGAATGGCTTGTTGGTGCAAGTCCCGGTAAGCTAGAGCGCTTAAATTATCTGGTGTCATGCCTTGGCCTCAGTTCCGATCCTCCTCCGGGGCATATTTATTATCAGCTTATGCATCGAACTGCATCTGCTATCATCGAAGCAGAGCGCTTTGGGGCATCTTCCGCTGTCATGCTCATTCATACTTTTAGCCCTTCAGATCAATGGTTCGAAGAATTTCGACAATTTGCGAAGCTCTTTGGTATTGATGCGAAGATTGGCGAACTCGCAGAAGCGAAAGTACAGAATGAAATGCCTTTGTATCTTGGGTGGGTTCACGGAGATGAGCGCTATCTGTCTTCGTAGCTTGTCGCCCTTCACACAGTTAACACCTATTATTGATTCGATCAAAGTAAAACCTGCTAAGTGCAGAGCAAGACCCAACCTCTTCATATTTTCTATCAAAATAGCATCTTATAAAGTTACTATTTTTTCAACCCTTCCAAGTAAGCACTCCACCACTCCATCATCTTTCTGCGCTCCGTCAAATATTCCGACCTATGATAGGCCGCCCTTACCTTGTTTCCTTCTTGGTGGGCCAATTGTCGCTCAATAGCATCTTTATCAAAGAGCCCTGACTCATTAGCAATAGTTGAAAAAACAGCCCTGAAACCATGCACAGTTGCGCGTGAGTGATAACCAAGTCGGTACATAGCATAGAGCATTGTGTTCTCTGAAAGAGGCTTATATGGTGTTTTAATACCGGGAAAAATTAACCCTTCGTCACCATTTACGGAATGTGCCCTCATTGCTTCTAGAATCATCACAGTCTGATCTGTCAAAGGAACTGTGTGTGGCAGCTTCATTTTCATGCGTTCTGCAGGTATACGCCACTCTCTTGAAGAAATATCTATTTCTTTCCAGATAGCAAAACGTACTTCGCCGGTTCGTGCAGCAGTATGTATTGTAAATAACAAAGCAGCTTTTGTTATTACGTGCTCATTCGATGAATGAAGTCTTTGTAAAAATGCAGAGAGCTCATTCTCCTGCAATGCCGCTCTATGTACAACCCTTCGTGTCTTTAACACCCCTCGCATATCTGCTGCCGGGTTATACATTGCCATTCCTGTTTGCACAGCATAACGACAGACAGCTGCAATGCGCTGTAGAACTTTTGAAGCAATTTCATAAGATCCTCTTGCTTCAATAGTACGGATGACCGTTAATATTTGGGGTGGTGTCAGCGTATCAATGCGAGTATCTCCGATCGATGGGAAGGCGTCACGCTCAAGTGTTTTTAACACAGCTTTTGTATGGTTGGTACCCCACTTATCCCCTTGCTGCTCGATCCAATCTTCTGCAACAGCTTGAAAAGTATTTTTCGATTTGATTGTTTGCTGCAGGATTTCTTTCTCTTCTTCCAACTTCTTTAGTTTCTTTTCAGCAGTGGGATTTACACCATCGCGCAGTAAGGATCTTGACCTTTGATGCGAACTCCTTGCCTCTGCAAGAGTCATTTCAGGAAAGTTACCCAAAACCTGTGTGGTAGCCTTTCCATTATACCTGTAACGATACCTCCAAGAGACAACACCAGCAGGGGTTACGTGAACAGACAACCCTCCACCATCTGCAAGAGTAAACGGTTTGTCCTTGGGTTTTAAGTTTCTAATCTGGATAGCTGTGAGCTTCGACATTTGTGACTCCATACTAGAGTGTGTATTTGGTTCCCGATGCGCATACACACATCTATACACACAATAGTCACTGGTTGTCAACAAACAGTATTGGACTTCCCTGAAAACAAAAAACCCGCAAATCATTTCTGATTGCGGGTTTAAGAGACTTTAACAAACGTCTTTGTACTTGGCATTGGTGCCGGAGGTCGGAATCGAACCGACATGGGGTTGCCCCCGCTGGATTTTGAGTCCAGTGCGTCTACCAGTTTCACCACTCCGGCATGTAAAAATGGATAGTGCAGTAATACCGTAACTTCCTCTGAACTGTCAAGAAAAATGGGAGCTTCAAGGGGTTTCCTCGAAGATATCGCGCAGGTTATAGATGTATTCGACTGCGGACCATATGCTCAGCACAAGAGAAACATAGACCAGGATCATGCCAAACTCATGCTGGTAAGGGATCGGAAGAAGGCCAAGGGGAAAGATGAGAAAGCCAAGACCGTAGTACTGGAAATTGCTTTTAATCTTCCCAAGTTGTCCAGCAGCCACAACCTTTCCGGCCGAGGCGGCAAGCCCACGCAGACCGGTGATAATGATCTCCCGGCTGACAATAAGCAAACAGATCCAGGCGGGTATTCGCCCCAGAGGGATAAGCATGATAAGTGCTGCAGTCACCAGAACCTTATCGGCCAGGGGGTCCATGAGCTTACCCAAGACCGTCTCACTGTGATACTTCCGGGCCAGGTAGCCGTCCAGCCAGTCTGTAAAGGCGGCAAAAGCAAAAACGAACCAGGCCACGAAGGCAATAAGAATACTCTGCTCCAGAGAAAGAAGCACCACCAGCAGAGGAATCAGGGCGAACCGTAGGCCAGTAAGCAGATTAGGCCCTGTCATCAACTGCTTCATACGTCGCCTCTTTACTCATCTTCTTTTTCGTGTTCATTGCTGTATCTTTGCTGCAGTCAGTGTCACTGAGGATTGCGGAAGATATCCTCGATAACCTTTATAATGAGTAAGAACCTTCCTGACATAGTCCATCGTTTCAGGGATTCTGGGGATCTTGCGCAAACGTTTGACCAGGGTTGGTCCTGCGTTGTAGGCAGCAAGACTGAGAGGGATATTGCCGTCAAAGATATCGAGCATGCTCCGCAGGTAACGGGTACCACCGTCAATATTTTCGTGGGCATTGAAAGGGTTGCGCACATTCAGTTCTCTGGCAGTCGCCGGCATGAGCTGCATCAACCCCTGAGCACCCATTTTGGAAAGGGCATAGCGGTCAAAATCCGACTCGGCCTTGATCACAGCCTTAATGAGATACGGGTCCACATTATAACGACGGCCGACCTGGTTGATATGACCGTCGTAAGTTGAGGAATTGGCCTGGAAACGCTGTCGCAGACTTGTCGACGCCCTTTGATTGCTTCTGTATGCCGGTCTTATTGAGATCCGGGTACGAGTGCTTAATGGCCGGCAGTCCCCGGAGGAACGCATGTTGCTATAGTGCTCTTTTCCGCCAGCATCAGCACAGACAAACATCTCCGCCTTCAGCTCCGACTGCAATGGGAAAATCAGCATTGCCCCGAAAAGTACACTAAGCAAGCTGGCTGTCTTAATCATTGTATCCCCACCAACCCCGACCGTGCCCTCACCTATTTCTTCCGATTTTCCCAATCAGCGAGAAACTGCTCAATACCAATATCAGTGAGAGGATGCTTTGCCAGCTGCTCGATAACCTTCAGAGGTATTGTCGCGATATCGGCCCCAATGGCTGCTGAATCCATAACATGTTGCGGACTCCTGATACTTGCCACAATCACCTCAGTCTGTATGCCATAATTACGAAATACGGTCATGATCTCGCTGACCACTTCCATTCCCTGCTGTCCGATATCATCAAGACGACCGACAAAGGGGCTGACATAAGTCGCTCCGGCCTTTGCAGCAAGGAGGGCCTGGGCAGCTGAAAAAATCAGAGTGACATTGGTCTTAATGCCAAGAGCAGTCAACTGTTTCACTGCCTTAATGCCTTCTATGATCATGGGGATCTTGATAACAATATTATCACTCATGGCCGCAAGCACCTTGGCCTCTCTGACCATGCCCTCGGCATCGAGACTGACAACCTCAGCACTGATCGGGCCATCTACAACTGCCACAATGTCCTTCAAAATCTGCTCAAAAGGCTTGTCTTCTTTGGCAATGAGTGAAGGATTGGTGGTCACGCCATCGACCATACCCATATCCACGCCCTTTTTGATCTGTTCGAGGTTGGCGGTATCTATAAAAAATTTCATTCTTTTTCTCCTTCTTGACTGACAAATCTATTGCAGCAGACCTCGCTGCAGAAATAAACTATATTTTCTTTGTGTTGCAGGCGTATGGCCTGTTGTTTCGGGACTAATTTATGGCAGACCGGATCTTCCACAAGTACATCCACAATCGGCGCATCATCCTGTTCCGTGGGTGCTGCAGGTCTCTCCGCTTTATCCTTTTTCTTGCCGCCGGTCAGCAATCGGTAACCGAGATACAAGAGAATGGCCAGGACCAGCAGTTTTATGGGGCTCACAAGCTAAGCCGGCTTCGCCGCATTGTAAAGATTATGGTTACAAGTTGAAAGTCTATATCATTCACCTAAGGATTAATTATCAATCCACCAAATCTACTCTATAGAAGTAGTATAGTCTCAAATTCTAAAAAAAGTCGATTGATTCTTTAACTCCACTCATTCCGTTCAATCTGCTGAGAATCCTCTTTGCCGCGCTCAATCCGCTGCTGGAGTTGATGATACATTGCCTCTGCAGTCATTCCGGTGAGGGGGTCCAGATGTTCTGGGTCAATCTCAACAAGAGGCGCCAGGACGAAAAGCCTGGATGCAAGATGAGGATGCGGCAAAATCAGGTCGCCAGACGCCAGTACCGTGTCTCCGTAATAGAGTAGATCCAAATCCAGCAGACGATCTTTGTACCCGTCTGCTCCTGTCTTCTGGGCACGCCCGAAATAATGTTCCACCTGCTGCAATTGCACGAGAAGGGCCTCAGGTTCAAGATCCGTCTCCAGAATTCCCACGGCGTTCAAGAAAAGATGGTCACTTTCCATACCCACCGGCGCTGTAACATAGGGATGGGAAAGCTTCAAGACAGATATTGGTGTCTCTTGTCCCAAACGGAGCCAAGCCTGCTGCAGAATGCGATGGCTATCACCAAGGTTGGATCCCAAGGCAATCCATGCCCGTGTTCTAGCGCTCACCTCGTATTCCTCTTCCCTGGGCTCAGGCCTTACAGATCCTGAAGCCCGAGGACATCAAACATGGTATACAGACCCGGTTCCCTGCCGGCAATCCAGGCCGCTGCCTTGACTGCACCTTGGGCAAAATTGTCGCGGCTGTGGGCACGGTGGGTAATTTCCAGACGCTCGCCGGGACCACAGTAATAGATAGTATGCTCACCCACGATATCACCGCCGCGAATGGTCTGCACGCCAATCTCTTTTTTGGAGCGCTCACCGATTATGCCATGACGCTCATAAACTCCGACCTCAGCAAGATCTCTGTCCACACCGGAGGCTGCCATCTCAGCAAGTTTGAGGGCTGTGCCCGAAGGTGCGTCCTTTTTCTTGTTGTGGTGAAGCTCGACGATCTCGATATCATAGTCATCACCAAGGATGGAAGCAGCCTTGGCGGCAAGCTTAAAGAGCACATTCACCCCTACTGCCATATTCGGCGACTGCACACAGGGAAAATCTGCAGCCAGCTTTTTCAGTTCCGCCAGATTTTCAGCACTGAGTCCTGTGGTACCGATGACCATGGCCTTTTTGTGGGCGGCAGCAACCTTGGCAAACTCCATGGTGGCCTTGTGAAAGGTGAAATCGATGATCACATCACCCTTATCAATCACTGCCTCCAGCCCTTCTTCGATGAGAACACCTGCCGGACCCCAGCCACCCATCTCGCCCGGATCACGCCCCACGGCCGGACTGCCGACAGCCTCGAAGGCCCCGGCATAATTGAGTTCAGGATGCTGACTCACCATATATCCGATGCGCTGCCCCATTCGACCGGCAGCCCCTGCAATGATTACATTTATCATTTGTTCTTTCCCATCATCCTTGTTTTGCAATAGTTCGCCAGAATCTCAGTTTTCGGCAAAACCTGAAATTGTAAAGTTTACAGAAGAGCTGCGTCCTTCAAAGCCCCGGTCAAAATACTCAAGGCTTTGTCATCAATACCTGTAAGGGGCAGACGCGGCAGGCCATCCTTGATCTTGCCCATGAGTTCTACACCCTTTTTGGCAGGAACGGGATTGGGAGCAGAAAACATGGAGGTCATCAGGGGAAAGAGCTTGTAGTGGATCTCATTGGCTCTTTTGATATCCCCGGCAAGCGCTGCCTCCATAAGATCAGCCATACCCCGGGGATGAACATTAGAGGTAACCGAAATGACACCCTTGCCACCGACAAAAACAGTGGGCATGGAGGTAAAGTCATCGCCGGAAAGGAGAATAAAGTCATCCGGGCACTGGCGGATCACCTCACTGATCTGCTGCAGAGAGGCACAGGCCTCTTTGATGCCGATGATATTCTTGAGCTTAGCCAGACGGGCGACTGTTTCGGGCAGAATGTTAATGGAAGTCCGGCTCGGCACATTGTAGAGGAACATGGGAATGTCCACGGACTCGGCAATGGCTTTGAAATGCTGATACAATCCTTCCTGACTCGGCTTGTTATAGTAAGGGGTGACGGAAAGCACAGCATCGGCCCCACTGGCCTTGGCACTCTCTGTAAGCTCGATGGCTTCCTTGGTGTTGTTGGCACCTGTCCCGGCAATAACAGGAACACGGCCATTCACAGTCTTGACGGTAAGTTCAATAACCCGTTTATGCTCATCAAAGTCAAGAGTCGCTGATTCGCCTGTGGTTCCGCAGGGTACAATACCATGAGTACCGCCAGCAATCTGGAACTCGATAAGATCTATCAATCCCTGCTCATCAAGCTCATCATTGATAAAGGGGGTGACAATTGCAACAATGGCACCGTGATACTTTTCCATGATTTCTCCTAGCTCTATATTCTTTAGCCTTCAGCCGTAAACCTCCAGCAGCTACTCTTCAGCCTTCAGCCTTCGGTCTTCAGCCTATTCTTTTTCTTACAACAACGACTCAGCTGTCAGCTGTCCTTCATAGATAATCCTGGCCGGTCCCTGCAGGTAGACATTTTCTGCGACCGGACCATCTTTGAGATCAAAGATGATGGTCAGCCGATCTCCGCCCGAGGTAACAACCTCAACGGGTGAAGTCGCGACCCCTTCTATCTCTGCGAATATGGCAGAGGCCACGGCTCCTGTCCCACATGCCATGGTCTCATCCTCCACACCCCGCTCATAGGTTCGAACACGAATCCCGCCATCAGCCAGGGGCTGGACAAAGTTTACATTGGTGCCAGCCGGCTGAAACATATCGTGAAAACGGATTTCATGTCCCCACTCCTTTACCGGTATCTCCA
>JAHJNL010000025.1 GCA_018820855.1 Pseudomonadota bacterium | reverse complement strand
GCCACCTTGCAAAATTGCCTTTTCGCCCAAACTCTTCGTTATGAAATAAATTTTATCCTCGGAATATCAGATATATGCCTGCGGTAAAATTTATCTCATGCCTCGATTTTGAACGAAAATTCTAATTTTTCAAGGTACCCTCAAGATTTTCATCTTTCTGTCTGCAGAGGTCACCTGATTCCCTTAGCCTGCAGATAGAGTTGCCTGGATTGGCCTCTGATTTTTTATCTATAAACAGAATACAGGTGAGAAGGTAACAAACCGGTAACAGGTTTCGGGAAATGGCACCGGCTGCACAGCAAAGATTTTGTCTTCGAAAAAACAGCTTCTTTCTCAAGCTGCACAAATTCCATAGGCCGGCAGCAATTCATTCACTATATAAAAGCGGTGTGCCCTCACTGCGTCGTGAAACAGTTTCCAGTCACTCTTGAGGAATGATGTCTTGTATTGATATTTATAGAGATTGGCATTTGTCCCGAGAGCCTGTTCTTTCCAGGATTTGCTCGTGTCGTCGTCACAAATTTTTGTCGATTTGCCGATATAGGAGATTTCTGCGGGACCGAAACTGAAGGCCCCTCTGCTGATTTCCTTTCGCCATTTGTTATGCCTGCTGTTGCCATCCTTTTCCGTGGTTTCCGCAAACAACTGCTTGATCTTTTTCATGTCATTTTCATTGATGCCGTCGGCTTCGGCATTGGGGTCACCGAGCAGGTAGCGTTGCATGGCCTTGCACATCTCATTGGCGGCTCTGCAGAACTCTTCGGTGTTATCCAGTTCAATAAGTTCTTTGTTGTGATTTCTGTACTGCCACTTTAAAAAGGGCATATCCGGAAACATTGTAGCGCGACCGTGTCCGAGGGGCGGGATGGCATCATCGAGACAATTTCTGATAAAATCTCCTAATCCGGATTTGAATACGTCTGAATTTCCGGTCTCCTTGGCTTCCTCCACCTCATTCACGGAATCTTGCAGGCCTGCAAAACCCTGATGAGCCCAGGTATCGGCATAAACGTGCATGGTTACCCCCAGGCGATGCAGTCCGTATGGTTTGTCCCGTTCAACAATAGTCTGTCTGACCATGTCTCTGGCAATGGGAGAATCCGGTGTGCAGATCAATCTGTTGACCACCCGTCCGCCCGGGTTTCTGTCTGCCTCCATACCACCATTGCCGGGCAGGAAATGAAAGGGTATCCAGACCTGATGATTATCCAGATCCCTGGTATTTCTGGTATCAATCATTTTATGGGCAGGAGAGATACGCTGATAAAGAAATTTGTTGGTAAACCGGACCGGTCCGTCGCTGCTTGCGTCATCAACATACTGGGCGGCATAGGCAATGATATCTGCCCGCCTGGCATCAAATCCTGCTATTCGCGCTGCCACATAGGTCGTGGCATGATGAAAGTCGATCTGCATTGTTGTTTTCCTCCTTGTCTCTATTATTTCAGTATGTTCTTATGGGGTCACCAGTGCCATACCGTAGAAGAATTCTTGCCATGGCAGCAGCTCTGACTGATCCATTGCCTGCTCCGGCAGTGTCTGGTCCGGAGTCATGCTTACTGCAGCAGCCTTGGCAAGTCCGTATGGATTGTATGGCAGCAGCGAATAGTACTGTGCTTTTTGTTGACGCAGGAACCTGCCAATCCGGTCAATATTTTCATGAGTGGCTGTATAACCCGGGATCATAGGAATGCGGACAATGACGTCCTGGGCTCTTTTTGTTAATAAAGAGGATAAATTTTCCCAAATGACCCTGTTGCAGCAGCCCAGCACCTTTTGGTGTTGAGCGGAATCGGCAAATTTCAGATCAAAGAAGATCAAATCCAGGTAGTCGAGGCAGGCAGCTGCAAATTGCTCGTAGAAAAAAAGGCCATTGGTTTCAAGAGTCGTATGGATTCCTTCGTGGCGCAGCCTGTTCAGCAAGGCACTGATAAAGAGAAGCTGCTGCGTCGGCTCGCCCCCGGACAGGGTCACTCCGCCACCGGACATCTTGTAAAACATCCGATCCCGCAGTAATATCTCGATAAGTTCTTCCAGCTCATATTCTCTGCCAACCCTTGCAAGGGCTCCGGATGGACAACTCTCTGCGCAGAGGCCGCATCCGGTGCAACGTTTGCGGTCAACGCGATCTTCACTCTGCATGCGTATGGCTTCTTGCGGACACACGGCCAGGCAGTCACCACAGGTGATACATCGTTCAGGATAAAAGGCGACCTCTGGCTCAGGAGAGATAAGCTCCGGATTATGGCACCATGGGCAGTGCAGCGTACATCCTTTGAAAAAGACAGTTGTCCTGATGCCAGGGCCGTCATGGAGGGCGTAGCGGTTTATGTTTCCGACCAGGGCTTTCATGCTGGTTGCGGTATCATCAATTGGAGCTGTTTTGCCATAAAACCGAATTTATAGAGATAGTTCAGATTGCCTTCGGTCTTGACATCATGTTTGAGCATGGAACCGAGGATGTCCTGACGAGGTGAAATAATGAAATTCATCAATGTCCGGCCGTCACGGAATGTTACGGTAATATGAGGGCTGTCAATCATCCCTTCCACCACCTTCATTCGGCTGTTTGCGAAAAGAACTCCTATGGTTACTTCACCATCCACGCTGCGGAACTGGTAGCGTCCGTTAAATTTGTCGAGATTGCGACGATAGTCATGGTTTATGACAAACACGATCTGCATTAGCGTGAGCAGGCTCTGTAAAAATTCCTCAGCCAGTTCGGAATCAAAGCAATTCCTGAAATCTGCCCAAACCTTCTCCATACCTTTTGCACCGATTACATCAAACATGTCCTATTTCCTCCTCTTACTGCAGTGGCGGCAGGGGCACAGCATGGCCGTCTGTAAGCCCATACTGGGTACGGGTAATTAACTCGTCTTTCATCATTTCGTTCAGATCCTTGAAATAGGCGGAATACCCGGAGACGCGAACCATCAGTTCCGGATACTTCTGCGGATGCTTTTTGGCATCAAGCAGCATCTCGTAGGTCATGACATTAAACTGCACCTGCTGGCCCCAGGCCCGGAAATATGCCTCGATGGTCTGGGCAAAATATTCAGACATCTTTTTGAGATCTGCTTCAGGGGTATATTTGATATTCAGTGCCCAGCCCCCAGGAACCAGTTCACCACCAAGTTCTGCCACAGCATTCAGGCAGGCGGTCAATTCCGGTGCAGCTCCGGAAACCGGAGTTATACCGCTGGAAAAGACTTTCCCTGCCTTGCGCCCGTGGGGCAGAGCACCGGTGATTCCGCCCAGGCCGGCATGATTGGTCATGGTCCAATACGAAGGGCGGTATGGACCGCCCCGGTAATTGGTGTGGGATTGGTACAGAGCAAAGAGGTGCCGGACCAGGTTGCGGGCGTTTTTCCGGGCAATGGGGGCCTCGGTGCCATATTTAGGCGGATGATTCTGCAGGTAAAGCCGTACCTTCTCTCCTTCAGGGCCGCTGAAATCAGCTCGTACGTGCTTGAGCAGGTCGTTGAAAGTGTATTTTTTTTCTATGAAAACGGTTTGTTCTATGGCATTGAGTGAATCAACCACGTCGGCAAAGGCAATATGGGTGGCCCCTGAGGAGTTATAGAGAGCTCCACCCTGGATCAGGTCTTTGCCCTTGTCCATCGGGCCGATGAAAAGAGAAGAGAGCAGCGGTGACGGCATTATTTCCTGGTGCACTGCACCCATGTATTCATTGAGCTGGATAGCCTGCTTAACCAGCCAGTCCAACTGGATTTTGAAGATCTGCCAGAAATCCTCAAAGCTCTTTAACTCGGATGGAGCCGGTGTGACAGGGCCTATCTGTTCCTCGCCGGTAATGGGGCGCTTACCGCCGAAAAGAGCCATTTCCAGAGGCGCGGCAAGATTCATCATGATTGAACTGGAGGCCGGGTAGTCACGACCGCTGCTCGCCAGTTCAACACAGCCAATAACCGCGTAGTCACGGGCATGTTCAAGGGTTTCGCCCTGGCCGGTGAGCGCAGCTATATTTGCTTTGTCATTGAAAAAAGCAGGAACTGATTTGGTGTTGAGGACAACTTCCGAGACTCGGCGGCAGTAGGCTGAAGAATTTTTTTCATAATCATAGCGGGCATTCACGTTGGGGTCTCGAATGGCGAGGAGTTCCGTAACCCGCAGCATGATATAGGTCAGATCATTGACCGCATCTTCACCTTCGCTGTCGACACCCCCCAAGGTGATAGCCGGCACTGTACCGGCACCTCCGAACATCTCTTCAGAGGCCTCCGGCACCATGGTGACATTATCCGCTATTTTCAGCCACAGACAGCCCACCAGTTCGATGGCCCGGGCAAGGTCGAGGCGTCCTGCTGCAATGTCGGATCTGTAGTAGGGATAGAGAATCTGATCCAGACGGCCCGGGCTCATGGCCATGTTGATATTTTCAGCATGAATACCCACCTGACAGATCCAGATGGCATTCAAGGCCTCCCGGAAGGTGGTGGCAGGCCCGGCGGGCACCCGGCGGCAGATGGCCGCCATTTCAGTAAACTCTGCGGCATCTTCAGGGTCGTTAGCCACTCTGGCCAGTTGCTCAGCTTCTTCTGCAAGATGTTCCGCATGGGCCATGACTCCCTGCAGGGATATCTGTACTGCCCGGAAAAAATCCGCCTGGTTCTGTTGCTCTTTGTTTGTCGGCGAAGCCAGGGCTTTTTCTTTTTCAGCAGCCAGTTCCATGAGACCGGACAGGCCATGCTCAAGCATGAAGGTATAGGCTGGCACGGCATGGGAGATACAACCGGCCTTGGATGCAATAAAAAAGACCAGGTTTTCAAAAAGCTGCAGGCATTCCGGATTGCCGAATCGGGTTCGCGTGATTTCAAGGACATTTTTATCCATCCAGAAGGGGAAGATCTCCAGATTGAGTTCTTTGGCTTCTTCGGCAGTCAGTTTCTGTGGGTTTTTTGCCCGGTTGCTTACTGTTTCAAGTTCAGGCCACAGGGTCAGGGCAAAAAATTCAGGAAAAAGGGGGGCGCCGAGGGCTTTGCTGGTGGTGCTTCCGGCAATAAGGTTGCGGTCATGGAACTGCGCACTTTTATGGTGCAGGAAGTGGCTGACTTTTTTGGCCTGCCTGACTTCCGGTGAATCCTTGGCATCATCATGGTAGCGCAGATATTGTGTGATATATCGGGCCCGTTCAATACAGATCTCGGGGCGACGGGCAAAATACTGGGTCCGCAGTTCCTGGAGTCGTGGTAAGTTTTCCAGGGTGAAATTTTTCAGGGAAATGTCATCAAGTGTTATGGTTGTCATGAGATCCCTCTTGTCATGAAGCGAATTTTTGTTTTGTTACCCTGTACTCTCAATATTATTCCTGCCAGGTATCGAGCTTGATGGCTTTGCGATGGTATTGCCAGGCATCGTCAAGGAGGAGAAAATAGCCAAACAGCTGATAGCTGTACTGTGCCGGATCAATGGATGAATGATACGGTACAGTCAGGGCTGTCGAGTAAATGAGCTGGCCAAGGAAAAGGCCGTCTGCTATCTCCACCAGTTCATCAAGGCACAGCCCGATGGGGGCCGGCCCCCCCACCATGGGGCTGCGGTAGTGAAACTGAAAAACCTTTTTCTTTTTCTCCGGGCTGTTGTTTATGGGCAGTATGGATTCCCTCTCGGAAACACCGAGAAAAATGTATCCCTGTCTGGCAAAAGGGGATGGCCCCGCCTCAGAAACGGCCTGTAATGCAGGGTCCGGTGTCCGGTAATTCATGTCGATCACGCGAAAGAGAGGGTCTGCCATGAGTATGCGATGATCCTGGATATTGCATCCGTCAACCCAGTGGTTGCGTGCTTCCTCTTCCCAGAAGGCCTTGTCTGCATCGAGCATACCCTTGTCCCAGGAACCGTGCTGCAGGTGATCGGCATAGAGGCCCGGTTGCTGCCAGTAGCCCTTTGCGGCTTTCTTGACCAGTTCATAATGGGGCCTGGATGCCAGATGCGATTTCAGTTCCCTTACCCGTTCGGGATACCTGGCCTTCAGATCGCTGCTCTCGTCGAGCAACATGCTTAATTTCCGGCCGCTGATAGTCTCAAATGACTTGCCGGCCCAGGGAAAGATGTACTTGCCGATACTGCGCCAGATTATATCGAGGACGTTGGGCCGAATCTCCCCTTTGCTGAGGAGAGATTCGGCAACTGCCGCGGGAAAGAGAAGACTGTCGTCGAATATCCGGTCGCTGGCCGGACTGAAGGTATCGGCAAGACCCAGATGCAGGTTGAGATTGGCGCCGTGATAGTAGTCCCAGCCACGGGCAACATCTGCCTGACCGTACCAGTCCCTTTCTTCCTGGCCGTCAACCCGGCAGTTGTAGCCTCTTTTCCCATGGCCCTTAAACAGACCGTTCTCCACCTTCGGAGCGACTCCGCAGCGGAAGAGACGATGTAATTTGTCAAAATGAGAGAGACGGTCGTCTTTTTTGCTCTCGGCCGAAATCTCCTGGCTGATCCGTTGCAGCATCTGCAGGATGGATTCGTCTTCCCGGCGCATCTCCTTTACATCTTCAGTATCTGAGCTCTTTGGCGAATCTTCCAGAATGAAGGTGGTGAATTTGGCCCGCAATTCACTGTTGTCCTGCCAGCCGCTTCTCCAGTCTTTGACATCATGCCACTGCTTTGCTGGTTTGCCAGGTTTTGTATGAGACGTGGCAGCCGAGAGTTTGTCATATCCCAATTCCGCATATCCGCATTCACCTGCTCGCGGCCGCAGTTGGGGGAAAGCAGTGTCGGCATAGACCTGTTCAGCTCTGTCCGGAGCCATCATCAAAAAGTAACCGTTGTTCTGGTAGCCGTAGTAGACAGCATCGGCTGCTGTGTAAGGTTCTCCAAGCGTTGCGGTGCCATTTTTGATAAACGGCAGAGGAAGGTCGCCGATGCTGTAATGTCTGGTTGCAAAAACTAATTGGCCGAGATAAATGCCTTCTCCAATCTGGACAAGCTCATCAATAAGACGGGTCATGGGAAAAACAGGGTTCAGTAAGGGCCAGCGATAGTTTAATTGATAGACCGTTTTGCCGTGCATTTCCGGGACAACTGACTGGCCGAAGCTGGCCAGAAAGATTCCGCCGGTCATGGTGTAGGGGATATTCTTTTCCCGGAGCATATTTTCCTCAAGGAGATCTGCGTCAAATATTGTCTTCTGCCCGAATGTAGGACGTGGCTGCAGGTTCCATAATGGCGTGAGGACCGGCAGGCCAAGGCCCTGGATCAGATCAGGATCGCTCGGTTCGCGGAAAAAATTACGGCCGATGCGGGTGGTTGCTGTGTCGTATTTCTCTAACAATTTTAGGTTGTTGTTGGTCTTTGCAACAACAACCTCCCTGCGAACCGGTTCAAACGTTTTCCCCATCCAGAGGCCGGTATCGGCAAAAGTCATGTTCCAGGCGGTGGCCATCCATTCAATACCGGCTATCATCGATCTTTCCTGACCGGCCTGTTGAACCGTATCCTGGAAATAATCACTGTCTCTGATTGACACAGGGATGCCGATCATGGGGCCGTCTATGGCCTGATAGCGACCGCATTTAAACAGGATCTCCAGTTTATTATGGACATCCGGCCACTCTGCCCGACGCTTATTGTCGGCAAGAATCCTTTGATATCCGGCCAACAGACCGTAGAGGTCACCGGAGAAATCGTTCTCAAGGAGTTGTGCCAGATCTGCTGCAAGGTTGTCAGCTTCGGCTGTGGATGAACAGGGGAAATGACTGCTGCTGAGATATTCGGTCATGGTCGCGTTCCAGTGAGTTTTTTGTTTCCGATGAGCTTGTTGTCGCTTCGTTCTGTATGGTGTGGCGAATTTCAAAGAGAAATTCAAGGATATCCGCCCAGAACACTGGTTGGTTGTCCTGTGGATTGGCCTTGACCCGTGTTCGGATCAGATCCCAAACTGTTTGGTATCCACCCACTCCATGCTCAAAAGTGACCAGAAATCCAGAGCCAGCTTGTTGGTTACATAGTCATAGGGCAACCAGCCATAACCGGCTTCACCCCAGTCGCTTCCCCATGAGTTACGGATAAGCAGGGCACCGGTTGTTTTTTGATTGCATAGTGTATTGTGAATTTGCTTTTTGTCATCATAGCCGATAGCGACTATGGCATGGCCCCATTCTGCCTGCTCCCCGGGACAAGGATACGGGATTTCTCCAGGGGCGGCGTTGCTGTTAAAGGACGGGAAGCCAAAAAAGCCAAACATGGAAGGAATGCCGGCTGAAAGAAGGATTTTTACTTTGCTGAGCACCTCTGCACCGGAAATGTCGGCACCAAGTGGATCGTGGCAGAAATATCGTAACGCTTCAAAATTATCTGCCACCGCATAGACAAAACTTGGCGGCTCTGTATCGAAATCCGGGGCTGCATCGGTATAGGGCCAATATTTTTCTTCCGGAACCCCGCACAGGGCGAGAGCCCCCATGGTGTTTCTGAGCCAGGCTCCGGTGTCACCTGTAACCTGCATCAGGTTGCGGGTCGTTTTATAGATAAAGAGCCGCGAGCCATCGAGATGTTTATTAAAAGCCCGACGCTGAAAATATTCGACAATTCCCACTGCGGCATTTGCCGTGCAGGAACCGAGACTGCCCTGATTCTCAACAGGTGAACACCAGGCCTGCAGATCCATCTTCTCCGGGAGAGATATTTTTTCCTTTTTGGTAGCATTGATACCGAGCTTTTTGGTCATTTTTGCAATTTCAGGTTCTCGGTCGGTATAGTCACGCAGATCGGGCATGGGAGGTAACCAGCCAGTACCGATCTCTTCTCCTGTGCCAAAAAGTGCAACGCTATTGTAAAGTCTGTTCATTGCGAGCCTCCTTGTTGAGTTTCTCCGTTTTTCACGCTCTCTCTGTGTTGAGGGTCCCCTTTCCTGCCGTTTGGCCAATTGAAATAATAAACATGAAGTTAATAAATGAGGGCTGGCTCACCTTTGGCATAATAATTCTTTCGGAAAAGCCATTATGCAGGCAAAGGCAAAATCTTTTGCCCCAACTGGCTCGTATCTGGTCGCTTTGAGATTTTTGTGTTGGTGATGCGTGTCATTGCCTTGCTCTTGACCGGCATATCTTAGTGACTCGGCTTCGGGCATATTCTTTCTCTCTTTCTGTTGTTAGATATACCAGTATGTTACAGTTTTCAAGAGCCTTATTTCATATGGGCAGGTGGCAATCAGGCCCGCAATATTCCCTCCATTATCGCCTGCGCTATCTTACGTTGATTTTCATCTTTTGATAAAAAAACTGCCTGCTCTGGATTGCTGATAAATTCTGTTTCCACAAGTACTGCCGGCATGGCTGTTTCCCGCAGTACGTGAAAATTCGCTTCCTTGACACCTCTGTCTTTGTGATCGGGAAAAGCTGCAATCAGGCTTGCCTGTATAGGGTCCGCGTACTTTCTCCCCACACTTGAAAAGGGATGGATCCATGTCTCTATGCCGGCAGCTGCGGCCTGATAAGCGGCGTTGCAGTGAATGGAGACAAAGAGGTCGGCCTGATAGCGGTTGGCAAACTGTGACCGGGCGGGCAATGACAGGTTACGGTCAATTCTTCGGGTCAGATAGGTCAGGTGGCCACTCTGTAGCAATATTCCCTCCAGATGCAGGCAGATTTGCAATGTGATATCATGCTCACACAGGTCATTGTCGTCACATCTGCCCACTGCCCCGGGATCGTTCCCGCCATGGCCTGGATCAATACAAATCTTCATTTACCACTCCGTTATTGTCTGGCATTTCCATTTTGCCACGAAAACAAGTAATGCAGTGACTGAGTTCATCGGTATTTCTCTATTTCCTGACATGGCAACACTATTATTTGGCTTCTGCAGCAGGTGCGAGCGCAAAAGCACGCGCAATATAACTGTCATATTGATGAAGCCTCGCCCAGCCGTTTGTTGCTTTGGCCTCGACCCATAAATTTTCGGAAAAGGCAGCTCTGGTACAGGTGTTAAGCAGGGTGTTCACAGTAAAAAGATTGCTGAAGTTGCCATTGCCATCACCGTGATAGCCATTGATGGTGAGATCTGTCACCTCACCGTCACCACCGCTGATGTCGGTGGCGCTCCGTTTGATTCGAAAACTGAATGTGGCGTAATTGGCCGGGTGAAGGGCATGAAAATCAATCTGAACCTGCTCACTGAGAGCATGATAATGAAGAAAACCGCACTGGGGGTCAGCGCCGGTAGTGCCGATGGTGGGGGCATCTGTCATGGCCTGGCAACTGCGGTTGTCAATGTGCAGATAGAAAACAAAACCATCACCGTCAATCTCGCCGCTCTCGGCTTTACGGCTGAGTATCGTTGCACCGTCGGTATCCTTGCCAATGGGGATGATGAACTGGAAGGTAGTCGGACCGGGTTTCACGATGATGCCGTTTTCTTTGTATATTTCCAGCTTGATCTGGTACCTGCCTGCGGAGACATCCACTCCGCCCGGTAACCCATAGGTGTTGATAAAACCGGAATAGATATCAGCAAACCAGTCATCTACCGGCCAGGAGTTATAGCCGCCCGGGATAAAATCACTGCACTCCTCCGGCTTATGTGGTTTGAAGCGATACAGGTGCATGCCGCTTACTGATTTGGGACCGAGTGTACATACCGGATAGGTAGGGAGTTTTCCCGGCTCTTCCTTGATATAGTGTCGGACAACAGGTTCACTGAAATCATGCCATTTCGTCTCACCATCTTTTTTATACTGCCAGCGATAGAAAAAGAGACCGGTTGTCGGGATATTGCTTGAATACCCATGCCGGAAACCAAGTCTGTGTCCGGGGATATTGCCAAAAGGAGCATCGACAATACTGCCATAATCGGTCAGGCCGCTGGGCTGATTGATCTTGTTCAGTGGAGTGCCTCCCACCGCATACGGCATGATCCAGATGGTAACTCCTGAAGGCGGCTCCACTGCTTCTGGAGACATGCAGGTTATCGCGACCGGATCAGTTGTCACCAAAACAACCTCGCTGCCGCATTTGTAGTTCCAGTGAGTATGGCAGGCCACGTTTGGATCGTAAAGGATATGCAGGTTTGAGGCAATACACTGCATAGCCTTGAAGTACAGGTCGGGTCTGTCGCCTCCGCACGGGTAGGTGATGGTTGTTTCAAATCTACCCTGCTCATCGGTGGACACACACTTGATCAAATCTTTGGAAAAATGGAAATGGAGCCATTTCCATTGACAGATAAGCTGGGCAAGTATGCCGGCCTTGATAATAAGGGCATTGCGCAGTTGGCTGACAGAAGAAGCCGTGAAGACAGGCTCCAGTTCCTGGGCAAGCATTGTTACAACTTTTTTGTATTCGCAATGAACTTCTTTGTCAGGGAGGGGCGGCTCTGCCCCCAGGGACATCGTGTCAGGGACCTCCCCGGTATCGCAACTCTTTAGCACAGCCGCAGGGCTTGTCGCTTCAGGTCTGACCGGGAGTGGCGGAGGTGGCTCAATACTTGGGCCCAAGATAGAAGGTATCTTTTCCAGGGGCGGATTGGGAGGCCAATTTTTAATGAGGATCAGCAGGTCGTCTCGAATTCGTGAGAGATCACGATCAGGTAACCGGGCAATAATCTTTGCTAACTTGTCAACTTCGTATATTTTAATACAGGCATTGCATACCCCGAGTTCTTGGTTGGTTCCGTCGGGCATCTGCAGGAGTTTTATCAATCGTCCTCTGACAACACAGCGGCAGAGGAGCCACTTCTTCCAGTCATGGGGAAAAATAGGTAAGGAAAATATATTGTGTTCAGCAGCAAGCTGAACCCGTTTTTCATATGCGCCTTTGCGAACCAGAACCGATGGGGCAACACCACCTGCACTGTTTTTTGTATTCGTGATGCCTTGCCGCATCCACTCCGGCATTTCTTCGGAATCATCAGATACTTGCGGTCCTATGAGTATTCTTATCGTATCGCCCTGTAATTCTGAGGGTAATGCCAATTCTACGGTGAACTGTGCCTTGCGGGGAAATTCGGCAGAATCGAGAAAACTGCCGTTTCGGTCATAGGCATAGACCATGCCCTCGGGAAGCTCCTGCTCTTGTGTCTGTTCCAGCTGAATATTGATTGTACATGCCAGCCTCCCTTCTTTTATATTGTTTGTGACACTCATTGTTTCTCCTTCCCTTGTACTTGCGAACATATTTATGCATGTACAGCATGTTGTCGAAATCAATTGGTTACAGGTCGGTTTTCCACAGCTTGGGGCACTTCAAAAAATATCACCGGACACACCGGTTCCTTATATGTGTAGAATACGCTGTTAGAGGTAACAAATAGGTAACATTTACAGATTTTTTTCAAGAATGACAGGGAGGAAAAGGGTTAATGGCATGATAATGCTTGGTGTTCTTTCGCTGTGAGATCAGCATCGAGAAAAATTTCTCTCGGTTCGCCATGAGTTATGTGGGTTGCATTGCAAATATAAAGGGCTTTTCCTTGAAATCCTTCTGTGCATTCATGCGTTCATGAGAACGATATCTATCATGATATCAATGTGATAACTCTCTGGTATTTCCACAAGAGAAAGTCAACCAGTCTTCTGGTGTTCCTGTGTCACTGGTCCTTGGGTTTTTTGAGAGGAGCGGCTGTCGTGTCTTCCTTGGATTGCTGGAATCAGAAAAATCGTTTGAGGAGAAAGGCGGCAAGACAGGCCATGGAAAGGCGACTGGCAATGATGATCCAGTAGTTGGCACCAAAGAGGACAAAAAGCAGGGGGTCTTCCAGGAGTGAATGACAGATCATGAGAAAGGTGCCGATAAAGAGCAGGTCGCGGCGCTGCAGGTTGCCTGAATTTGCCTCTTTGATGAGGATGCCGGCGCCATAGGTGATGCCCAGGAGTTGTCCGGTAAGCAGGGAGAAGGAGGTCTGGACTCGTTGTCCATAATTGCGGATGAATCGTGTTCTTTTGATTGTATCCATGACAAAGATAATGACGGTGATCAGAGCAATGATCTTGGCTGAAAGGATAGCCGCGCCCGTCAGTGAATGGAACAGGAGGTCGGAGATGCTGGAGTAGGTTGCCAGTTGCATTCCTTGACCGCTGTTTTTTCCTGTAAAAAGGGAAGGGGGAAGAAACAGGAGTGGCAGGGTGGTGAGAAAAGCCATGCTTACCCGGAGAAAAGTGGAGTAGAGGAGACTGATACCCAGTTTTTTCATGATGGCGCTTTCCACCGGCAGAGAGTGGCAGACACCAAGAAAGACGCCGAGGATGGTCCACTGGTACGGACTCAGGTCCAGGGGAGCGGCAAAGGCAACGGCGGCATAGAGGTTGAGCAGGACTCCTGCGGCTATGGCCATGGCGGCTTCCGTTGGCAGCTGCAGAAAATTGGTGACAGGCGAAAAGAGAAAGCTTAAGGGGCGGAGCAGGTCGAAATAGAGGAGAATATCGGCAAGAATATAGAAGGGAACCACCAGCTTAAGGATAAGGATTCCACTGCTGAGAGATGATTTCAGGCTTTGGCGAAGGTGTTCGGGCATGGCAATTGTCGCTGTAAGAGGCAATAAAGGTGGCTTGTCGGTGAAGTGTTCACTGTTGACTGTGGAAAACATTGGCAACAGGCAGGACCGCAGGGGCTTGTCGGCAGCGTTGCAATGGCGTCTTGTTAGTATTGCTTTGGCTTTTGTCCAGATAAGAGAAGACCCGGAGAGCTCCTCTCTATGAGAAGTCCAACCCGGATGCGTGGAGTCTCGTCGCTCTCACTCACCTGGAGCGCTGGTGAACTCTTATCGCTGGGTATACTGAAGAATATACAGGACAGCAACCAATTTTGTCTGCATTCATTCCATTCTCTGCAAGATCCTTACCTTTTTATCTTGACTGATAGAAAGGGTGGTATTAAAAAATAATACCAGAATTGCGAAGGAGGAACGCATGGAAAAGAAAAGAGAACGAGTCTTCTCATTTAAAGCTGATGGTGATCTTTCCGAGGCCCTGGAAAACACCCCCAATCGATCTGAATTTATTCGCAAGGCCCTACTCGCCGCCCTGGAACATGAATGTCCTTTATGCAAGGGAAGCGGGGTGTTGACTCTTGAACAGGGAAAACATATGGAGCAATTTCTTGCTCTGCACGCATTGACCCGGTGTGAGGAGTGTCAGGCCGTACATTTTGTCTGTCAGTCCGAAACTCTTGGGAAAAGTGCTCAGCCGGATCTGACACACAGAGAAATATTATGAAAAAACACCAGCTGCAGTCTTTTCTATTCATGTTTATCTGTTTCGTTTTTATGCATGGGGTTGCTCTTTCATCTGAAAAAGTCGAGGTTTTTGTCTCCATTCCACCACAGAAGTGGATCTGTGAACATGTCGGCAAAGAATTGGTTAAGACCTCTATCCTGGTGGACAATGGACAGGAGCCTCACACCTTTGAGCCTCGACCCAAGCAGATCCTGGCCTTTTCCCGAGCAAGCCTCTTTTTTGGTGTAGGCCTGGAATTTGAACAGGAGCTCATTCGGCGCCTGGGAAAAAACTCTCCGAATCTGTACATAGTTGATACCACGGAGGGGATTCACAGGATTCCCATGGAGATGCCTGACCACGGGCACAGGGATCATCGGAAAGGGGAGATAAATCATGGTCACGGAGTAACTCTTGATCCCCATGTTTGGCTCTCTCCCCGGAATCTGAAAATTATGGCCGCAGCCATGGCTGAAGCTTTGGCAAGTGAGGATCCGGCACATCGACGAAACTATGAGAATAATCTGGCTGAGTTGAACAGAAAACTTGATGATCTGGACCAAAAGATAACCGGAATGCTTGCCCCCTTTCATAATGCTTCCTTCTTTGTCTTTCATCCGGCCTTTGGTTATTTTGCAGACAGCTATCATCTGCAGCAGGTGGCTGTGGAAACCGGTGGTAAATCACCCACACCCAGACAATTGTCTGTCCTTATCCGCCGGGCCAGGGACGAAGGCGTCAAGGTGATCTTTGTCCAGTCACAGTTTGATCCCAAAAGTGCGAATGCGGTGGCTGCTGCCATTGGCGGTAAGGTTGTAGCCTTGGATCCCCTGGCAGAAGATGTGGAGGCAAATTTGAAGATCATGGCAGAGCGAATTGTCCAGGCTTTGCTGGGTCAGGAGAAACGATGATTCAAGTCCAGGAAAAGAGTGCTATCTCCATTTGTGACCTCAGTTTTAGTTATGATATGCAGGCGGTGCTTGTTGATGTGAATCTCGAGATAGCTCCCCGTGATTCCATCTGTGTGGTAGGCCCAAATGGCGGCGGCAAGACTACGTTGATTAAACTTATCCTGGGGCTGCTGACACCGGAAACAGGAACTGTTCGTATCTTTGGCAGGAAACCGGAAGAGGCCCGTTTGCGAATGGGTTATGTGCCGCAGTATGTGCAGTATGATCCCCAGTTTCCCATCTCTGTTTCGGAGGTGGTATGCATGGGACGGCTGGGCCACTCATTTACCGGAAGATACAGCAGGCAGGACAGGGCACAGGCCTTGGAGGCCCTGGCTGAGACAGATCTTGCTGATATTGCTGACCGTCCGTTTTCTTCCATCTCAGGGGGGCAGCGACAGCGGGTACTCATTGCCCGGGCCCTGGCATCCAGAGGTGATATCCTGATCCTTGATGAACCCACCGCCAACATAGATCATGAATCTGAACTCCAGTTTTTTGATCTTTTGACCAAGCTGAACCGGCACATGACCATTCTCATGGTGACCCACGAGGTGGGTTTTGCTTCTACCTTTTTCAAGCGTATTGCCTGTGTCAATAAAGAGGTGAAGATCCATCCGACCAGCGCGCTCACCGGCGACCTGATTCGGGATCTGTATGGTGGTGATCTGCAGATGATCCGTCACGATCATTGCTGCAGCGGGGAGGGACACAGCCATGAATGAGCTCCTGGCCGCACTCTTTGATCCGAATATTTATTTTTTCCGTTATGCCCTGCTCACCGGTATATTTGCCTCTCTGCCCTTTGGTATTATTGGTACTCTGGTAGTTGTCCGCAGGATCAGTTACATTGCCGGTGCCATTTCTCATTGTGTGCTGGGTGGTATTGGTCTGGGGCTTTATCTGGAAAAAGCAGTGGGCGTCACCTGGTTTGGTCCCATGCAGGGCGCGGTACTCTCCTCTCTGCTTGCTGCCGTGGTTCTTGCCCTGGTCAGCCGTCATGCCAGGCAGCGTGAAGACAGTGTCATTGGCGCTCTTTGGGCCGTGGGTATGGCAACGGGGCTACTCTTCATTGCCAGGACTCCGGGCTATGTTGATCCCATGAGCTACCTTTTCGGTAATATCCTGCTTGTCAGTAGAAACGATTTCTTTTTTGTTCTGGTTCTGGATGTTGTGGTGCTGGGATTGGTAGGAGTGTTTTATCACAGGTTTCTGGCCGTCTGTTTTGACGAGGAGTTTTCAAGGTTACGGGGGTTGCGTACCGGCTGGATCTATCTGCTCCTGCTCTGCCTTACGGCTCTCACCATTGTCCTTCTGGTACGCATCGTGGGGATTGTTCTGGTGATTGCGCTCCTCACGCTGCCAGCGGCTGTTGCCGGAAGCTTCTCCCAGAACATTCGCCAGATGATGCTGCTGGCAGTCCTGTTTTGTGTGGGCTTTGTGGTGACCGGGCTTGGCGTGAGCTTTACTCTGGATCTTCCCAGCGGCCCGATCATTATCGTCATTGCCGCTATTGTCTACCTTTTTACTCTGCTTGGAGGCAGGGTGGTGACTGCCTTCAGGAAGTGATTTGTTGCAGCGGAAAGTGCTTCGTGAGAAACTCTTTTTCGTCTTCCAGGCGGTGCACTGTACCATCCAGTCGGGCGTTGGTCAGAGCGTTCAGCATCTTTTTGAACTGTTGACCGGGGATGTAGCCCATTGCCTTTAAATCCTGACCGTTAAGCAGAGGTTTGGTGTTGCGCAGGGAGGTGACGTAGAGTGAGATGAGTTTTTTGATCTCATTCTTTCTGGCAATGGCCATGAGGTAAAGAAGGCCGTCATTGGAGAGAGGGGCGAGGAGTTGGTGTATCTGGCTGTTTTTCTCCGGAGGGCGGCCATGGAGGCGGTTGGCCACTTCGTCGGCTGCTACCTTTTGCCGAATCAGTTCATCACGCGTCTTTTGCGGGAGATGAAAACGTTCACAAAAGGTCTCCAGTTGTCTGGGTTTGGAGCGGCCCATGATCGACAGCAAATAGATGCGCCATGACTCTATTTCTTCTTCCAGGTAGAGGAAACGGAACCAGGAAATGGCTTGATGGGCCTGGGTCAGGATGTGCATAAAGCGCCGGTCAATCTTGAGATTGGGCTTGAGGTCGGGCCAGAGAAACGGAAAGAGGTTGAACTCAGCTAGTCTTTTGATGGCCGGCAGAGGGTTGTCTTCAGCAAAGATTAGCTGCAGTTCGGAGAAAAAGCGCGGATCATTGCTTTTACCGAACAGATCCATTTTTACAGCCCCCTGAATCAAGCGCTCCGTATGCCTGGCAATTTTGAAATCCATCCTCTTTTCAAAACGGATGGCCCGGAATATGCGGCTTGGGTCTTCCACAAAACTGAGGTTGTGCAAGACCTTGATCAACTTCTCCTTGAGGTCATTCTGGCTGTTGAAAAAGTCGATCAGGGTTCCGAATTGGGCCGGGTTGAGCTGTAGGGCCATGGCATTGATGGTGAAGTCGCGGCGATACAGGTCAAGCTTGATGGATGAGAGTTCCACGGTAGGGAGGGCAGCCGGATACTCGTAATATTCGAGCCTGGCAGTGGCTATGTCGATTTTGAATCCGTCGGGCAGGATTACTTTGGCTGTGATAAATCGATCATGGGTTTTCAGCCTGCCTCCCATCTGTTCCGCTAGTTTTTTGGCAAAGACGATTCCGTCGCCTTCCACTACGATATCGAGATCCAGATTTTTCTGTTTCAGGAGCAGATCCCGGACAAATCCTCCTACAGCATAGGCCTTGAAGCCAATGGACTCGGCAACTTCACCAATGGTTCGCAGGAAGATGATCAGTCCGCGGTCCAGGCAGCCGCTCATGAGCTGAAGGACGTTTCTGGTTTTTTCCCGTGACGGCTGTTCGCTTTCATGGAGAAGATCTCGGGGAAGATGCCCGGGATCGTTGACCAGCATGTTGAGCAGATCGGTTCGGGTGATAACACCGATGAGTCGACCTTCGTGTACGATGGGGATTAAGCGTTGCCTGCGCTCGATGATCAATTCTTCGATGTCTGCAAGAGTGGCACTGAGCGGCAGTATTTCGATGTCGCTGGCCATGTATTCGCTGACCGGAAACGAGCCAAGGTTATGATGGATGGCCTTTTCTACAAGCTGACGGGAGATGGTGCCAACCACTTTGACAGGAGTGGTGGCTGTGACTACAGGCAAGGCCGTGATATTATAACGGGTGAGCAGATTGTTGACTTCCAGGATAGAGGTGTTTTCAGGAATGGAAATGGCCGGCTGAGAAAGCATCTCTTTGGCAATGGCCTGGGGCATGATGTGTCTGTGCAGACTGCGGATCAGATTCTCCTGGGCCTCTATCATGCTCATGTTGCGTACAGTAGCTGAAGCTGCTGTGCTATGACCGCCACCGTTGAAATCTCTGGCTATGTTGCCCACATTGACTTCAGGGATACGGGATCTGGCTATGAGGTAGATGCGTCCTTCCATGCTCACCAGGGCAAAGAGACAGTCAAGGTTTTCCATGACCATAAAGCGGCGGACAATAAGAGAAAAGTCGTCCTCGTATTCCTGCAGGGTGAGATTGACAACCACAATTTCGGTTCCGGAAATAATATAACTGCGTGCTGTCTTCGTCAGTTCATGGAGCAGGTTGACCTGACGCGAAGTGAGGTCATAGGAAAGAAACTGGGAGATGATGTCAAGTTGCGCCCCCTGTTCCAGAAGCCAAGCCGCAGCCAGCAGGTCGTCCGGCCTGGTGGTCAGATGGGTGAGGGAGCCGGTGTCTTCGTATATACCGAGCTCAAAGAGAGTCGCCTCATCCTGAGTGATGGCTATGTTTTTTTCCTGGAAGAGCTGACAGAAAATGGTGGTGGTTGCACCGGTCTGGGCAAGTTTTTCCACTTGTCCCTGCATGACGTCGAGAGTGTCGGGATGGTGATCATAGAGGTGCAGAGAGAGGCCGGGATTTTTCAGACACTCCGCAAAGGCGCCGATGCGGCTCTGCTGGCGGGTGTCTACCACAATCAGGGTGGTAATCCGGGTGAGATCAATATGCTTGAGTTTTACGAATTCGTACCGATAGTCAAGCGTTTCGCTGATGAATTGACGTAATTTCTTTTCCTGGGAACCGGGAAAGGACATCACCGCATCGGGATAGAGCTTTTGCGCAGCTATCATGGAAGCAAGGCCGTCAAAGTCTGCATTGAGGTGAGTTGTGATGACTTTCATGGTTCAGGAAAGTTTTCAGTGTGCGGTTTTCGGTAAAAGAGCAAACGCGAATGTCAGTGATCTGCTGTTACTATCCACTATCCACTATTAACTGTCAACTCAGACCGACACGATGCTGAATTTTATGCAAAAGTTGAAAGAGGTAGAGAAGGGATGATGTCTCTGTTGCTGGCAATTATAAAAGGTCTTTTCTAGCCGCGTGGGTGAAATTTTTTATGGATGGATTTTAATCTCTCTTCGTCGACATGGGTATAGATCTGAGTAGTGGCGATATCGGAGTGGCCAAGCATGAGCTGAACTGAACGCAGGTCTGCTCCGTGGGTCAGGAGGTGGGTAGCAAAGGAATGGCGGAGGGTATGGGGAGAGAGTTTTTCCCGGATACCTGCAGCACGGGCTGCTTCCTTAATAATTTGCCAGAAACGAAGCCTGGTCATTGCCTTGCCGCGACTGGTGACAAACAGGGTATTGCTGCGTTTGCCTTTGAGGATCAGGGGACGGCCAGATTGCAGGAAAGACTCCAGGGCTTCCTTGGCTGGAATCCCGAAAGGGACCAGTCGTTCTTTCTCACCTTTGCCAATGACTCGGACAAAACAGGAAGAGAGATTGCAGGCAGCAAGGGGCAGGTTGACCAGTTCCGAGACCCTGAGACCTGTGGAATAGAGGAGCCGGAGCATGGTGTAATTGCGTTGTAGCAGAGGGCTGCAGACAGCTGGCGGCGTCAGCAGTCTGTCTACCTGGTCCACGGACAGGGCATGAGGTAATGTTCTCCCGCTTTTGGGGATCGTGACAGCGCTAAAAGGGTTGGTGCGGGTCTGACCCTGGGTATACAAAAAAGAAAAAAAACTTTTCAGTGCCGACATCCTTCTGGCGTTACTGCGATGGGAAATCTGCCTGGTCCGGCATTGTTCCAGAAAGCTGTGGATGTGTGCAGTCTTGACCTGCTGCAGGGATGTTGCTTTTGCGTTTTGCCGAAGAAATGCAAAAAATAAATCGATATCGGCCTCGTAGGCCTTGATAGTGTTTTCGGCAAAACGTTTCTCCGTGATCAGGTAGTGGAGAAAAAGTTCTCTTGCGGAAACGAACTCTCGAGGGAGGCGTGTGGTGTCGATGGCAATATAGGGGGGAAGGGGGAAAGAAAAACGAAACGCCCGCTACATACAAGCTGCAGAGGGCATTTTAGGAAATTTCTAACCCTGCTTTCAACCCCGTCTGACGCGGTTGAACTTGCGAAGCTTACGGCGAGCTTCTGCCTGTTTGCGACGTTTTTGCACACTGGGTTTTTCATACTGCTCGCGACGCTTCAGTTCTCTTTTGATTCCATCAATCTGCAGTTTCTTTTTCAGTTGACGGATGGCGTATTCAAGATCTCCTCGAACTTCAACTTCTATCATTTGGGGCTCCGTTAGAACAATATAGTTAGCAAAAACGCCGGAGATGCATGTGTATCTCGGGTTTTCAATAAAAAATACAAAAGTAAAAACAATAAGCTTCTTTATATAAGAAAAAGTTAGCTTTCTGTCAATGGATTTTTCCTGAAAAGTGAGCGGTGTCGTTTTCGCTCTCAGGAGGAAATATTTTCCCGGGGTTCAGGATATTTTTGGGGTCGAAAAGATTTTTCAGGCTGCGCATTACTCTGATGCTGGTCGTATCAAGTTCAAGGCTGAGAAAAGAAGATTTGGTGATTCCTACGCCATGTTCTCCTGAAAGTGTGCCTCCCAGTCGAATGACCTCCTGAAAGAGTTGTGTCTTGGCCTCTGCGGATTTTGCTGATTCCTGGGGGGAGCGGTCGGCTGTCATGATGTTGACGTGAATGTTGCCGTCTCCGGCGTGTCCAAAGGTGAGGATTGTGAGTGCCAACCGTTGCGACAAGGTTTCGCAGAAGCGGACAAGGTCAGGGATACGTGTCCTGGGCACCACAACGTCTTCACTGGTCTTGGCTGGACTGAGCTTATAACAGGCAGGTGAAATGGAGCGTCTGGCCTGCCATATTTCCCTGATGTCCTCTTCGCTTATTGCCTGCTGCAGGCTGCAGTGGGTTTCGCGTTGCGTAAGTGTTTTGAGGCGCTCCACCATATCATGGACATGTTCCCTGTTGCCATCAATTTCAATGATGAGCATGGCCTGAATGTTTTCTGCAGGTGCTTTGGGAAGGAGGTCGGAGACAATTCGCAGGGCGGTTCGATCCATGTATTCCAGGGTGCAGGGAAGAATGTTGTTCTGCAGGATTCTGGCCACCAGTTCTGTGGATTTTTGCAGGGAGGTGGATTGCAGGAGGAAGGTTTCTTTCCACTCAGGCAGAGGCTGGAGTCTGGTAATTATTTTGGTGACGATGCCGAGGGTGCCTTCGGAACCGATAAAGAGTCTGGTCAGGTCATAGCCCACAACCCCTTTTTCTGTACGGGTACCGGTGGTGAGTATGTCACCGTTTGCCAGCACCACCTCCAGGCCGATAATGGAGTCTTTGGTCACTCCGTATTTTATGGCTGAAGGGCCACCGGCACATTCGGCAACATTTCCGCCCATGGTGCAGAACTTGAGGCTGGCCGGATCGGGTGGGTAGAGAAGCTTGTATTTTTTCAGTGCCTGCTGGAATTCTCCGGTGATCACGCCTGGCTGGACAATCGCGATCTGATTGTCTGCATCAATCTCGAGGATGCGGTTGAGGCGGGAGCATGCCAGTACCAGGCCACCTGCTGTGGGCAGCGCACCTCCGGTCATCCCGCTTCCTGCGCCACGTGCCACCACCGGAAATTCATAATGATCGGCCAATTTCAGGAGAGCCGCGACCTGTTCTGTCGAGTCAGGCAGGGCTACTGCCTCGGGAAGAAAGCTCTGCTTGCTGCCGTCGTAAGAGTAGCAGTGCAGGTCTTCGAGAGAGGTGCTGCAATGTTCACGTCCGACTATTGCCGCAATTTTGTGGAAGAGATCTGGATTCATGTTCATATCATACCCGGCAACAGGGAAAAAAACAGCAAGGAAGTCTCAGTCTACCTGGATGTTGGCAAATCCTTGATGTATAATAGTGGGCACTTGTCGACATCCTTGAGTGATTTGCTGCAAAAAGATCGGCCGCACTCCAGAGTGCGCTGTTCACTCCAACTGAAGTTTCAAGGAGTTGTCGTGGCGCCCGCGGTGTACGTTATATATAATAAAAAAAGCAATGTTCCTCACAGTAAATAATACGAGGATCCTTATAGGCAGGGTCGTTGTGCCAAATTTGAGTTGTGGGGAGGAGGGGGCTCGTGCGGTTCTGAGAAAACGTATACACAGAATGGGTGATGCCGGATGATGGGGCAAGCTGCTTCGCAATTGTCTGCTCCCTTGTTCGCTATTCAGCATTTTTGCTTTTTACAAAAAAATAAGAATTGAAGGAGTGGTTGTGGAAAAGAACAGGAAAATTCGAGTGGCGCTGCTTGCCGGTGGACGCTCAGGAGAGCGGGAGGTATCTCTGGCCGGTGCTGCCGGATTTGAAGCGGCTATAGATCGAGAACGATATGATATCCGCAGGTATGATCCGAAAACCGATCTGGCCCTGCTGGCCCGTGACGCTGACTCTATTGATGTTGCTTTTATCCTGCTTCATGGGAACTATGGAGAGGATGGGACAATGCAGGGCTATCTTGACCTCCTCGATATCCCCTATCAAGGATCAGGGGTGTTGGGCAGTGCCCTGGCCATGGACAAAAATATGGCCAAGATACTTTATCGCCTGCACGGATTGCCTGTGGCCGAGTGGGAAATGGCAAGGCCCGAGGATAGTGAGGATCCCGCTCGTCTGCTGGCGACCCTTGAGCTACCTCTGGTGATTAAGCCGGTCCGTGAAGGGTCAAGCCTGGGGATGACTATTGCCCATGATGAGAAACAGTTGCTGGAGGGGGTACGTCTTGCCTACGACTATGATTCGGAAGTTATGGTGGAACAGTTTCTGGCGGGAAGAGAGCTTACGGTTGGGGTGCTGGGGAATAACGAACTGACACCTCTTCCTCTGGTGGAGATCATCCCTGGTGAGGAGTATGCATTTTTTGATTATACCGCCAAATACAAGGAGGGAGCAACGCGAGAGATCTGTCCGGCAGAGGTCGATGCAGCCATAACGGCCAAAGCTCAAGCTTTGGCCGTTACAGCCCACAGGGCGCTTCGACTCAGGGGCTATTCGCGGACCGATATGATCCTGACCCCTGAGGGCTTTCTCTATCTTCTGGAAACAAACACCATTCCCGGGATGACTCCCACAAGCCTTTTTCCACAGGCTGCTGCCGCCGCAGGGCTTGATTTTACGACTTTGATCAGCAGGCTTCTTGAACTGGCTCTGGAGTAGAAAGGTTCGGTCTCCCTGTCCTGGAGGGTCAGCAACTCTCCAGGAAACATCTGATGTGGTCGCTCCGGTTGGGGTGGCGAAGGCGCTGCAGGGCCTCCTGCTCGATCTGACGAATTCGTTCACGGGAGACATTGAATTGTTTCCCCACCTCATCCAGTGTGCATTCGCAGCTCACCCCAATCCCGAAGCGGAGACGAATGACCTGAGCTTCGCGGTCATTGAGGGTGTTCAGTATATTTTCTATCTGTCTGCTGAGGTCTGCTGTTATGGCAATGTCCGCAGGTGAGCAGGAATTTTTGTCTGCAATGATATTTATCAGGGTCTGGCTGTCATCTCCTATCGGCTCTTCAAGAGAGACAGGTTCTCTGCTGGTCTCCATGATGGAGAGCATCTTGTTATAAGGCATATAGGTGGTCTTTGATAATTCGCCTATGGTCGGTGTCCTGCCTAGCTGTTTATGTAACGCACTGAAAGATTTGTTGAAATGATTACAGGAGACAAGGAAGTGGGCGGGCAGTTTGATGGTCCTGGTCTTTTCCGGAATGGCCCTGGTGATCGCCTGTCGGATCCACCAGGAGGCATATGTGGAAAAGCGTCTGCCGGTGTTATGGTCAAAGCGAAAGACTGCCCGCATCAGGCCAATACATCCTTCCTGAGTGAGGTCGGCCAAGCTTAAGCCCCTGTCGGTATAGCGTTTGGCAATGGAACAGACAAGGCGTAGATTGGTGGTGATGAGGATGTCTTTGGCTGTTTCGATTTCAGCGGCAAGCATTTTGCACTGTGTCAAAAGGGTGACAAGGCTATCGTCTTGCGGAAGTTTTTTGCAGGCTGATTCCAGAGTGGCGATCATGTGACACAGACGGCGTTTCCCCGGCTTGATCGGGTTGTCTTTTTTCTCCCATCCGTCCACGAGCTTCTGCAGAGTGCGCAGTTTTTTGCAAGGGGACTGGATTTCCCTGATGCTGAGGGTGATTGTGTGGAAGTTTTGTCGAATTATTTTCGTGTATCTGATTTCCTCTTCATGGTTGAGAAGTTTTGTCGATTGTAACTCCTGTTCAACGAGAGAAGGCGGTTGTCTGTCATCCATCGAGTGAAGTTGTGGGTCGGAAATCTCGTTATTTGGGATTTTATCTTGCTGTTCCTCGTATGTGTGTCGCATTCGCGTTTCCTTAGCATGGGAGAGATTAGTTAATGAGAACCTTTCGTAAAAATATAAGCAATAAATGGACCACTCCTTGTGTGTATTTGTGTTTGTTTTGTTAATTCAATATGTTATTGGTTTTGGCCCTTTGGTTGAAAGCGTTTGTCAGGCGAGGACTGGTCATAATATTGACAACTCAGTTTCCGTTTGCACCATTGGCAGTAATAGTGTGAATCATTTTTGTAAACGTTCATCTCTGCAGCGTAGTGTGAAATTCAGTGGATAAGGGGATTCGCTTGACAAAGAAGCGGCGGTTGCATAAAACAGTTATTGTTTGTAAAGATAGTTTGCGATTGTGAACTAAGTTTTCGTTTTGCTCTTTGTGATATAAAGGATATTGATGGATATGGAATCGGGAAACCACCTCTCTTTACTCAGGCGCAGGCTCTCCCAAGTGAGTGGCAGCTGGACCATGGATGAGTATAATTCCTTGGTAACGTTTTATATCAGACTGCTGCCCAGGTTGATGCATGTGGAGCGCTGTACCATCTTTCTCAATGAGACAGGAACCGGGTCGCTGATTTCCATGTATGGGACCGGGCTTGAGAAAAATGTTATCGAGGCTCCCTTGAAAGGGAGCATTGTCGGCCAGGTTATGGCCAGTGGCAGGAGTGTTATCGAAAACAATCTGCATACTGTGGCCGGGTATCATCTGCAGGCAGATGAACAGACTGGATTTGACAGCCGTAATACCCTCTGTACACCCATAAAAAATGTCACCGGTAATGGCGTTATTGGTGTCATACAGCTCTTGAATAGTCAGGAGAAAGGATCTTTTGATCAGAATGACCAGGAGGAACTGGAAGAGATTACAGGGTATCTTTCCATCTCCATAGAGTCGATCCTTCTGAATAAAAAAATTCTTAAAATCGCAGATGAGCTTGATAGTGAAGTCACACGCCTGGAGCTTACGTCAGTGCGGGGAGGGCGCTTTATTGCTGAGAGTCCGGCTATGCGGGCGGTACTGGAAATGGTCTGGGTTGTTCGTAATACCCCTGTCAACGTTCTGATTCAGGGAGAGAACGGTACCGGGAAAGAGCTTGTGGCCAGGATGATCCATGAAAATGGAGAAAGACGCGGACAGGCCTTTCTGCCGGTCAACTGCGCCTGTATCCCGGAATCATTGGTGGAAAGTGAGTTCTTCGGCCATGAAAAGGGGGCCTTTACCGGGGCCGACCAGAGTCGCAAGGGACGTTTTGAAGAGGCCGAAGGCGGATGTCTGTTCCTTGACGAGATTGGTGAGATGCCTCTGAAGGTGCAGCCCAAGTTCCTGCGCGCTATCCAGGAACAGGAGGGAAGCAGGCTTGGCAGTAGTGTTATTATCCCTTACGATGTCCGTCTCATTTCAGCCACCAACCGCAACCTGGCAGAAGAGGTGGAAAAGGGGAATTTTCGCCAGGATTTGTTTTTTCGACTTTTTTCGGTGGAAATTGAGATTCCACCCCTGCGTGAACGAAGAGAGGATATTCTGCCCCTGGCCCTTTCTTTCCTGGAGGATACCAATCGGCGATTTACAAAGAAGGTGGCTGGGTTCAGTCCCAAGCTGCTGGCCCTCTTTGAAGAATATCCCTGGCCTGGTAATGTCCGTCAGCTGTTGAAAGAGGTGGAGCGCTTGGTGGCTTTGACCGGAGATGATCTTTTGATGGAGGTGGAAACCTGTTCTCGTGACTTGCGTTCCTTTGCCGCAGACAGCCGCATGGGAGATCTGCAGGCACTGGAGAACGAGTATTCACTGCCGGATCAGGTTATGGCCCTGGAAAAAAGACTCATCGTCAAGGCCCTCAATGTGACAGAGGGGAACAAGACACAGGCTGCCAAGCTCTTACAGGTAACCAGGCAAGGGTTATTTAAAAAGATAAAACGGTATCAGTTGGCCCTGTAGCCAAGAAAGGATTTTCCTTTTATAGGCGAAATCTCTTTTCGCTGACCCGCCTGTATCTGCCGGGAAAGCGCCATTTGCCGGTATTCCTGTACTGCTACTCTCCGAATGTCCTCCCCCCCCTTTTTTTTCAGGAAGCGGGGAGCTAAAATCGTTTCTCGAAATAGGGTGTCAGAACATCAGGAATGGCAACGCTTCCGTCTTCCTGTTGGTAGTTTTCCAGGACGGCAAGCAAGGTCCTTCCCACGGCAAGCCCAGAACCGTTAAGGGTGTGAACCAGTCTGCTTTTTTTCTGGCCATTGGGGCGATAGCGGATGCCGCCGCGCCTGGCCTGGAAGTCGAGAAAGTTTGAACAGGAAGAGATCTCCCGATAGGTGTTCTGGCCCGGAAGCCAGACCTCGATATCATAGGTCTTGGTGGCAGAAAAACCGAGATCGCCGCTGCAGAGGGTGACAATCCGGTAGTGCAGGCCCAGCAGTTGCAGGACTTCTTCTGCGTCAGCCAAGAGGTCTTCCAGCTCCTCAGTCGATGTTTCGGGAGTGGTAAACTTGACCAGTTCCACCTTGTCAAACTGGTGCTGTCGGATGAGCCCCTTGGTGTCTCGACCATAGGAACCGGCCTCGGAGCGGAAGCACGGAGTGTAGGCGGTCAATTTGACAGGCAGGTCCTTTTCATCCAGGGTCTCATCGCGGTAGATATTAGTGAGTGGTACCTCGGCGGTGGGAATAAGATAGAGATCCCAGTCCTTGATACGGAAGAGGTCTTCAGCAAATTTTGGCAGCTGTCCCGTGGCGGTCATGGACGCGGAATTGACCAGAAAAGGGGGCAGAACCTCCAGGTAGCCGTGTTTCTGGGTGTGGAGATCAAGCATGAAGTTTGTTAATGCCCGCTCAAGTTTAGAGGCAAATCCGGTAAGGAGGGCAAAACGGGCACCGGAGAGCTTGGCCGCCCGTTCAAAATCAAGAATGTTGAGGGCCTCGCCAATTTCCCAATGGGTCTTGGCCTGGAAAGAAAATTCCGGCTTTTTTCCCCATTGCTTGACTTCCAGGTTGTCGCTGTCATCCTGTCCTGCAGGGACATCATCGCTGCAGAGATTGGGGATGGAGAGGACCAGATCCTGCAACCTGATTTGAATTTCATTGAGGCTACGATCCATCTCTTTGATTCGGTCAGAGGTCTTGCGCATCTCAGGAATAAGAGTATCTGCCGCCTTCTGCTCTTCAGTGTTGCCCTTTTTGAGCTGGGCGATCTCTTTGGAGACGATGTTGCGTTTATTTTTTAAGGCCTCCACCTCCTGCAGCAGGTCCAGACGTTGCTGGTCAACAGAGGCAAATTCGTCAACTTTATCCGTTGGAATGCCCCTTTTTCCTGTTTTTTCGCGGATGAGATCCAGATTTTCTCTGATAAAGCGTAGTTCAAGCATAATGAAGTTTATCTCAGGTTATGATGATCGTTAACTGATGCCTGTTCAGGAACGGCTGTTATTTTTCTAACTCTTCGTTACTTTCAAAGCTTACTAAACGGAATTTCAACTGTGCTGCACCCCCCGGGAGCATTTCCTGCGGGATACCTGTGGTTCAGATCATGGAGCGCTTCGATTTAGGAAAAACTATCTTATTTCTGGGCGGACACTGGCTGCACGTCAGTTTGTCTCTTTGCTCTGGATCGACTCAAGTGAGCATTGCCTAGGTTTTTATCATGGCTGTGGGCTGAAATCAACCTCTATCAAATTGCTTTTCGAAATGGCATCTGCTATCCTGCTGGTAGATTTTTACGAGAAGCAGTGTATTTACTGGACATATAAAACATCAACCGGGATATCAGATTTTGCCTGCAATGGACACACATACCACTCTGGTTATCTTCCTTTCTGAATTGAGAAAGTCGATCCGTGCCCTTGGCCTCAGTGTCATGGTGACCACCGTCGTGATCTTTTTTCTTTCCCCGGAATTGCTTCGCGTAGTCCAGGAGCACCTGGCAGATAAGCTCTATTTCTTCTCCGTAGCAGGTCCTTTTCTGGCCCATGTCAAGTTGGCCCTTTTTGCCGCTCTCTACGGGCTCATGCCCTGGATCATGGCCGTGCTCTGGCGGGCCATGGGTAAACCTTTCGGGGTAAAGGGGGGGCAATTGTTTTTCTTTATCCTCTTTACCTGTCTCCTCTTTTATGCAGGGACTCTGTTCTGTTATTTTGTCACCCTGCCTTTAGGCATCAAGTTTCTTCTGGGGTTTGGCTCGGTGGATCTGCAGCCGGTGATATCTGTCGGACGTTTCGTCAATTTTACCACCATATTCATCCTGGCCTTCGGCGTTGTTTTCGAGCTGCCCATATTCATGGTGTTTATGGCAAAAGTAGGCGTCTTTTCCAGGAGCTTTTATGCGGAAAACAGGCGTTATGCTATCCTGCTGATTGCCATTCTCGCCGCCTTGCTGACACCGACTCCGGATATTGTGAATATGCTGCTCATGGGAGGCCCCCTGTACCTTCTCTATGAGGCAGGGATCGTCATTCTTATGGCGATGCGTATTCGATGAGAGTGGAGTGATGCGTGAAAGGGAGCAATTGAATGTTGCACTTTATATTTACGACCAGGCTGAGGTCCTGGATTTTTCCGGGCCATTTGAGGTTTTTTCGACTGCATCAAGAATTTGTAGCTCTGCAGATCCATTCAATGTCTTTTTAGTCAGTGAAAAAGGCGATGTCGTTATGGCCCGGGGTGGTTATAGTGTGAATCCGTCTTATGGATTTCACAATCACCCGGAAATAGATGTCTTGATTGTTGCAGGTGGTGTGCATAACCGAGAAATGTCTAAGGCACGGGTACTGGACTGGATTGCTGAACAGGCAAAGAAGGCAAAGTTAGTAGCCTCTGTTTGCACAGGGGCCTTTTTGCTGGCAAAAGCCGATGTGTTGACAAACGAGAATGTCACAACGCATTGGCAGGATATTCCCGATCTGCGCAGGAGTTACCCGAATCTGACTGTTCATGAGGCAAGGCCTTGGATAGATGCAGGCACTGTCGTCACCTCTGCTGGAATTTCGGCAGGTATTGATATGAGTTTACACCTGGTGAGCAGATTGTATGGATCTGAACTTGCTGAAAAAACAGCCAGACAAATGGAGTTTGCTTGGGGAGAAAATCGTAAACCAGGCTGATCAAAATTCGTAGAGCCGATATCCGTGATCGGCGAGGAGGGCGGCTGTGACTCCCACCGTTCCGGAAATGGCACAGGAAGGACTGCGGGACTTGAGGCAGGCCCCGCTGATTTCCTGGAGTCGGGCAAGCTCCAGAATTTGCCTGGCTCCTTTGGTGAAGGAGGCGGTGACATCCTCACCGTCTTTGGTGCAGACGCGGGCTCTGCCCTGCAGAACATCCCGGCCGTCGCCGTCGATGATGTCTGCTGCCGGACGTGGAGTAGGCAGGCCACCCAGTTGTTCCGGGCAGACAGGGATCCAGGTGCTTCCCGCAAGAAATTTCAAACAGTCAGGGTCGGGTTTTGTCTTTCCGTCATAGCGGGTACAGAGACCGACCAGACAGGCACTGACAAGAAAAAGAGATTGAGAAGTCGACTTGCTCATAAAAGCTGTTATTGAAAGGGAACTGTTCAGCTACATAGGCTGAGGGCTGAAGATAACATAATGCAATCGGATCTGTTCTGAACTGCCTGAATTGCAGGCCAAAATTATTTTATTTGGCAATCTGGTATTTTTTTAGCCTGTATGGCGATTGTGGTAAAATTTGAGCCACGATTCTGAACATTGACTCCTGTATTCTACTTTATTACCATGAAACAAAAACGAAAAACATCTCTTTCCCCCCTGCAACGGAAACGCTTGTTGCGCATTTCTCTCTGTATCCTGGGGGCTGTCTTCCTGTGGATTGTTTTTGCTCCCGGTCGTGGATTGTTTTTCCTGCATCAGCAGAAGAAACACCTGGCAGCGCTTGCAGAGCAGACAGAGGCGCTGATTATTAAAAATAAGGAATTGGCAGAGGGTGTCGAACGATTACAAAATGACGAGGGCTATCTCGAACAGGTTGCCCGGGAGGAGCATGGTATGTTGAAGAAAAATGAGATGGTTTTTGACTTTGCCAAAGAAAAGAAGAAAAAATAAGGTAACAGCTCAGCTGGACAGTATCTTTATCCCGATCTGGCTGACTCATAACGTGGGTTATGGTCTTGTCGGCCTGTTCCGGCGAACCTGAAACACTGCTAAGCTTTTATAGCGTGGAGTGGGGCGTATGAGGAGTTGTTGCTGGCGAATTGTTACAAAATAACAGGGGCATATCGACCTGTGAAAGATATGCCCCTGTCATGATTGGAGGCCGCACGGGCCTCCAATTGCTATGCTCAGGAAAATCCGGAACGTGAGGAGCAGCCGGAGAGTGCACCTGCCGGAATGGGACTTCCCTTGGCTGGCTGGCAGCTGGTTGCGGAAATCATTTTCTTGATGTTTGAACTGTTGCAGTGTTTGCAGGTCAGATCATTAACTGCAGAGGCTATCAAGACCAGGCTTTCAAAATTCTTGCCGCAGTCCTCACAGTGGAATTCGTAAATAGGCATGTCCATACTCCCTGGGGTGAAAAAATATAATGAGCCTGTCTTGCGGACAGAAGGTCGGAGCCAAGCTGTGGTATTAGATTGTGTTCCGTTTAAAAAAGATTCAAAGCCGTGCCATGGAAGACAGACAGTGATCTGTTAACAATTCAAGGCAGAGTTAACTATTTTATCTTCTGTTGATTTTGTCAAGACGCTTCTTCCTTTTTCCTGCAGATGGAAAAGAGAGAAGAAGAAAAATACGAGAGAAAGATGAGGGATATGGAAGAAGAAGTCCTCCGGTTTCTGCAAGATGTTCGCAGTGTTCTTCACTGTCACCAGATCAGTTCAATCGGGGACTATCCCGCAGCGCCCGAGTTATCTTCTTTTCTTGCAAGCAGTGAGCGGGAAAAAACCCCAGATAGGACGAACGCGTTGTCTCTGCCGGTAAAACGCAGCGAAATAAGAGTGGAGCCGGCCAGGAAAAAAACTAATCAGGGCTCCCTTGCTGAAATTGCAGCAGAGGTGGCACTGTGTAAGAGCTGCGGACTTGCCGGTCAACGAAAATGTGTTACCCCTGGAAAAGGGGGGGGAGGGAGTATTCGTCTTTTCCTCATTGGTCACTGGCTGGCTGTCCCGGAACATTTTACTTCAGCCCTGGAGAAAAGTGTCTTCGGGCCCCAGGAAGATCAAATGCTGGAACGGATGTTGGCCGCCATTCATCTTGCGCCGGAAGAAGTCTTGGTCACCAATATCATAAAATGCGGGGTCGGGCCGCATATTCAGCCGCAGACAGAGCATATTGATGCCTGTTTTTCTTATCTGCAACGCCAGATCAAGGCTGCTGCGCCTGAATTGATCTGCACCATGGGCATGGTTGCCACCAGGGCTCTGTTGCGACTCTCGCAACCACTTTCCAGGCTGCGTGGACGTTTTCATATGTACCAAGGGGCTGATGGGTTGGAAATTCCTGTGCTCCCCACCTTTCATCCCAGCTATCTTCTTCAGAATCCTGAAATGAAAAAGGCCACCTGGCAGGATCTCCAGGCTTTGGAAAAACGAATTTTCCAAAAATGATGGTGTGTCGACCAGGCTACGGGATGGAAAATCCAACTTAGTGAATGTGCTGCTGACGTATCGGGCAGAATAGCTATGGCAGGTCTTTCCAGTTGATTTAGAAAAGAAAGGTAGCAGTTCACCTCTTGCCTTTGCCGCATTGTAACGGGTTGTTTTTTATAGCAAGCTGCAAGTGTTGTGGTGGGCGACAGGTTGTATTTGTCAATATATTGACTTTTGGCTCCCGTTTCTGAAAATCAGCTCATGTTTATCCATGAAAATTCAGATTGGTTTTTTTCTGTTGCTGTGAAAATCATAAGGCTTTTGGGTAATGGGTCCCAGAGGCAGGACCCATTACCTTGCGCTGTTCATCTGTTACGGTGTTTTTCTGTCACTAAAGAGATGAATAAATATTGTCCAGGGAAAACCAGCAGATTTTTCTGTAAATGTAGCTGTCACCGTACAATCTGTGGTGATCTCACCGGTGGTGTATGGGTTGCCACCTGTCCATGTGCCGCCGCAGCCGCTGACGGTGTCAATGGTATAGCCGTTCTCGGCATTGACATCAAATGTGGCTGTCTCACCGCTGTTGACTGTCTGTGATGTGGGGGTGAAGCTGCCCTGATCGGCAGGTGCCGAGGTGTTCACAGTGTAGCCGGGGACAAAAGTGGCAGTTACAGTACAGGTACTGGTGATTTCACCGGTGGTGTATGGGTTGCTGCCTGTCCATGTGCCGCCGCAGCCTGTTACGCTGTCGATGGCATAGCCGTTTTCGGTATTGACGGCAAATGTTGTTGTACTGCCGTGGGAGACTGTTTGTTCTGTGGGGGTGAAGCTGCCTTGGCCGACAGGTGCTGAGGTATCCACCGTATAGCTGTTGAGGGTAAAAGTGGCAGTTACAGTACAGGTACTGGTGATTTCACCGGTGGTGTATGGGTTGCCGCCTGTCCATGTGCCGCCGCAGCCTGTTACGGTGTCGATGGTATAGCCGTTTTCGGGATTGACGTTAAATGTGGTTGTACTGCCGTGGTTGACTGTTTGTTCTGTGGGGCTGAAGCTGCCTTGGCCGACAGGTGCTGAGGTATCCACCGTATAGCTGTTGAGGGTAAAGGTGGCAGTGACAGTACAGGTACTGGTGATTTCACCGGTGGTGTATGGGTTGTCGCCTGTCCATGTGCCGCCGCAGCCTGTTACGTTGTCGATGGAATAGCCGTTTTCGGGATTGACGTCAAATGTGGTTGTGCTGCCGTGGTTGACGGTTCGTTCTGTGGGGCTGAAGCTGCCCTGATCTGCAGGTGCCGAGGTATCCACCGTATAGCTGTTGAGGGTAAAGGTGGCAGTGACGGTGCAGTCGTCGCTGATTTCACCGGTGGTGTATGGGTTGCTTTCTGTCCATGTGCCGCCGCAACCTGTTACGGTGTCGATTGTATAGCCGGTATTGGCTGTGACATCAAAGGTGGTGGTGTCACCGCTGGTAACTCCCTGTACTGTCGGAGTAAAAAAACCTTCATCCACAGGTGCTGAGGTGCTTACCGTATAGCAGGATGCGCAAATTTCAGCAACAAACACATCCCGATTTCCTGCGTAGGCATTTATTGGTGCACCCCAGCTGGCAACGCTGTCGCCGGCTACGTAAACATTGCCGGCAAGGTCCACCGCAATGGCTCTGCCTTCATCTGCTTCTGTCGACCCCATGAACGTATTCCATTGCAGTGAACCGAATGTGTCCAGCTTAGCGGCATAGGCATCAGTGCTGCCACCTGCGTGGGCATTTATTGGTGTGCCCCAGGAGGCATTACTGTAACCGGCCAGATGCGGATTGCCGGTACTGTCCAGAGTGATGGCCTTTCCCCAGACGTTGACGTCTGTTGATCCGATGAATGTCTGCCACACACGCGCGCCGTCTGTATCAAGTTTGAGGACGAATGCGTTCGTACCACCTGCTGCAAAGGCGTTTAAGGGGGATCCCCAGTCAGAATCGCTGGTGCCGGTTACATAGGCATTGCCGGTGGTGTCCACGGTGATGGCACCGCCCATATCAGTGTTGGCTGACCCCATGAAGGTATTCCATTGCAGGGCTCCGCTGTTATTAATCTTTGCCGTGAATACGCTGGGCCAAGTGCCGTCTCCGGTGTGGGCAGTTATCGGCGTCCCCCAGCTAAGCATGCTTTCCCCAACCACATAGACATTGTTGGCGCCGTCCAGTGCGATGCCAAGACCTTTGTCGGCACTTGTCGGTTCCCCCATGAACTTATTCCACAGAACAAAGCCATTTGTGTTCATTTTTGTAGCGAATGCCTGCCCGTTTTTAGTGCCGATAAAATAGATGTTAGCAGTACTGTCTACGACAATACCGCTTCCCTCATCGTAACCTGTTGATCCGATAAAGGTGTTCCATAGACGATTTCCGGAACTGTTAAGTTTGGCGACAAATGCGTCTCCTCCTCCTCCCCCATGGGCAATTACTGGTGAACCCCAAGTGGAGGAACTGGTACCTGTTACATATACATTACCGCTGCTGTCAACAGCTACGCCTGTCCCTTTGTCATAGCTTTCTTCTGAGCCCAAAAAAGTATGCCATTGCAGTGCACCAGTTGAGTCCAGTTTGGCGACAAATGCGTTTCCGCTTCCGCCGGGATAGCTCACTACTGGGGATCCCCAGGTGGCAGCGCTGATGCCGGCCAGATAGATATTGTCGGAATCGTCGAGTGTCATTGCATAGCCTTCATCCAACTCTGACGATCCCAGGAAGGTGTTCCAATCCAAAATCGGATCGATCAGCAGCGGGTGGGACGGATTGTATTGGCCCAGGTTGAAACCGACATCTGCTTTACCATCTGATGCTTCAATGATGTTAAATGCAATCTGTACAGGAATGCGGCGGCCATCTATCTGCTGCCAGGCAATTGGCGCTGATTCGCGCATCCAGCCGGTCTCATAGCTGATCTTCAGGTCACCGCTGGGGTCAATTTCTATCGGAGCATTGTAGCGCAAGCGGATTTGTTCGGGAGTGCTTCCCGGTGCGATTTGCCAAGTGCTTTCAAAAATGCCGTTGGCCGTTCCCTTATAGACAAGATCGACTCCCGGCCAGAGATCGTTGTAGGTCACATAGTTGAACGCTTGTGCATCAGACGCGCTTTGTGTGGCTTTGTTTGCCACAGGGTATGCTCCAGTCGTTCCGGTAAATTCAACTTTCAACATGTGATCGCCACCGGCGATATAGACACTGTCATTCTTGAATCCCAGCACATGTCCGCCGGCAGTAAACTGTAATAATTCGTTTCGAGATTCCGGCAATGCCGCCAGAGTGCTATGCAATGGTGCGAGCATTACGAACAAAAACAGAATAAAAGAGGTGAAACGATATCCAGCGATGTGAAGTTTTTTGTTTAGCGAATGCCGATCCATAATGTATCCCTGTGGTTGGTTGACTGAAAAAATCGTAATTGAGAAAGACTGCTTGCCAGTTTTATTCTGTTACCACTGACGGCTTTTTGACACTATTTGAGTATCTTATCGTATTGTCAGGGTATTATCAATAGGAATGGATTTTTTTTATTTATAAAATATGTAGTTACACTTGTTAATTGTTAACGCCGAATAACTATATTGAATGTGAGCGGTTGCTTTTGCGTAAGTATGTTCCTTTGGGATTGATATGGCAGGAATACTACTTTTCCGGAGTTGAAGTACAACTTGTTGTTATAGTGGGCGTTAGGGGGTGTTGCTGCTTCGAGAGATGCGGCTGTCGGTGTTAAGCAGAAATAAAATGAGTCTGTTCTGCGCGTATTGTGTGTTAACAAGACGAATCTTCGGCTTTCTCTGTTCCGGTCTTTTTGCAACAATGGAGGCTGGACCAATAGAGGGATAAGCTCAGGTGGGTAAAGCTCTAGGGTGAGGCAACGCCTGACGCCTGGACTCTATTGCGACCGTTGGCTTTGGCTCGATAGAGCTGGGAGTCAGCCTGATGAATCAAAGCCGCCATGTCCCGGACCACCATGGCGGTTTCTGTTGGGTCATATACACTGGCCCCAGCACTGATAGTTATAACGCATGCTTCTCCCTTGACCTTGAAGAAAGCGATGTCGCGAGTTCCTCTCTTTTGTTGTTGATAAGATTATTTCAAAAGTGTTGGTCTGTTATCTGGTGCTGCTCTGGCCCTACTTCTATGAGTCCCGTGAAAATAGATTCTGAGGTAATCAGCGCAGAGCTATTAATCCTCTCTGTCCCAGGGTTTTTAAAAAGGCTGTTACGGCATGTTCTGCTTCCTGGGTAGTTACTTTGTGGGCTTCAGCAAAATTACAGATGATTTCCCGCACGGATTTTTTGCCATCAATTTCAATCCAGACAAAGCTTCCCATCCGATCCAGCTGCAGCTTTTTAAACGGAACGGTTTCCTTGCTTTTGCCGAATTTTCGATGCAGTGCCTTAAAAAAGGAATTCAGAGGGAGTGGATAGGTGAAGAGGATTTCTCCGTTGTCAAGTTGCTGCCACTGGATGGTGTCATTTTGTGTGGGGACGCACTCCAGAGCTTGAGTTCGATTGAACGAGGAGGAGTTATCAGAGGGTGTGAATTTCATAGCTGTCAAGAATGGTGTTGGCCTGTTCCTCGGGAATAGGTTTTGTGTCCTCAAAAAATAACCCGCACAGACGATCATATTCTGGGTGGTGACGCAAGATCATCCTGTGAAAGGAAGGTTTACGCTTGAGCCGAGTGAGAATCTGCCGGAAAATAGAGGGATGATTGCTGTGATAGACTAACTGGGCCTGGTGGGCGATTTCTCCTTTCGGAACAGGAATGCCGCTGAGAAGGATCATGAAGTCAGCAAGCGGAGTCGTCTGCAGACGAAGAGATGCCTGGGCCAGCCGGCAGAGATGCATGGTGAGTCCGCAGTCGATGAATGTGAGCCGGGTCAGGCCGGCAGCAAAACTGTAACTGCTGAGCTGATACCTGTCGGGGAGCAGGATTTGAAAATCCTGGATTGACCACAGGGTATCTCCTTTCTTCGGGCCATGGCAGCTCAGGGAAGAAAGAACCTTTAGTAAATCCGGATGCTGCATGGCATGGGGACGGAAGAAATAGAGAAGGAGGCTGATCCCGCATTGTCGACAGGTGAGAAGGGCCCCCTTTTGATCAGCGTCTTGTTCTGCTGCCAGCGGAATGATTTTATAGCTTTTTTCTAATTGCTGCCAGGAGGTGGATAGCTGTCTTTGCCTGCACAGGCCGGCCACCTTTTTAAGATTGAGCAGAATGGAGTCCGCAGGGTTTTTGTTGCTGTCATCGTTTTTTTGCCATCGTAATTCGAAAATCGGGTCAAAATCCTCTTCGAAGAGGAGATGCCTCTTTCCGGAGACAATGGCTTCCCATTTTTCAGGACAAGACAGAGTGAGACCGTTCCAGCCAATGGTCCGCCATGTGTTGATGAAAGGTGTCACTGCAGAATCATTTTGGAATCAGATACTCCCAGTCGTCCTGTTTCGGCATCTTTTGCTGCATCATCTTGTTCATGTCTGCAGGTGTAGTGCATTTCTTGGTGAAACAGAGCTGTTCCAGTTCAATCCGATCCGGATAATAGAGTTTGACCATGTTGCCTATATTCTCATTTGCGTTCCGGGTATTATGCTGAAGGATCATGTGAATATGGTTGTTTTCCTTGTCGACAAACTTCCATTTCCAGATGTGGAGAATGCCAAAAGAGTCTCCTTTCCATTCGGTTGGTTTCCCATATTTTTCTGTATATTTTTTCAGAAGGGTTTTGAAAAAGGATTTGCTGGAATCACCATACTTCAATTTTATTTTGACAATCTCTCCGGGAAATTCGCAAATACCGTAAGAGATAATTCCTTTGTCAAAACCGTGCCAATCGTAAATTACAACTTCTTTCAGAAAGTTGGAATATTCTATGTCCGGATAGTCGGTGACATTGCTGCCTAAAACAAATCCTCCAATCTCATGGGGGATCTCTTCTGCCGGCATCGTCTCGGGGAGAAGGAGGAGAAGCAAGAAAAAAAGTAATGTACCAGGGAAGGCCAAGGTTTTCACAAAGGTACTCCTGCGGTGGATAAAAACGTTTGAGGTTGAGAGTGGCTCTGATTTATTCGCCGTTCGTGTACCTCAATATAAAAGGAACGTGCAAAACGCCTGCTGTCTTAAAAACAGATACTCTATATTACCATGTATCATGGAATAGATCTTCATTCCAGTGTAAACAGATCATAACTGCTTGCCGGAATCTGTAATTGCTTACAGAACGGAAAATTGTCTGGTGTTCGTTGCTGTTGTACGGTTATTCGTGACAATACACCTTGCAATTTTTCGAGAATCCAGTGACAATCTTAAAAGAGTTGTGCCTGGTCTGATATAACCACTCAACGTATCCCTCTCTTACCCGTTATCCGGCATGAAAAAAACTGCAGCAGATAAAAGTGTCCGTATCAGCGATCGGCCACTCTTTTACTGGATACTCAGGCGCCATCGACCCATGCAGTTATTCCTGCTGTCGATCATTGTCATCAGTCTCTTTTTCAAGGTCTATCCCCTGGAGATGCAGAAGCGTATCATCAATGAGGCCATTTATCTCAAGGATACCCATCTGCTCTTCCTCTATTGCGGACTCTATATCGGTGCGGTCACCATTGCCAGTTTGCTGAAATATGCCACCAATGTCATTCAGCTCTATATCGGGCAGAAAATTCTGGTGGAGATGCGCACAGAACTTTATCATCACGTCCTGCAGTTGCCTCTGCAGTTTTATCGGAAAATGCAGCCGGGTACCGTTATATCGGCCATGACCGCTGAACTGAATGCCATCGGCTTTTTTCTGGGTGGGGCGCTGGCCATCCCCGTTACCAGTGTACTGACTTTTGTCGTATTCATAGGCTTCATGTTTAATCTCAATCCGCTGCTGGCTCTCCTGAGCATGGGGGTATACCCTCTTGAGATCATAGTTATTCCGTATCTGCAAAAGAAGTACAACAAGCTCAATAAAAAACGGGTGAAGACGACACGATTCATGGCCAATGTGGTGAATGAGTCCATTTCCGGAATCCATGAGATCCATGGCAACGCCAGTTATCGCCTGGAAGAGGAGAAGCTCTCTTCGTATGTTCACCAGCTGTATACTTTGATGAAAAAGCTGTTCATTGTTAAGTACGGTATTAAGTTTGCCAACAATCTTTTTCAGTCAATGGGCCCTTTTATCCTTTTTCTTGTGGGCGGCTACATGGCAATCAATGGTCAGTTCACCCTCGGTGCACTAGTGGCCTTCCTCTCCGCTTATGAAAAGGTTTATGATCCGTGGAAGGAACTCATTGAGTATTATCAGGATTACCAGGATGCCCATGTAAGATACAGACAGATTATGAAGACCTTCGACCTTGATCCTGAACACGCCTTACTCCCTTTCAACCGCGCGCCGTTCACCCTGAAGGGTAATATAAGTATGAAAAATATTACATTCACGGTTCCCAGCGGAGTCAAGCTCCTTGAAAATATCAATCTTGACATCAAAGCCAACGAGCAGGTTGCCCTTGTGGGGTATTCAGGTTCAGGAAAATCCACGCTCTCTCTGCTTATAGCCCAGCTCTATGACGCGAGTCAGGGAACTGTCAGTATTGATAATCATCAGATTGGTGACTTAACTAAACTTGATATCTGCAGTAATGTCGCCATGATTGCCCAGCAGCCCTTTATTTTTTCCGGTACCATACGTGATAATCTGCTCTATGGAATCCAGGCGGTAACTGCTGACAGTCCGCCTCCGGATAGATCCTCTGTCCTTGCTGTGATCCGCCAGGTCGGTCTGCAGGATGACATTATTCGCTTTGGTCTGCAGGCGGTACTGACACCGGAGCAATGTAAACCTTTCAGGGAAAAATTTCTGCGTATGCGGCAGATTATACAGACCAGCTTAAAGAGCGCTTTTGAGAAGGCCATTGAGTTTTATGATGCGACAGCTTACCTGCACTATTCCAGCATCCGCGATAATATCGTTTTTGGCGACAGTTTAAGCGGTCAATTTGCCGTAGAACGTTTACCTGATAATCCCAGTTTTATAGAACTGCTTCAGGAAATGAATCTGGAACAACCTTTGTTGACCCTGGGCTATGCCATAGCCACACAATCGGTCCCTCTGCTCGCCGATTTCCAGGATGATGAATTCTTTTTCCGTGATAACCCCATGGAAGCCGATGAGTTTACAACCTATAGTAACTTGATTAAAAAACTGACAGGTCCGCAACCAAAGGAAAAAGAGGCGCGCCGTCTCCTGCTCATCCTGGCCCTGCGCTTTATCCCCCAGAAACATTCGATTGTTTCCCTGCCTTCTGCCATGGAGGCCAAAATTCTTGCGGCACGCCGTCGATTTCAGGAAATAGTAGTGCACATTCACATGGATCACAGCAGGATACTCGAGGCCTGGACCCCTTGTGTGAAGGCGCCTCAATTCGGTGAACCAGTAGATTTCATTCCTTTTTGTCCAAGCGAGTATATGTACACCCACACCTTACTTGATAATATCCTGTTCGGTGCGGTGAAGTCGGAACAGGCGCTTGATGAACAACTGCGTAATCTTGCCGGACAGGCCTTTCAAGATGAGCGTCTTCTTGATGAGGTAATGGATATCGGTCTGGATTTCGAGGTGGGCAGTAAAGGCGACCGGTTATCAGGAGGGCAAAAGCAGAAGCTCGCCATTGCCAGGGCATTTCTTAAGGATGCGCCTATCTTGATTATGGATGAGGCAACTGCCAGTCTCGACAACACTTCCCAGGCCCGTATCCAGGGGCTGCTTGAAACCGATTACAAGGGCAAAAAGACGGTAATTGCCGTTATTCATCGACTGGACCTGACCCCGGCTTATGATCGGATTGTTGTCCTCAAGGCAGGACGAATTGTTGAACAGGGAACATATGATGAACTCATGGAGCGAAAAGGAGCGTTTTATGACCTCGCCAGAGCAGAATCTTGATCTGAACGTGCTGAGCAAGATCACGGGCACACAGGAGTTCTTAACCAGGGTGCCTATATTCTCCGGCGCACCTGCCGGGGTAGCAAAGATGTTTGCCTATCTTGCCAAAAGAGAAGAATACGCTAAGGGGGAGGAGATCATAAGCAGAGGTGCCCGTGGCGACCGCCTCTTTCTTATCGTGTCGGGCAAGGTGGATATTTTCCAAACCTATAAAGAGCGTCGTTTTCATATGCAGCTGCTTCACGCAGAATCTGTTAACTATTTTGGTGAACTGGCACTATTGGCGGAATTTGACTGGTTTTTCTCAGCCAGGGCCTGGACAGATGTGGTCTTGCTGACCATCAGTCGCGAGGCTTTTACCAAGGTCATGGAACGTTTCCCGGATTCCTATAAGGTTATGGTGCAGAAGATTATCAAGCTTCACATAAACCGTTTTGTTGACCAGGGCAGTTCCCTGCTTGGCAATATCTCGCCGGAGGCCTGGCGGGAAGATCCGCCAGAGGGGTGAGCATGTTATCGATTACTCTGCTGAAACAGGAGGGTGACTGAAAGGACGATCGCTTATTGCAACTCAATGACTGATTTTTTCTGACGTTTCTGCAAGGTGGTGAGTTTCTCAACCACCTTTTCTGCCCTTTTCAGTTTGCTTTGGACTGTTTCATTGTCAGGTTCGAGTGTGAGAACATTCTGCCAGGCCTTGATCGCCTGTTGGTATTCCCCTGCCCGATAAAAAGAGTCTCCAACGGAAAGCTCTTCCAGGATATACTCGGATATGGCTCTTTCCAGGCGCTCTTGCATCAGTTCAGCGGCCACGGATGTTTGTATTGTCGGACTGAGGTGAGCGAGATAGAGACGGGCCTCGGACAGCTTGCCGTGGGCCATGGCCCTGTTGAATGCCTCAATTGCTTCTTCGTCTTTTTTTTGGGCGGCCCGGCGCCTGTCCTTCAGCTTTTTGTCTTTTCTGGCAGTCAGCCTATTCTCCAGCTGACTGACTGCTGCTTCCGTATCCAGTTCAGGGTCCAGTTCCGCAGCCAGGGGCAGGATGCGCTGAGCCATGGCAAGATTGCTCTCGGCGAGCATTTGTTCACCACATTTGAGCAATTCCTGGGCAGTTTCCCTGGCCTCATTTTCAGTACGGGACAATCTCCATTTAATGATCATATCTCCCGGATCGCCTGCGTGGAGGCTGTGCAGCAGGGGAAGTTTTTTCCTGAGCCACTCCCCCGTCACAATGAGTTCTTCATACTCCAATGCCTTCATTCTGTTCTGAAAACGCTTGAGCATGGCCTCTCGTTCCTCATCCAGCGTCTTGGATATGTTGAGTTTTTTCAGTGCTTCTTCATAGGTAAGCTTGGCTCCCGGCCAGTCGTTGCTGCGTTCCTGTTTGAGGGCAAGGGCTATTGTCTGCTGTTCGAATGTTTGCAGCTGGTCGAGGATTATTTTTCGTCTTTTTTTAAGATCCAGGGCCTGGGGGTCGTCTTTGGAAGTGTTGGCAATAAGGGCAAGAGCTTTACTGTAGTCCTGTTCCGCAAGGTATTGATCAACCAGCTGAACTCGATCTGCTCCGGAATCCAAATGACCGAGAGGGGCGCAGCCATGCAGAAACAAAAGGGGCATGAGAAGAAGGAAATACTTCATAACTGTATCAGTGAACTATGCTTGGAGTATGAATGTCAAAGAGTTCGGGGGATGAGATCATTCGCAGCTGGTGTCCAATGTGCCAGACTTCTACCGGTGTCGTCTTTCCCCGCAGTTCTATGGTGCCGGACTGGTAGGTTTCGAAGAGTGCGGCAAGCCCCAGGGTGTCGTGCAATTCCCTGGTGACGATCACCTCACCGGCGGTGGCAATGGAAGAGAGGCGGGAGGCAAGGTTGACGGCATTGCCGACCACCGTATATTCCATTCGTCTTTCTGACCCCATATTTCCGGCCAGCATGGTTCCACTGTTAATGCCTATACTGAATTCAACGGTAATCTTTCGCTGTTTCTTACGGGTGAGATTGTACTCTTTAATCACTTGTTGAATCTCTACACCACAGCTGACCCCATTGATACCATGTTCTTTGTCATGGAGAGGGACGCCAAAGAGGATCATGGCGCAATCTCCGATGTATTTGTCAATATGGCCTCCATGCTTCCCGGCAATCTGATCAATGAGAGTGAAATATTCGTTGAGCAGACTGTTAATTGCTGTGGGTTCCAATCCTTCACTGAGGGTCGTAAAACCAGAGATGTCGGCAAAGAGTACCGTGGCTTCCACATGACTGCCGCCGAGATGGATCTTTTCCAGGTTGTTCATCAGGGCACAGGCCACATTGGGTGAGACATAGCGGGAAAATGTCTGTTCCACCTGTTCCTTGCGAAGTAACCCTTCAGTCATGGTGTTCAGGGATCCCATGAGCTGACCCAGCTCATCCTGGCGACGTTCTTGAAAACGATATCGGTAATTTCCGCGGGAAATTTCTTGGCTACCCTCAACAAGATGTTTAATGGGGCGGGAGAGTTGTTTGCTGAGAAAGGCAGCGACAATGATGCCTAAGAGAACCATGAGGGCGGTGATTGCGGAAATTGTGCGAATGGTGTTGCCGTAAGCGGTGTTCATGAACGAACGGTCGAAGGTAATAAGACAGTAGCCAACGGTCAGGTCCCGGAAGGTGATTTCGCGGACATAGGAAGTGAGGCCGATCTTGTTGGTTTCGCCGATATGCCAGTACAGCGGCTGTTCTGGAAGAATAAGGGGAGGAGCCTGTTCCGGGTTGATACCGATTGAGGAAAGCATCTTTGACTGGTCCGAGAATATGGCAACTCCTTCTATCCCTTCGTTGTCTACCAGGTTGCTGGTAAGTTGATCTATGGCCTGTAGGTCACCGGCCAGGACCGGTTCGATGGCTGCTGTGGAGAGTTGGTCGCCGAGAGCTGATGCATAGGCATCTGTCTGCTGGTCAAAAACGGTGCTTTGATTGCCCAGGATAAAGAGACTGAGCAGCCCCATACCGACGATGATAACTGTGGTAATAATCAGTGCCAGTTTAACGGCAATTGGCAGGGAACCGGCTTTGAAGGAAAAAGTGGGCAGTGATTCGTTTTGGCCGTGGCTATGCTGAGTTGCGACTGTCATAAGAGTAATATCGACCCGTTTCTGCTTTTTGTTTAGCAGAGTTCCGAAAATCTTCTGGAAAGACATCCGGAAAGGAAAAACAATTCGTTGTCAGCGGCATAGGCGGAAGAGCTACTGGGGAATTTCCAGTGGTGGAAAGATGGATACAGGACTCTTCTTTCGATGTCTATCCTGAGTGTTGCCGTAATCTTTGCCAGCTGTAATAGCAAAGATGTTAAGCTGTTTATATGCAAGAGGATACCATAATCATCAGAAAAAGAATATTTAAATATTCTTTCAGGATCTTCTGAATAAGAACGATGAGTGGTGCAATCGCCTATCGTTCTTATTCAGAAGATCTCAATAGGCCATATGGCCCAGAGATTTCATGATAAGGGCCAGACCCATGGCCAGCATGCCGGTGAGGCCCATACCACAGGAAAATCCTGCCAGGAGTACCGGGGCATATTGCCGCCACATGGGGCCGTAGCGTTTGAGGAAAAAGTAGCGGCCGAGAAAAGCACCCAGGACTTCCAGGATCAGGCCGTGCGGGGTGGATTGACCGAGTCCCCTGACCACTCCATAGATGAGAAGAATGGGGAGGCCAAAGAGGCTGAGGATAAAATACATGACCAGGCCAAAACCAAGACCGGAGAAAACTGTGCCTGCATTCAGGGCCTGGTAGAACATGGAGTTTCCTTCCAGGGTAGATGTCTGCATCAGCAGGGTATTGAGGGCCTGGAGATGCCACAATTCCTGAGCGTAAGGGTAGCTGCTCGAGGGGATGGGAGCCAGTCGCCAGATAAATTGGGAAAAGAGCAGGCTGGCCACCATGACGATGGGAAAGACCACGATCTCCGCCTTGATAATCCCTCGGATAGAGGTCCCGGTAAGTTCAATCTGTCTGAACTGCACGGTGGCCTCACCATAGTTGTGAATGGGGATGGGGGCATACCAGATTTCCAGCCCCTGGTAGCCGAAAAAGCGTGCTCCTGCAATGAAACTGGCTTCCCGCACCAGGGGGAGGCTGACAAACTGTCCGGCAATACCCTCCATCCTGGCAGTGATATAGGAGATAATGGGGGTGTAAATAAAGCCGTAGGCCAGGAAAAAGATCCAGGGAAAGGAAGGGACCAGCCAGACGCAGAGTCCCACATAGGCAAGGGTTGAAAAAAAGTAGATGGCAATGGAGATCCAGAAATTAAAATCTCCGCGCCCGGCAGGCGGTTCAAAGAGATCTTTCAGGGTTCCCATATGTTCTTTCGTGCTGCGGTAGGATCTGAATACGGACCAGACCCCGATGACGCCAATGGCCAATCCCAGGCCGATACCAAAGCTCATGTAAAAATCAAAGTTATTGGCAAAGACCGTGTCAACGGTGGCCATGCCGGGATGCCAGCGTTGCAGGATGCCTTGGGTATACAGAATCGGGTTGAGGATAATGGTGATGATAAGTCCGATGAGTCCGCCGATGACTGCCCAAAACGGCAGTACCATACCGATAAAAACCAGCCCCAGATCCAGCTGGATACCTGTTGCCACTGCCGGCAGAAGGTCTTCAGTGTGTTCGGTCAGTTCAATCCAGGGGATGGGGATGAGGCGGATGGGTTCGGTGAAAATCAGACCTGAGGCAATGGGGAGGAGGACATAGAAGGCACCAAAGACCAGGCCGATGACTCCGCCTATGGAAAAGACTCGCCATTTCCAGCTCTTTTTCTTTTCTTCTGTGGATTCAGCAAGTGCCATGGTGCCCAGAGCACCCACCGGGGCCATGGGAAAGGGAAGCTTTTCCACATCGGAGGTGATGCGATACAGGGCATAGCCGAGACCGAAATGGTCAATACGCTGAATGATTTGAGCCCCGACCAGGAGGAGGATGGGGACCAGCCAGTCCCTGTGGAAAAAGGTCCTCTCCACCATGGATTGGGAATCCGCGCCAGGGGCTACCCAGGACGGGATAAACTCGGTCAGACCCAGCATCCTTGCCGCATCGGACTGGACCAGATACTGATTCCAGAGGAGTCCGGAAAAGGGGGAGGCAAGGGCAGCACCGGCCATGTAGTAGAGGAGAAAGATCTCCTGCTGTTTCAGCTCGGAATGCGCCCTCTTGGCCACCTCGGCAAAGAGGATGATCGTTACCCAGCGCGCTGCCGGTCCGATGCCCTGGCCAATCACCAGCTGCAGATACATGGAGCCCGGCATCATCAGGAAGCCTATGAAAACGGCTCCGACAATGGTCTTCCAGTCAAACCCCTCTTCAAAATGGTCGGGAGGTTTAAGGAGATCGCGATATTCTTTTAATTCCTTGTCATCATACATAATATCAAATTATTAGGTGATTAGGGGGAAAGGCTGAAACAAGAACGGATTTTCTTGCCCTCAGTCTTCCGCCTTTCTCCCCGAAGCTTTTGTCAGTCAGGAAGTACCTGGTAACCGGAATCTGTGAAAAGTCCAACTATAGCCCAGCCTCCTCCCATCAGAAAGTCACCGATGATGAGGCCGATAAAGAAAAACTGAACCTTTTTAAAAAGAGAGACACCACCGTAGCGCATGCAGAGCGCATTACAGGCCCAGCCGACAAAGAAACTGACCCAGAGGATGCGCATTGCTGAACTGTAGGCAGTCAGATAGCCCAAGGGGTGAATGGGCCACCAGTAAAAGCGGTGGTAACAGATGACCAGGATCAGCATGATCACAGCTCCGGTAATGGCAAAAAAGGTGATCCAGCTCCCTGTTTCCGTGGGAGCAGTGAGCAGCCTGTGGACATTTTCAAAGACCGTCACCGTGGTCCGGCTTGCCCATTCCATCTGTAATTCCCGGATGCCGTAGCGATAGTAGAGGGTCATCATAGCAAGAATTGAGGCCACGAGACTTGCAAGAATGGTGAAAAAAAGTCCGGAAAAAATAAGGAGTCCGGTACTGCTGCCATGACTCAGTTTGCGGGCGTGCAGAAGTGAGGGCATCAGGGATTCACGGAGGTCGACAAAGAGTGCCTTCTGAGCCATTCCGCAGATCAGGCCGTTCACCCCGCTGAAGAGTTTGGTCCCGCCTGTGGCCAATAAGACGTCCATGGGGGCGGCGGGGAGGGTGAAGTAGGCAAGGCCGCCTTGGCAGATAATCCGGGTTGCCACCAGCATGATCATAAAAGCAACACAGAGGAAAAAGAAGGCTGTGGTCAGACTCATGCCCAGCCAGGTTGCCCAGAAGAGCAGAGCCCCGAAACAGAAGATGCTTCCCCAGAAAGAAAGACGGACATCAAACCATTCAGTTCGTGACTTACTGGGTTTTACAAGGAAAAGAGATTCTCTGGTCACCTCCATGAGGTGTGCTCTTGCCAGCCAGAGGAGAAAGAAAAAGAAGATCCCGTAGGCCCCGATCATCTGTGTCTCTTCAGGTCTGGCCAGCGTAGGGCCAAAGGTGATGCCGAGCTCGGAGGCGGGTATGGTATAACCCAGGAGGCCAAGGATGCCGAATAACAGTCCGCCGAGAATAAAGAAGAACCAGAAGCTGAAGGAGATCTGTCGTGAAGTAAGAAAGGCAAAGCCGATAAAAGCCGGATAGATATATATCTTGAGTTTCTGGAAGCCGGAGAAGAGACCGTGATCCGGGAAGTAGGGGCCGGCAAGGATCAAGGTCGGTAACTGGGGGACGGAGGGATAATAAAAGTGAAAACCGTTAAGAAAATGGAGACCAATCGGCAAGAGGAGACCGGCCAGGAGAAAGCGGTTGCTGAAAAATGAGCCAAGCTTTCCATCGTCAAGGGATCTGCTCAGCATCTCTGGAACACGAAGCAGGGGGAAGTTTATCCGTTCATTATGGATCCACTGACGAGAGAGGAGATTGATGACAAAGAGCATGAAACAGTAGGATAAGAGAATAAAACAGCCCCAGAGCATAAGGGGTGTCAGCCATGGCTGCCAGGGGATCGCCGAGGCCACTTCCAGCCAGTTCATATCACGTCCGCCGGGTAGACCGGTATACAGCATTTCGATGGCTCCGCTGTCGCTTGGCGTGATTCCGGAGGGGAGGATGCTGTGCAGGCTCTTTTCCCATTGGTTACTGACAGAGGCGAAATGGATAGGAGCCGTGAGATTGAGGAGCAAGGTGCGGGCAAGCCCTGTATAGGCGATTCCTGAGCCGATGACCATTTCTATCCAGATAATCAAGAGCTCGTTTCCGGAGAGAAATGGGGACCTGGAACGAAAGAGCTTAGTGGTTATGGCAATAAGGATGGTGAGAAGAAGAAAAATGAAAAAGGGTGCCAGGGGAAAATGGCCACCGCCGAGGGGAGTTGCCTGCTGATAGATGTTGTTAAACGGAGTGAGCAGGCAGATGCTAACGGCCAGCACTATTCCTGTGACAATGGCCCGCAGCCGTATGACTGATCCTGTTTTCTGTTGCTCATGCATGATAATAGTGCCCTTGGGGGATCTGTGGTGCTGAGAACTTCCTGCTATGCATGGTCCTCTACTCCTGCCGCCTGACTCTTTGCGGCAATCTGCCTGAACTGTTCAGAAAAGTGTTTATGACTTGCATCGTCAATGGAGCGCCAGATCAGCAACTGTTTCCGTAAGTTATGAAGAAAGGAGGTGTTGATCCGCTGCCAGACCTGTTCCTCTCCGGATCGGCGTTCCATCGTGACCTTGATTTCCAGGTAGGTTGTATCTCCTTCAACCGGACAGAACTGGATATCAACCCACTGCATGATACCAAAGTCGAAAGGTGCAAGCCAGACTTTTGACCGGATATAAGTGCAGTGGATTTCGTGTGGCTTTTCAGCATCTTGTACCAGTTTCTTCATCTGGTCTATATTGCAGCAGCTGAAGATCAGGTCCACCGGTCCCGTGGAAAAAATTCCGTGGGACACGTCCTGGTGGGAGATGAAATAGCTGTAGATGAAGCCTCCGATGGAATCATGCTCGTCATATTTCATAAAAAAGGGCAGAGTGACGGTGATTCGGTTGTTAACGGGTTTCGGCAGGGTAAAGCTGCTGTTGACATCAGGAATGGCGATCTGGGCTGCCAGCCGGGACGGGTAAATTACAGAAAGCAGGACTACTCCGATAACCAGAATCATGGCAGCAACACCTGCCATGGATGAGTAGTTGACTGTGAGTCCTGCCCAGAGTCTGGTATCGGCAAAGAGTGAGGCCGATACCTGGGCGAACAGGTAGCCCATGACCACGGATATGACGGCCAGGGCCAGGGCCTCGGCCACAAAGAGAAAGGAGACATGGGAGGGGGCAAGTCCAACTGAAGTGTAGATTGCAATCTCGTTTTTACGCTCGTAGACGGAGCTGATCATGGTGTTGAGGACAATAAAGATGGAGATGAGGAGTGGGATCACGATGTTGGGTAATCCGCTGTATTGTATTGCGTCACTCTGGTTGTAGAGCCATACACCGTCTTTTTCTCCGGCAAAGATAGCCATACTGAAGCGGTCCACCAATCTTTCGGCAGTGCCACTGATGGACTCATTTTCCTGGGGGAGAACCGCCAGATTCTTCAGCTTGCCTCCCATGGTAAGAAGAGTAGTCGCCGGAATAATGGCTATCTGTGAGGCGGGAATGTGACGGTAGCGGCCTTGAAAGGAACGGATGTCATCTCCTGATTCTATTGCCTCCTGCTCCACCTCGGTGATCTCTGTCCCTGATTCCTCCGGAAAGGTGACCGGGGTAAGGGGTTCACCGTCAAGGTCCAGGGTTTGATCGAAAGAGGTTCCGGCAAAACTGCCGATCACGGTAAAGTCCTGGCCCCAGAGTTTTATTTTTTCAGTGCCGTTGGCTCGCACCCCGAGTGCATTGGCCATATTCTGCTCCAGGATGATAGCCAAGCGGTCATCACTGGTGAACCAGCGTCCTGCAGTGAGGAGCCTGTCGAGCCCGGTGACCTCTGCTTCAGAGGGTGAGAGTCCAATCAGTCCCTGCAGCTCAGCATTGTTCTCGTTGTGCTGCAGCGGAACATGTACGGCCTGGGTGGCCTCTTTTGCTTCAAGCCAGATACGGGGAGCGATACCAGTCGCATCTTGAAATCCGTCCACAAGAATGCTTACCGCTTCCACAGGCAGGCTTCGCCAGTCGACTTTTTTCAGGAGCAGTCCCTGATAGGGAGCTCTTTCCAGGAAAAAAAGCCTGCTTTGGCGTTTTCCTGATTTTACCGTGGTAAAACTCATGATGGTAAAGGTGAGAATGATGAGAGTCAGACAGGTGAGAACGGTACGGATTCGTCTGCGCCGCAGGTTGGAAACGCCAAGAAAAAAAGCAGCGGTAAAGGCCTTCCAGTGACTGATTTCGGCAGGACGTTTATGACTGGCCCGGCGTTGCAGGAGTATCATTTCTTCTTCAAAGCGGAAAAAGATAATGAGGCTGACCATCAGCGACAAGCCGATGATAAAGAAGGCGAGAATGACCACTGTGGGGCTGTATGCCAGTTGAAAGGCGGGATGGACCTGGCGGATGACAGCGATGAGGATGAGCAGGATTCCACTGAAGGCTATGATACGTTTATAGATGTTCGCAAAATTAAAAAGAAAACGTTCCATGCAGAAGGCAAAGGGAACAAACAGGGCAATGTAGAAGAGTACTCCGAAGAGGACATCCTTCTGCGTTTTTTCCACCTGGACGTAGACCCGGTCTGCCAGGGCCAGAGATTCTGAGGCAGCATTGCTGAAGGTTTCGTAGTCATACTCTGCCAGGCTGGACTCGGCCCTGTGCAGGGCATTCATGCCACGTGCCTTGAGTTCGTTGATTTTGCCGTCAAAGATGCCGTGGCTCTCCAGATTTTCAATCCTTGGGGCAAGGAGTGTCCAGATATCGCGGGCAGTCTGGTAGACCGTGTTGTGAATGGCATTATACTGGTTCACCGCAAAACCGAAACCCATGGGGTTTTTCGGGGTGCCATTGGTGAGGATCATCTTACGGGTGAGAACGTTGTCGGACAGGGTGGCCTTGAGCCAGGTTCCCGGTTCTGTATAGATGGAGGCCATGGTGGAACTGCGTGTGTCGATACGGCTGTACCAGTAATGCTGAGGCGGGGCATCGCGGCGACCGTCCAGAAGGTCTATTTTCGTCAGGTACTGAAAGTTACGGGGTTCGAGCAGGCCAAAGATGGTGGTCTCTTTGCAGCTGAAGAGGATGAGGTCAGTCTTGACTTCCTGCTTACGGATCTTCAGGCGGTAATTATTTTTTCCGGTCTCTTTTTTATCAATGGCCCAGAGGACCTGTCCTGTTTCCTCATCAAAGCGATAGCCTTCGATGATGACCTTGTCCAGGACATGCTTTTTGTCTGCTACGCCTTTGATCTGAAATGTTCCGGCTGAATCCACAGTGGTGTAATATTTTTGCATGCCCTGATAGGCAAGCAGGGTGGTCTTCGCCGCAGGATAGTCGGCGAAGAGCTCGCCCTGAAGGAGGAGATTGGCACGTCCGCTAACGGTTGCAAAACCTTCGCGGGGGAGTTTGCCGGAATGCAGCTTTGCGCTACCGGCCATGGCCAGGATCATATCGTTGATAAGACGCGCCTGATTTTCAAGGTTTGTCCAGTTGATGTTTTGCGCGGTGTCCCAAGGGGTTCCCCAGGATGAGCGAGCATCTCCGGTGCTGACTAAACTGATGCCGAGAAAGCCGGCAAGGGAGGTGACTTCTCCGCCCAGTGGAGGCTGATCGAGAAACCAGGAGTCCCAGGAGCGGAGACGACTGGGACGGAGGGTGTTGATATAGGGAGTGTTGCTGGAACTGTTGGCTGCAGCTTCATCGAGGAGATCGGCCACTACCGAATAAATTCCGGTTCGGTTGACTCCAGCCTTCAGATTGTAAAGAAAACCCTGGTGAAATGCCCCCAGGCCGTTCCCATGGCTGGAAAGATGCAACGAGACCATGGCGGCCACATCATATTCATTGACCAATTCTCTGAACTCGTGGGCGCTCTTCAGGGCCTTCAGGTGGGTCTTGATTTCTTGTTTTTTGTTTTCGTTGCTTTTGGTGGCCGGGGGGATGGCCTCTTGAAAGAGTTTTGTTTCCTCTTTCCCCATATCGTGAAAAGAGCTGCGCCAGCCAATGCGTCGATAGAGGAGGCGGGTTTTGGATAGTTTTCTGATCGCCTCTTTGCCGGCGCTACTGTTGTCCTGTTGTAAGCGGAGGCTGATCAGATCCCTGGAAACGGAATCCACAGAAAGCTTAAGATGGTCAGCCATGGCCTGGGCAAGGATTTTGTCACGTGCCTCATCTTTCTGCAGCGGCCAGCTGAGACCTTCCAGGATTTTCAGATTTTTCTCGGTGTTATCTAAAGAGGTTTTGAGCTGTTTCTTTTGTTCTCGTAACGTTTTTGATTTGCTGTTGATGCTCCAGATGAGATCCCGCAGACCTGCGAGGGATTGGCTGTGGCCGCTGGTGGCCACCAGGAGTACTGATCGCGCAGGAGGGTGCTGCTGCAGGTTGTGAGCTGTATGCAGCAGGGTGGCAATGGAGGCTGCCTCGTCTGCGCCAGGAGCACGGCCCGCGACAAATGCGGAACTGTCATAGAAGGCCTCAAGAAGCAAGAGCTCTTTTTTTAACTCTGGATCGGAACCGGGGATCAGGGCATAGATGTTCTCGGCCATGATCTCCTGCCAGTGAATCGAGGAGGAGAGGGTCACACTCTTAGAGAGGAGAAGTCCCGGTTTGAGGGACGTAAGAGCAGGAAAGATCTGCAGGAACTCTTCTTTTTCCATCCAAAAACAGGGCAGTTGAATGGGGGTCAGTTCTTCCTTTTCCTGGAAGAGGTATTTCGATCGGCGTCCATCCCGGTTGAGATAGATAATGGCCTGTGCACCAAGCGATGCCAATTGCTGCCAGTTTTGACCGGAATCGGCATCTATGAGGATGATGGCCTTGTCGATCCGTGCCCCTTGCACTTCCGACCATTTCCCAGACCCGACATAGTACAGAGGACCACTCAGTTTTCCATTGGTGGCCTCTGGAGTAATGGCGTTATAGACTAAATTATTGAGGGGAACGCTTTTTTCTCCTACCTGCAGACTGGCACCTGTTATCTGCCGAACTGAGACAGGAAAACTGTAGGTCTCGGCAGTCAGCCCCATGGCTAGAAATTGCTCCCGGATAAAAGACGCACCACTCCTGCATCCTTCACTGCCTGTGGTTCTCTCTGCATAACTGCTGAGCCTGCTTGTCTGTTCTTGTAAAGAGAGCAGGGGGGAGGCGGCTGCCCAGGAGGAGTTGACAGTCAGGATCAGAAGAAGAGGGGCGATGATCCTGAACAAGGAGGGTAGGAAGAGGGACATGGGCGTCAGCAAGCAGCTTATGCAGAAGCTCAGCTGCTCATTCCTCCAGTGTGGATTTCCAGTTCAGCTCGTTCCTGTATCTTGTCCACACGCCCATCGCGTATCCAGATCACCTGGTCTGAGACGTTCAGCATCTTGAAGTCATGGGTGGCGGAGATAACAGTTGTTCCCTGTTCCTGGCTGAGTTGTTTTAACAGGGAGATAATCTCTTCTCCGGTGGAGAGATCCAGGTTGCCGGTGGGTTCATCGGCGAGGATGATGGATGGATTGTTGGCTAGAGCTCTGGCCACGGCCACTCGTTGCTGTTGGCCGCCGGAGAGTTCTGCCGGTTTATGTCCGTGTCTTCCTTCAAGTCCGACCTGACTGAGGAGCTTCATTCCCCGGTGCACGGCAGCTTCGTTTGGTGTTCCGGCAAAGGTCATGGGAAGGGTGACATTTTCAAGGGCTGTCATGACCGGGATCAGATTGAAGGTCTGGAAGATGTAACCGATTTTTCGGCAGCGTAACCATGCCAGTTCATAGGCATCGAGTTGGGCAATGTCCACCTCGTCGATAAAGACCTTGCCCTGAGTGGGTTTGTCCAGGCCGCCGATCATATTGAAAAGAGTGGATTTTCCTGATCCTGAAGGGCCCATGATGGAGACATATTTTCCGGTTTCGATTTCAAGATCAATGCCTTTCAGGACCTTGACCACGATCTTTCCCAGGTCAAAATCTTTAGTGACTCCTGTGACGCGGACGATAAGTTTTTCAGACATTGTCAGGCCTCGTTAAGAGAGTGCTCAAGGTTTCTGGTAGAGTATAATGATATAACATATAAACCATGTGATCAGTGGGCATGTCTGTCTGAATGCTTTTTGTCGTGAATTTTAAGGTAAGTTGGCAGATTCGCATTTGCATAAGATGGTTAGTCGATTCCCAAACTCCAGCTGCGTTGTTTGACAAATATGCCTTTCCCGTTGCTTGAGACGTAACCTGTGTTATCTGAAACCTGTCTTATTGTTCCACCCGCATGGCTTCCACCGGTTGCATACGTGCCGCGATAATTGCCGGATAGAGGACACCGAGCAGGCTCAAACCGATACCGGTAACAAAAGCTGTGGAGACAGAAACAAAGATGGCCTGCCAGGGAAAAAGGCTGATGGTGTCAGGGCCGAAACGGAAAAGGGCGGCAAGGAAGGCGGAAATTCCTCCCAATACTGCTCCGAATGAGGCACCTGCAAAACCCTGCATGGCTGCCTCCATGACAAAGAGTCGGACAATGAACCGATCAAGGGCGCCCAGGCATTTCATGGTGCCGATCTCCCGAAATCGTTCCGTGACTGACATCAGCTGTGCGTTGATGATTCCCACAACACAGACAAGCAGAGAAAGGGTGATGATCCAGCGTTGCTTGGGAGATGCGGCAAGGCTGGTATCACCGGGAAGGATATCATAGCCGCAGCGCATCAGCATCTGACAGAGTGAAGGGTCACCCGTTGCCAGCATTTTATCAGCAATGTCGATGCTCACCTGGCTGAAGGAGAGAAAAGAGACGGCCAGGACCAGGGTCAAGGTGGTTACCAGGGAGCGAAAGAAACGTGCCCGAATGGATTTGTAGGCAATTTCAACCGATTTTTTCCAGGGCAACACGATGAGACGTCTCATGAGTCTGATCCTCTGCTGCAAAAAATTCCAGACATTTTGTTGATTCCAATACCCGTGAGAGAAAGATTCTCAAAACATCTATTTTCTTACTGTGTTATTGAGAGCTTTTCAAGGGTTTCCTGGATCTTTGCTGCAGTAATAGGCTTTTCAAGAAAGGCATCCATGCCGGCATCCAGCCATTTCTGCCGATCCTTGTTTTCAGACAGGACCGTGAGGGCAATGATACTGGTATGTTTTCCTGTTTTCTGCTCCCGTTTTCTGATCTGCTCTGTTGTTTCCATGCCGTCTATATCTGACATCTGGATATCCATGAAAATCAGATCAAACTGGGAGCGGGTACACTCGTAGCGGGCCTGTTTTCCATTTTCCGCAAGGGTGACCTGCCACCCCAGGTCCATGAAAATTTTGGCGGCGATGGTTCGGCTTACAGGTTGATCGTCAGCCACCAGTACACTGTTGACAAGCTGTCGCTCAATGACCAGGAACATGGTTTCCGGATCAAGGGGTTTACTGATATAGTCATCCATGCCTGAGGCAAGACATTTTTCCCGATCGCCCTGCATGGCATGGGCTGTCATGGCGATGATGGGAACATGGCCGGCATGGAGCTTTTCGTGGGCGCGGATGGCAGCCGTGGCCTGGTAACCATCCAATTCCGGCATCTGGATATCCATCAGTATGGCATCAAAAGACCCTTTGCGGAAGCACTCCACAGCCTCACGGCCATTGACAGCCGTGGTGACCTGAAGTCCTTCCTGATTGAGCAGGGCAAGGGCCAGAGTCATATTGATGAATTCATCTTCGGCCAGCAGAATTCTCATCCCTTGGAGTATTTCCTGGCGGCTGAGACCGCTCTGGACAAAGGTCCCCAGGTTGCTGTCCTCTTTTTTGTGTGTATTCAGGGGAATTTTGAAACGACTGGTAAACCAAAAGGTTGCCCCTGTGCCCTCTTCACTTTCAAGACCGATTTCTCCCCCCATCAGTCGGCAGAGTTGAGAGGAGATGGTGAGCCCGAGTCCGGTTCCGCCATATTTTCTGGTATGGGAGGTGTCGGCCTGAGAAAAAGATTGGAAAATAATTGCCTGTTTTTCCTTTGGAATCCCAATTCCCGTGTCCTGAATAGCAAAACGGAGAAGGCAGTCGCTCTGCGTTGATTCTTCAAGGGTAATATTGATTGAAACCGATCCGTTTTCTGTAAACTTCAATCCATTGTTGACCAGATTGATCAGAATCTGTGTCAGGCGGGATGGATCTCCGATGAGATGCGTGGGGATTTCATCGGGAATCTGTTTCTTCAGTTCAATATGACGTTCGGCAGCCTTTTGGGCCATGAGGGTAAACAGTTCGTCGAGCTTTTCTTCAAGGGAGAATGTAACTTCTTCAAGAAGCAGTTTTCCGGCCTCTATCTTGGAAAAGTCGAGAATGTCATTGATTATGCCAAGGAGTCGTGTTGCCGAAGATTGCACCATCCGCAGCTGGTTCTGCTGTTCAGGAGCAAGCGGGCTGTCCATGAGCAGTCTGGTCATGCCCATGATGCCGTTCATGGGCGTCCGGATTTCATGGCTCATGTTTGCCAGAAATTCACCTTTGGCCTGGTTCGCTGCTTCAGCCTCTTCTTTGGCCCGGATAAGAGACTGTTCCGTGTCCTTCTGCATGGAAATGTCCCTGGCTGTAACCAGGAGACCTATGGGAGCATCCTGTTCGTCCCTGAACAGGGAGATATTCATGGCTGTTGGAAACAGGCTGCCGTCCTGATGCAGGTGTCCTATTTCGGCAAAATGATGGCCTTTTTCCCACACCTTTCTGAGAAAAGGGGTCAACTCATTTTTGTTCTGTTCCGGGGTATGGAAGATGGTCAACTGTTGATCGATAAGACTGTCTTTGTCAGTGAAGCCATGCATGTTGGCCCATGCCGCGTTGGCGCGAAGGACTCTTTCGTCCAAATCTGTGAGGACTATCCCGTCAAAATTCTGCTCCACGGCCTGGCTCAGAACCCGTGATTTTTGCTCGATATCGATGTTCTCGCTGATATCACGGGAAATGACGAGAAAACCAGAGGGATCTCCTTCCTTGTCGAGCAGCGCTGTGATACTGGTAAGGGTTTGGAATTCCACAGTGTCTTTTTTCCTGTGGCCGATGATCTGGATCATATGACCTACCCGAATGACTTCCTGCAGCATGTTTGCGAGGTCTTCTTCCAGCTGCTTGTTGGTATGATGGATTGAAAGATTTTTTCCCAGTTGTTCCTCGCTTCTGTATCCGTGCATGCTGTCCCAGGCCTGGTTGGTGTATTGCATGACCCCGTGCAGATTGGTGATACATATACCGTCAATGGATTGAGAGACGGCACGGAAATAGAGCTGAAGCTGTTCCTCTTCATATTTCTTTTTGGTGATATCACGGATGATGGTGTGCAGGAGTGTTTTATCGAGAAGAGAGATGGTGGTGACGGAGACTTCCGCCCAAAAGGGTGATCCGTCTTTGTGTAGATGACGCCACTGAAACTTATGGCTCCCATTACGAATGGCCGTGTTCATCATTTCTTCTGCTTTCTTCCTGGATTTGCTGCCATCCTCCTGCAGGGGAGGAGAAAGTTTTGCGGGATCTCTCTGCAGCAGTTCCTCCTTATCGTCATAGCCAAAGAGCCGAAGGGCCGCTTCATTGCAGTCTATGATATATGGTGTGTCGATGAGGAGGTTGGCGTCCTGCGAGTTTTCAAAGAGAGTCCGGTAACGGTTTTCACTCTCCTGCAGCCGGGCCTGTGCGTTTTTTCGTTGTTCGATCTCTGCTGCTATTCCGCTTTTCAGCTGTTTCCTGGTGCTGGCTGCGATCAGGTTCATGACCAGAAGGTAGGTCAGGAAAAGGGAAAAAACGAGAACAACAGTGGATGCAAGCGGATAGAGTGGTTGCTTTTTTTTCAGTGTGCTGAGAGACCATCCCGGAAGGTCTATGGGGACGGAAACCACCTGATAGGAAATGCCATCCAAAAAAACCCAGGATTGACTGAGATCCACAGGCAGCTCACTTAAGGGACTGCTGCCAAACTGTTTACTTTTGATGATTTCTTTTCTTTCTGTGGGTGACAGAGGGCTTCCAGCGTGATAAATCCAGTCTTTCTTGGCCTTGGAAGCAGCAAAAATGATATTTTGCTCAGAGACAAGAAGAGAAATTTCAGGTCGTGCCTCGTCAAGGATGGCCGTGATCTGTTCCATCCCGGATTTGATTACTGCTACACCCACAGGCTGTCCGTTGTTGCCAATGATCGGTGAGCTGAAGTAGAGTCCACGCTTGTTGGTCGTTATGCCAAGGGCAGGATAGCACGTGCTTTTTCCTGCGATAGCACTGGTGAAATAGGGACGGAAACGGTAGTTGTTGCCGGTCAGATTATCCCCGTTGCTGCTGGTCGGAGTACAGGCGGTAACCAGGCCGTCTCTGTCCATGACATAGACGATGGCGGCGGAGAGGACATCCCGTATGCCGCGCAGCTGTGTCGTGAGGAGGGGATGGTCAGGCGGGGTCTGGTGGAGGGCACTGGCAAGGACATCGGGTTGTTGGCTGAGCTTTTTGCTGGCTGTGGTCAACTGTCTGGTCAGGAGGGAGTTAATGTGATTGGCTGTCAGGGTAGTGTGCTGTCTATGGGTGTTGAGGAGGTATAGATTTTGCCCCTTGATAGTGAGAAATATCAGTGAGGAGCAGGCCACAGCGCAGCCGAGGATCAGGAGGAAAATCTTTCTTCTGAGAGCAGGGTCCCAACTGGTAGAAGGGGTAAAAGTCGGCATAGATTTTCGCTGAACAGAGAAACAGGTTGACTGTATTGCATATCGAATGTCGAAAACCGAACAGAGAATGATGAACGCTGAAGGGCGTAAAATATCATCATTGGACTCTGCTGCAGATCGGCGCTACCGGCAAATAATGACAGTACAGAGGGGATCAGATGACTTTATGGTATCCCAGATGAACTGTGACTGCTATTTAATCATTCATCCTGCAGAAAATCATACCGTTTTTCTGCCTTTTTTGTCAATGCGATGCCGTTTTTTTCTCAAATAGAATTATCTGCATAATCCCTGATTATCTCCTGGAAACGAACGGGATAGAGACCGGGATGGGAGGCGATGAGGTTCAGCAACAGTGCGAGGAAATCAAAGGCTGTTTGATTCATGCGCTGGTGATGGATCATGATTCCGCTCCTTCCTGTCGTAAGCCCCTGTTCAAGTTCTTTCAGGAGGTTGCTCAGACCCACCTCCGCATTTTCTTCTCTCCGGGTGTGGAGATCCGTATTGACCTGGATATCGGGAAGTCCCGGTGGGGGAAGAGGCGTTGCCCCTGAGCTTCTGGAAACACCTTTGAATTGCAGTTCCTGGAGACCTTGAAGGGTGTCGAGGCTGCAGCGGTTCCATGGCGGCGTGAAAAAAGGGGAAAAGGTCTTGCCCATGATTGCGGTCAAGCGCTCCTTTCCCTTTGCCAAATCAGCCCGCTGTTCCGTGACCGGACGGGCGCTGCCGAATTCCTGTTTTTTCCCCTGGGATTCATGATTTCGATGGAGCCAGCCATGCTGGTGCCAGCACCACTGTGAACTGTCTTTTCCAGTGAGACTGAGGAGTTTTTCAAAACGGATAACGGTAAGCCAACTGGGGACAACGGCAAGACAGAGGGGCAGTCCGGCAGAGAGGAAGAGTTGTATTAATTGACTGAATTGCTCTCCGGGTACGCCAATATCGTCGGCCCGAAAGAATATTTCGGCCTTGCCTTGTCCCTTGGCGAGTCCTTTGTCCACCGCAAACTGGAGACGGTTTTCCGTATCAGCAGGGAGTTTTCTGTAAAGAGAGGCAACCATCAGAGACTTTCTCCGTTCCAGGCGGCCCGATCACCAATAAGCTTTGCCGTTGTCGCCGCACCATGCAGATTGGCCCTGCTCTTCTGTTTCGGCAGATGCAGCATTTTTTTGATCTGTTCTGCCAGGCGGGCAGGAGTCAGGTCCTCTGTACCCAGGAGAGCAAAAGGGGACGTGGGCAAAAATGCTGATGCCCGCAGTCGTTGTTCACGGTTTTGGGCAAAGGGGTAGAGAAGGGCGGGAATGCCGGCTGCCAAGAGATTCATGCAGGTATTGTACCCGGCCATGGAAATGGACAGATCGGCTTCTTCCAGCCAGTCGGGAAAGTTGGGGCAGAAGTCATGGATGGTAATACGGCCGCCACCTCTTTTGCGGAGATCATTCTGTAAATCCGGATCACTGTACGGGCCGGTGAAAAGATGAATGCTTAGGGACTCTTTGTCATCAAGAAGTGAAACCGCATCGGCTGTGGCGCGAAGCAGTTCCGCACCTACGCTTCCCCCTCCGATACTGGCCACTATGAGTTTGTCGTCGGCTTGCAGCTGCAACTCCTGCCGTATCCCGATGCTACTTCCTGGACTGTTTGATTGCGGGGCAATAAAACCGGTGTAATGCTGCGGAACAGTAATGGCGTCTGTTCTCGAAAAACTGCTTTCCAATGGAATGAAGGAGGGATCCGAATGGATGAGCATGCCGTCAAATGAGTTGTTGAGGACCTTCAGGACTCGTTCTTCATACTTTTTTTTGTCCTTTTTTTCCACCAGGATATCACGGAGACTGCAAAGGCGGAGGCAGGGAGGCAGCTTTCCTTCACTAATGGAATTCAGGAGAGGATCGAGCTCGAAACGAAAGGCCTTGCGGCCAAAGGGGTAGAGCTCCACCAGAAAGACATCGGGTTGAAAATCCGTGAAAAAGTCAAAGAGCTGCCGAGTTCTGAGCAACTTGATTGTTTCCAGATCCTGCCCTGTCCGGCAGGGAAGGAGGTGCTGAAACTCCTTGTCCATCTGCAGACCTGGGAGTGTAACGAAGCGGACTGCCGATTTCGGCAGTGGGACTTCCGGGCCTCCAAGTATCATAACAGTTTCATGATCATTGGCCAGTGCCCGGCAGATTTCGAGACTGCGATGGAAATGTCCTATGCCGAGAACGTGCTGACAGTAGCAGGCAATCTTCATGATCGCTGTTCTCTCATTTTTTTCTTTGTCTGCAAAATATTCAGTGCGCCAATGCTCAACCTGTTGTCCATGCCTTGGAGCAAGTGCAGCTCGCGCTTGTCCAGGAGCTTCTTTTCATCTGGTAGAAAATCCCTTTCTGCCAGATGATAGATCAGGGATTTGATAACCCCTTCATGGCAGACAATGAGGATCTGTTTTCCGGGCCACTGCTGGACTGCCTGCTGGATGACGGGCAGGGCCCGGTGCAATACTTCTTTTCTGCTCTCTCCGCCTGGAGGGCGAAAATTCCAACCTGCCAGGATCTCGGCTTTCAGTTCTTCCTCCTGCGTATCTTTGAGTTCGGTAAATGTCTTTCCCTCCCATTTGCCCCAGGACTGTTCCCGGAGTGCAGGATTCCACTCTATGGGCACCTTGTCAAGTTGCTTTTGCAGGAGAGCCACTGTTTCCCGAACCCTGCCCAGGTCGCTGGCTATGATATGGTGAATCTCATAGTTACAGAGGAAACGGGCCCATTCCTGAACCTGGCTGATTCCTGCAGGAGAGAGTGGTGAGTCCTGGCGGCCCTGAATTCTCCCCTCTTCGTTCCACAGGGTCTTGCCGTGACGTAACAGGGCCAGAACCGTTGGCAGAGTAGTTGGAGCTGGGCTTTTATTAAGTAGTCTGTGCATGTTTTATCAGGATCTGTTCGAGCTTGAGATAATTGTTGTGCAGGTCGTGGTGTGTGCGTACATAAGTGGCGGCTGCATTTCCCATCTCCTTTCGTATGGACGGATTGAGCAGCAAGGTCCGGACCGCATCAATGAAGGCGTCTTCGTCAAAGGGTGCTGTGAGCAAGGCAGTTTCCCCCTGTACAACAACTTCAGGGATACCGCCGTTATCAAAGGCGACAACCGGCAGTCCGCAGGACTGGGCCTCAAGGAAGACCATTCCCAGTGATTCCCTGATTCCTGGAAAGACAAAAAGGTCTCCACCGGAATAAAAGCGGAACATCTCTTTCCGCTTGAGCCGACCCACAAAAAGGACACGGTCGGGGAGGAGTTTCTGGGCAAGTGTGACAATGGCCTGTCGTTCACTGCCGTCTCCTGCGATGACCAGCTTGAAGGGGATACCCTGATCGGCCAGTTTGCCTAAGGCCGTGATCAGCCAGAGCAGTCCACGGGTCTTGACATCCGGGCGAAACATGGCTGCACTGAGGAGCACCGGTTCATTTCCTGTTTGCCACTGCCTGCGCATCAGAGCCTTGGCTTCTTCTGCATAGGAGAACTGTTCGGGGAAAATACCTGGGCCGATATAACTGAGACGATCTTCGGGAAGAAGGCGGAGGAGATTTTTCTGATCCTGAAGCCTGTTGGTAAAGAGTTGAACGGCCTGGAGAAGGGCCCTGCGATTGAGAAAAAATCCGGGAAAGCCTCGGAGGCTGCGCCGTTGTTTGCTGGAGTAGATTCCCTGAAAAATACAGTAAGGAAGGTTAAATCTTTGACAGAGAGAGGGGCCGAGAAGGTCGGGGGCCTTGTAATAGCTGTGATAGGTCAACCAAAGATCAGGAGAGAAATCACGAATACGGGCAGCTGTTGTGATAAATTCTTTGATAATCCGAGGGAAAAGCCAGGGCTTCCAGTAGATCCACCTGCTGCGAAGGTTGCTGGCGATCATGACCTGGTGGCCGCGTGCGACAAGAAAGTCGTAAAGGCCGGTGGCGATGATAAGGTCTCCGGAGGGGTGGGGATGGCCAAGGGGTTTGAAAGGGGCGTAAAAGCAGATGCGCATGATAGCCTGTAAAGGAAGGCTCAGTGGCCGTGCAGCGAGGTTGATAGAGCGTATTCTTCACGGCCTGCCAGTTGTTTTGCAAAGATGGCACCAAGTTGAGATACCAGGGATCGGTTGTTGAAGTGCTGCCTGGTATGGTGAGATCCTCCCTGAATCACCTTCCTTCTCAGTTCGTTGTTGAGCAGGATCTTCTCGATATTTTCTGCCATGATATGGGGATCACCTGACGGTACGGTTACCCCTGTTTTCTGGTTAATGAGGATCTCAGGAATGGCTGAGACCGTTGTTGACAGGGCCGGCACCCCCATGGCAAGACTTTCTACCAGGACATTGGGAATCCCGTCACGGTCTCCGTTGGCTGCAATCTCACAGGCCAGGACAAAGAGGTCACTTTCTGCAAATTGTTTGAGGACCTCTGTGTGGGTTCTGGTGCCGAGCCAGCGACAGCAGTCATCTAAGCCAAGGTCTGTGATGAGCTGCAGCAGTTTGTGCCGATCATCGCCGTCTCCGATGAGGGTATGGCTGAACTGGAAGCCCTTGTCTTTCAGTATCTGTAAGGCCTTGTAGAGGGTGGGGAGGCCCTTTTTTTCAGTCATCCTGGCAATCGTTAACAGCTTATATGGAGGGGTACAATCTCTATGATCAGTGGTGTGGGAAAAAAGATCCAGGTCGATTCCGTGATAAATACAATAAATAGGAGTTTGCGTATCTTGAGCCAGCTGCTCAAGATAACGACGGTTGTAGTCGGTACAGGTCACCACAAAACTTGCAAGCTTGATTTTTTCCCGGATCTGGTCAGGGCTCGAGGTATAGATATCCTTGGCATGGGCCGTGAAACTGAATGAGCGCGCGGCAAGCAGGGCTGCAAACATGGTCACTGAAGTTGGAGAATGGGCAAAATGTCCGTGCAGGTGGGTCAGGGAAGGATCTCTCAGAAGGTGCTGATTGGTAAGAAATCCGGCCTGGAAGAGATGTTTAAAGGTGGCAATCTTGCCGTTTCTTCTGTAGCGCCGGGCGGCAAGTGCTAAACCCTGGCGAAACCGGGCTGGTTGTTTTACGGCAAGAAATATGTTGGGTAAGAGGAGGCGGGGGAAATCCAGCAACAGTTCCGTGGGAAGATAGTCTACTCTGGCCTTGATCTGTTTAACAGAATCGTGACAAAAATTTTCCCTGGGATGACGCATGGGGAAGAGGTGCAAACGAAACCCGAGTTGTTCCAGCAGGAGTATCTCATTGGAGATAAATGTCTCTGAAATACGAGGGTATCCCTTAAGGATATAGCCAAGAGTTGAGGGCGAGGCGGCCGCATTCATGAGAGATCCCTGAAATGTTCCACCCTCTTGCGCATGGTCTCAAGACCTGAAAGTGTAAAGGATGCCATACTGTTTTGGAATTGTGTACTCTTGCCGAGTATAGTGAAAATCTTTTCACGAAGGAGCTGGGCGGTGACTTTTTTCCAGGGGATATAGTCAATCAACCCCTGTTCTGTCAATTTTTCGGCACGAATGAGTTGTTCTTTTCGCGGTGTTTCCCGCGGAATGATGAGGGCGGGAGTCTGCTGGCTGAGAATTTCACAGATGGTGTTGTAGCCCCCCATGGAGATGACAAGATCGGCGGCAGCAATCAGCTGTTCCATCTGCGGATGAAAAGGAAGAGATTTTATTCCGTAACGTTTTGCCCGCTTCTTGATCAGTTCACGGCTGGATTTAGGCATAAAGGGGCCGGTGATTATCAAAGATTTGAAAGGCAGGGAGGTGGGAAAAAAATCGTGCATGGAAAGGTAATGGTCAAGAAGTTTACAACCGTCTCCTCCGCCTCCGGTGGTGATCACTATAAAGGTGTCCTCGTGGAGGATCCTGTACCGTTTTCTGATCTTGCGCCGTACGCTTGCTGGCCATTGTTTTCTAGGAATATAGCCGGTAAAGCGTATCTTCGGTCCCAGTTCAGGGGGAATATGGTATTCGGAAATTGGATCATAGATCTCCTGGTTGCCGTAGACCCAGATTTCGTCATAAAGTTCTTCCAGGTAGCGGTACACATCTTTTTCCATCCAGTCCTTGCATACCACCGGGGCTTCGTCAAGGATATCACGAAGGCCGAGAACCGTTCTGGTGGCGGGCATGGATTTTCGCAGCCACTTTAAGGTCGGAAGGACTTCACGTTTCAAACCGAGCGGTTCTTTGTCGACGATAAAGAGGTCGGGTTTAAAGGCCTTGGCCGTGGCGGCAATAATATTTTTCCTGATGGTCAGGGCCTGGTTGGGATCTATGCGAATGGAAAGGGAGTGGTATTCGTCATTGGTTTTTTTGATCATTCCCGGGATGCGGACAAAATCTACCTGCTCAGGAAAGGTAAAACGACCGGCGATGGGAGAGCCGGTGAGGATGAGGATATTGACCTCTTTCCCGGAAAGATGACTGGCAATGGCTATGGAACGTCTGATATGCCCGAGCCCATAGGTGTCATGGGAATACATGAGGATATTATAGATGGGGGAGTCAGACATAGGAGAAATGAGTTGTTCCAGTGAACTCTTTTGCTTAGAGCTGTAGTCAATTGCAGTTGTGACAAAGTCCTAACAGCTAATAGTTTCAGATGAAATGTTTTCGAAGTCTTCGCTTATCTATGATGCCATCAAGTGTAATCTATTGGCAAAGAGGAGGAAAGAGAAATTAAAAGTTGGTATCCTCAAGTTGTTCCAGGTGCAAATATTCCTGCAACTTGAACTGGGGTCGTTGGAAGCAGGCAGCAATCTCGGTAGGCGAGAGATCTTTGCGATCAGCGATCTTTTTTGCCGGTACTCCTGCCCATATCTCATAAGGACCAGGGTTTTTAGTCAGGACGGAGCCGGCACCAAGGATAAAACCGTCCGGCAGAATAGAGGCCTGATAGAGGACAATACCATTTTCATGAATCCAGACATCACGGCCAATGTATTTGTCCTGCCAGATTACGCCATATTTTTCCTGGAGAGTCAGAAGCGGAACCTTACCCTGGTGGCAGTGATCATGGGTGTAGATGCGACTGCGAGCCCCGAAATTGCACCAGGGGCCAATGTGGATGGATCCCGTACAGTCGAGGATGGAAAAGGGGCTGATGACGACATTGGTTTCGCAACCCGCAGTGGTGAACACTTCGGGAGAGAGGAGCAGTTTCCCCTTATTGACGTTTCCATGAGGCCTGCGCCGGATTTTTTTCAGGGCAGCCCGCAGTTCGGCCTTGCTCTGGGTCGCTCTCTCAAATTCCATAAAATTATCCAAAATAAAAAATCCCCTGTCGATTGCTCGACAGGGGATAACCGGACAGTGCTTCTTGAATCAAAAGATTCTTAGAAGGTCATGCTCAGGTTGTTGTACAGCAGGGTAATATCATTGGTCTCAACATTAGTACCCATTTTGAAGAAGTCTCCAGTGGAAAGATAACCGAAGTGCAGATTGTAGGTCAGGTTGTCAAGCAGTTTGTAGCTGGCGCCGGCATCGAACTCATAACCGTAGTCATTCTCGTATCCTGCCATTTCATCGGCAGCATAGACATAACCAAAGGCACCATGCAGGCCGAGTTTCTCGGTGGCCTGAAAATCAGCAGCAGCAACAAAACCATGCGCACCTGCAGCACGGGCAGCAACACCGTATGGGTTGTCGGAACCCATATCGTTGTTCAGGATAGAGGTCTTTGAACCAGTGAGGACGTACAGGGGCTCGAAGTCAGCACCGGTACCACTGCTTCTGCTGTAGGCGTCATCATCCTTGTCGGTTCCATCATCACCAGAGATGTAGAAGTACATGAAGTTGGCCTGAGTGGCACCGAAGGCTGCCTGCAGATCAGCCATGAAGGCAAGACCGCTGATGTCTTTGTCATCTTTCAATTCGTTATTATATTCGGTTTGTCCGTTGATGTAGTCAAACTCAAATTCGAGGCCGAGCATATCAGTGAACTGGTAGTCGCCGTAACCCTTGATGCGCCATCTGTCTGTGCTGGAGTCTGAGCTGCCAGGACCAAAGTAGTCTTGGGTCTGGTTGTCATAGTAACCGACGGCAAGAGATGTCTTTCCGTAGCCGGTAAAGGCACCGTAGACCTCGTAGTAATCGTAGTCGAGGCCATTCTCGTTGCTGTAGGAATCAGTCTCGGTGATCTTCTGATAGAAGGCGTACATGTCGAAGGTGTCGCTGATCATCTTACCAGATTTCCACATGATACGATCGCCGCGGGTAGCGGTGTTGACGAAGGAGTTCTCCCAGGCACCGGCAGGACGACGACCGATTTCCCAGATACCTATGGGTGATTTGTAGACCATCCACAGGCGACGGATGGACAAATTGGCGCCATTGCTGACATTGGTGTCTCCAGTAGAAGCGTTCTCAAAATCCTGATTGCCCCACACGCCCCAGTCGATGAAACGGATACGGGATTTGATGGTGATGGCATCGTTGATGACCAGATCAGCATCGGTCTGGAATTTATGCTCAAACCAGGCGTTGGTGCCGCCTTGAACTAAGTAATCGGCTTTTTGCATCTGCAGGCCATTGCCACTGTTGATACCGAGACCGTCACTGACAGAATAGCCATCAAGGAGGTACTCGCCCTTTACTTTCAGCTCCAAGGCAGCGGCGCTGGTGGCGATACCGGCAACCAAGCCAAGGGCTGCTACTGTAGAAAATACTTTTTTCATCTCTTCTCTCCTTAAATTAAGTAAGATGATTTTTAATGGGACAGAGAAGCGATTCCCTGTCCAGTACGAATAAGCAAAACAAGATGTACAAAAAAATTGTCAGGTACAAATTTTTATACATATTCCAACTTATATAAGTGGCAATAAGAAAAGTCAAGCCTTTGTTGGGGGAAATTGTTCTGTTTTTCCTTTTTGTTTTTCCTTTTTCATTGTAATTACTCAGCTGTTTTCTGGGATATAACGGTCGTGTCTTATGAGAATGTGTTTAACGTGCCGGAATTATAGTGTATAATTTCGTTGCACGGCCAATGGCCGGCAGTCCAGGGCAGCTGCTTTCAAGGTATGGGCAATAACGGGCATCTTTTTTTTATTTTGTTATGCAGATCACTTTCCGGGAGAGGGTACCCGGACCCCTGGCTCTGAATATTCTACTTTTAGGCTCTGAATTATGACGCCTTTTCTCCTTTCTAAAAGATGGTCTGTTTTTCTGATGGTTGCTGTGGGAGTTTTTCTCTCAACCATGGACAGTTCCATGATCAATGTGGCACTGCCCAGTATTATGCGCAGTTTTGGCACTACTCTGCCTCAGACCGAATGGGTCGTGCTTATCTATCTGCTTACCATCACCATCTCTTTATTGTTCTGGGGGCGGATGGGCGATCGGGTTGGAAAAGGGAGTGTCTACCTCATCGGTATGCTGGTTTTTACAGGTGGCTCCCTGGCCTGTTTTCTTTCAACTACCCTTGGCCAGTTGGTGTTTTTTCGTTTTTTGCAGGCACTGGGCGCTGCCATGATGATGTCAACAGGTCCCGCAATTATTAAAAGGGTCTTCCCGGTCGGTCAATTAGGCATGGCCCTGGGGCTTATCGGCATTGCCACCTCTGTTGGCCTGATGAGCGGGCCGGTAATCTCCGGTTTTCTTATCCATGCCTATAGCTGGCGGGCCATCTTTCTGGTCACAGTGCCCGTCAGTCTTATGGCTTTTGTCTATGGCTGGCTCTTTCTCCTGCCGCTCTTGCCTTCCAGAAATAATCGGAAAAAGCGGCAGGCTCCTTTTGATTGGTTAGGGATGTCCCTCTGGACGGGGATGATAACGCTGGCAGTCCTGCTCAGCACTCATCACACCGGAGTCTCTTTGAGGATTCTCCTTGTTGAGGGGGGACTTGTCTTTTTCTTTTTGCTCTATTTCGTCAAGGTGGAGTTGAAACAGCAGGAACCCCTGTTTCCTCTTTCCCTCTTTCGCACACGCTCCTATGGGATAGCAATTTTCTGTGCGGCGCTGTCCTTTACTGTACTGTTTGTCGTTCTTATCCTTATGCCCTTTTACCTGGATTATATCCTGGGCCTGTCTGTAAAACAGATTGGTTTTGTCATGATGGCGGTGCCGGTATCTGTATTTATTGTTTCGCCCATGTCCGGATATCTCTATGATCGCATAGGCGCACGGTTTCTTACGACATCGGGGCTTGGTCTCTCTGCCTGCAGCCTCATGCTTCTCTGTTTTCTCTCTGTTGACAGTTCAGCCATTGCGGTTGCCTGGCGTTTGATGCTTCTCGGTGCCGGCCAGGCCCTGTTCCTCTCCCCTAACAGTGCCTCTGTTCTTGAGAAAATCAGGCATGATCAGACAGGGGTGAGTTCCGGAATGCTGGCAACGGCAAGAAACTTTGGGATGTTGGCAGGTGTCTCCCTGGCGGGGCTGGTGTTTGGTCTGATTTTCTCACATATAAGCGGAGGACTTGATCTGAAGAATTTTCAGCAGGACCAGGTCCCGAATTTTATGTATGCACTGCAGGTTACTCTCAGTCTGACTGCAGGTCTTTCCATATTCGGAGCTTTTCTTTCCGGTTTGCGCGGGGAAGGGAGGGCAGAGGGGAAAGAGGTGGGGGAAGGGTGAAAAAAGTGACCGTCAGGGCTATTGCTGCGGGTCGACATTTTCTCTTTCTGTTTTCGGGAGGCTAATCTTGGCGACCATGCCTCCCTCATCACTGTGACTGAGGAAAAAGCGTCCCTGGTGCTCAGCTATGATTTTTTCAACCAGTGTGAGCCCCATGCCGGTACCATAGGTTTTGGTGGTGAAAAAGGGGTCTGCAATCCGTGTCATATTGGCGTTGGCAATGCCGCTTCCCGTGTCGGTAATGGTGATCGTGACATTAACTTCACCCTCTTCACAGGAAATACCAAGCAACCCGCCGGAAGGCATGGCTTCAATAGCGTTTCTGATCAGGTGATGCAACATCTGTCTGATCATTTTGGAGTCCATAAAGATGAGAGGATCAGGGGCAGGAAGATTCAACTGGTAAGTGATAGACTGTTTTTTCATGGTTCCGTAGAAGAGCATGATACTTTTGCGGATCAGGGGGTAGAGTGGCCGCAAATATTTTTCCGGCTTAGCTTCACCCACAAAGTTGAAGAGATCTTCCAGAGTGGATTCGATCTTTCCCGACTCCAGAATAAGCATATCCAGGAATTTGAGGTCTTTTTCCTCTGTTGTTTTTTTTGCAAGGAGCCTGGCAATGCCGCCGATGGAGGTGATGGGGTTACGGATGGCATGAACCAGTTGCGCGGACATATGACCGAGGGCTGAATAACGTTCAGCTTTTACGAGAAGGTCTTTGTTCTTTTCCAGTTCCTGGGTAACCTGTTCCAGTTCTATAATCTTGCTGAGCATATCCTGGTAGAGATGGCTGTGCTCAATGGCGAGACTGGCTTGACTTGCAAAGATCTCAAGGGAATTGATGTCATCCTCTGTAATAGGATGGCGAGTGACGAAGTTGTCGGCAATGAGCACCCCCAGGGATTTCTTGGGAGAGAAAAGAGGTGTTGCAATAAAGGTGTTTTCACCGAGGATGCCAATGAGTTCGGAGGATACAGGAATTCCTTCAGCCTTGCCTTCCTCAACGAGGATGCTTGTGCGTTTGGTACAGGCCTGTATGAGAATATGACTATGATCGCTCACCGGGATTTTCAGGATTTGCACGATTTTGTTAATTTCCCTGTCACCATCCAGGCAGCAATTCCTGACCTCATCGAGAATATCGCTAAGGTGCATGTTCTTTTGCTTGATTTCATCCCAGACACGACCTGCCTCAGCCCGGCATGATGGGCCGATGGCCATCTTTCCCTGCAGTTCAGTATGCTCCTCGTTAAAGAGAAGTAAAAAGGCACGATTAAACTTTAATCCCTCTTCGGCTGTGATGCCGACCAGTATAGACTGGAGAACAGAATTCAATTCAATAGTGCTCAGGTAGGCGCTGTTCATCTTCAGGTTGAGCTGATGCAGAAATCTGGTCCTGTAGTTGGTGAGCTCCAGTTGCCGCTGGTATTTGCGGTTGTCGATGGTCAGTTTGCGTTTTTGCAGGGTTTTGCGGACAGCCAGACTGAATTCTTCCAGGGTCACCGGTTTTGTCAGGTAGTCATCAGCACCCTGACGCAGGCAGTTCAGGGCAATATTGAGGTCCAGGCTGCCGGTGAGCATGACGATTCCCAGATCTGGAAAACGGGGGACAATATCTGCAAGTATCTCTGTTCCGTCTCTGTCTGGAAGTTCAATGTCGAGAAGGATTAAGGCTATATTTTCTTTTTCCAGGATCTGGTAGAGTTCGGTGGCATTTTTGGCAGTGAAGACGGTGAAGCCTTCAGTGGTGAGAAGGCTTTCAAAAATCAGGATGATTTCCGGTGAATCATCAACAATAACGATTGATTCCCCAGGCTCGAGGTATTCGCTCGATGAGCGCGTCTGAGCGGCTTGATATGAGGATGGCGGTTCAACCATACTGGAGCCCTATTAAGAAAAACTAAGGTTAAAAATTGCTAATACAGCAGGAAGTTACTACAGCTTGATTGTACAGGGCTGGTTGAAAAAGGAAAGCAAAAATCGTATAACCTGTTGAGAAATCGCACATGACGCAACTGGTTGGGGAAATAGGCTGAAGGTTGAAGGCAAAGCTCTGCAATTGAATTTACTCCACTGCCTGCTTGTCAGCTTTTTATAGGCTTCAGTCTGTTCCCCTTGCCACCTCAACAGTTGCCACATGACACGAGAAAAAAAGAGGAGGATACATGACTTGAAAGACGAAGTGAGTGATGAGGAATTAAAAAAGGTCATAGCCGATTTCCTGGAGATGGGGTATGTGGAAAATATTTTTGAAATGTTTAAACGTGAGCCACTCTACTACGATTGGGTCGGAGAAATTCTCGATGATGAACGATTTGCGGTTCGCTTAGGCGTCTCTGTTCTTTTTGAGGAATTGAAATTCCATCATCCCCAGGATCTTTCTTTGGCAATTCCCTCTCTTCTGAAGGCGCTTGCAAGTGGTCCTCCGCATGTTCGCGGTGAGGCCGTCAGTGTCTTGGGGATCATTGGCACTGCGGAGGCTCTTGCGGGCGTGCGCAGGGCACTTGACGATGCTTCTCCACAGGTGGTTGAAATAGTAAAGGATGTTTTGGAGGAGTTTGCGTGAAGGAGATATTTGCATCAGGGGGGAAACTCTCAGCAGGGCTTCCTGCCTTTGAACCCCGTGAGGGGCAGCTGCAGATGGCCGAGGCTGTGGCCGCTGTCCTTGAAGAGGGAGCGGGGAGGACAGACGGGAAGGCTGCGGTACTGCTGGTGGAGGCGGAAACGGGAATCGGAAAAACCCTGGCGTACCTGGCTCCGGCCCTGCTTTCGGGGCAGCGGGTGGTGATATCGACCGCAACCATTAATCTTCAGGATCAGATTATAAAAAAAGAGATTCCTCTTCTTGAGAAGGTCTTGGGCGTGGATATTCCCGTTCTGTGTATAAAGGGGAGGCAGAATTATCTCTGTCACTACCGCTGGTTTCAGTATCGCAGTAGTCCTCAAACGCCATTAGTGGAGGACAGGGAGGGCAATAAGATTGAACACTGGTTGAAAACGACTGCCACTGGTGACAGAGCCGAGCTCTCCTGGCTTCCTGACCGCTCACCGCTCTGGCCCAGGATTTCCGCCCAGTCCAATCAGTGTCTGGGCAGTGACTGCCCGGAATTCGCTCTCTGCTTTGTCAATCGTCTGCGTAAACTTGCGGGATCAGCACGGCTCCTCATTGTCAATCATCACCTCTTTTTTTCTGATCTGTCCCTGCGCCAGGCAGGTTTTGGTGAAATTCTCCCCAGATACCAGGCAGTGATCTTTGACGAGGCGCATCATCTGGAAAACGTGGCCTCGAATTTTTTTGGTAAGCATTTCAGCCAGTATCAATTCCTGGATCTCTTAGGTGATCTTGAGCGGCAGGCCGAAGCAGCTCTGCCGTCTTCTGAGTTTGATGGTCTTGTCGGTTATGGTCGCGGCTTGAAACAGCGTCTTGATGGCTTTGCCTCCCTGTTCCCTCTTGCCAGAGGCAGGTATCCGCTTATCCCGCTGCTGGAAAAAACTGATCGATGGCAAGAGGAGGTCGATAATTTTGCTGCCGGGTTGAATCAGCTCTCCAAGCGTTGTCAGGAACTGGCCGTGCATGGCGAAGTCTGGAATCTGTTTGCCACCCGGGCTGCCGAACTGCAGGCCAATTTCTTGCATATTGCCGGAACTGAGCAGATGAGAGAGAGCGGTTTTATCCACTGGTATGAGCGGCGGGAACGGACTATCAGTCTGTCGGCGACTCCTATCCATGTGGCAGGCGAACTTGAGAAAAATCTCTACTCATCTGTGCAATCCTGCGTCATGACCTCTGCCACGCTTACCACAGGCGGCGACTTCACCTATGTCCGGGAGCGCCTTGGTATTGACGAGTCCTGTGAAACATTACGTCTTCATTCGCCCTTTGACTACAGTGGCCAAACTCTGTTATATGTACCTGAAAATGGATTTCCAGAACCCACTGCCGAGAACTATAACCAGTCTCTTTGTCAGCGTGTCTATGATCTGTTAAAGATCAGCAGGGGGCGGGCCCTTGTCTTGTTCACCAGTTTCAAAGCCATGGATATGTTGGCGGATTTTCTTGAAGATCGTCTCAATTATCCGGTTCTGGTGCAGGGCAGTGCCTCGCGTCAGGCCTTACTGGAACAGTTTCGCGATAACACCGATTCGGTTCTTCTGGCAGTGGCCAGTTTCTGGGAAGGGGTAGATGTCGCTGGTGATTCGCTGAGTTGTGTGTTGATCGACAAACTCCCCTTTGAAGTTCCCAGCGATCCGGTGATCCAGTCGAGGATGAAGGCCATTGAAGAGGAAGGGGGGAAACCCTTCTTTCAGTTTCAGGTTCCCCGGGCCATCCTGACTCTCAGGCAGGGCGTCGGACGTCTCATGCGTTCGACAAGTGACAGAGGTGTTATTGGAATTATGGATATTCGTCTCTATACAAAGGGCTACGGCCGCATGTTTCGGGCAAGTCTGCCGCCTTCACCGGTAGTACGAACCCTTGAAGAAGTAGAGAATTTTTTCGCAACAGAGTGACAATTAAGGAATTCCAGGTATGACAGAAGATACAGAAGTGAACAGTCCCAAAAATCAGCTGTTGGCTGCCATTGGGCCGGAGGTAATAAAAATAGAAGAGGTCATGCGCTGTGACCTGCAGGCTGTGGTGGGGCAGGCAGATCCCTTGCTGGTCGAGATTCTTGATTATGGTATTTTCAACGGCGGAAAACGCTTGCGTCCTCTGCTTGCTGTCCAGGCGGCCCGGCTGTGCGGCCTGCAGGGAGATAATATCTATGATCTGGCTATTGCCTTTGAATATCTCCATGCCGCCACTCTCTTTCACGATGATGTGATAGACCGGGCAGATACCCGCCGTGGAAAACCTTCCGTGAGCAAGGCCTTTGGCGAAATAGCAGCCATACTCGGCGGTGATTTTCTGCATTCCCGTTCCATGTTTCTGATCGGTTCCCATGGCGGCCGTGCAGCCCTTGAGATTTTCTGCCGGGCCACAAATGCCATGGTTGACGGGGAGTTCCTGCAACTCCGTAATGCCAGGAACCACAACCTTTCCGAAGAGGATTATTTTTCTGTGATCAGGGGGAAAACAGCCTTGCTCCTGGCCGCCACCTGTGAGGTCGGAGCGCTTGCCGCAGGGGCCTCTTTGTCTCAGCAGCAGGCCTTGTCCCGTTACGGCCTGAACCTGGGCACGGCCTTTCAGATTGTTGATGATCTCCTTGATTATCAGGGGGATGCAAAACAGACCGGCAAGGCTGTAGGCAATGATTTCCAGGAAGAGAAGATGACCCTTCCTCTTATTTCCGCCTTGACCTCCGCCACCCAGAAGGATAAGCAAAGATTGCTTTTCCTTCTGGAAAATGATGAAGCACGTCGCACAGGATTTTCCGAGGCCTTTGCTTTGATTGACAAATATGACGGATTTTCTTTGAGTCGTAATCGGGCAGAGAATCTTATTGCAGATGCTGTTGCAGAGTTGGATATTTTTTCAGATGAAAGTGTTTTGCCTCCAGTAAAGACTCTGCGTGTCTTGGCAGAATATGTGCTGACAAGAAATAAATAGGACGCTATTGCCCTTTCCTGAAGCGGATTTTACACGAGTTAACTGGGGACGTTGCCTGGTGTTTGGTGAGTTATGATTCAGAGTAGTAAAAGAAAAAAAAGAGCTCCTACAGGGAGAAGAAAAAAAAAGAGTCATGGAAAAGTGTTTACCACCAGATTCTTTTCCTTTCTGATTCTATTCGGACTCCTGCTCTTTTCCATGGGAGCTGCAGGCTACGTGATATTTTTCAGGACCACGGTTGCCCATGGCGCCTCGCAAGCACATAACTGGGCTGATATTGTCTTTGAAGAACCTTATCCCGTTATCCCTGAGTTGCCGCCGGATCTGCAGCCGGATGGAGCTTCCAGCCTACCCATGGTGGCGATTATTATTGATGACATGGGATATCATGAAAAGATCGGCTCCCAGCTTCTTGCTCTGCCGATAAACCTGACCTTTTCTTTTCTGCCCTCGGCTCCGTTTACCCCGGAACTTGAAGAGCAGGCCTTTCAGACCGGGCGGGTCGTTCTCTTGCATCTGCCCATGGAACCGAAGAGTAAAGAATGGGACCCAGGGCAGGGCGCTCTGCTGACCGGGCAGGACCGGAATCAGCAGAAAGCACTCTTTTATCAAAATCTTCAAGGCGTTCCGCATGCCGTCGGAATGAACAACCACATGGGCTCTCTCTATACGGAAAATCGGGCTGTTATGGCGGACCTGATGGAACTGGTTCACGCCCAGGGCATGTTTTATGTGGACAGTTTCACCACAGCTGCCAGTCAGGGGCTTGCTGCCGCGCGTGCTGCCAATGTTCCTGCTGCACGACGTCATATCTTTCTCGATAATGTCCATTCTCCGGATAAGGTCTGTAAACAGTTGGAAAAGCTGGTGCTGAGTGCAGAAAAGGAGGGGTGGGCAATAGGTATAGGACATCCCAACGAGGCAACGCTTTCTGCATTGACCACCTGTCGGGGGAAATTTCTGGAGCGAGTTCGTCTGGTGAGTGCCCAGGAACTGGTGATGAAATTGAATTCCGGTAAATAATGGTTTCCCTGGAGAGGGGAAGCTGATAAGCAAAAAGCGGGTAGGGCTGGTAGCCTTTCCCGCTTTTTTTGTCTATACCGGGGGGATCGGAGTTAACCGTGCAAAAGGATCATGTTACCTTCAGCCTTCACTCTGGAGAGTAACAATTAATGTTTGAATGAGCGTTGCCCGGTGAACATCATGGCTACCTTCGGATTTGCTTCATTGCAGGCCTCGATGGTCTCAAAGTCACGCATGGAACCACCTGCCTGGAGGATGGCGGTCACTCCCTGACTGATTCCGACATCGGCACCGTCTCTGAATGGGAAAAAGGCGTCTGAAATCATGACGGAACCCGGCAGATTTGCCCGGTCTTTCTGGACCTGGGCGTCTATGGCCTCTTTCTCCGCTTTGTCTCGTGTTCCTTTGGAGATTTCCAGGCAGAGATCTGCGTAAGGGATCTTATAGGCGTCGAAACAGAGGATGTCGGCATATTTGATATAGGCCTTATGAACCGCGATTTCAGCAACACCGACACGGTCCTGTTCGCCGGTACCTATTCCCACGGTGCAGCCATCTTTGATATAGAGGACCGAGTTTGAGGTCACTCCGTGTTCAACGGCCCAGCCAAAGAGCATGTCATCTATTTCCCGCTGGGTCGGCTCTCTGTCGCATTTGTATTCCTGGCCCTTTCTGGTGACGATTGCAGGTTTGAGGTCTTTTATGGAACGAATGGAGTTCACTGCAGACTGCTGAGCGATGATACCGCCGTCTATGAGACTCTTGAAATCGACGAAGCGGAATTTTTCAAAGTCGGCCAGGCGGTCGATGTTTTTCATCCTGATGACGCGCAGGTTTTTCCGACTTGCGAGAATTTCCAGACTGCCTTCTTCAAATTCAGGGGCGCAGACAACTTCCAGGTAGTTTTCCGCCATCAAGCGCGCCGTATCGTTATCTACCGGTCGATTGATGATAACAGCCCCGCCAAAGGCAGCAATGCGGTCGCAGCGGTTAGCTTTGTTGTAGGCATCAAAAAGAGTAGTCCCTATTGCTGCACCGCAGGGATTATTGTGTTTGAGGATAACAGCAGCGGGCTTATCAGTCAGATACTTGATAATGTTGAGGCCGTTATCGACATCTGTCAGGTTTATTTTTCCAGGATGCTTTCCCACCTGCAACATGTCTTCCACGGTAATGGCAGAGACCAGGCCATTGCCGGGCTCGATAAAACTGCAGTTACCCAGCGTCAGGTTACCGTTGACCAACTCGTAAAGTGCAGCCTCCTGATCAGGATTCTCGCCGTAGCGGATACCGCGTTCATCAATCGAGCCATCTTCCATTTTTATGCCCCAGGTGCGTTTGCGATACACCAGAGTCTGGTCACCAAAAGAGATGGTCATATCCATGGGAAAGCTGTCTCCAAGAATGGTGGTATACATTTTTTTTAGATCGCTCATAATTTGCTCCGCTCAATTAGAAGAAAATGGATTAATAGTTTGCGTAGTTAGTTTTGATAGATTGCAGATGTGCTCAACTGCCATAATCGGTAAAGATGATGTTTTTCATGTAGAATGTTGAAATTCCCTGTCCCAATCCTTGTATACAGGATCAAAACCTTTTTTCCTGATTGCCGCACAGACTTCTTCCAGGGACCTGTTGTCTCCAACACTGAACTGCTCTCCTTCAGAGTCACTATCGCCATAGCCTCCAGGGGCAGTACAGGATCCTGCTGAGTAGCGGGTGGGGCCAAGACCTATCATTCCGTCACGGTAACGGGCTTCCTCCCTGGTGGAGACGAGGAGGCCGACATCGGGATCAAAAAGGCGAAGGGCAAAGATGAGTTGACTGAGATTTCGTTCTGACACCAGTTGCAGGGGGGCAAACTCACCGGCTGCCGGTCGCATACGTGGAAACGAAACCGTAAAGGCTGTGGACCAGAATTGTTTCCGCAACCAATGGAGATGGTGAGCAATGCTCAGTCCTTCAGCACGCCAGTCGGAGAGGCCTAAGAGGGGACCTATGCCGACTTCACGCATGCCGGCGGCAGCAGCGCGGGCAGGGGTTTGCAGCCGGTAGTCATAGTCAGTTTTTTTGCCGGAGAGATGGACCTTTCTGTAGAGATCACGGTCATAGGTCTCCTGATAAACGGCGACTGCTGTAATTCCTGCGAGAAAAAGTCGATGATAGTCTTCTGTGGACAAGGGCTGAATTTCAATTGAAACTGCAGCGAACTTGTCACGCAAGCGAAGGGCAATTGCTTCCATGTACTCAACGTTTACGGCATTTTCAGCCTCCCCTGAGACGAGAAGAATATGGCGAAATCCACGATCATGAAGAATTGCAGCCTCGGATTCAGCCGCATCCAGTGTCAGACACTTTCGTTTGATATGATTGTCTGCTGAAAATCCGCAATAGACACAGCGATTGGTGCAGTAGTTGGAAAGATAGATGGGGGCATAAAGCTGAGTTGTTCTGCCGAATCTGTTCAGGGTGATTTCCGAGGCACGGGCGGCCATCTGCTGCAGGTAGGGTTCGGCTGCCGGAGAAAGCAGGGCGGCAAGGTTGGCGAGCTCGGGGCGTTTGCAGGACAAGGCCTTCTCTACATCTGCTGTCGTTCTGCCGAGGATTTGTTCGCTGAGTTGTTTGAATTCGGGAGGCTCGAACATGCGCTTAGGAGAGGAAATCAAGATTTGCTGAGAGTTTGCCAGTCTCAGGGGAAGAAGCACTGGCCTGTTTGCTTCTTTGGCCCAGGCCTGCTTCAAATGCAGTTCTGCCGGCCTCCACAGCCTTGGCAAAGGCAGTAGCCATGGCAACTGGATTTCCGGCTACGGAAATGGCGGTATTGACAAGAACCGCATCCGCACCCATTTCCATGGCATAGGCAGCATGGGAAGGAGCACCAATGCCGGCATCCACCACAACAGGGACTCGGGCCTGTTCAATGATGATTGCTATCTGGAAGTCGGTGAGAATGCCCTGGTTTGTGCCAATGGGCGAGCCAAGGGGCATGACAGCGGCGGCACCTGCATCCTGAAGTTTAAGAGCCAGGATAGGATCTGCATTCATGTATGGCAAGACGATGAAACCCTCTTTGACAAGCGTAACGGTGGCACGCAGGGTTTCGATCGGGTCCGGCAAAAGGGTCCTGGGGTCAGGTGTGACCTCGAGTTTGAGCCAGTTGGAACCGGATGCGGCTCGGGCAAGATGAGCAAGGCGGATTGCCTCTTCGGCGTCTCTTGCACCCGAGGTATTGGGTAGAAATGTGTAGTTGCGCTGACTCAAGGCCTTCATGATGTCGTCATCAGGATTTTGCAGATCTACACGCCGCAGTGCCACGGTAACCATCTGGCAACCGGATGCATCTATGGCCTCAGCCATGACAGTCGAAGAGGAGAATTTACCTGTTCCGAGAAAAAGTCGGGACCTGAATTCAGTTCCTGCGATGATCAGCATGTCAGCCGCCTCCAACAAATCGTATTATTTCCACGCGATCTCCCTCTGAAAGTGTTGTCTCACTATAGGAATCAGGCTGGATGATTAAAGCGTTTAACTCGATGACCAGCGTTTCCGCTGGAAGTCCGAGACTGGTCAGAAGCTGTGTAAGAGTGGAGGCAGAAGGAAGATCCTTTTGCTTGCCGTTGAGAGTGATGTTCATTCTGTTGTGTTATGTGTACAGGTTTATGCAGGTTGAGGGTGTCTCATGTGAGAGTTCCTCAGTCATTTTTCAGAGATACGTCCAGGGTCAACTTGCAGCAGCAGGCGGAGAGCCTGGTTTGCCTGGTGATGAGCAGCGATTCCAACTCGAGGGGCCATCAGACCTTGTCCTGGTCGTGCTGCAGATTCTTCGTCGCCCACGATATAGATACCAGGACGGATCATTCTGGTAACAATACTGTTATTTTTTCCGTATCCTGCCATACCGGAAGATCCAATATAGGCAACATTCGGCATCTGCGTGAGTACGGAGCGAAGCGTGGCAGCCTTCATGGCTGGATCATCAAAACATTCAATCAAGACATCAACATGACGGAAAAGGGCGGGAATATCAGATTCTGTCAATCGCTCTTCAATAAGCTGCAAAGAGAGCGATGGATTCATCCGCAGAAGATTGTCCCTCAGGGCCCTGGTTTTCATCATTCCGATCTGATCAACAAAATAGTGTTGTCGATTCAGATTGCTAGGATCAACCCTATCATAATCGGATACGAGCATCTTGCCAATACCGATTTTAGCCATTGCTCCGGCAACGGTGGAACCGAGTCCGCCCAGGCCAAGGACTGCGATACTACTTTTCCTGATTTTATACTGGATACCGGGAGTATGTCTGGCCGACAGCAAGATGTGCATTTCTTCCGGTGTGGGAATTTCGCCCCTGCGTATAAGAGTGCAGGAATCACCATCCCTGACGAGAGCCTCGGCTGCTACCGGGTAACCGTTGATTATGAAGATATCGGCACCAGGTTTATAACGATCAGCAATTTCACCTATGGTCACTTCTCCGGCGTTGTCGAACGTGACAGGTTGTTCGTTGACAAGAAGCATAAAGAATCCGGTACAATAGTTGTTAGCAACAGGAACTGCTGTGAGGAGGAATAATCGTTTCAGCCTGCAGACTGCATTCTTTCAGACAACTATAAGCCCCTATCCGGCAGTCAGCGGCAAGATTGACATTATGAAGGAGGGCACCTGTTTCAATGACACAGCCCGATGCGATAGTAGACTCGCCGCTGAGTTGAACCCCTGGGTGGAGGATGACATCTTGAGCTATGTTTGTCTTAGGAGAGACCAGAATAGTATCAGGAGATATCATTCCGACACCGTTTAACATAAGTTGACGATTTCTCCTGAGTTGCAGTTCACGCTGAGCCTCGGCAAGTTCAACACGGGAGTTCACGCCAAGAATATCCTGTGCGGAAGGATTGATGAATTTGTGCACGCGGTATCCTTCTCTTACGGCAAGAGAGACGATATCTGTGAGGTAAACTTCTCCCTGGCTGTTATCTGTGCCAATGGAAAGAAGATGGGCAAAAAGAAACTCTGCATCGACACAGTAAATTCCGGCGTTGATTTCCTGTATCCTCTTCTGCTCTGGGCTGGCGTCTTTTTCTTCGACAATTGACAGTACCATGTCGTCGATATCACAGATAACTCGACCATAATGGGTAGGGGTGTCGAGAAACGTTGTCATCACCGTAAGTATTGCCTCGTGAGTCTGATGTTCAGTGACCATGGCCTGCAGGGTTTCGCTGCGGATGAGCGGGGTATCGCCGCAGAGAATCATAACAGTGCCTTTTATATTTCCTAAGACTGGTTCGGTGCAGAGGACAGCATGACCTGTACCCAATTGTTCTTTCTGGGTCACTGTTTCAACAGAATATTCAGCAAGGCTTTCCTCCACGGTCTGGCGCTGATGACCAACGACCACAACAGTTTTTGCAGGCTGCAAAGGGGCAGCTGCGTTGAGAACATGGTGCAGCATTGGGGCATAAAAAAGTTCATGCAGAACTTTTGCCTGATTTGATTTCATTCGAGTCCCTTTGCCGGCGGCGAGGACGACAAGGGAAAGGGGTGTGTGCGCCATTGAAACACCTTGAGAATATTAGAGATATTTAAACTGGGATGAAACAGGAAAAATTATTTATAATCGATAAAAGTAGTAGCCTGAAAAAAAAAAACTGTCAAGGAGGAGAGGAAAAGGGGATGATAAAACCTTGAAGAAATCGGTATTGCGGCATGCCGTAAATTTTGTCAGTCCTCAAAGATGTCTAAGTCAGGATAGTATTTCTTGGCGCATTCCTGACAGATGCCATGGCTAAATTCCACTTCAGAATGGTCCTGGATGTATTTCTCAAGTTGATTCCAATATCCTTTGTCATCTCGGATATTCTTACAATAGGAACAAATTGGAATAAGCCCGGCCAGCTTTTTAACCTCTTTTTCTGCGGCAGCGAGTTTCGTGATATCTTCCAGTATCAATATCATCCCCTCGAATTTATGGCTCACATCGAGCATCGCTGAGATCTGTACATTAAATTTTAAGTCTTTGTTGGAAATGGTGGTTTCCTTAATAAAAGGATTTTGTTCAAGTTTGCCTTCCTTGAAATCCTGCAACTCCTTTTGCAGCCATGGCAACAAACAGAAAACTGTCATTTCACTATCAGCGCTTGTTTTCTTAGATACCATAGTATCATTCTGGCCACTACCCGACTGTGGATGGTAGTAATGTCCACCGGCTACAGACTCTGTGGTAAAAGAGTTTGAGGCAATAGCATTCATATTTTGGATAACGCCATCATGACCGATGAGAAAGATAGGGTTAGGAATGCTTTCAAATATCGTCAGATATCTGTTTTTTTCATTGGTCATATCCCTATTGCTTTTTTGCATTTTTATGATGACTTGATCATCTTCTATTCCAAGCCATTCAGTGCAAAACGAGATTTCAATAATATCGAAGATACGATTGACAAACAGGGTGCACGTTTTGCGGTCAAGTGTATTACCGTCGACAGTCTCAAGCAGATCAACATATGACTGCCTATAGTATTTGAAAAGGCCCATAAACATGGAAAGGCTTATTCCTCTTTTCCTATGCAGTTGAGCCTCAAGTACACCAAACTGGGCTATGGGGTCAGAGACAAAATCATACTCTGGATTAAATTCTGGAGGAGCATCCAACTGTTTTAAAGCTATAATGATTGACTTGGATAACCCGGAGATAGAAAGTCTCCACGCCTCCTTGAGGGTTGAAGTATAGGCTGTATATCCCGTTTTTTCGGCATACATCAAAATCCTCTCCATGAGCCAATCTTCATTTGATTTGATGAGTTGGATAACTGCTTGCATGCGATCTCCATGTTTTCTCTAAAACGCTCTTGCCACAATACATGACCCAAGATGGTGACTTTCCAACTATCAAAATGATTCCAAGATGTCAGTATAATGCCATTTCGTTCGAAATTTCCAGGCCCAGGATATTTTCCCCTCTTATTTATGTCTATCATATTTTGAATTGTCCTGACAACGGCTTCTCCAGAAATCAGCGGATAAGCAATCTCTTTCAAACATATCAGGGTATAGTTACCAGATGCTTTTAGTACGCTATTTCTTAAAGTTTGTCCGAAAAACAAAAAAATGGCCACCATATTTTATTAAATATAAGGTAGATGCGGCTAAAACTGCATTCAACATGTTGGGTAATCGTTACCTGTTGAAAGTCAACTGATATCTGTGCTGCCGAGGGAGGTTAAGGATGATAAGAAAGATAGAGGACAAGAATATCCTGCATTGCCGGAAAAACAGTAGGGAAGAAAATTAGGAGTTTTGATCGAAAGTAGTGTTTGAGGAAGCCATGAACCAGCAGTTCAGCAAACAGCAAAGCGAACGTTGAGTTGTCAGAAAAGAAACTGTTGCGCCCTCGCATAGTCGTCAATATGAAGGAGCTTATTTTCTTTGCCCAGGAAAAATATATTTCCTGCTCAAGGTTAAGGCATTACCATTTACCACAATTCAAAAGACTTGTATATGGAGGGGAAAGCAGGTGTGCAGCGGAATATTCATAAAGCCAAAGTGCACTGAGTCGTCCAGTTCGCTCTTAACAGAAGAGATATAACGCAAAAAAGCCCCGTACAGTTTCTACTGTACGGGGCTTTTTATATAAAGAAATCGGCGGCGTCCTACTCTCCCACATAGTCACCCATGCAGTACCATCGGCGCAGAAGAGCTTAACTTCCGTG